>JAGOOA010000029.1:23650-32714 GCA_017992765.1 Syntrophorhabdaceae bacterium
GATGATGCGTTGTAATAAGCGCCGAATTTTGTATAGCCCCCCATCTTTGCGTTCCAGGATGTTGCAGGAATGGAATATGTGCCGCCTGCCCTGAGGAAATAGATTCCCCACGGGTTATCGTCGATCGAAAGAGTGGTGCCGCCGAACTGGCCGCCCATCGTGCCATTGGTAGCGGGGAAGGAGCCAGACAGGTACGACTGCGGTATGCCGTCCTGCGTATCGTTTGCCGGAAAATCGACAGGGCTTATGGTGACGATATTCTTGAATGTCCTGTCTATAGGTCCCAGCATTGCAAAGACGCCGCCTGCATAGGTGCCGCTCACCAGCGCCGACAGTGTGCCCGCGTTCTTTAAAGGATCGATATAGAGACCAACGAATCTTCCCTCAAGGACGCCGTTGTAGTCGGCCCCACCGGCAAAACCAACGTAGGATCCGCCATCGCTCGTTGTCGCCGTCTGAGCTGTTTCGTTCCAGCTCCACATGGGGTGCGTATAACTGTAAGGGTCCGAGGTATTGTCTACCTTCGAAGACCATATGCTCGTGCCGGTTGCGCTGTTCGTATAGGTGCCGCTTATGGTAACAAGCGGGGGGCTGCCGTCCCAGAGAGACTCGGTGCCCTCGAAGGCGCCGGATAGCCCGCCCTTCCATAAGAGGCCGCTCCCTGTCTGCCAGATATCGGTGTTGAAATTACTATAAAATGGCCCTTCTACAGTTTGCGCTGTCGGTTGTATCACTGGTGGAGGGGGAGATGGTGGTATATTGCCAGATCCGTCGCCGCCTTCGGTGCCTCCGCCAGGAACAGGGGTAAATCCGGCTGTTGTTACACCTCCTCCGCCGCCCGATGACCCTTGCGTGAACATTGCGGTGTACATGGACATCTCGGCGTCTGACGCCCTTCTCGGCGGCGTCGGTGTTGCTCCCGGCGACGTAACAAAAGAGATGGTGCCCGCAACGATGAGGACGACCTGCCGAGGCTGCTGAGGGTTGTACATATAGCCCCGCCCTGACAGAAAAATGGCTCCCGTTGCTCCCTTCTCAAAGAAGACGATCATATTGGTGCCCCTGATGCCTGCAACGGCGTTGGGGGTATGGATCTCGAACCTGTTCCCTTCCGCAAAAGAGGCTGCCTTCGTGATGAAGTCATCGGCCCCTATCGCCTGCACCCTTCCCCTGTAGAGGCGTGCCAGGGTATTGCTCGCATTGCCCTCAACGGAATACCGCGTGATCTCTATCCTGGTGTTCGGGGCAATACGAATAAGGTTCTTGTTGGCAAAGGTGATCTCAGCCCTTCCTTTGCTCTTTGCCCGGTAAACATCACCGACATCAACGGGCGCTCCCAAAGAAACGGGCGTGGCGACGTTTCTCCCGGCCTTCAGGACATCAACGCGGCCCTCAACAAGGGTTACCCTGCCTATGGGCGCAGCAAAGGCAAGATTTGCAAAGGAGAGAAATACGATAATGCTCACAACAAAATAACATCTTTTCATCGATCACACCTCACTTGTTGCGTTGCCGAGATATAGGTCTTAACATTTGATGACAGTTCCCGGAAAACAAAAAAAATAAGCCGCGTGTCCCAGTACCCTGTATTAAGAGTAAGCCAACTAATCCTTCTGATAGCGATTTTATTGATTATTGTATAGCATCTTTTTACATGATATCAGGATTTCTGTCAAGCCATATTGACACCGCAACGTGCTTTGCGCTACCTTCTATGTGATGGCCGACCCCTTTATCCTGAAACTTGCCCTCTCCTTTATTACCGGCAGCCTCTGGATAACAATGGGCACCATACTTGCGGAACGTTACGGCACGAAGATAGGCGGGCTCGTCGCCGGATTGCCCTCGACGATCCTCGTCTCCCTTTTTTTTATTGCCTGGACCCAGTCCCTCGGGACGGCAGTGGCAGCAACAACCGTGGTGCCTATCGTGGGCGGCATAAACTGCCTTTTTATTATTGTCTATATCTATCTCGTCAGGATCAATTTCTGGCTCGCCTTCGCCGTGGCGCTCGCCCTGTGGTTCTTCTCGTCCCTCATCCTGGTAATCATCGGGTTCAGCAATTTCCCCTTTTCCGTACTTGCCTATATCTGTATGCTCGTTTTTTCGTACTGGGTCGCCGAGCACAAGCTCGCCGTCAGGTCGGAGACGGGCAAGAGGATACAATACACTATGCCGATCATCCTTTCAAGGGGCGTCTTCAGCGGCCTCGTGATCGTCCTTGCGGTCGTCATGACAAAGATTGGCGGTCCGTTGATAGGGGGCACGTTCACCATGTTCCCCGCAATGTTCATCGGCACGCTTTTTATTACCTATTTTACCCACGGTGCGTCGTTCTCGGCGGCCGTCATGAAGTCGTCTATCCTCGGCGCTATCAGCGTCGTCGTCTATGGCGCATCAGTGCGATATGCCTATGTGCCGCTTGGCCTTGCGGCCGGCACCTTTGTTTCTTTGCTTATATCTTTCTGCTGTTCCTTCCTGATCCACCAGTTCATGTCCAGGAAAACGATGTAAGAGCAAACCGTATATCGTATATAGTATATCGTAACTTCCGATACATCCTGGACATCTTCCTGTATGCATTTTATTTGTTTAGTACCTCGATATACGATATACGAACTACGATATACTGATCGCCTGCGATCAGCAGTAGATAAAATCGTTGCATTGAAAACCATAGTTATGGTTTTTATTTACTCACAACGATATCCCAGGGAGGACAACAACAATGAAAAGGACCATTTTTATTATCTGTGTACTGATGCTCGTTCTTGCATTCTCAGGCTCCTTGTTTGCGAAAGAGACCGTCAGGATAGGCCTCATAGTCCCCCTTACGGGCGATGTGAAGACCTTTGGCGAGTCATACAAGAACGCCTTTTCCCTGGCCCTTGAGGAATATGTAAAAAAGGGGAAATATACAATAGATCCTGTTATCGCCGATGACAAGAACGATCCCACAGAGGGGACGAACGCAGCGCTGAAACTGATGACCCAGGACAAGGTAACCGCGGTCATCGGCCCCATGACCTCGAAGGTGGCCATACCTGTCAGCGAGCTTGCAACGAAGCAGAAGGTCCCCCTGGTGACGGGCACTGCCACTAATCCGAAGGTCACCATAAGCGACGGCAAGAGGAAGCCCTATGTATTCCGGGCCTGCTTTATCGATCCCTTTCAGGGAACCGTCGCCGCCGGCTTTGCACTGAAAAACCTGAAGGCCGGGACTGCCGCGATCCTCTACGATGTAGGAAACGACTATTCAAAAGGACTCGCCGATTACTTTCAGGCGACATTCAAAAAAGGCAAGGGCGCCGTTGTTGCCTATGAATCATACCAGAAGGACGATGTCGATTTCTCGGCCCTCATAACAAAGATTCAGATCAAAAAGCCCGACGTCATATACATCCCCGACTATTACAACAAGGTTGCCCTCATCGCGAAACAGATAAGGGAAAAGGGCCTGAGATCGGCCATGCTCGGGGGCGACGGCTGGGATTCGCCGGACCTCGTCAAGAACGCCGGGGATGCCATAATGGGAAGCTACTTCACCAACCATTATTCTCCCGACAGGAAAGACCCCGTAGCAGAGGTCTTTATAAAACGATACAAAGAAAGATATAATGCCGTTCCCGATACCTTTGCCGCCCTCGGCTACGACGCCACGATGATATTGCTGAAGGCGCTCGACGGCGCAAAAAAACCGTCACAGGACGACATCATGAAACAGCTCACCGCCCTGAAGAATTTCAAGGGAGTCACGGGCAACATCGGTTTCGACAAGAACGGTGATGCCGTGAAATCCGTCGTGATCCTGAAGGTGGAAAAAGAAGGGTTTAAATACGTAACAACGATCAACCCTTAGCCAGTTATAAGTTCGGAGTAACGAGTTCCCAACTCCGAACCGTAAACTCGCAACTTTCCATGTATGGAACTATTGAGCTACATACTCCAGCAGTTCATCAACGGCCTCCAGCTGGGCGCCGTCTATGCGCTTATAGCCCTCGGCTATACGATGGTCTACGGCGTCCTGAGGCTTATCAACTTTGCCCACGGCGACATCTTTATGCTCGGCGCGTTCATCGCCTATTACCTTATCGCACGGCTCAATATCCCCATCTACCTTGTCTTTCCCATTACAATGCTCCTGACGGCTCTGGCGGGGTATCTCATGGAGAAGATCGCCTACAAGCCCCTCCGGAATGCCCCAAGGATCTCGCTGCTCATTACCGCTGTCGGCGTCTCCCTCTTCCTTGAGTATTTTTTAGGTCTCAACGCCCTTTTCACATCCAACTATATAGGTTTTCCAAGACCCTTCAAGGTAGAGGCCTACGACTGTTCCCTCTTCACGATCACCAACGTCCAGGTCCTCATCTTCCTCGTAACCGCTGCATCGCTCATCCTGCTCTACCTGCTCATCTACATGACGAAACAGGGAAAGGCGATGAGGGCCGTATCCTTCGACCAGGAGGTCGCCTCCCTTATGGGGATCAACGTTGATGCCACGATCTCGCTCACCTTCATTGTCGGCGCTTCTCTCGCGGGTGCAGGAGGTATCCTCTACGGCATCGCCTATCCGCAGATCAACGTCTTTATGGGCATTATGCCGGGCATTAAATCCTTCATCGCCGCTGTCCTCGGAGGGATCGGGATCATCCACGGTGCTGTCCTCGGGGGGATCATCATCGGCATATCGGAGGTCTTCGTATCGGCCTTCCTCTCTTCCACCTTCAGGGACGGCGTCATATTTTTTATACTGCTCCTCGTGCTTCTCCTGAAACCGAGCGGCATCTTCGGCAGGAGGATCGACAAGGTATGAACTTCTTCGTTGAGGCAAAGACGCAGATACTTGTATCCATCGGTGTTTATATTATCTTGAAAATACTTTTTGCCTTCCACTTTGTGTCGGAATATATTGAGCAGATCACCATTTACTCCTTCATCGTCATCATCGCGTCCCTCGGACTTAACGTGATCTACGGGTATACAGGCCAGTTCTCCCTGGGCCACGCCGCCTTCTACGGGATCGGTGCATACGCCTCGGCATATTTCAGCCGCATATTCGGCATAGAGCACGTATATTCCTTCCTCCCCGTCCTTTTATTAAGCGGGGCCATTGCAGGGCTGACGGGCTATCTCATAGGCATACCCATACTGAGGCTAAGGGATGACTTCCTCGCCATCGCCACGCTGGGCTTCGGGACCCTGGTCAGGGTCTTTCTCGACAATTCCGACAGGTTCGCCGAGGTGCTCGGCGGCTCCAGGGGCTTTGTGGGGATACCGAAGATAACAAATCTTGAGACGGTATGTTTTGTTGCGCTGTTCCTTATAATCATTACGAGGAACATGATCTCCTCGCGATACGGCCTCTTCTGGCGATGCATTAAAGAGGATGAGGCCGCGTCAGTGTCCATCGGGATAGATACGGCGAAGATGAAGCTCATGGCCTTTGCCTACGGCTGTTTTCTTGCCGGCATAGGCGGGGCGCTGTATGCCCATCTCTACACGTTCCTTCACCCCTCCAATTTCGACGTCCTCAAATCGATCGATTTTCTCATCATCGTCATACTGGGGGGCATGGGGAGCATTATGGGCACCATCTACGCCGGGATCATATGGGTCGGGTTCATAGAAGGACTGAGGATCATCCTGCCGGCAGCGATGCTCGACCTCCGGTGGGTCTTTATTCCTTTGCTGCTCATAGCGTTGATGATGTGGCGGCCTTACGGCCTGATGACGAAAGGCAGATAGGAGATATGGGAAAGGCCTGGATATTATGAATGCCATCGAGATAGAGGGATTACGGAAAAGCTTCGGCGGGGTAAAGGCGGTTGACGGCATATCCTTTCACGTCGGAGAAATGGAGACCCTCGGCATTATCGGCCCTAACGGCGCCGGCAAAACGACCGTCTTTAATCTGATCACCCGGTTCTACGTCCCTGACAGCGGCAGGATCATGTTCTTCGGAAAAGATATTTCACATCTCCCTTCCTATAAGCTGCCCCGGCTCGGCATAGGCAGGACGTTCCAGAACCTCCGGCTCTTTCAGAACCTCACGGTAATGGAAAACATTACCTCGGCAATCCTCTGTGAACAGGGGTACAACGTCTTTTCGGGCATCTTCAGGACAGAAGGTTGCCGTCTTGCAGAAGCAAAGGCAAGACAGGAGGCGCAGCGCCTTGTCGATTTCTTTCAGCTCACCGGGAGGGAAAAGGACCCTGCCAAAAACCTCCCATACGGTGAACAGAGAAAACTGGAGCTCGCAAGGGCCCTCTCCCTGGGACCAAGGCTGCTCCTCATCGACGAGCCCGGTGCGGGGATGAATCCGCGGGAGATACAGGACCTCGTTGCGACTATCCGGGAGATCAGGGAACGGTTCTCCCTGACCATCATCATCATAGAACACCAGATGGGCCTCGTGATGAACATATCGGAGAGGATCGTGGTGATGGATTTCGGCGAAAAGATCATGGAGGGCACACCCGACGAGGTAAAGAAAGATAAAAGGGTGATAGAGGCATACCTGGGAGAAGAATTTGTTTAACGCAACAGGATCTGCTCATCGATTTAAGGCGGCTCCATTTAAGGCGGTCCCATGCTGCTGAAGACAGAGGGACTGACGGTCCATTACGGGGTGATCAGGGCCCTCGATAATGTTTCTTTCGGACTGGAGGAAGGGGAGATCCTTTCCATCATAGGCGCCAACGGAGCCGGGAAAAGCACCCTGCTCAAAACCATCATGGGGATCATCAGGCCTGTTACGGGCGCGATCACCTTTGACGGAAGAAGGATCGAGGGAACACGGACCGACAGTATCGTGAGGCTGGGGATCACCATGGTGCCTGAAGGGAGGAGGATATTCCCCGACCTGACCGTAAAGGATAACCTTGACCTCGGCGGCTATTCGCTGAATGACAAGGCGCTGAAGAAAGAACTTTTCCGCCTGATCATATCAACCTTCCCGAGGCTCAGAGAGAGAATGGAACAGCACGCAGGAACGCTTTCCGGCGGTGAGCAGCAGATGCTCGCCATAGGAAGGGCGCTGATGGCACACCCGAAACTGCTCCTTCTCGACGAGCCTTCCATGGGGCTTTCCCCGATCATTACAAGGGAGATCTTTACGCTTATCAGCACGATCAACAGGGAACGGGGTATATCGATGGTCCTCGTTGAACAGAACGCGCATATGGCGCTTGAACACTCTCACAGGACATATGTACTGGAAAACGGCAGGATCACGACGCAGGGGGCGTCCTCTGAAATAAAACACGACAAAAGGGTAATTGAGGCGTATTTGGGTGTATAATGGATGATAAGCGGCATACTATGGATATTCGCGATTACGCTGAATCGAAAGGGCTTTCTCTGAACCGTATTATGGATTTTACCTCGGACGTAAACCCACTCGGTCCTTCCAACAGGGCAAAGAACGCCGTTCGAAAGAACGTCAAGCGCCTCGGGCAGCCCCCCGACAGGGAGACAAGGTACCTGAAAAGGCTGATCTGCACAAGGGAAGGTATCGATGAGGAGAAGGTGATCGTCGGCCCTGACCCGGCTTGTATCCTCAGCGTGCTGCTGGAGATGATCCGCCCCGGGACCGTGCTTGTCCCATCGCCTGTCTCTGATATATACAGAGAACTGCTTGGAGAACAGGATGTAAAGATAAGGCCTTTCCACCTCAACGGGGAAAAGGGGTTCGCCTTCGAAACCAAACAATTTGTCAAGGCCGTCAAGGATGCTGATCTTGTTCTCATACCAAACCCCCACAACGTGGTCGGAACCTGCCTGTCCCCCGGCGATCTGCTCCCGGTCACATCAGAGGCGGCCGCTATGAACAAGACGCTGGTCATCGACGAGACCCATAGGGATTTCCCCGGGATCCCCTCCCAGGCAAATGATGCAACGCGCTCAAAAAGATCCGTTGTCCTGCGGAGCCTTTCCGAATTTTACGGGCTTGCGGGATTCCGGCTCGGTTATGCGATCGGTTCCGGTGACCTGATGCGGAACATAAGGGACCGCCTGAGGCATCTTCCCGTTGATCCCCTGGCAGAGGCTGCTGCCGTCGCTTCGCTTCGTGATAAAGGGTACAGGAGAAGAACGCTTGCCTATATTAAAGAAGAGAAACGTTTCATATTAAACTCCTTTGCCGGTTCAGGCCGGGTCCAATGCATCGATACCCCGTGCGGTTTCCTCCTGCTTAAGCTCGGCGAAAAGATCACAGGCCTCAGGGACGCCTTTTTACAAAGAAAAATTATCATCGCGGACTTCACGGACAAAGAGGGCTCCCAGTATATCAGGCTCCCTGTCAGAAAACACGCATGGAACGCCCGTTTTATCAGGGCGCTGAAAAATATTTCGGGGGTTACACAATCATGATCAGAATGAAAAATGCGCTTATTGCGGCCATCGTCTGCATTTCATTGTTCGCGCTCTCCGCTCCTCAGGCATACTGTCAGTTCAAGGAACTGAGGGTCCTTCACGTCAACGACTTCCATGGTTTTGCCGAAGAGAGGAAGATCGTTGGTTCAGACGAGGTGCGGGGCGGCATCTCCAGTCTTGCGTGGCTCGCCGATAGCCTGCGCAAGGAGAAGCCGACGCTCCTGCTCGCCGCCGGTGATATGATACAGGGAAACAGCTTCGCCAACCTCTTCAAGGGCAAACCTGTCATAGAGATAATGAATGCGATGGGCTTTGATGCCATGAGCGTTGGAAACCACGAATTTGATTACGGACAGGACGTGCTGAGGGAAAGGATCAACGAGGCGGCGTTCCCGGTCCTCGGCGCCAACGTGAAAGGGATGCCGGGGCTGAAACCTTATATCATCAAAGAGCTTGAGGGGCTGAAGATCGCCATTATAGGCGTTGTTACGGACGACACGCCGATCGTGACGCACCCCAGGAACGTGGAGGGCCTTACATTCCTGTCGCCTGCTGCGGCCGTTGAAGAGTATATTGAAGAATTACGGGGCAGCGCCAACATCATCATCGTCCTCTCCCACCTTGGCTACAACGCCGATATGCTGCTCGCAAGCAGGGTAAAAGGGATCGATATTATTGTGGGGGGGCACTC
>JAGOOA010000030.1 GCA_017992765.1 Syntrophorhabdaceae bacterium
CCGAGATCGTGAGCAGAAGCACGGTTATGATCACGATCCTGAAGAACTCCACGCCGGCCTTGGGGAAATAGAAGAACATCTCTCCGACTGATGACGAGGCCTCCCTGCCGATATACATGAGCTCCCCATGTTTCTTCATATGGAAATAGCTGTACCGGTTCAGCAATATCTTCCGGAAGATCCTATCCTGAAGGTCAGTGTAAAGCTGCAAATGATACCAGAGCGCGGTGCTCTCCGATATGATCCCGAAGATACGGCTCAATATGATCAATATAAGAAGAAGGAGGCTCGCGGCGACGAGCGCATCATTTACTGGCAGCAACGACGAGACCGAATCGAGATATTCCAGAATCTTCCCGCCGTACTGTGCCGCCGAGTCGGCCTTCGAAAGGATCCTGCTCAGGAAAGGATAGAGGGCGCCCACGCTGAGCGTCTCCAGTAGGGCATAGATGAAGAGCAAAAGAAAAACAAAGAATGCCTTCAGCCAGTAAGGCCTCAGGAACCAGAGCATGATCTGAATATCACTTAGATGTTTTTTAGGCATGGGGATTCAATCGACGAGTATCTGTAATCGTATATCTGGATTAAAAAGTGAAATACGAAATCCTAATATCGAAGCACTAAACAAATTCAAATGTTTAAAATTCGAAGCATAAATGTCATGCCTTTGTTCTGAACATTTAATATTTGATATTTTATCCAGTGCATATAATTAGAGCATGACGTCGGGATATCCCGGAGCAAACCGTCGTGAGGCAAGGAAGCTTGGTCTTTTGCGAAGCAAAAGTTCCGAAGCCGAACGCGAGCGATTGGAGCCGCTGGAGCGGAATGAGCGTGTTTGCGGGGAAGAGTCCGACACCGATGCTCATCCTTCCTTCTGGTTCTTTATAAATATCCTGAGAAATTTTGAATCAAATTCGTGTTTTTTGGGGTCGTAGGGCTCAACCGGCATGCTGAAATTATGGTTCTCTCCATAGAAAAGCCTGTATTCAATAGTTGTAAAACCCAGATCCCGGAATATCTTTTCGTAGTTGTAGTTGAAGAGGCTCGATCGAACACTCGTAATGATCGCTATGTACCGTTTCGATACCCTTGCAACCTCGTTGAACAGGGCCTTGTCTTCGTACGGGATATGCTCAAAGACACCGATTGAGAACACGACATCGTAACGTTCATCGGGTACCTTCCTTATCGCGTCGAGGGCATTGCCTATGAAAAATGTTCCCTTTTCATAAAGGTCCGGGAAGTGCTCCTTCAGGACAATGTTTATCGAGGCATCGTTTATCTCTATCCCCGTGAGGTCCGTATAGCCATGCTTTAACAGGTAGTTCAGGTTCCTGCCGGCGTTGCACCCGATCTCCAGGAACGAGGCATTTTCTCCCAGCGCCTTAAGGATCCCTCCCTCGAACATAGCATAGGTACTGTTGTCTTCCTGGAGGTAATTCTCCGGCCCGTGTCTTTCACCCATCTCCCGTGAACGCCAGTACTCACGCTCATTCCTTTTCCATGGAGGACTGGCGCCGGCCAATCCTGAAACGGCGGACACGCCCGCCTCGATATTCTTGAAGGTATGGCTGTCCCGTATCTTCCTGTCAGGGTCTACAAACCTGTCGAATATACGTTTAAGCTTCATAGGTTCTGAATCTGTACGATATTATTGCCGATCTCATTCAAAAAAGGAACATAAAATTAAATGCTTTTATTATCTTTCAATACATCTACCAAAAGGTCTTGTATCTTATTTCTGACCTTTCCATGATAACAATTACTGTAAAATTCTCTTTGAATCTCCTCTACAATTGCGTTGTCTAAGTAAATTCCGTTAATAAAATTGTTAATATGATAAGCGAGCTCATCATAATTAGATACAATTATCGGCAAATTATTATAATTAAAAATTGTATTTAAATAATTGGAAAGTTCATAAAATATTACTTTCCTGCCGGCTGCTAAAAGTTCATCAGCCAATGAAGTTTGACAGGCTATGGTCAAATCAGCTTTTTCAATTATATAAGACGGATTGTATTTGTTTAAATCAAGTTCAATATCAATGTTATCTATTTCTCTTATTTTATTTACAATATCTGCTATAAATGGACTATTGTAGGATTCCGTTCCTTTTCCTTTAATTACAATATGAATCGACGGAAAATTTAAGGCCGTTTTTATCAAATCATTGTAAAATGTTCTTAATTGTGCAATCTTTCCTACTTGACGATTTACGTCTTCAATTTCATCATATGGCACAGGATAGTCAAGAGCTATTATCAACTTTTTATCTTTCTTAATTAAATCGTACTTAATGTCAGGTAGATTTCTTTTTTCGTACTCATAAAGGTTATCAACTCTGACAAGACCAACTGGCAGGCATTTATGTATGAAATGTCTTTTTAAACCTTTATTTGTAACTATTTTGCCTGCAACAAAGTAATAATCAAGAAAATAATATGACATCCCGGTTTCAGGCGAAAAGGCTGTTATAAACCTTTCCTGGCATGCGCATATTTTTACACCGGCTAGTGATAAAGCCATTGCAAGCTCACGCGGAAAAAGTATTTCATATCCTACGAATGCTATCTTTAGGTTAGATAAAGATGACAAAATATAGTTATATTTTAATATTCTCAATAGCGTCAATAGTGCCATTGCAATAAAATCAGCTCCATATTTGCATAGCTCCTGAATTAATTTAAACTTCATCATAATTATCAATCGTAAACACTTTTTGTATATTAGCCAATTGTTGCATGGCAAGTTATTTATGTCTATATATGGAATATTGTTTTCCTGATAATATTGATGACTATTTGCCATATATTGTTTATTCGCTTCATTGATTGAGATATGCAAGATATTAGATCTATATAACGGGGAATTGCCGTCCTCGCTGTAAAAATGATCTTTAGCAAAAAAATTCCCAAAAAAAATACCCTGATGAGGGAAATAAGCAATTTCATACTTCCCACAGTCAGCGCAATTAATATTTGAATCAGTATTGGAGGTATTCATATCTGCTTTATTTCTTAAATTAAATTTATTAATAAATATTTTTTTAATGAAATCCAATAACGCGAAGCTTTGCAATTTTTTAAAACAATATTCAAATAATTCCATTCCGGGTATAACAATTACTGTTATGTTTTTATCGAGAACGATATGTTTTTTTATGATTGAAGTCAGTGAGTTTGAAGAGACAATAACAACCTTCTTATAAGACATATTATCAGTTAAAAATTCTCCTAAAGCGTATTGATAAGCAAAAGATTCTGCAAAATGATGAATGTTTTTCTTCCATAATATGTCTATTTTAATTTTGAGTTCACCTGATATTGACAGGAGCCGATCAATAGATTTGATCAGGGAAGATTTGTTAATCTCTTTATCGATTAAATCCACATAATTGTGTGATAAAAAATCTCCCCTTGCATGTTCGGAATATGATTGATATAGTTTTTTTGCCCACTTTATAGAATTTTTATCGAGATAATTAATTTTTGACGGGTGATCTTTGAAATAATCACTTATATTAATAAAATAGATATCATTATTTTTATTAAGATATCTTAGTATTATTGAAATTAAGTACGTTATTACCGATATTTTAGGAAAAATAATTGCCCTTGTCATAGATTAATATTTGCTATTCAACATTTGTAAATGACAGTTTCTGCTCAATCTTATTGATAAAATGTTTTAATATTTTCCCTGAGAGTATTTTTTCTGTTCGTGGTGATATTTTCCACAATTTTATAGAAACACGGCATAACAATATGATGATTTTTGACATAAGATAACCGTAGTGTTTCCTGCAAAAGTACCATAACAGCTTCCACGAAAAGTATTCAATATCTGATAGTTGCCGTTCAGAATAATGCCAGTATAAGTCGGGCGAATAGAAAACAAGCAGTTTACGTGCAATTTTATAAAAAGCAGGTTGATAATTCCCTTTAGAAAAAAGCATCCAATGTTGCCAGTGCATTTCATGTTTTAACCACCAGTTGGTGAAACCATATTCCTTGTGGTACATATTGTATAATTCTGTATTCGGGTAAGGAATTGGTGTTGATACTGTCGTAAAATAATGTATCGAATCAGGTATATTTGATATTATTTTTATATTTCTTTCATAGTGTTCGCGCGTTTCCCATGGGAAACCAACTATATTGTTAAAATTAACATTTGAGTAATCTGCTTCTACAAGCTGTTCAATCCCTTTTTCTATATCTTTTACTTTATATCTTTTATTCATTTTTATTAAAGAATCATCGTTCCAGCTTTCAATACCGAAGCTTATCCTGTTGAAACCTGCTTCCTTGCATATTCTTAAGAGCTCTGTATCTAAACTGTCGATGCGTGAACGGACGGATATTTTGATCTTCATTCCACTCGACTTTATTAATTCACAAAGCTTTATTATCCTTTCTCTCTTAATCATCACTTCATCATCTTGAAACGCAAATTTATTTGCGCCATATTTTCTATATAGCTGTCTGATCTCTTCAAAGATATTTTCAGCGCTTCTCATTCTGTAAGTTCTTCCGAACACATTATGACCACAACAAAATATGCAGTTAAACGGGCAACCTCTGCTGCTAAAGAGACTCCAGAATATTGGGTTAGAATCAGGGTCGTCACTGCCTGTATAGTTTTTTATGGGGAAGTCATCAAATTCCGGGAAAGGTATGCTGTCGAGATCTTTTATTAATGGCCTGGATCCAGTGTGATAAACCTCTCCGTTCTGTCCTCTATAACATAGACCTTTTATTTCTTCCAGTTTTTCCCCATTGCCTGCAAAATAGTCAGCAAGCTCACCAATGGTAATTTCTCCTTCTCCCAATACAACTATGTCTGCACCATTTTCAAGCGCTTCTTCCGGGAGAGGATTTACATGGGGACCTCCGACAATAATCGGATATTTAAGATTCTTTAAGCTTCTCATATAATCGTATGTATAAGGAATATAGTCAATAGTCAGTGTTATCCCTATAAAATCAGGAGAATAATCTACGACAATCTTTTCAACATCTTCCTGCGATAATCGCTTAAAAGGGGCAGTCGCATCAACAATTTTTACTTCGTGACCTTTTTTTCTTAATTCCGCAGCCAAGTAACCAAGGCCCAAAAGCGGTTCCGTTGATTCTGCTGCAGTAGGCGGGTTTAGCAATATCACTCTGGCTTTGTTCAAGTTTTCCTCTCTTTTAATCGAACTTTAGGGTTAAAGATATTTTTTTTGCTCTTCAGCGGAAATATGGATAGGGCCATACGGAGAAGGCTCACCCCAAATATTATCTTTCCACCACTGGTTATCTTCAATCCACCATATACGTGGATCGCGAAAACGGTCAGCAACTTGCCAAAACTCATCTTCTTTCATATTGACATAATTAAGCCAGTGATATAAATCTTGCGAAACCGCATGGTCATGTTTGCGAACCATCTTTATGCCTTCATCGCGCGTCATATAACCATTCCTTATATCTTTCGAAGCATGGTCTGAAGCCCTGCCATAACCAAACTTAATGAACTTCAGCAAATCATGCACACCGTTTTCGTATCTATCATCCAAGTTCGATATTCGTCTATACGTTCTCTCAAATGGAGTTCTTGATTCTCTCCACCCGTATTTCTCCTGAACTAATTTGGCATGTTTATTGGCGTCCCATTTAAAAAAGTTTCCTATATATATTCCTCGGACACCGACATTCAATATTTCATCGTCAGGAGGATACTTAGCCCAAAGTAAATCTTTTTCAGTTAATTTGTCACTAGGGTCGTCGAGCATATCATACCACTCGTAACCACGCAAACCATGCTCATGGCGTACCCTTGCACTAAATTCTACATAATCGTCTGGATCGTACATGCCGGAAATATCCCATGCAATTTCACCCCATATAATCAGAGGGATTTTAAATTTTGTTGCTATTTGAATGGGATAAGTAAAAATACCACAATGCGCATGCCAATTCATATCTCCCATTTTTCGAAAACAAAGCCTATTAAGTTTTTTTAAAACCTCTACACTTGGCCCAAAAACAAGGTGATCAGCGTTGAATACATGCCTCATACGATCACGGTTATAATCACCCTCGGGTAAGTAATTATTGCCATGGTAAGTAACAAGTAAAGGCTTCAGGCCATACTCCCCGGCAATAATATGAGTTTGGTAATAGCTGTCTTTTCCTCCGCTCACCGGAATTATACAATCATAATCGGATATTCTGTTTTGAAGGGCCTCATTTATGATTTTTTCAAATCTTTTTTGACGTTCTTTCCAAAAGTTATAGTCAAGTTTATTAAATTCTTCAAAGGTTCTGCAACTGCTGCAAACTCCTTCATCATCCAATGCCAAATTAACTCCTGCAGAAGGGTAAACACATCTTTTACAATAATTTATTTTTTTGTACATTTATTATACCTCTAAAATGTAATCAGGTCTGGAGGTCTTACGTTTAAACCTTTTTGATATAAATATTTTCTTGCTAAATACACGCTTTGATCCGAATAATGAAAAATATTCGCCGCAGCGACGGCATCGACTTTTGTTTGCTCTAAGGCCTCAGCAAAATGTTCCCATTCGCCAACACCCCCACAGGCAATTACCGGCACATTGACGTTATCAGTAATCTGTTTCAACAATGCAATATCATAACCGTTCTTTCTGCCATCCCTGTCGATGGAATTTATAAGTAATTCTCCTGCACCTCTACTCTCTGCCTCTTTTGCCCATTCGACCGCTGAATAATGAGTTTGCTGCGTCCCCCCGTTTGCGAAAACCCTGTATTGATTATCCATCATTTTAACGTCTATAGAAATTACTATACATTGTGATCCGAATTCATACGATGCTTCGCTTATAAATGCCGGATTTTCAATAGCAACAGTATTGATTGAAATTTTATCAGCCCCTAATATTAACCTCCTTTCAATGTCTTTAAGCAATCTGATGCGTCCGCCAATCGTTATCGGCATAAAAGTTACTTTTGAAACATCTTTTATTATTTCAAACAGATCATGTCTATTTGGATGCCCTAAGTCATCCCGACGCAAATCGTATCTTGCTTCACGGCTTATATCAAGATAGATTATCTCGTCTGAACCCCATTCGCTCAATCTTTTAACTGCCGTTAAAGGGTTGCCGAGATTCTGATACCTTGAAAATGATTTGCTTTGAACCAGCCATCCATTGCGCAATAGAAGTATTGGAATAATCCTTTTCTTTTTCATTGAACACTCAAAAAATTTTCGACAAGTTTTATTCCCGCCTTTTGACTTTTTTCTGGATGAAATTGTACACCGAATATGTTCTCATATTGAATTATGCTACAAAACTCTTCTCCGTAAAAAGACGTGGCAACTATAGTTTCAAGTTCGTACGGTTTAAAAACATAACTATGAACAAAATAGAAATCCGGATTAGATTCGAGTCCCTTCAATATCGATGATTTTTTTTTGCAAATGATATTATTCCATCCAATGTGGGGAAGAGGCATACCACCCGGGTCGAGTTTTTCAACTCTGCCCTGGATCCATCCCAGCCCGGGGTGTTCACCAAATTCAAAACCAGTCGTTGCAAGTACATGCATTCCTATACATATTCCTAAAAACGGTTTTCTTTCATTGAACACAATATTCCTTATGTCATCAATCGGTAATAATTTTATGATTTTTTCCACTGTAGTTTCAAAGGCACCTACACCCGGTAAAACAATATGTGTAGAATCTTTTATTATCGACAAGTTATTCGACACATTGACTTCTGTATACATCTTAAAGATGTTATATACAGAATTTACGTTACCAGCGCCATAATCTAAAATACATACTTTTTTATGCATTTCGTTTAAGTTTCTTCTCAATATTTAATATAACCTGATGTCAATCATTTTACCAGCTTCCAGTCCAAAGGGGTTCCTTTTGATATTTTTTTAGACGCTTTTTTCCCAAGTAGTTTTTTCATGTACTTTGGAGAAAGACCATCTCCAGGTCTTATCGATCGTATATTCATTTCTGTAAAAATACCGCCGGCAGGGATATCCTCTACCACAAAAAGGGACCTTGAAAAACGTCTGTTTTTTTCCATGCCTGGGGTTAGTTGATATTCTGAGTTCCCGAGAGCATCCTCGGTTTCGCGTATTATTTTTACCATTCTCCCGAATTCATCTGGTTCCAAAGAAAAAGCACTGTCAGGTCCACCTGCTTTACGATCTAAAATAAAATGTTTTTCAATAATAGATGCTCCGAGTGCCACGGCGGCGGCAGGGACTGCAATACCTGTTGTATGGTCCGATAAACCAATTACCGTTTTGAATCGCCTTGCAAGCAAGGGAATATTTTTTAAGTTTATATCTTTCAAAACAGCCGGGTACTCTGATGTACATTTCAGCAGGGCGATCTTGTTATTCCCGGCCTTCCGGCATGCATAAACTGCATCCCCTATCTCTTCAATCGTGGCTATCCCGGTTGAGATAATTACAGGCTTATTTTTAGAAGCAAGGTATTCGATAAGCGGCAAGTCGGTAATTTCGAAAGATGCTACCTTGTATGCGGGCACCTTCATATCTTCAAGAAAGTCAACTGCCGTTTTGTCAAAGGGCGTTGAAAAACATATAAGACCTAAATCTTCGGCGACATTCATTAATTTTGGTTGCCATTCCCATGGTGTATAGGCTGTCATATATAACTGGTAAAGGGTTTTCCCGTCCCACAGGGTGCCCTGTTTTATCTGAAAATATTTCTTTTCCGAATCGATTGTGATCGTGTCGGGTGTATATGTCTGGAGCTTCACGGCATCTGCTCCTGCTTTTTTCATTGCCTTGATCGTCTTTATGGCCGTACTTAAGCTCTGGTTATGATTGGCGGATAGTTCAGCAACAATAAATGCAGGGTGATTTTCTCCAATATGCCTTTTTTGTATCTTTATGTCGTTCATCATCGTCCTTCTTTATCGTTTATAATACCCATGACAATTACATCATGCCATTCTCCGCCTTTCATAACAAATTGACGCAGCATACCTTCTCTCACGAAGCCCGATCTCTTGTAAAAAGAGATCGCTGTTCTATTGTTCTTCAAAACTTCCAGTTTAAGCGTGTGTAGTTTGAGGATATTGAATGAAAGGTTTTTGAGGCAATCGATCAATAGTCCGCCCGGTTTAGCGATACCGCTATCGGGATTAGCATAAATTCCAAGATAAGCATTCCCATTTTTATGATCGATCTTTTTCAAATTGATGACGCCGATATATACGTTTTTCTTTTTCACGGTCCAGCAAAAGGTATCGTTGCATGTTGCCAGGTATTTAATATAGGCGGCGTGCTCTTTCCTGGATATCCTGTGGTCCTGGTACATCCATTGCGATATAACCGCATTGTTTCTCCACCGCCGCACCATCTCTTTTTCTTCTCCGGTGAGGTTGAGAAAGCTGATCAACTGTACATTCCCGATATTGAAGTTTTTACTGAAATCCTTTTTCATCTCTTTCTTGACATCTCTTGTATGGCATTAGCAACCCTGTATGCTCCTTTTCCATCTACTATCTTTTTCCCTTTTAATATCATTTTCATCCTTTTTGTTGGATTATTAATAAGCCTTTTGATGGCAACCGCAATGTCTTCCGATGTGATATCTTCATACCATCCAAGGTTTACAGCGATGCCATGCCTGTGAAGGTTTTCAGATATTTCTATTTGGTTATTCGCAAAACTGGAAATGATTGATGGAACACCCGTAAAACATCTCTCCCATGACGCTGAACCTCCTGAACCGATCGCTATATCTGCCTTGAATAGCAGTGCTTCGATATTATCTACCTGACAGTGGTAATGGACGTTAGGCATCGAGCCGCAAGCTTTTTTGATACGGTCCCTGTGCGGATTGGTCGCACCCACCACAACATCAACTTCGATGTCATCCCTGTCCAGCAATTTAAAGGCTTCAAGGCTCTTCAAGGTTTCATTTGTCGGATCGGTACCGCCAATTAGGATCATTATTCTTTTTATATCCTTTTTAAATCTCTTCCGTCTCTTTCGTAAGGCCAGGAATTGTTCACGCAGCAGGATATATCGTGTGCCGAGCAGCATCCTGCATCCCTCCGGCACCATCCCTCCATATCTTTTTTCCATATTTTTATATAAATTCTGATTTAACAAAAGATCGCAGTTGTGACGCCTGTTCGTAAAATCATCGATAACCATTATCTTCTTCACATAGTCCTTCACGTATGATTCCCACGTAAAATCGACATTGTAGTGGTCAACGATCAACCAATCGGGTTTTCCTTTCACCTTATTTAATATTTCTCCTGTCAATAACATGTCCATTTTACGCGTTATTTTAGAGGGCAGCTCGTAAACTGTGTAACCTCTATCTTTGATGATATGGTTTATATCTCCTTTATTTACCCGACAAATAAAATAAATGCTAAACCCGTTTTTTTTTAAAACATCAGCAAGCGAAAGGCATCTTATTACGTGCCCCGTGCCAATTTCAATTGATGAATCCGCTCGAAAATAAATGCACCGCCTTTTCGTTTTGCAAATCATTTCTTTATCGATTAACAACCTGTCACATTTTCTGTTTTATATGCATATTGATCTTTGACCATTCCGGATGCAATTCAATCAATTTTATACAGTCTTCCAAGGTAAACAAACGGGTGCGAGGGAAAATAGTTTCTATAATTAACTTTATTAACTCAAAATCTTCTTTTGTATCAACTGTCCACCTATGGCAACTATAATCTCTTTGATATCGTATATTTGCAAGTCTAAAATATCTCGGATTCATTCGGATAAATGTAGTTACGTGTTCTCTATCCGTCAGCGCACTGGCTTCAATGAATGCTTTTTCAAGGGCAACATATGAAATAACCTCCGTGTCCATACCACGGGGATATGTTCTCTCTAAACAGTTTGAAACATAATCATATCGTGGGTAGTTTGTTTTATAATAGTCGATTACCTTGTCAACCACTACCGGATCAATTAATGGGCAATCAGATGTAATTCGCACGATTACATCAACCATAAATTTCTTTGCTGCAAGATAATACCTTGCAAGAACGTCATTTTCTGATCCCCTAAAACATTCAATACCCAATTTATTGCATAGTTTAATTATTGGTTGATCATCCTCGTTGGTAGTTGTTGCAACAATAATCTGGTCTGCATGTTTCGATTTCATCAATCTTTCCATTTGGATTTCCAACAATGGCTTGTTCAGGACTTCCATCAAGACCTTACCCGGTAACCTGGTTGATGTCATGCGCGCTTGTATTATTATTGCTGTTTTCATTAGGATTGGTACACTTGATATCCTCATTTTATAAGGTCTTACGAATCGTTACTATTACTATGCTATAGGCAAGATATTATTTTTCTCATATCATTAACAGTCAATTTTTGTGGATTACTTTCCGAGTTGTATTCAAAATTCTCCGGAACTAACTTACCGGAATTTATATTAAAACGTTTTCCCCAATAATTGAAATCCGGTTGTATTAGATAATATTCATCGAATTCTATAGTCCTTCTTGCATCTTCCCTGGTAATCAAAACCTCATGCAACTTTTCCCCCGGCCTGATACCAATAACTTCGTACTTGCATTTAGGCGCGATAGCCCTTGCAAGATCCATTATATTCATGCTTGGCAGTTTCGGAACAAACACTTCCCCTCCCACCATCCTTTCGATACCCTGCAAAACAAAATTGACGCCCTGCTCTAAAGTTATCCAGAATCTCGTCATCTTAGGATCTGTTATCGGCAAATAACCCTTTTCTTTGTATTCTAAGAATAAAGGTATTGCGCTTCCTCTACTTCCTACAACGTTTCCGTAGCGCACAACACTAAATATCGAATGATTGAAACCGACATAAGAATTACCGGCAATAAATAACTTTTCGGAACAAAGCTTAGTGGCACCATATAAATTTACCGGATTTGCGGCTTTATCCGTACTCAAAAATATAATTCTCTTAACCCCTTGATCTATAGCTACGTTAATTACATTTTGGCTGCCGAGAATATTTGTTTTAACAGCTTCAAAAGGATTGTACTCTGCAGATGGTACCTGTTTTAATGCGGCAGCATGGATCACTATATCAACGTTATGAAACGCCCTGTTTAATCTTTCCTTGTCCCGTATATCGCCTAAAAAATAACGTATACAATGGAACTCTTTTTCGGAAAATTGCCGGGACATTTCATATTGTTTTAGCTCATCCCGGCTAAAAATAATCAATCTCTTAGGTGTATATCGCTTTAAAATAGTTTCAGTACATCGTTTCCCGAAAGAACCTGTACCACCTGTAATTAATATTGTTTTGTCGTCAAAATTATTCATATTTCTCCTTACTTTGAAAATCCGTTTTTAACCTTTTGGCAACAACTTCCCAAAACGGCTCATTGATAGTATTCTCATCTTTTATATATGACTCTTTATAATGTTTATAAGCTTCTCTATTTACATAAATTTCCTGTTTTAAATTAATATTTTCCAATCTATCTATTTCAACAGGATTCTTTCCATGCCATTTTGCCATTTCTTTTATAAAATAACCATCTCTTGTGTTTTGCATTTTGGTTGACGACATAAAAATAATTGGTTTATAAAAGAGATTTGCAAAATTTACAGCAGTGCTATAATGAGCCATGACCAGATATGATTCTCTTATTAATTTAATTGTTTGTCCTTTTATACATTTACGTCCGTTAAAACAGTCCGGCAAGCTATCATAAAAGGATCGTGGGTGTGCTGCTATAATAACTTCAATATTTAACTCTTTTTCTATATAATCAAAGAAACCGTTGAGTAAGTAAAAATATTCTTTAGAATTAATTCTTTGTTTAATATTATGCATGCTCATCTCGGGATCCATGGTGAACATGCTATCTAAAAAAACAGCAACGTATTTGTCTTTATACGGTAACTTTATTTCATCTAAATACAGATCATAATCAAAGGTATGTATTTTAATCAATTCAGTCTTATCATTTATAACGTATTGGCTTATAGAGCTGTTTTTCCCACCAGTTAATGCTATTGCTGCAGGTTTAATTAGTTTTTTATAGTACTTAGAAAATCTTAAATAAATTTGTTTTAACAGAATAAAATAGCTACCATGACTCACCATATCAAAAAGACGTCGTGCCATGTGATTAAAATTCTTTATTTCTTCAGGCACCGGCACACTATTTGCGCAACAGACAGCGTAACCAGCTATAGATTTGCTTAAAATCCTGTAGATCATTAGACTCCACGGATCGTAAGTTAACATGTTAATGACAAAATCTCTTGATGTTAACGATAACAAATTATATGTTACCTCTTTTTTGTCTTTAAATACTCTTATTTCACTATATTTGCATCCTTTGGAATCTTTATTTTCTTCAGGAGTATCTGGATACAGTATATTTGTTAAATCCCACACTTCGACTTTAAACTTATAATTTTGTAATATCTCAATACCATATCTTTTATAGTCTCTTTCACCTAATCCACCTACTACAATAAAAACTATTCTTTTAATCATGTTATTTTTCATCTTTACAAACTTACTCTATTTTCGATTATCATTTTGAAGGGTTCTATTTTTTAGAATAGTCTCGATCACCATAAAATCATAGATGTCATCAACTTCATAGCACTGCCATCTTTCTACAAAATAGGGGATTGTTCTCGGCTGATAAAAGCTTTGATATTTGTAGAAGGCGCTTATTTTTGTGAGGTATATTACACCGTACGGAAAATAGGCGGCGCTGTACCCCTGCCTTCCCGTCGCCTTTTCCGGGTTCTTCACATAGGGGACCATATATCCTCTGCTGCTTACCTTTTTAATTACCGCGGGATGCTCCAGCGTGACCTGCCCAAAGCTGACCAAGCTGTCAGCCTTTTTTTCGTTATCGATAAGCTTCGTTATTGCACCGTCTATGTCGGCCTTTTTCCTGAGCGGCGAGGTCGGCTCAAGGAGCGCCACATAATCAAAAACATCCCCTTTTCGGGCAAGGTATTCAATGGCATGGGCAACCACGTCGTAGGACCCTACCCTGTCGCCCGATAGCCTCTTCGGCCTTTTGAACGGCACCTCTGCGCCGTGCTCACTGGCAACCGTGGCGATCTCATCGCTGTCGGTTGATACGACCACCCTGTCGATACAGGCGCTCTCCAGCGCCTTTTCGATCGTCCATACTATAAGCGGCTTTCCAAGGAGCGGCTTTATGTTCTTGCCGGGGAGGCCTTTGCTCCCTCCCCTTGCCGTTATTACCGCCAGTATCCTTTTGCCTTTATACATTGATTGTCTTCCTTATATAGCTTATCGTGATTTGCTTAACCTTAGCCTGAACCTCATCCTGCCTTTTTGCTGACGGTCTATCAGTATATCGTCCATCCTCCGTCTACGAGGAGGTTCTGGCCTGTGATGTATTTGGATCTGTCGCTTATGAGAAATTTTACCGCCTCCGCGACGTCGCTGGAATCAGCCATCTTCCCCAGCGGCGTCCTTGATGCGTATGTCTTCGCGAATTCGCTTCCGCCCCTCTGGGAATCTCCCACACCGCCAGGAGATATGGCATTGCAACGGATGCCCCATTTCCCGTATTTCGCGGCCACCCATTTGCAGAAATGGATCATCCCCGCCTTTGCAACGGCGTACACCAGCGGCGACGTGATGTTCATGCCTTCATAGATCTGGAATGTGGGCGCAACAACACCCTGGATTGAACCTATATTGATGATGCTGCCGAACCCTTGCTTCTTCATGAAGGGAATCACCGTCTTCGTGAGCAGAAAGCTTCCTACCAGGTTTACGTCAAGGACCTTGCGGAATGTCTCTGCGGAATAATCGTCAAGCTCGTTGGTAAACCCCGGTGGCTGGCATGACGCATTGTTGATGAGGCCACAGACCTCGCACTCCATCGATGTCAGATGGCCCTGCAATCTTTTAATATCTTTCTCATCCGAGATATCACATTGGAACAGTTCACCGTAGATCTTCTTATCCTTCGGGATCTCTTTCGTGTCGAGTAAAAGTATGTCATAACCCTCTTCTTCCAGCGCCTTCGCGTAGCTCTGGCCAAGGACGCCGAGGCCTCCAGAAATAATAACAAGCTTCTTCATAGGGCAATCTCCTTCATGGCGATCCATTTCTCTTCCCTGTCAGACACCTCAATGGCATGAATGACCTTCATTGTTTCAACGGCATGGGCAATGTCCACCTTGCTTTTCGCCCTGCCATTTATTACATCGATAAAATGTTTCAATTCATCTGTATAGGTCGTATTGAAATCGTAGCCGGGCCCTACCGAAAAGGCCTCTTGGGAACCGGAGCTTCCTTTGTCAAAATATGATACGTTGCCTTCAGCCGGATTCCATTGCCATTCAAGGGTCCCGTTCTGCGCGATGACCTGGCCCCCCCTCAGGTATTTATGCGAAAGATAGTCGAGGTGCACCTCAGCCACGGAACCATCGCCGTATTTCAATAAGGCCGAGCAGATATCGTCTGTGGATATCTCGAGGTCGCTCACCCTGTTCACATACCCGACCACCTTTTCCGGGCGCCCTATCAACCAGAGCATATAGTCTATGTCGTGGGCGAGCTCCACGTGGACACCGCCTCCAAGTTCTTTTTTCGCGCTTGACGAATCGCGGTAATCGATCCCCTTCCTCCAGTATGGAAGATAGTAACCGACATAGATCTTCGTCGTGTAGATCTTCCCTACGTTCGGCAGGAAATCCTTGATGAACCCTATTACCGGATGATACCTCAGGTTAAACCCTATATCGTATAAGGTGAACTTTCTGGATTCTATGACCGCCTGCATCCGCCCGGCCTGCTCAAGTTCATAGGCGGGAGGCTTTTCCAGGAGAAAGGGTATATTACTGCCTATCAACCGCTCCACATCATCCTGGTGGCTTGTTGTCGGCGAACAGATGATGGCGCCGTCGATGCCTTTTTCATTTTTGAGCGCCTCTTCGAGGCTATAATATTCCCTGAACCCTTCCCTGTTCTCATTGCCTTTGGCATGCCTGAGTAGGACGGCCTGATGGCCCAGAGAGACCACGTTGGCGGCGTGCCTTTTTCCTATCGAGCCGTATCCGATGACAAGGAACTTCATAGGCCGTTAATTCGACCTCACGCTAAAGGCGCTTATCGGCTTTCCTTCGATCCTATCCCTTAGGGTTCCGTCGTCTATCGCCTGCTTCATCATTGACAATACCTCGTCGTAGACCTTCAGGGTGCGGTCTATATGCTTTTTCCTGTGCGCGAAGCATATATGGTGGTAGCCCACGAAGAGGATTCCCCGCTTTACGCATTCCTGCTGCACAAACGACCTGATCTCGTTGACGGTAAAGCCCTTGTAATCGACCATTACAAAGTGCGTCATAGGGGCGAACCCAACGATGTTGACAAACTCATGGAGGTTGTGTCTATTGATTATTTTTCTTACCCCTCTTTTGAGGACATCTCCCATCTTCCAGTTCTGCTCTATGACCTTATCCCTCTCAAGTATCTCCAGGGTCTTCAGCGCCGCGTTGAGAGAGGCCTTCTCGGTTGCATAGGATCCCGAGAAGAAACATGCTTCGTCCTCGAACTGCTTCATGAGATACTTCCTGCCTGCAAGCGCGCTCAACGGGAACCCGTTGGAAAGCCCTTTCGCGTAGACTGCCAGATCGGGCACAACGTTCAAATACTTCTGCGCCCCTCCTATATGGAGGCGGAAGCCGGTCTTCATCTCGTCGTAGATCAGCACAATATTATTCTTCTCGGTCAGCTCCCTTATCCTCTCAAGAAAACCGGGCTTCGGCTCGTAGTTGATCACCGGCTCCATGATCAGCGCGGCTATCTCGTTGCCCTGGGCGCTGATCGTCTTTTCTATTGAATCTATATCATTATAGCCATGCGTCAGGATCCATTCCGCCATCACCTTGGGGACTCCTTTGTTCCGGGGCGTCGAAACGATGAACCAGTCATGGAAACCGTGGTAGCCTCCGACAGTCATGATCTTCAGCTTCTGAGTGTAGTTCCGGGCAAGCCTTATGGCGCCCTCGCATACATCCGAGCCGTTCTTGCAAAAGCGCACCATCTCGGCGCAGGGTATGATTTCGATAAGCCTCTCTGCGAGCATGGACTCCTCAGGCGAAGAGATCGTGTAGACAAGCCCCTCGTCTATCCCCTTTTTTGCGGCCTTGTTCACTTCGGCGTTCGCGTAGCCGAGGATGATCGGCCCCAGCGCCATCGAGTAGTCGATGAACTCGTTGCCGTCCACGTCATAGAGCATGCATCCTTTTGCCGACTGGATGTAGAGCGGCGAAGCGCCTATGACAAAGAGGTTCGGGTTCTTGCTGAACGTCGAGGTCCCCATCGGTATAACGTCCAGCGCCTTCTCGTAGATTTCCATTGAACGGTCAAATTTCATGCTATCTCCTCTTATTTTGATTTAATCCGGCAAGGAACCGGCTTATGGCTCATAATAAATCGTATATCGTAGTTCGTATATCGTATATCGAAATGAAATCCAAAATCATAATATCGAAATCCTAAACAATTACCCATGCCGCGCTTCGCGTGGGACCCTTAAATAACGAAAATGATGCATTCAGGACCGTACTCCATAAGGATGAGCATGGCGTCGGAACATCCCCCGCAAACACGCTCATTCCGCTCCTGCGGCTACATTCGCTCGCGTTCGGCTTCGGAACTTTTGCCTTCCGGCAAAAGACCGAGCTTCCTTGCCTCACGACGGTTTGCTCCGGGATATCCCGATACCATGCTCTCATTATATGCCAGGATAGACTATTTTCTACGTAAATTAAAATGCTCGAAATTCAAAAACGGCGACATGCCTTTGTTTTGAACATTTGATGTTTGAATTTAGATATTGTTTAGTGCTTCGTGCTTAGGATTTCGATATTTTTTAGGATAGGGTCTATTTAAGCGAATAGATCGTCTCCTCTATCTCTTTGATGCCGAATGGTATCGGGTTCTGCTCAAAGGCCGCTTTCAGCTGCATCGAGTTATCGATGATCTGCCTCAGGTCTGCCTCGGTCTTCACGCCGAAGCCTTTAAGGGAAGTGGGTATGCGCAACTCCTCGCACAGTCTTACGATCTCGTCTGCGAATCGGAGCGATTTCTCCTGAGCAGAAAGGGCATTTTCGTTGAACACAAGGTCGAAGAGCTCCGCGTATTCAGCGTAGCCGGCCTTTACATTGTGCTTTATCACTGAAGAAAGGAACACTGAGCCCGCGAGTCCGTGGGGTACATCGAAATACACCCCGAGCGGATAGCTCAATGCGCCCGCTGGTCCCGCCCCTGCGTTCATCAACGCGATGCCCGCGCATCCGCTCCCAACGAGCAGGTTAAGCTTTGTCTCGTTCGAGAAATCGCCTTTTGCGATCTTCTTCAGGTTCTCGAACAACAACTTAAATGCCTGCCGGGAGAAGTTTCTCGACAGCACGGTGGCGTTCTTTGCAACGAAGCTTTCGAGAGTGTGCGTCATCGCGTCCATTCCCGACGAAGCGTATATATTGAAGGGACAGCTGTCGAGAAAATGCGGGTCGTAGAGCGCAAGCCTGGGATAGTTGTATTCCGTATTGATGCCGAATTTCCATTTCTCCTTCGTGTCGATGAAAACAGCGTAAGGCGTCACCTCGCTGCCCGTACCTGCTGTCGAAGGCAGCGCGATCACCGGCAGCGGCACATTCTTCACCTTGCCGAATCCCCTGTAATTGATCGCATCTCCTTTGTTGGTCTTAAGCGTCGCGAGGCCCTTTGCCAGATCGAGGGTGCTGCCCCCTCCGATGCCGACGAAACAATCAAGGTCATGTGCCTCGAACTGCACTTTCACCTTATCCAGATAATCGTATGTGGGCTCAGGCATCTCGCTTACGAGAAGCACGACCTCCCCCAACTGCGCCCTCATAAGCTCGATGACCTCTTTCACATATGCATTGTTCTCATAGAGACCGCTGTCGATCACCAGCCCTGCCCTGCTCATCTCAAGGTCCTTCAAGCGGTTCGGCAGTTCCTTCGCGATCTCATTGCCGACAAGCATCTCCGTCCTCACGATAAAACGGACATTCTCACGCAGATAATCTTTCATCAATCCCCCTTCAAGTATATATTCTATTATAGGAAAACCACATTACAGCTAATGTCAATTCCCAAAATCAGATTTTATAAATGAAATCCGAAATTCGAATATCGAAATCCTAAACAAATTCGAATATTCAAAATTCAAAACGTGCTGGAAGGCACCTGTTTGGAACATTTGATATTTGAATTTTGATATTGTTTAGAATTTGGTGCTTCGATATTAGGATTTCTCAGTATTTGCATCATACCTCTTTTACATCATAGTAAAGATCGGTGATGCGCATATGCTCCGTCATCTTCCTCATCGTAACGTTCATATTCTGGTGCCGGTACTGATCGAGGAGCACGTTCAAGGCCTTCTCTTTCTCTTCGGGGAAATAGAAGAATTTCTTGTTCTTCCTCTTTTCAAGGTCGCCATCGTACCTGTTCCTCCTCCATGCGAGGATGTCATATGCAAACTCTACTTCCCTGGTTGCGCTGAAATCTATTCCATTGCTGAAATCGAGCAATGCATGCGAAGTAAACGTAACCAAATCATCGATCTCGCTTTTGCAGTCGGGCAGCATTTCCGAGGCCACAGATCCGACATAGGAATCGAAATCCTTCTTGCATTCCAGGATAACGCGCCATGTATATTTACCGTTCATCTTTCCGACGCCGCCATCCCGAATAAAAGAGAAGTTTTCCTGCTTGCTGTAATAGCCGCGAAGGCCCTCGGGGGTCTCAAACCACTCATTTTTTGCCTCGTCGCGGAAATCATTGAAAAGAGAGCTGACCGACTGCGGCGCGCGATGTGAATTTTCTATCACCGCAACGATGAAATCAACGGGGTTGATCCCTTTGGAATAGACGAATTTCATCAGATCGAAGTAGCACCGGTAGTTCCAGAAGAACTGGATGAGCCAGTGGACGGGGCGGAAAAAAAGAATCTCTTCTTCGGACATGGTCGACGTCGACCGGATGCCCTCCTCACACTCGAAGGACATGATGCCATCATATTGCCCGAAGGCGCTGTCGATAAGCCTGAACTTTGTCTCAAGCTGGAACCTTTTTCGCTGGTCCGGCAATGTCAATTCGCTGCCGTCGATGAGGAGACAGTTGTAGCAGATTATATAGCTGACATCCCAGCTAAAAAGGGTTCTGAGGCTGTTCAGGTGGCTCTCTTTTGTCTCTCCCGGGAGCGCCAGGATTATCTCTGTGCCGGAAACCCCTCCGGCCCTGTTGACATGATCTACGATCTCCCGGAAGTATTTACCGTCTATGTTGCTCCGCTTGACGTTCTTTAACGCCACCGGGTCAAGCGACTGCAAGGATGACACGAGGTATGTCGCCTCCCCCATTATCTCAGCGATCTCTATGCTCTTTCTTGTCTTTACCCAGTTGATCGTGCACCGTCTCGGATAGCCCCTTGTTTGCTGGAGGAACCTGATCCGCTCTGCTATTTTAATGTCCCTCCCCGCAATGCCGAAATTCGCGTCGGCGAAACAGAGGAGGTTTGTCTTTTTCACGTGATCCGCGATATAATCCAGCTCTTCGAGCACCCTGTCGATATCATACATCTTGACCCTGTGCTGCGACACAAGCCCCTGGGCGCAGAAGGTACAGGTGAAAGGGCAGCCCCTGTTCGTTTCTATAATTGGGATCAGGTCGTAATCGAAAAACTTGTCGAGCGTTCCGGTAAGGTATGGCGACGGGATGATATCTACGTCTTCTATCCTATCGAGCCGTTTTCCGCATATCGGCTCTCCGTTAAAGAACACACAGCCGTCTATCGGACACTGTTTGCTTCTTTCGACGTCAGCGCTATTCTCAATGAACTGCCTGAGCAGGTTCGCAAACCCCGGCTCCCCTTCATTAATTGCATAAAAATCCACCATCGGATTTTTCCTGAAAAACTCAACATATCCGTCATTGGTCTGATTGATATTGGGCCCGCCCCACACTACCATGGTTGTTGCGTCAACAGACTTCGCAAACCCCGAGATCTCGTTGTTCAGATTGGCGCTCCACGTATAATTGCTGAGACCGAGGATATGCGGTGGATCGCTCTTTAATCTTTCCATGAGCTCTCCCGGGTATTTATAAAGCTCTATATCGATCTCATCCCCAAAGACCTTTTTCGCGTACGATGACAGAAACCCTATATTGAGAGGGAACATATAGGATCCTCCGCCGAGGAAGTTGTGGACAAGATCGCCCAGGTATATGCGAAGCCTTCTATTGTCTTTCATGCAGTGCCTTTCAAATTATTTTTCGGCATAGCCGAGGAGCTGGACCTCTTTTGAAAATCTGATAAGTTTTTTGAATTCTGTCAGTTCGGTTGTCTGGGTATATTTTAACGGCATTAAGGCAAAAATCCTTGTGAGGCCTTTAAAGAATGGGTTTTTCCATGTAAAAGGAAGGTGGTAGAAGTGTTCAACGAAGAAATTCCTGAAGTCGAACATCTTGAACATGTCTTCCATGGACGCCTTGGTAAAGGGCGTTTTGTGAGTGTAGTCATCGTAGAAGACCTTGTAATTCTTTTTCCAGTCGCAGGTTGTCGCGAGGAAAGACCCCCCCGGTTTCAGCACCCGGTAGACCTCGCTCATCACGTTATCGATATTGCGGATATGCTCGATGGCGGACTTCATCATGATCGCATCGAAAAAATTGTCCTCAAAGGGGAAAGGTTCGTTCTCGATATCGGCGACGGCCACGTTGAGCCCCTTGTCCCTTGCAACGGTATCCATGTCGATCCCGTAGGCCTCGAAGCCTATCTTCCGAAAGATCTCCATGTGCTCTCCCCTGCCACAGCACAGGTCCAGCAGCTTACCCGATCTTCTCCTGAAATAATTATCCGCCAGGTGGTTGCAGAGCTTTTCCGGATATAGGGTATAAGGCCGTAATTCTTCGTTGTAATGGACTGTGGTATAACGGTTTTTCATGAAAGGTTCAGACCTCCGAATTGTTCAACGCTTTTTTTGTATTCTTCCCATTGGCCGATGTCGATCCATCCCCCATATATTGGGTAGACGACAACCTTTTTGCGTTTGGACACTTTCTCAATCAGTTCGTTCATGTCCATATGTTTTTTTCTGCCGAGATGTTTCAGCGTCTCCGGTTCCATAACATAGACGCCTGTATTGATGATCGTGTCGTGGACCGGTTTTTCGATGATCCCTTCGAGTACGCCGTTGCTCAGGTGGAGAACACCAAAGGGGATCTTTATCTCGTTATGACAGCCGACGATGGTGATGGCGGCGCCGTTTGATCTGTGCCACCTCAGGACGTCTCCGTAATCGATGCTCAGGAGCGAATCGCAGTTCGTCACAAAGAATGTCTCTTTAATATTGTCCTTAAGAAGAAACAGGCTGCCCGCAGTGCCGTAATAATCGTCTTCCTCGATCCAGTCGATCTCATAAGGAAGTTTTGCCTCCCTGAGAAAGAGCTTTATGTATTCTTTCTTGTAATTAAGAGAATAGATGAACCGGTGAAAACCGAATTTATAGAAGCTCTCCATGATAAGCTCAATGACAGGCTTATTGCCAATGGGGATCAACGGTTTCGGAAGTATGCGCGTAAACGGGTCCATGCGTGTGCCTTTGCCTCCGGCCATGACAACCACAGGGTTCTCAAAGGCCCTTTTCGGTTTTGCCCCTTTCCCTTTTCCAAGTATGTCGGTCCAGAGAAGGACGTCAATAATGATATCCTCGTTGTCGATTACCGGTATCTGCTCAATCTTGTTCTCCACCATAAGCGCCTTTACGTATTGCCTCAGATCGGGCGTACCTTCCTTAACGGCAGTGAACTGGCGGTTCATGACCAACTCGATAATATCTGAGAATTTAAGCCCATTGATGAGTCCCGTCCTGATGTCTCCGTCAGTGACGGTTCCAAGAAGGGCTTCCCTTTCGCCTACAACGAAGAGTATCTTCTCAGATGTCTCGCTGAGCCGCCGCATGGCCTTTTTAATCGTCGTATCCGGCGGGACAAGGAGCGATTTCAGTTTAATCTTGTCCATTCTGTACCCTCATTGCCTTCATCGAGGCATCTCGTGGAATTGCTTCTTTACTATGCCGCTTAGGTCCATTGTCTTCAGCGCCTTCACGATCTTTTCGCTGGCGTTGCCTTTCCCATAGGGGTTCTTAAGTCCCTTCAACGATCTTTTGAAATCATCGCCGATCGCCTTACGGATCGCCTTCAAGATGTCCTTTTTTCTGCATACAGGAACGTCGATGATGTTCCCGGAACGTATCCTGCCGCCCTGCCTGTCGCCTATATTCACCACGGGGAGCCTGAATGAAGGCGCCTCGACGATGCCCGACGATGAGTTCCCAACCATTAGGTCGGCATGTTTCAGGAGTGAGAGATATCTCAACTGGCCAAGGGATGGGAACATCTTCGCCCTGGAGCCATTTTCCCGGACGAACTTGTCCAGCAGGGTCTGTATGGATCTGCCGCCCGGGTCTGCGTTCGACATGGTGATCACCCAGAAGATGTCCCTTGCTTCCAAGAGCGCCCTTAAAAGTTCCTTTACCTGGGATTCAACATGAAAATCCTCGACGATCTCGGGGTGGAACGTGACGACGCCTGTCTTGCCTTTTTCGGGCAGGCCGAGTTCCCGGATGATCTCTTTCCTGTTCAGCAGATTCAGCCGGTTTATGTTATCCATGCCCGGGGCTCCGAAGCAGTAAACCCTGTCTGGCCTCTCCCCCATCTGAATGATCCTGTCGGCATACCTCTTCGTTGCGGGAAAATGGATTGAGCTCATCTTGGTGATGGCATGGCGGAACTGCTCGTCCATGACGCCTTCCGTTGCCTCGCCGCCGTGGATATGGGCCACGGGTATCCTCAGGGGCACCGCGGCTGCGACCGCGGAGAATATCTCGAAGCGGTCTCCGAGGACAAGGATGATGTCAGGGCTCAATCTCTCGTATGCCCTTGCGAATCCTGTAATGCCGACGCCCATTGAGATGGCGGTCGATACCCCTGAATCTGAGGAAAGAAGCATCTCGACCCTGTCGGCAATCGGAAAGCCGTCCTTCTCGATCTCCTTGACGGTATTGCCGAACTCGGCGGACAGGTGCATCCCGGTAGCTATGAGCTGCAGTTCAAGACCACGGTCTTCGTGGATGCCCTTGATGATCCAGTACAGGAGGCCGTACTCCGCCCGCGTCCCCGTCACAACTGCGATCTTACGTTTCGATTTGGCCATACAGTATATCGTAGAGCAGTATATAGTATATCGTATATAGTATATAGTGAACTGCAAAAGACTTTTAAAGCCTTTCACTATATACGAAATACTACCGCTTTCGTCCTTCCGTCATGCCTCTATCAGCTCATCCGCCCTGAAATCACGCTTTGCCTTTTTGCCGATCACCTTGTACCACATCATGGGATTTATGCCTGTGCCGGGGCGTTTCGCTGTGATGTTCTCTTCCGAGAATATCTCGCCTTTTTTAATATCCCTGGAGGCTACTATGCTCTTTCGCGCTATGTCCCTGTTCTTTATCTCGGAGGGCGACGGCCTTTTGATCCCGTCGCCGAGGGCCTTCTCGATATTTCTTATGGCGGCGACCATCGCCTCAAGCTCTTTCGGTTCAAGAGATGCCTTGTGGTCGGGGCCTTTCATCTTGCGGTCGAGGGTGAAATGCTTCTCGATGACCTCTGCGCCGAGGGCAACGGCTGCCACGGACGCCTCTATCCCCGGCGTATGGTCGGAATAGCCCACCTTCACGCCGAACCTCTTTCTCATTGCCATCATCGCAAGGAGGTTCACATCCTCAAAGGGCGTGGGGTACTCCGTATTGCAGTGGAGCAGCGTGATGTTCCGCTTCGCGGTGCCCGCCTTGATAAGTGCCTTCAGTGCCCCGTCGATCTCCTTTATATCGGCCATCCCCGTGGACATGATGACCTTCTTTTTCAGGCCCCCTATCTTTTGCAGGTATGGCAGGTTTGTCATCTCGCCCGAGGGTATCTTAAACACTTTAAGACCAAGGCTGTTGAGGAGGTCGATACTCTGCATGTCGAAGGGGCTGGACAAAAAGACTATCCCTTTCCTGCCGCAGTATCCAAAAAGATTTCTATGCGCATCGTTGTCGAGCGCGAGCCTTCTTAGCATATCGAGCTGCGAGCCCCTGCTTCCCGTTGTCCGCTTCTGATATTCCGCCTTCGGGGCATCTCCGCATGCTATCCCTTCCGGCACAAAGGTCTGGAACTTGATCGCATCGGCTCCTGCCCGTGCCGCTGCGTCGATCATCCTCTTCGCGATATCGACGTTCCCGTTGTGGTTCACGCCTGCCTCAGCGATGATGTATGTCCGTTCTTTTCCCATCAATGTCGTTGTCTTTCCAGTAGGATCTTCTTGCCCGGCGGAACGTTCCTTCTCACGCTTATTCCGCTGTTTATCAGTGAGCCCTCGCCGATCTCGATATACTGCTTTGTTTCGCTATTGCTTCCCAGGAACGCCCTTTCTCCTATTGTCGTGCCGCCGTTCACCACCGCCGCTGTCGAGATGTGGCAATGGTCCCCGATGACGGCGTCGTGCTCGATGATCGCGCCTGTATTGATTATACAGTTCCTGCCTATCCTTGCGCCGGCGTTCACCACAACGTTATGCATGACGATCGTCCCTTCACCGATAACGCCATGGCGGGAAACGTGGGCGCGCGGCGAAACGATCACCGGAAAGCTTGCTCCAAGCTCCTTCAAATGTTTAAATTTCTCTACCCTTATCTCAGCGCTTCCGATCTGTCCGATGGTAATAAGAAAATACCGGTACTTCTTCACCATACGGGCAAGGTCGTCATCGGTGCCGATAATGGGATATCCGAGCACGGACTGGCTGACCTTTTCAGCCACATCTATGATACCGGCAATATGGTATTCCTTCCCCGCTTCGATGACATCGATGCAGGACCTGCAATGGCCGCCGCCTCCAAAAAGTATCAGATCTTCCATCATTGCGATACAAGCTCCTTTATCGTTGCACAGACATAATATATGTCCTCTTCCGAGTTGAGCGTTGAGCTGGGAAGGCAAAGCCCTCTCTCGTATATCTCGCGGGAATTTCCGAACGCGCTGTTATCGGCCGCAAAAGGCGGGAATTCAATAACGGGCATAAATACCCTCCTTGTCGGCACGCCTTTCTCTCTCAGAGCCTTTTGTAGAGAAGGCAGGTCTGTCCTTTCCCCAAAGGCCACGCAGGTAAGCCACCATGAGCTTGCGGCGCCCTCGTGTTGTCCCTGAAAGGAAATATCCGGTACGCTGCTCAGCTCTTTGCGGTAGATCTCGCTGAAACGCCTCTTTTTTTCAGAAAAGGTGTTCAGCCTTTCCATCTGCGCCATTCCAAGCGCTGCCTCAAGGTTCGTCATCCTGTAGTTGAATCCTATCTCAGGATGGTAGTACCCTTTTGACTCATCACGCGCCTGGTTGACGAGAAATTTGATATGCTCCAGACGTTCTTTATTCCTGCCGACGATCATACCGCCACCGCCCGTCGTGATCGTCTTGTTCCCGTTAAAGCTAAAGCAACCCAGGTCGCCGATCGTCCCTGTATGGCGTCCCTTATATATAGCCCCCAGGCTTTCCGTGGCATCCTCAATGACTACAAGCCCTGCCTTTTCTGCTATCTCCATGATTGCGTCCATGTTGCAGGGATTTCCGTAAAGATGGACGGGGATGATCGCCCTGGTCCGGGGCGACAGGCATTCTTCTATCTTTTTTGGATCGATGTTCCATGTATCTTTCTCAACATCGGCAAAGACGGGTCTCGCATGCACATACATCACAGGGGTTACCGTTGCGACAAAGGTGAGGGTGGGCACGATGACCTCGTCACCCTTTCCGATCCCCATCTCATAGAGCGCCATATGAAGCGCCGCGGTTCCGCTTTGAGTAGACACCGCTCTTGCTGCGTTAAGGTATCCGGCAAACCTCTCTTCGAACTCCGAAACATAGGGCCCGAAGGTAGAAACGAACCCGGAATCGATGACCTTTGAAAGGTAATCTTTCTCTATCTCGCCCAGGTTTGGCGCATCAAGCTCAATGTGCAACGAAACCCTCCAGCCTCGGTGTTGTGTTGTAGTATATATCGGCGTCAGGGTCTTTGACGATCCCCAACGACAGCATATCCACAACCTCCTTCACGCCGTCCTTCACGGTAAAGAGGTTCTTCATCCCAAGGTATTTTTCAAGCTTTGTAAAATCCACCTGGTAATCCCTCAGGTCCGTGCCCTTCTCAACGACATCGATCTTCAGGTCTGGAATGAACTGCTTCACAATATCTGCGATCTTTATCTTCTGATAGTTCTCGCCGTTGAAGCCTACGTTGAAGACATTGTTCCGCACCTTCCCGAACTGTTCTATCATCGTCATTATCACCCTCGCCGCGTCATAGACGTGGATATAGGGCCTGTACGTATAGGGCAAAAAGACGTCGAGGTACCTCTTTCTGTATGCGTTCATAGCGAAATCATTCACTGTAAGATCGAAGCGCATCCTCGGGGACGCACCGTAAACAGTGGACATCCTGCAGATTATCCAGTCGATATCAGACGCGCCGTCCATGAGGAGCCTTTCCACCCTTACCTTCGTGTCGGCATAGAGAGAAAGCGGCTTCAGGTCTCCATCCTCTTTCGCAAGCCCTTCGGTTATGCCGTAGTTGGAGCAGGTCGAGAGGAAGACAAAACCCTTTACGCCCTTTTTCGCGGCAATCCCGATGATCTCCTTTGCCGCCGCGTAATTTGTCTTCTCCGTCAATTCAGGAAATTTGTTGCTCGCAGGCTCCCCCACGATTGCCGCTGTATGGATGATATAATCTACGCCTTTCAGGAGGGGCGCAATATCTTCTTTCTCAGACATATCGAGCCGTGAGAACTCGTAATTCGGGTTGTTTAGATGTATGAGGGGGACCTTGCTGTCGAAATAAAGGGTATCGACCACCCCGACGTTGCAGCCCTGGCTGAGCGCGACATTCGTAAGGACGGAACCGACATACCCGGCGCCCCCTGTGATAAGTATCTTCATCAGTCTTTTTCCCCTTTCACGGTATCCTCCGGTACGTCCTCTTCCAGGCTGGAGGCATCCTTCTTCAATTCGTCTATCTCCATCTTCAGTTTCTCATATTCTTCCATCTTTACCTGAAGGAAATACTGGGTCTGCTTAACGCGCGCGTTGATGCCTTTTGGCGTCAATACATAGATATATGCTGCCTTATTGTATGCGTTCTTAAAACGCTGCGCCTTTACATAGCCCTTTTTTATAAGTTCCTTGACAATGTAGTTGACGCTCCCGAGGCTTAAGCCTATCTTTTTAGAAAGGTCCCGCTGTGAAATAGTACCTTCCACGGAAAACTCTTTCAAGGTCTTAAATTGGGCTTCGTTCATAAAACCAGCCGAGGTTCGCTCTCAGCTCTCTGCTCAAAGCTTGTATTTATGGCAGGCTACCGCCGTTGCGTTCTGGTGAAGACGAAGGATAATAATGATTTTCGATATGTTCAACCACTGAACATATTCATCATGACAGCAAAATAAAGACAAGTCAAGACATATTTAAACATTATTGCCATATTATTTTTTGTTAGTTAGTTTAATTATTTCTTGACTGCCCGTATGATAATGACCTCGCCTTCAAGGACTTCATCTGAGATCATATAAGGGTCACCTGGATATTTCTTTTTTGTCAGCGATAGGATCATTTTCTTTATGATCGGGTAAAATATGCTCCATCTCTTCGCCTTTACATACCTGTTCGTGAATATTCCGGCTATCTCAAGGCCTGCCTTTTGCATTGCGTATCTGAGTTCCATAAAGGTCATCGGGTTAATATGCTCATGTTCATATTCCGGCAGCGCGTGGCGGAAATCCTCTCCTGGCCTTATAAAACGGAAAAAATCGTGATAACTGTAAAAGAGAAACCTGGTGCGGCTCTTTACGGACATTATGTTCGGTGTTGTAAGAATAAGGCTACCGCTCTTCTTCAGCACACGGGAGAACTCTCTTACGCATAGAAAGGGGTTCTCGAGGTGCTCTATCCCCTCGATAGAAACAACATAGTCAAAGAGGCTGTCATCGAAAGGAAGGGGTTGGTTGAGGTCTACCTTCCTGAAGGGAAGGCCTGTTAATTTAAAAAAGCCTTCATCAATATCTACGGGGGTAACATCATGAGTTTCTCTAAGCCGCTGCGAAAGTGCCCCCTCCCCTGCGGGCGCATCGAGAAGCTTCCCCGGCGCCATATTCTGCAATATCGAGAGCACCTTCTCCTGCGTTCCTGGTGCGTTTTTATCGACAAGAACCGGGGGGCGACCTTCCTCTCCCCCTTTATGCTCACTCACTCCTATTCCTTTCAATATGTTTCCTTAGTATATCTTCAAGCCTTCTTCCGATAGCCTCGATGGAGTACTTCTCTGACACCTCAAATCCCCGCCTGACAAGCGATTTCCGCAGCGCCTTGTTCCCGGCGATCTCCAGAATTCCCTCGGCGATCTTCTCCGGCCTGTGGACATTCACAAAGTAGGCGTAATCGTGGGTCTCGTCAAAGGCAAGAAATGGCGATATCTTTGTCAGGATCACCGGGGTCCCCGTGCTCATCGCTTCAACCGGTGGCAGTCCGAAGCCTTCTATCTCGGTTGAGGCCGAGATGAGGATATGGCTCTCCCGGTATAGATCCGCCATCTCCCTCTCTGAGACCTTTACAAGGAAGCGGTCCACCTCTCCATGGCGCCTTTCAGCATCGGGGATATCTGCCGGCGACACCCTGGTCAAATATACCGGCTCTCCCTGGTCCTTTAAGATCTTAACGGCATTCAGGATATCCGGTATCGCCTTATATTCCAGGGTAAAATTGCCCACCGAAAGTATCTTCAACGTACCTGAGTAATCAAGCTCCCCTGCCTTTGGGAAAAAGACGTTCCGGTCTATCCCGTTCGGCAAAAGGTTGCACGCCACACCGTACCTCTTTTCCACACCCTCGACGAGATGGGGGGAGATTGCTATCTTGACCGCGGGGAGCCTGTAAAGCCTGTCGAACCTCCTCAATTTCCGCTTCCATCCTAATATTTTTTTTGCGTACTTCAACCTCGTCAGGACGTCTTTGGAACGGAAAAACTCCGGAACCACATCCCCCCTGATCCTTTCGAGCACGTAGTCCGGCTCAAAACCCTGCATGAAATGGAAGAGCGGTATCTTCCTTCTCCGGGCGATCTCCCAGAGGTCTCTCACGTCTTTCGGCGTCGTAACAACAATACCGTCCGCCTCGGGCACGTACTCATCGCTGAAGGACGGAACGACCTCCGGCTCCACCTTGAACCCCCACTCTTCGTCGATAAATCTCGTAATGAGGTGCACCCTGTGGCCCAGCTTCCTGAGGAGCTCCACGTGCTGAAAAAATACCTTCACCCCTCCCGTCATCCCGACGTGCCTTATCGCGTATACCAGCTTCATTTTAAAATGCTTCCCCTTTTTGGTCTTCCCGTACTATCAACCTATTATTACTTTATATCCAATAAACCGGCTATTGTAAAACAGAAAACAAAATATCTGTTATTTTCTTCGATGCCCTGCCATCGCCATAAGGGTTCGCGGACCGCGACATCTTTCTGTAAGCACTTTTATCTTCCAACAATTCCAGCGCGCCGTCGATGATGTCCTTTTCGCCCGTTCCTACGAGCTTCACGACGCCGGCTTCGATCCCTTCGGGCCTCTCGGTTGTATTCCTCATCACAAGGACCGGCTTGCCCAGAGATGGCGCCTCTTCCTGGATACCGCCGGAATCTGTCAGGATCAGATAGGACCTGCTCATCAAAAAGACAAACTCTTCATATCCGAGGGGCTCGATAAGGCGGACGTTCTCTACTCTGCCGAGGATCTTTTTAACGGGCCTTTGCACGTTGGGATTCAGATGAACGGGATATACGACTGCCACGTCCTTTCTTTGTTCCGCGATCCTCCGCAGCGCGTTGCATATGTTTTCAAAGCCCTCCCCGAAGTTCTCCCGCCTGTGGCCTGTAACCAGAATCAGTTTCAAGTCTTTAGTTGATAGTTCCAGGTCATGCTTCTTTCTGAAAGACTCCTCAAAGAACTTTTTCCTGGCCCCTGACCTCTGGCCCCTGACCACCTGCATAAGCGCGTCTATCACCGTATTTCCCGTTACCCATATCCTGTTTTCCGGAATGCTTTCTTTTAACAGGTTCGACCTGCTCCACTCCGTAGGGGCAAAATGGTAATCGGTCAGCACGCTTAAAAGGTGCCTGTTTATCTCCTCCGGGAACGGGCTGTATTTGTTGTATGTACGGAGCCCCGCCTCAACGTGGCCGACAGGGATTTTAAAGTAAAACGCGGCAAGCCCCGCTATAAAGGCGGTTGTCGTATCGCCCTGCACCAGTATTATATCGGGGCGCACCGTCTCCAGAACATGCTTGAGCCCCTTCAGCGCTTTCTGCGTGATGTCGAAGAGGTCCTGGTTCGCCTTCATGATGTTCAGGTCATAATCGGGGGATATTTTGAAGATCGAGAGGACCTGGTCGAGCATGTGCCTGTGCTGCGCCGTAGCGCAGACGACCGTGGTGAACGGCGAACTGCGGGCCTGCAGCCTCCTGATTACCGGCGCCAGCTTGATCGCTTCCGGCCTTGTGCCAAGTACTGCCAGCACCTTTTTTTTCATAAAACCCCGCAACCTCTCATGCTATTTTCAATCAACCTTGCCGATCGAATTCTTCCTTGCGATAAAGATCAAATCCTCCCCGTCAAGCAGCGTATCAGATATGTAAAAAGGGTCCTTTGGGAATCTCTTTTTTGTTTTATGCCTGATAACCGATTTTATTAATGGGTGCATCAATCTCCATTTTTTCACCTTTTTATTCGTCGCGACCGCTTCTATGGAAAAACCGTATTTCGTAAGGATATGCTTCATCTCACCATAGAAGACAGGGTTGATATGCTGGTGGTCGAATTCTTCAACAAAAAATCTCGATTCCCCTTTAACGGGTCCGAAATACCTGAAATAATCGAGGTAGCTGCAGAAGAGAAACCTCAGGCGCGATTTGACCGTCATCACATTCGGGGTTGTAACGATCAGGCAGCCGTTCTCCTTCAGGATCCTGGAACATTCCCTGACAAGATGGTGGGGGTTTTCTATATGCTCCACCCCTTCGATGCAGATCACATAATCAAAGCCGTCGTTCCTGAAGGGGAGGTTTTGATTCAGGTCGGCCTGCGCAACCCTGCGGTTCTGGTACAGTATATTGTTCACCTCCAGGTCGCTGAGGAAGACGGTGAATCCTATCTCTTCGAGGTCCTTTGAGAAGGCCCCTTGCCCGGAGGGAATATCGAGAACGGCCCCCCTTGGGTTTTTTTCCATATAGTGCAGGATCAACTCTCTCGTACCGCTCAGGGCATAACTTTTCAGCTCAGTCATGTTATCTTTCACACCCCGCTTATTTTTATATCTTCGACATAAAGGGACGGCGACCCGAAGGTCCCGTAAAACATCAGGTCCGTTCCGACCGCCTTCACATTATTCAATAATTGAAAGATATTTCCCGAGAAGATGACCCCCTTGAAAGGCGTCG
>JAGOOA010000062.1 GCA_017992765.1 Syntrophorhabdaceae bacterium
CCTTTGTCCATCGAGTAGGCCGCCCTCCAGTAAAGGCCCCGTGCGGCCTCTATGCGGGTTGCCATCTCCGCGAGCTTGAACTGGACCCCCTGGAGATGCCCCAGCGTTTTCCCGAAGGCCTTTCTCTTTTTGACGTAGCCAACGGCAAGTTCAAGGGCCCCCTGCGCGACCCCTACGCCCTGTGCCGCTACATGGTTCCTGGTTTTATTGAAGAAATCCATAAGCTGGTAAAACCCGTTCCCCTCTTCCCCGATAAGGTTTGCAGCCGGAACTTCGATGTTGTTGAGGCTCAGTTCGGCGGTGTTGTTCGCCCTGATGCCCATCTTGCCGGTGATCTTGTTGGCCTCGAAACCAGGCCTGTCTGTCTCGACAAGGATCACGCTGTGCCTTCGGTGCGCATCCTTTGCTTCAGGGTTGGTGATGCAGAAGATGAGGACATGTTTTGCAATGCAGCCGTTTGTCGTGAACATTTTGCTGCCATTGATGATGTAGCTGTCGCCCTGTTTCACTGCCGTTGTCTTCAATGAGGCAACGTCGCTTCCGGCATCAGACTCGGTGATCCCGAAGCCTATGATCGCTTCCCCGCCAACGAGCGGCGGCAGGTATTTCTTTTTCTGCTCCTCGCTTCCAAATGCCTGGACCATCTCCGAGCCGAACGTACAGGAAAGGATTGACTGCCCGCAGCCGGGATCAACGCGCCAGAACTCTTCAGAGATCAGCGAATGCTCGAGAAAGCCGAGGCCGTGCCCGCCGTATTCCTCCTTGATAAAAACGCCGACAAAACCGTATTCGCAGGCCTTTTTCCATATCGAGAGGTCGAACTCCTCTTTTTCGTCAAATTCCCGTGCGCGCTCGCGGAATTCCCCTTCAGCAAATTCCCGGGCCGCCTTCCTGATGTCAACCTGTTCCGAAGTTAATTCCATATAACCCTCACAAATAAGTAAAATACTACCGGCTCATGGCTGATAGCTCATAGCTGATGGCAAAGACGAAACATAATAAACAACAGAGAACAGGCAGTAAAAGATATTCTTACATACTGTGTGCTGCATGTCGGGTTCTTGCTTCTGCTATGAGCCATGAGCTGTTTTCATTACATGTTTGCGGGGAAAGCCCGACGTCTTGGCTTAATGCTATTCCTCATGCCTCTTTCTCTCCTCGCGCCGCATCTCCCTGCGGAGGAGCTTGCCGACCTTTGACTTGGGGAGCATGTCCCGGAACTCGATATATTGGGGGATCTTGTAAGAGGCAAGGTGGTCCCTGCACCAGTGTATCAGGTCGTAGCCCGTAACCCCCTTCACGTCTTCTTTCAAAACAACGAAGGCCTTTATCCTCTCCCCGACCTTTTCGTCCGGAACCCCGACAGCGCATACGGCAAGAACAGCCGGGTGCTCCTGCAGGGCGGCCTCGATCTCCGAGGATGACACCCTGTAGCCTTTATGCTTTATGGTGTCGGCGGTCCTGTCAACGAAGTAATAGAAGCCCTTTTCGTCCTTTCTTAATACGTCACCGGTCCTGTACCATCTCCGCCCATCTATCTCAACGAAAGACTCTTTTGTCTCCTCTTCCTTGTTCCAATACGCCTCTACCATATGATCTGAAGAGACAAGAAGCTCGCCGGCTTCCCCTACGGGCATATCCTCCAGCGTCGCTTCGTCGACGATCTTTACCTTCTTTATAGAGATGGCCTTGCCAATGCTTCCCGGCGGTATCTCTTCAGTCACCGTCGGCATGGTAACGCCGCCGCAGGTCTCCGTTGCCCCGTATCCTTCATAGATCTTTTTGCCGAATTTTTCTTTCCACCGTCGCGCAGTCTCCTGGGGAAGAACGTCGCCGCCGCTAAAACAATAGACAAGGGATGAGATATTATAAAAATCAAGCCTGTCATGTTCGAGGATCATTCTATAGAGAGCAGGAACACCGAAGAAGGTCTTTGCCTTGTATGCCTGAACATAATAAAGAAAAGCGTCTATGTTGACCTTGGGCATGATGATAACGCAGTCCCCGGTAATACAGAGCGGGCCCAGGCCGAACACCTGTCCGAGGATGTGAAAAAGCGGACCCCCCTGTATGACCACATTTTCGGGGGGCGGGATCACGGGGACGCTTACATCCAGCTGTGCTTTGACTGATTCGAGGAACAGGGCGTGATTGATGGGAACGCCCTTTGGGTTTTTTGTGGTGCCGCCTGTATAGAGCATTTCAAGGGTCTCATTCTGGCCAACCCTGGCTCCCTCCATAGTGGTCCTGGTCTTCATAAGGTCCGGGAGCTCATAGATGCCCTTTCCTTTTTCTATCCTGCCCTCCGGTATCCGGTCAAAGGCTTTGCCGATGAGCCACTTATACCGGGGCAGAAGATCGGCCATCCTCGTGACAATGACTGTGTCAAGGGTGCCTTCTTCTTTCAGTTCTTTCGCATAGCCAAAGTTCGTATCGGCGCAGATAATGGTGCGCGCGCCCGAATCCCCGGCAATATACCTAAGGTCCCGCGGCGTGTAGATAGGGGCGATGGGTATTGCCACGGCCCCGATCTTCTGTATGGAAAGCCAGCTGATGATCCACTGCGGCGTGTTCGGCATGTAAAGAATTATCTTGTCGCGCTCCTTTAAACCCAATGATCTGAACCCCGTGGAAAGGCGCTCCACATATGCGAAAAGATCAACATAGTTCAGGACCTCTCCCAGGTATCGAACAGCCGGCCTTCCCTTATACCGGTTTGCCGTTTCTTTAAAGGTCTCATATACATTCATCGTATGCTACACTCCAAAATAGGCCGCCTTTATCTCCGGGTTGTTGTAGAGCTCTTCTCCTGTTCCATGGAGGGTGAGCATGCCGTTTTCGAGGACGTATCCCCGGTCAATAATAGGCAACACAGGCCTGGCAAACTGCTCGCAGATCAGGATCGTAACGTCCGCCTCTTTCCGTATCGTCACGATCGATTCAATAAGCTTCACCTGGATGGCAGGGGAAAGGCCGAGGAGCGGTTCGTCAAGGAGCATCAGCTTGGGCTTTGCCATGAGGGACATCCCGATGGCGAGCATCTGCTGCTCGCCGCCGCTTAGGAAGCCGGCCTTTCTCTTTCTTAAGGGTACGAGGGCCGGAAATATCCTGTAGATGTCGCCGATCTTCTCCCTCATCTCTGCCCTGGACAGAAGGTAAGAGGCGATCTTCAGATTCTCTTCAACATCGCTCTCCACAAAGACCGGGTGCCTTTCACGGGAGAGGACTATTCCCATCTTGACCCGCTCATCGGCCCAGCGGTCGGTAATATCCTGTTCGAGAAAAGAGATATGGCCGAAGATTGTGATCCGCTCGCCGCCCTTTCGCTGCTCCTTGAGCTTTGTGTCAAGGAGGAGCCCTGAGATCGTATTCATCAGCGTGGTCTTGCCGGCGCTGTTTGAGCCTATGATGCCGACGATCTCCCCCCTGTTCACTTCAATGGAGAGCTCATTGATGGCGATGGCGTTTTCATAAAAGACCATAAGTTTGTCAACGTTCAGCATGACCCTGCCCTCTACACCTCCACACCGAGATAGGCCTTTTTCACCTCTTCGTCTTCCAGTATTTCTTTCGGAGGGCCTTCCTTGATCTTCTTGCCGTAATTGAGCACTATCACCTTGTCGGCTATGCGGAACAGCTCCTTTAATCTATGTTCCACCATTATCACCGTCTTGCCGTCCAGCAGGATCTTTTCAATAATGGGGATTATGCTCGTAACTTCTGCTATGGAAAGGCCTGAAAAAAGTTCATCGAGGATAAATATCTCGCTCTTGAGCGCGAGAAGCCGTGCGAGCTCGAGCCTTTTGAGATACCCGTGGGGAAGCACGCTCGCCGCCTTGTACGGCACCGAAGAGTCCCGCTCAAAACCGACCTCCTCGAGAACGTCCAGGGCTACCGCGTCCTTGTCCCCGAATCTTCCCCCTGAGGAAGCCCTTACCCTTGGCGATGCAAGGGGAACAACAATGTTCTTGTAGGCAGGAAGGTGAAAAAAGGGCTTCACCATCTGAAACGCCCTGCCGATGCCCATATTGGTGATCCTGTATGGGGTAAGGCCGATCACATCCTTTCCTTTAAACAGCACACTGCCGTGGTCCGGCCTCACGAATCCCGTAATCGTGTTGACAAGGGTGGTCTTGCCGGATCCATTAGGCCCGATGATGCCCATGAGCGTATTCTCCTCAACCTTGACGCTCACATCATCCAGGGCTTTTACGCCGCCGAATGCCTTTGTTATGCCGTTTACTTCAAGAATGGCCATTTAGCCTATCCTCTATACACCGGCCGTCAGCTGACAGCGCACAGCCGTCAGCTGAAACAAAAAGGGTCTTTATGCTGATGGCTGAAAGCTGATCGCTGATAGCTGAAGAAGTCGAGCATCTGTTCATTCTATCCTCACCCATCGTTCCATCTCGTTGTACTTCCGTGATGCGTAGTGGAAGATGCCTTCGGGGAGCGCCACGACGCATACAACAAGGATAAGCCCGTAGAAGACGATCCGCAGCGTTCCGAACTCGCGAAGTATCTCGGAGAGGGGAACAAGTATCATGGCCCCCACAAGCGGGCCGGCAAGCGTCCCTATCCCGCCTATCGCAGCGGCAGCAATAGGGAGGATGGAGAACTCCATGGCAAATACAGGCATCCCGGTAAACTGATAAGAGTGCGTCATGAATGCCCCGCAAAATGCGCAGATGCTGCTCCCGATGAACAGCGCCTGCGCTTTGAAGGCATAGATGTTAATGCCCGATGCCATGGTAGCCCTGTCGTTGTCGCGCATGCTCACGAATATGAGTCCATAGTCTGAAGCGATAAACCTCCGGAGCCCGAACAGTGACGCCCACATAGCAGCGAGAACGAGCGTGATCTCAAACCACACATTAGGCAGGGGGCTCAAACCGGTTATGCCTTCTGTGCCGCCAAGGATCTTCGTCGCCTCGATCATGCGCATGAGCATCAGGGGCAAGATAAGCGTTACCATGGCAAAGTAGATTCCTCGAAGCCTTACGACGGGGAGAAGGATCATCGTAGAGATGAAGCCACCTACTATTGTAGCCACCGGTATGGTGACATAAATGGGGAGGTGAAGGTAATGATCGAGGCCTCCTGCCGTATAAGAGCCTATTCCGAAGAAAAGGGCCTGACCGAGGGACAAAAGCCCGCAGTTCGAAAGGAAGTCCCACGACACAGCGAGCATCGCGAAGATGCAGGTGGTAATGGCCACTTTTTTCCAGTACAGCGGTAGGAAAAAGTAGGCGACGAGGGCAATCCCTACAATAGGGACGAATCTTGGAAACAGAAGATACCACATCTCTTTGTAAGAAGTGAGGGCATATATATCATCAGAACGGGCCTTGATACCCCTTGCGATGCGCTCCTTGCGGTAATTTTCTCTCACACCCTCTCCTCCAGTTCTTTTTGGTGGCCCAGAAGTCCCGAAGGCTTGATCGCCAGTATTATGAGGATGGCAACAAGACTTACGATCATGGTCCAGTGTGCAGAAACATAGGTAGCGGTAATTGTTTGGGCATAACCAATAATAAAACTTGCAATGATCACCCCGAAGGTGCTGCCGAGGCCCCCTACTATGCAGACAGACAGGGCGCTGATCAGAACGTCATACCCGCTGTCCACGGTAATTGTGCCAAGAGGCAGGATGACAATGGCCGCAAGGGCACCGAGGGCTGACCCCATGCCCATGCTCCACCCTGCGATCCTGTCCGGATTGATCCCGAGAGAGAGCGATGTGTGTTCCTCCTGGGCGATCCCCCTGAAGGCGAGGCCGATCTTTGTGTGGTGGGTGAACAGGTAGAGGCCCGTGATGAGGAGTATGCCGAAGGCAATAATGAGAAGCCGCTGGATATCCACGTAGGCGTCAAAGATCTCAACAGAGCCCTTGATGAAAACGGGGAGGGAGTACTTAAAACCGATAAAGCCGACGTAGCGGAGAAATTCAAGGATGACGATAGATATGCCGAAGGTCGCTATAACCTCCGAGATCACGAGCCCCCTGATCCTCTTGATGATGAACTTGTATATGAGCCCTCCGAAGATGCCAACGACCAAGATAGTAAGGATCGCCGAAAGCGCGTAAGGCAGATTAAGATGGTTGATCAATGTCCAGGTGAGGAACCCTGATACCACGTATATGGCCCCATAGGCGAAGTTTGCCACACCGCTTATGCCAAAGGTAAGGTTGAAGCCCAGGGCCATGAGGGCAAGGACGGCACTGTTTATGAGGCCGTATACGAGCATGCCGCTACTTCATCCAGGAAGGCTTCACTATCTTGGCAGATGCGATAGAGTTGGGCCATACAACGGCCATAGCGCCCTTCTGCCACTGGAAGACAGCGCCCACGGCGGCGGTCTTCGGATCATCGCCAAATATGAGCTGGTGGCCCTTATCGAACTTGATCCTGCCCACAACCCCCACCATATCCGTTTCCTGGAGGGCTTTAACAACCTTATCGGGGTCAAGGGTGCCCGCTTTCTCGATCGCGTTGACAAGGACGTAGACCGTGTCATAGGCCGGCGCTGCGCCGTGACCCGACTGGATATCCTCTTTCCACCGCTTCATGTATGCCTCGGAGAACTTTACCGTCGGCGGGTACGCCTTTACAGGGAAATA
>JAGOOA010000031.1:0-21433 GCA_017992765.1 Syntrophorhabdaceae bacterium
AGTGTCGAGCTCGTTACCCCTATTGCCCTTGAAAAGGAACTCCGCTTTGCCATCAGGGAAGGCGGCAAGACCGTAGGCGCAGGGGTCGTCACCGAGATTAGCGAGTAAAGGGGGAGGGATGAGGCAATTAGTTACGATGGCATGTTCAGAGTGCAAAAACAGAAATTATGTCACAACAAAAAATAAGCAGAAGACGCCCGATAGGCTGGAGATGAAGAAATACTGCAAGTATTGCAGAAAGCATACCAACCATAAGGAGACAAAATAAAAAGGCCAGTAGCTCTAACGGATAGAGCACCGGACTCCAAATCCGGGTGTTGGGGGTTCGAATCCCTCCTGGCCTGATATATTGCGGAGAATACATGGAGTTTAGAGAAAAATATGATCAGTTAAAGGAGTACTTCCGTGAAGTGTACCTGGAGGCAAAGCGCGTTACCTGGCCTTCAAAAAAGGATGCAATGAAAGGCACCTATATTGTGCTCATAACGGTATTTATCACGGCGCTGTTTCTCGGCGTAGTTGATATAGGGCTGGCAAAAATAATACAGACGCTGCTTCGCGGATAAACATATGGAAAAAAAATGGTACGTAGTACACACCTACTCTGGTTATGAGCAGAAGGTCAGGGAGCTCCTGGAAGAAAATATCCGGATCAACAAGATGGAGGATTATTTCGGAGAGATCATTGTGCCTTCAGAGGTCATCATGGAAAAGGTCAAGGGGCAGGTAAAGAAGTCGCAGAGGACCGTTTTCCCCGGCTATATAATTGTAAACATGTTCATGAACGACACGACGTGGCATTTTGTGAGGAACACCCCCAAGGTGACCGGTTTTGTCGGGTACGACAAAATGAACCCTCCCCCGCTGCCCGATAAGGAAGTGGACGAGATAATAAATGCTATCCAGGAGGGGAAGGGGAAGATAAAGCCCAAGATACGTTTTGAGAAAGGCGACGGCATCAAGGTAACCGAGGGGCCCTTTACAAACTTTACGGGCAACGTCGAGGAGATAAAGCCTGAAAAAGGCAAGGTGAAGGTGCTTCTGAACATCTTTGGCAGGACGACGCCGGTAGAATTGGATTTTATTCAGATAGAAAAAATATGAAGGAGTTAAGCGATGGCAAAAAAAGTTGTTGCGTTGGTTAAGTTGCAGCTGCAGGCCGGGCAGGCAACACCATCACCCCCTGTAGGGCCGGCGCTTGGTCAGCACGGCGTCAATATCATGGAGTTCTGCAAGGCCTTTAACGAAAAGACGAAAAGCCAGGAAGGGACCATTATCCCGGCAATGATAACGATTTTCTCGGACAGGACGTTCAGCTTTATTACAAAAACCCCGCCGGCGACCTTTCTCATCAAAAAGGCTGCAAAGCTGGCAAAGGGTGCGCATGCCCCCAAGAAGGAAGTGGTGGGAAGCATAACAAGATCTTCGGTTAAAGAGATCGCACAGCTTAAGATGGTCGACCTTAATGCAAAAAACCTGGAGGGGGCCATAAGGATCATCGAAGGCTCCGTGAGAAGCATGGGGCTGGAAGTAGTAGAAGGATGACAAAATAGCGATCAGCGATCAGCGATCAGCCAACCAAAAAAGCTGAAAGCTGATAGCTGTCGGCTGAAAGCTTATAGTTGAAGGAGCAATGCATATGGCAAGCGCAGGGAAAAAATACACAGAGGCAAGGAATAAGATAGATAGAGAAAAACGGTATGACATGGAAGAAGCGCTCAACCTTTTGCCGCAGGTTTCGTTTGCAAAATTTGACGAGACCGTGGAGGTGGCAATGAGGCTCGGCGTTGATCCGAGGCATGCCGACCAGATGGTGAGGGGAAGCGTCGCGCTCCCTCATGGCCTTGGCAAAAAGGTGCGGGTTCTCGTTTTTGCGAAGGGCCAGAAAGAGAAGGAAGCCCAGGACGCAGGCGCTGACTTTGTCGGCGCGGAAGACATGATCGAAAAGATCCAGAAGGGGTGGTTGGACTTTGACAAGGCGATCGCCACTCCCGACATGATGGGGCAGGTGAGCAAGCTCGGCAAGATATTGGGGCCCAGGGGGCTTATGCCAAACCCGAAGGTCGGCACCGTCACTTTTGACATTGCAAAGACCGTTAAGGAGATGAAGGCCGGGAGGGTAGAGTTTCGGGTGGACAAAGCCGGCAACCTGCATGTTCCCGTGGGCAAGATCAGCTTCGGCAAAGAAAAACTTATGGACAATCTCAATTCTCTCATCGATGCAGTGACCCGATTAAAACCATCCTCAAGCAAAGGGACATACGTAAAAGGTATTGCCATTTCAACATCAATGAGCCCAGGGATAAAGATTGATCCCGGCTATGCAAGGAATTTAACAAAATAGGGAAAGGGTCAGAGAAAGCAGGTGCGGCGCCTTCGGGCGCCTTTAAACGATTACGGCCTGCCGAGACTTTTTAAAGATGTCTCTTCCTGACTTTCCATACATATCTCTAAAGAAAGGAGGGATGGAAAACATTGGAACGGTCGAAGAAAGAAAAAGTTGTTGAGGAATTAGGGACCAGGCTTAAAGCCTTGAATTATATGTTCCTCACTGATTACAGCGGCATGAGCGTTGCCCAGATCACAAAGCTCAGGAGAGAGCTGCGCAGCGTTGACACGGAGTTCAGCGTCGTTAAGAACAGCCTCATGAAGATTGCCGCACAGGGAACAAAGGCTGAATTGCTGAAAGACAAGTATGATGGTCCCAATGCGATCGTCTGCATTTATAAAGACCCTATAAATGCGGCACGGGTGATCGCCGGCCTTATAAAAGAGATTCCCAATCTCAAGCTGAAAGCAGGCTTTCTCGGCGACAGGGTTATAACGCCGGAAGAGATCCTCAGGCTTGCCACATTGCCGTCAAGGGATGTGTTGATCGGCAAGCTTCTTGGCCTGCTGAAAGGGCAGCCGCAGAGGCTCGTCTATGTCCTGTCGGGGAATCTCAACAAGCTCATGCTAGTATTGAACGCAATTAAAATGCAAAAAGAACAAGCATAAAGGAGGTATTCAATGGCAGTTACAAGAGAAGATGTCATACAGTACATCGAGAACATGACAGTCCTCGAGCTCTCAGAGTTCGTGAAGGCATTAGAAGACAAATTCGGCGTCCAGGCAGCGATGCCGATGATGGCCGCAGCCCCGGCAGCAGGCGGCGCGGCAGCCCCGGCAGCGGAAGCAGCAGAAGAGAAGACAGAGTTCAACGTAATACTTGCGGGGTATGAAGCGGACAAGAAGATACAGGTCATCAAGGTCGTAAGGGCAATTACCGGCCTTGGGCTGAAAGAGGCGAAAGACCTTGTCGAGGGCGTTCCGAAGCCCGTAAAGGAAAGCGTTTCAAAGGACGAGGCGGCAAACATCAAGAAGCAGCTTGAAGAAGTGAGCGGACAGGTCAAGGTTGAATAAAAAAGGAAGCAGGGACCGGGGGTCGGCTTTCAGCGGATCCCCGGCGCCACATCAAAAACTCCCTTTTTAAAGAGGTGAACAACATTATGAGGGAAACATTCCGCAATAAAATCTTTAGAAAGAATTATGGCAAAATAAAAGAGATCCTCGATATTCCCAATCTTATCGAAATTCAACTTGACTCCTATGAGAAATTCCTGCAGCAGGATATTGCAGCAGAAAAGAGGGCAAACATAGGTCTGCAGGCGGTTTTTAACAGCGTGTTTCCCATACGGGATTCTCACGACACAACAACGCTTGAATTCGTCAAGTATGAGATAGGCGACCCCAAAAATGCCGAAGAGGAATGCCTCTTCAGGGGGATCACCTACGCGGCGCCGATGAAGGTGACGATCAGGCTTGTTGTCTGGAACGTCGACCCGGAGACGAAAACGAGAGATATCAAGGCAGTAAAGGAACAGGACGTCTACTTTGGAGAGATCCCTCTCATGACCGAGCGGGGGACCTTTATTATAAACGGCACGGAAAGAGTCATCGTCAGCCAGCTGCACAGGTCGCCCGGCGTCTACTTTGATTGCGATACCACTAAAACGCCCTTAAGCGGCACCCTTTCGTATACGGCGAGGATAATACCGTACAGAGGCTCCTGGCTGGACTTTGAGTTCGATCATAAAGAACTGGTATACGTAAGGATCGACAAGAAAAAGAAGATCCACGTTACGCTGTTGCTGAAAGCGCTGGGATATAATGAAAATGAAATTCTGAACTACTTCTATGAGAAAGAAAAGGTTATTTGCAAGGATAAGAAATTTTTTAAACAGACCTCGCCGGCTTTGCTTATAGGCCAGAAGGCCACATCGGATATAGTCAACGAAAAGACGGACGAAGTTCTTGTCAAGAAACATAAAAAGATCACAAAGGCCGTCATCAAAAAGATGGAGCAGGCAAATATCAAGGAAATACCGGTAGACGAAGAAGACATAATCGGAAAGGTGACCGCCTCCGATATCATTGACCCGAAGACAAAAGAGGTCCTGATACCCATCAACAAGGATGTTGCCAAGGAAGACCTGGAGAAGATCGCAGAGAAAAAGATAAAGAGCTTCGATATACTGTTCATCGACAATCTTAATGTCAGCCCTTCTCTGAGAAACACCCTTATCGCCGACAAGGCAAGCGCAAAGGATGATGCCCTTATCGAGATATATAAAAAGCTGCGGCCCGGCGACCCGCCTACGATAGAGTTTGCGGAAAATCTTATACAGAGCATGTTCTTCAGCCCCGAGAGATATGACCTGTCAAAGGTGGGCAGGCTTAAGATAAACCACAGGATCGGAGTAGAGACAAACCTCGACGTGACGATACTCCGCAAAGAGGACATCATTGAAGTGGTGAAGCATCTCCTGAAGCTGAAAGATTCCAGGGGGGCCGGCGACGACATCGACCACCTCGGCAACCGGAGGGTAAGGACGGTAGGAGAGCTCCTGGAGAACCAGTTCAGGATGGGCCTTGTAAGGATGGAAAGGGCGATCAAGGAAAGGCTTACGTTCCCTGAGATGGAAACGCTGATGCCCCATGACCTCGTGAACCCGAAACCGGTCGCAACGGCCGTAAAGGATTTCTTCGCGAGCAGCCAGCTGTCGCAGTTCATGGACCAGACGAACCCCCTGAGCGAGATCACCCACAAAAGAAGGTTGAGCGCGCTGGGCCCCGGAGGGCTCACGAGAGAGAGGGCGGGATTCGAAGTCCGCGACGTCCATCCTACGCATTACGGAAGGATATGCCCTATCGAGACCCCGGAAGGACCCAACATCGGGCTCATCGCGTCGCTTTCGACCTATGCCAAGGTGAATGAGTTCGGCTTCATCGAAGCCCCTTACCGGGAAGTGGCAAACGGAAAAGTCACGGACAAGGTGCAGTACATGAGCGCCCTTGAAGAAGAACAGTATTACATCGCCCAGGCGAACGCGCCCGTAGAAAGGGACAGCAGGCTTGCCGGGGATCTCATCCCGGCGCAGAAAGGCGGGGGGGTCTACCTCGTAAGCCCTGAGGAGATCCATTTAATGGATGTTTCGCCGAAGCAGCTTGTAAGCGTTTCCGCTGCGCTTATCCCCTTTCTTGAACACGACGACGCGAACAGGGCGCTGATGGGCTCCAACATGCAAAGGCAGGCAGTTCCCCTCCTTGTGCCCGAAGCGCCGCTGATAGGGACCGGAATGGAAAAGGTCGTAGGAAGGGATTCGAGGGTCACCGTTATGGCAAAACACGACGGGATCATCGAGAGCGTCGACGCGAGCCGCATTATCCTCAAGTACGAAGAAAAGAAGGGGCACGAAGAGCCCACGACAAAGATAGATGTATATAAGCTCCTGAAATTCAGGAGATCGAACCAGGATACCTGCATCAACCAGAGGGTGATCGTCCAGGAAGGCGATTACGTGAAGAAAGGCGACGTCCTTGCAGACGGGCCTTCAACGGACAGGGGGGAACTGGCGCTTGGCAAGAACGTCCTTGTAGCCTTCATGCCCTGGAGAGGGTATAACTACGAGGACTCGGTGCTTGTGAACGAGAGGCTTGTCAAGGAAGACACCTTCACATCCATCCACATTGAAGAGCTTGAATGCGTGGTAAGGGATACAAAGCTCGGCAAAGAAGAGGTTACGAGAGACATCCCCAACGTCGGCGATGAGGCGCTGAAAGACCTTGACGAGAGCGGTATCGTGAGGATAGGGGCAACGGTAAAGCCCGGCGATATACTCGTCGGCAAGGTGACGCCAAAAGGCGAGACGCAGCTTACCCCGGAGGAAAAGCTTCTACGGGCCATTTTTGGCGAGAAGGCGGGAGACGTCAAGGACACGAGCCTGAGGGTTCCGCACGGCATAGAAGGCATTGTAACGGATGTCAAGGTGCTCTCGAGGCGGGGGATCGACAAAGATGACAGGAGCAGGGACATCGAGGACAAAGAAATATCCAATATCCTGAAGGACCAGGAAGACCAGATAAAGATCATTATTGACAGCAAGCGCTCAAAGATAGCTGAGCTCCTTGTCGGCAAGAACGCCCCTTCAGATATCAAGGACGACAAAGGAAAGATGCTTTTCAAAAAGGGCGAAGCCCTGACGAAGGAAAAGATAAACCTGGTCAGTTTTGAGAAGGTCCAGAATTTAGATTTTGGCAATGAGGAACTGGAGGCGAGGCTGGCAAAGGTCGTCGACAGCAAAGAGAACCAGGTGGAGCTTATCAGGCTTATATACGAAGACAAGATCAACAAGATCAAGAAAGGCGATGAGCTGCCGCCGGGCGTTATCAAGACGATCAAGGTATATGTGGCGATGAAAAGAAAAGTCGCGGTAGGCGATAAGATATCGGGCCGGCACGGCAACAAAGGGATCGTCTCCGTAATTCTTCCTGAAGAGGATATGCCTTTTATGGAAGACGGCACGCCCATCGATATCGTCCTTAATCCCCTCGGCGTCCCGTCCAGGATGAATGCCGGCCAGATACTTGAGACCCATCTCGGCTGGGCGGCGAAAGAGCTTGGGAAAAAGGTGGGAGAACTTGTCGACAACTATTACAGGAATTGCTGCTCCCCTGATGTTATCAAAAGACAGCTCAAGAAGATCTTCGCGGGCAGTGAATTGAAAGGTTTTATCGAGAGGTTGAGCGATGACGAGATCGCGATGCTTGCCGAGCAGATGCGGGACGGCATCCACACCGCCGTTCCTGTTTTCGATGGAGCAAAGGAGGACGAGATAAGCGAGCTGTTCAAGATGGCCGGGTTGTCCGATAACAGGCAGGCAGTGCTGTTCGACGGGAGGACCGGCGGTCCATTCCACCACAAGGTCACCATCGGCAATATGTATTTTCTGAAACTGCACCATCTCGTTGACGACAAGATACATGCGCGGTCGATCGGCCCCTATTCTCTCGTTACGCAGCAGCCGCTTGGCGGCAAGGCACAGTTTGGAGGACAGCGGCTGGGAGAGATGGAGGTGTGGGCGCTCGAAGGATACGGCGCGGCCTTTTCGCTCCAGGAATTCCTCACGATCAAGTCTGACGACGTGAACGGGAGGATACGCGCATATGAGGCCATCGTAAAAGGCGAGGAAGTTCTTGAGCCGAACCTGCCCGAGTCTTTTAATGTGCTCGTGAAAGAATTACAGGGTCTATGCATCAATGTAGACCTGATGAAAGAAGAATAAGGAGGGGTAAATTGGAAGAGTATTTTAAGTCCGATAAACAAAAAGACCCTTTGAGCTATACAGCGATCAGAATATCACTGGCATCGCCTGAATTGATCGAAAAATGGTCTTTCGGAGAGGTCAAAAAGCCCGAAACGATCAATTACAGGACATTCAAGCCCGAGAGAGACGGCCTTTTCTGCGCGAAGATCTTCGGTCCCGTAAAGGACTACGAGTGCATCTGCGGAAAATACAAGAGGATGAAACACAGGGGGATCGTCTGCGAAAAATGCGGGGTGGAAGTAATACAGTCGAAGGTGAGGAGAGAGAGGATGGGCCACATCAGGCTCGCCTGCCCCGTTGCCCATATCTGGTTCCTGAAGAGCATGCCCAGCAAGATCGGCACCCTCCTCGAGCTGTCGATAAAAGAGGTGGAGCGCGTCCTCTATTTTGAGAATTACATCGTTATAGAACAGGGCAGCTCGCCCTATAAGTTCTGCGAGATCATAACAGAAGAAAAATATATTGAAGCGAAGGAAAAATTCGGCGAAACCTTTATGGCAGGAATAGGGGCAGAGGCCATCAGGGAATGCCTGAGGAAGATCGACATCGAAGACCTCGGCAAGACGATCAGGGTCGAAATGAGAGAGACGACAAGCGACGCGAAGAAAAAGAAGCTTGCCAGGAGGTTGAAGGTCGTGGACGCCTTCCGGATCTCAGGCGTCAGGCCGGAATGGATGATCCTCGACATTATCCCCGTGCTTCCGCCTGAGCTGAGGCCGCTTGTGCCGCTGGACGGCGGCCGGTTCGCCACCTCTGACCTGAATGATCTATACAGAAGGGTCATCAACAGGAATAACAGGCTGAAAAGGCTGATGGAGCTTAATGCGCCCGAGATCATCATCAGGAACGAAAAAAGGATGCTTCAGGAGGCGGTCGACGCGCTTTTTGATAATTCCAAGAGGGGTAGGGTTGTCACCGGCGCAAGCAAAAGGCCCCTTAAATCCTTAAGCGACATGCTGCGGGGGAAACAAGGCAGGTTCCGCCAGAACCTCCTCGGCAAGAGGGTGGACTACTCGGGAAGGTCGGTTATTGTGGTAGGCCCCGAGCTGAGGCTGCATCAATGCGGCCTTCCGAAGACCATGGCGCTCGAGCTTTTCAAGCCCTTTGTCTATAACCGGCTTATAAAAAAGGGATACGCCACGACGATCAAGAACGCGAAGAAGATAGTCGAAAAAGAGAGGTCGGAGGTATGGGATGTCCTCGAAGAGGTTATCAAAGAGCACCCGGTTCTTTTGAACAGGGCGCCGACCCTCCACCGTCTCGGGATACAGGCCTTCGAGCCGCAGCTCATTGACGGGAAAGCGATACAGCTTCACCCCCTCGTCTGCCCCGCATATAACGCGGACTTTGACGGAGACCAGATGGCGGTCCACGTGCCGCTTTCAGTAGAGGCCCAGACCGAGGCGCGTGTTCTCATGATGTCGACGAACAACATACTGTCCCCGGCGAACGGCCGGCCGATCATCGTGCCGACGCAGGATATCGTCCTCGGCCTTTATTACCTGACGATCGAAAGAAAGTACAAGCCGGGACAGAGCAAAGACACCTATGAGTTCAGCCTTGACGAATTTACAGGCACCGTTGCCGTGGAAAGGCTATGCGCGGAGATCAAGCAGGACAAGTACGCGCTGGAGCTCAAGTCGCTTGACAATACTGTGGAGCGCCTCAACGAGATTCTGCGGACCCCGAAATTCTACGACGCGTGTCTGAAGAAGAAAGACACGATAGATCTGACCCCATATACAAAAAAACTTGTTACCGCAACGAGGGAGATGAGAAGCAAAAAGTTCAAAGACCTGAATCCCGATCAGCAGCGGAAGATCATAGAGCTGAACCGGCTGGTCTTGCACAAGGCCTACCCGCAGGCCTGCCCGATGCTGCGGAAGAGGTTCATTTTCAGCGATCCCCAGGAAGTAAGGGTAGCTTACGATTCCGGCGAGATCGACCTCCACGCGCGGATAAAGGTCAGGCTCGACGGGGTGCTGGAAGAGACGACGGTGGGAAGGGTCATTTTGCGGGATGTCGTAGAAAATGCCCTGATGGAACTGGAAGAAGAAAAAAGGCTGTCAGTAATGAAAGAGCTTTTTGCCTTAATAAAAAATACGCCGATGGACAAGAAGAACATCGGGCAGCTCGTCGATAAATGTTACAGGGAGGCCGGCGAGAAATGTACCGTTATCCTCTCGGACAGGCTGAAGGACCTCGGTTATTATTATGCAACGCTTGGAGGCATATCGATCTCTATCGACGACATGAAAGTTCCCGACAAAAAGAAAGACCTCATAGAGCGCGCCAACAAAGACGTCCTCGTCGTGCAGAAGCAGCACTCGGAAGGTCTCATTACCGACGGCGAGCGGTACAACAAGGTCATTGACATCTGGGCGAACGTTACCGAGGAGATCGCAAAGGAGCTAATGGATGAGCTTGGCTCCGAACCGGTCCTCGACACTGAGGGAAATTCTGTCATAGGGCCCAACGGGAAACCGGAGGTTCAGAACAGCAGGAACCCCATATTCATCATGGCCAATTCGGGCGCAAGGGGGAACGCTCAACAGATCAGGCAGCTCGCAGGCATGAGGGGCCTCATGGCCAAACCTTCCGGCGAGATCATCGAGACGCCGATCAAGAGCAATTTCAGGGAAGGGCTCGACGTGCTGCAATATTTTATATCGACCCACGGGGCGCGGAAAGGCCTCGCCGATACGGCGCTGAAAACAGCAAACTCCGGGTACCTTACAAGAAGGCTCGTCGATGTGGCCCAGGATGTCGTGGTAAATGAGTATGACTGCGGGACGATCGACTATATTGAAGTAGGGGCGCTGATCGAGGGCGGCGAGATCATTGAGCGGCTTGAGGCAAGGATCCTCGGCAGGGTAGCCCACGAAGACCTGAAAGACCCCGATGGCGGGATCATCGTGAGGAAGAACGAAGAGATCAGGGAGCACCACCTGAAGGCGATCGAAGAGGTATATGAAAAGGTGAAGATACGGTCAGTGCTCACCTGCCGCTCCAAGAGGGGCGTCTGCGTTCTCTGCTACGGGCGCGACCTCGCGCGCGGCCGTCTGGTAAGCATAGGCGAGGCCGTTGGGATCATCGCGGCCCAGTCTATCGGGGAACCTGGAACACAGCTTACAATGAGGACGTTCCACATCGGGGGCGCGGCTTCGAGAAGGGTTGAACAATCCACAATAGAGACCCGCAATGAGGGGTACATAAAGCTGATGAATGTGAAGGTCATCAAGAATAAGGATGGCATCCCCGTAGTGATGAACAGGAACGGCGAGATCGCCATCGTGGACGAAACAGGAAGGGAAAGGGAAAAGTTCAGCGTTCCTTATGGGGCTCGGCTGCTCGTCAATGATAAGGACAAGACAAAGCTGACAAAGGACCCCGCTGAGAACATTATGAAGCAGAAGCTTGCAGAATGGGACCCTTACACAATACCGATCCTTTCAGAAGTGACCGGAAAGGTGAAGTTCGGCGATATCTTCGAGGGTGACACGATGCAGGAGAGCAAGGACGAGGTGACCGGCCTCTCCTACAAGGTCATCATCGAGCCGAAGAACCCCGATTTCCGCCCGAGGATATCGATCAAGGACGACAAGGGCAAGACCATCGTGATACCGAACTCAACGAGCCCGGCGCGGTACATGCTGCCCGTCGGCGCACACATAATGGTCAACGAAGGCGATATGCTCCATGCGGGCGATGTTGTTTCAAAGATACCGAGGGAGACGACAAAGACAAAGGACATCACCGGCGGCCTGCCGAGGGTTGCCGAGCTCTTTGAGGCGAGAAAGCCGAAAGAGAGCGCCATCGTGAGCGAGATCGACGGCATGGTATCGTTCGGGAAGATGACAAAAGGGAAGAGGGAGATCATTGTCAACCCTGGTTCGGAGCACGTCGAACCGAGAAAGTACACCATTCCGAGAGGGAAGCACATCATCGTCCACGAAGGCGATTATGTGCAGGCCGGCGAGGCGCTGATGGACGGGCCAAGGAACCCCCATGACGTGCTGCGCATCCTCGGCATACAGGAGCTTGCCCGCTACCTTGTCGATGAGATACAGGAGGTGTACCAGCTGCAGGGAGTGAAGATAAACGACAAGCACATCGAGGTCATCGTCAGGCAGATGCTGAAGAGGGTCAAGATCAAAGGCGTAGGCGACACGAATTTTATCATCGACGATTTTGTTGAGAAGTGGATATTCGAAGAAGAAAATGAGCGCGTTCAGAGCAAGGGCGGAAAGCGCGCGGAGGCCGAACCGCTGTTCCTCGGGATCACAAAAGCTTCCCTGATCACCGATAGTTTTATTTCAGCGGCCAGCTTTCAGGATACGACGAAGGTCCTCACGCAGGCCTCCATAGAGGGGAGGATCGATTACCTGAAAGGCTTGAAGGAAAACGTTATCATGGGAAGGATCATCCCTGCAGGAACCGGCTTCGTGAAATACAGGAACTACGACATGAACCCTATCGGCGGCGCAGAGGAAAACCGTCTGGAACCGTCAGATATTAAGATTCCTTAATTTTCGTTCAGCGATAATCGCTTCCTCGCTTTTCGGATAGAGCTCTATGATCCTCTTCAGGAGGGTCGTAGAGCTCTTCTTGTCTTTGGTCTGGCTGAATGCCTCTGCCTGGGAAAGAAGCGCCCGTGGGGCCTTCTCGCTTTTTGGGTATTTGTCGATGATCTCCTGGAAAGAGACGATCGCCTTTTCGTAGTTCTTCAGGCTCATGTAGCTTTCGCCCGTCCAGTAGAAGGCGTTCGGCACGAGCGGCGTACCGCCGTAGGATTCGATGAACTTCGTGAACTTGATGATCGCCTCATCGTACGCCCCTTTCTGATAGGCGTCAAAGGCTTCTTTATAGGTGCTTTCATACCGTGCATCCGCTTCCGGTTGACCGGGCTGTATCGCGGGTATCGCGGGCCCGGGCGACGCATCGGGTTTTTTCTGGGCGCCCATCATGGCTTTTGTTTCGCTCCAGTACGTCCGTAGCTGGTATTCCAGCTCATCGAGCTTGCCCATAATGCTCTTTATCTTTTCGTCCCTGCTCTCAACAGCAGCATAGACGCTGACGATCTGCTTGCCGACATTTTCATTGTCTTTTGTCAGTTGTGCCAGCTTTGCGTTCGTTTCCTGTTTGAAGCTGTAAAGATCGTTCTGCAGGAACGACAAGCTGCTTTGCATCTGGATCGTTTGCTCGTCCGTTTGGCAGCCGGCTGCCAGCGTAATGACGATACTGATGAGAATGGCGGCGTATTTATGCATAGCTTACCCCTTCTGGTCGATTGTAAAATGGGCGCGCCTGTTCTTTGCCCAGGCATCTTCCGAATGGCCAGCGGTAGCAGGAGTTTCCTTGCCGTAGGAGATCGTTTTTATCCTGGGTCCTTCGACGCCCATTTTGACGAGGTGATCCTTGACCGCTTCCGCGCGCTTTTGGCCGAGAGCAAAGTTGTATTCCACGGTGCCCCTCTCGTCGCAGTGTCCTTCCACGATGATCTTCGTTGTCCTTGATTGTTTCAGCCAGTTGCCGACTGCCTGGAGCTTGGGAAGCTCCGACCCCTGGATCGCATAGCTGTCGAATTCGAAGTAAATGTCCTGCTGCGAAAGGGATGACCTCATCTGCTCCTCAAGCATTCTCAGCCTGTCCCTCTCAGCCCTCGCGAGCTCTTCGGCGGTGACGCCGCCTCTTCTGTCTTTGCCGCTTTCGTCCTTTGTTACGGCGCCGGCCTGGTCAGGCGTTGTTTTATACGTCGGCTGAACTGTTTTCGGAGCGCATCCGGCAAACATTACGGTGCATGCGATCAACAATACCAGAAAATATTTCATGTTACCTCCTATTAAACTTAAGGTGCAAATTTTGGCTGTTCTTCGTTGCTGCTGTCAGTGAATTTCAACAACCTTTTGTTATCCCCGTTGTAAAGCATCGTGTGCAGGCTGTACCTTCCCCCTACCAGCGAGGAGAAGAGTATGTACCGCCCGCAGGGAGAGAATTGCGGCGAATCGTTGAGGGCGCCGCCGTTCGTCAGGACCCTCTGGTTTGAGCCGTCGGCGTTCATGACCGATATCTCGAAAGCGCCTTCGACCTTTGATACGAATACAATGAGGTCGCCTTTTGGCGAGAACGAGGGGGCGCTGTTGTAATTCCCGTAATATGTGAGCCTTTTGGTCTCTCCCGATGCGCTGTCCCTGATGAATATCTGGGGGCTTCCGTACATGTCGGAGACGAAGAGCAGCTTTGAGCCGTTCGGCGAGAATGACGCCGATGTGACGATCCCTTCCCTCTGCATGATCGTCCTTCTCTCCTGCGTCTCTACGTTGTAGGTAAGGACGGCTGAATTTCTGCCGACCGTGTGGGAATATACAAGGGTCGAATTGTTCAGCCAGGACGAGCAGATCTTCATGCCCTCGCTCCTGTCCACGGTGATCTCCCTGTTCCCCTCCATGTCCCTTGCGTACAAGTTCGGACTTCCGCCTTTATATGAGGTGTAGGCGACATATCTCCCGGTTGGCGATACTGCGGGGGCGACAGAAATATTATTATAATTGGTGACCTTTCTCAGGTTAAATCCATCGATGTCCGCAATGTATACTTCTTTGAGGTTCCTTCTTCCGCCGACAAAGACTATCCGCGCGCTCATGATACCCTTTTCGCCGGTGACGGTGAGCAGGATATCATCGGCAAACCTGTGAACGAGCCTTCTCCAGTCTTCCTGCCGGGAACGGTACCGTTTCGCAAGCATCATGGAGCCGTCGAGGGTGTCGTAGAGGAAGGCTTCGAGGATGACCTCTCCGTCCTTGGTCTGGAGCCTGCCTTTGCAGAGAAGCTCGATCCCCACCGAGCGCCAGTTTCCGAAGTTGATCTCCTGCTTCTCCACCCCCTCGCTGATGAATTCCTTATCGAGGAGCGATTGGGGGGCAACGATGAAAAAACCCGACAGGTCAAGGTCTTTGTTCAGAAGATCGCTCATGTCCGTCTGGAGCTTGTCTGCCTTGTCGCTCTTGAAGTACGGTACGGCAACGGTTATTTTTTTAAAACTTTTTCCATAAATATCGAGATATACGCGCGCCCCGGCGATGTCTGCCATGAGCATGCCTGCCGTGAAAAATGCGCAAAGTATGAAGATGGTCCATTTACCTTTTTTCATGCCTTCTCCATTTGTCTATTATGTCGAGGAACGCCTTTACCTGCGGCGATATCGTCTTTCCTCTTTTTGTCACTATGTAGAAGGACCTCGTAATGTTTGGCAATCCTTCAATATTTAAACATTTCAGGCTATTATTTGCAAGCTCATGAACGATGGCCATCTTTGAGACGTACGAAACGCCCATGCCGCTTTTAACCGCCTCCTTTATCGCCTCCGTATCCGTTAATTCGGCTATGGCCTGCAGCTCAGGGAGCACGTTGACCTTTAATCTTTTCAGCGATGATTCGAAATGGTTTCGCGTGCCCGACCCCTGCTCCCTTATGATGAAGGGGTAATCTTTTAAGTGTTTGATGTGGATCTTGTCGGGAAAGGAGGGCGGCGCGATGATCATGATCGTGTCTTCAAGGAATTTTTTGTATTCTATCTTTTTCGTCTCGTACTTCGCTCCTACAAAGCCGACATCGATCTCGCCTTCCTCCATCTTCTGGATAATTGCCTTCGAATCAGCGATGACGAGCCTGAAGCGGATGCCGTCATACTGTTGTTTGAAGATATGAAGCAGCCCGGGCAGGATGTAAACCCCGGGGATGTTGCTTGCCCCCACTGTGATGTCGCCCTTTTGCAGCCCTTTGAATGCGGCAATCGCGTCGATGGCCTCCTTTTTAAGCCCCAGGAAATCCTTCGCGTACCGGAGAAGGATCTCTCCCGCCTTCGTGATGGTCACCGTCCTTTTTGTCCTGTCGATGAGCCTCACGCCAAAGTAGCGCTCGAGGTCTACGATCTGCTTGCTTACCGTCGGCTGGGTGAGGTAGAGCTCCTCGGCCGCCTTCGTAAAGCTCTTCAACTCCACTATCCTCACGAACGTTTCGAGATGCCTCAGGTCCATCGCTAAAAATAAAATATAAATACCGCTAATGCAATAAAAATAACAGCTAGAAACCTCGTATATCGTATTTAGTATATCGACATACGATATACGACCTACGATATACGACCAGTTGACTGGTGAAAAATATTTGACAAGAACTATCTCTGTGGGCTACGCTAAAGGCGTTTTGTAAGTCTGGTTTTTTACAAACCGAGGCACATGTTGAAAGGCTCGATCAGGATAGACCAGGAGAGATGTAAGGGCTGTGCGCTTTGCATAGAGTTCTGCCCGAAAAAGGCGATCTTCCTCTCCGGCACGTTGAACCTAAAGGGGTATTTCGTCGCTTCCTTCGAGGAAGCCGGCGAATGCACGGGATGCGCTACCTGCGCGGTTATGTGCCCGGAGGTCGCGATCGAGGTGTTTAAGAATTGAAGAGATTGATGAGCGGAAACGCAGCGCTGGGTGAAGCGGCGATACTCGCCGGGTGCACCTGCTATTTCGGATACCCCATAACGCCGCAGAACGAGCTGACGGAATATATGGCGAAAAGGGTGCCTGAGGCCGGCGGCGTCTTTATCCAGTCAGAAAGCGAGATCGCTGCGATCAACATGGTCCTCGGCGCAAGCGTCGCCGGCGCGCGCGCGATGACCTCGTCAAGCAGCCCCGGGATGAGCCTCAAGCAGGAAGGCATCTCGTACCTCGCTGCGGATGAGCTGCCGGCAGTGGTCGTGGACATGGTGCGGGGCGGGCCCGGCATGGGAAATATCTCCCCGGCACAGTCTGATTATTTCCAGGCAACGCGCGGCGGCGGCCACGGCGACTATAAGACGATCGTGCTCGCTCCCGGATCGGTGCAAGAGCTGACCGAGGTCGTTCCCCTTGCCTTTGACCTTGCCGATGAGTACAGGAACCCCGTCATCATTCTCGGCGACGGGATGCTGGGGCAGATGATGGAGCCTGTGAGCTTCGACAATATCAAGCCGCCAAAAAAATATCAGAAAGATTATATTCTGACAGGCGCAAAGGGCAGGCCCTCGCGGATGGTCCGCTCGCTTCTTTTTGACACAAAAGAGGAGGAAGAGCACAACTGGAAGCTCTTCAGAAAATATCAGCGTATGGAGCAGAACGAGGTCCGCTATGAGACCTTCCTTCTCGACGACGCGGAGATGGTCGTGGTCGCTTATGGCATCGGGGCGCGGATCGCGAAGGGCGCTATCAAAAGGCTGCGCCAGGAAAACCTGAAGGTGGGGATGATACGCCCCATCACGCTGTGGCCTTTTCCCGCAAAAATAATGAAGGAGGCCGCGCAAAACGGCGCTGAATTTTTTGTCTTCGAGATGAGTGCGGGGCAGATGGTGGAAGATGTGAAGCTCGCCCTCGAGGGAAAAGGGCACATCCATTTCTACGGCCGGCCGGGAGGCGTTATCCCCACGCCGGTCGAGCTGTTCCGGGTAATATCAAGGCACTACTATCAATCCAGAAGGGGTAAAAAGTGAATCGTGGAAGAACCCGTGAGGCGTCAGGCGTAAGGCGTAAGGCGAGTGGATTAGCGAGCAGCCCGACGCCAATGCTTATCTTTAGAATTTTACGAGGTGGTTTCGAGTGAAGCAGGTTTATGCACGTCCCAGATCTTTGAAGCCGGCGCACTTCCACTATTGTCCGGGATGCGGCCACGGCGTCATCGGGCGCCTGATCGCGGAGGTCATCGACGAGATGGACCTGCGGGAGAAGGCAATATGCGTTGCGCCTGCAGGATGCGGCATGCTCGTCTATAATTATTTTGATATCGATGCCCTGGAATCCGCTCACGGCAGGGGCGCCGCGGTTGCGACGGGGATAAAGCGTGTAAGGCCGGAAAACCTGGTATTCTCTTATCAGGGCGATGGGGACCTGGCGGCAATAGGCACGGCGGAGGGCTTCCACGCGGCGAACCGCGGCGAGCCCATCACGATCATCTTTGTCAACAACGGTGTTTACGGGATGACCGGCGGGCAGATGGCCCCAACGACGCTCTCCGAACAGGTAACGACAACGACGCCCTCCGGAAGGAACACGAAAGTGGCAGGCCACCCTGTAAGGATATGCGAGGTGTTCTCAGTCCTCGATGGCACAACCTATCTGGAGCGGGTGGCGGTTAACAAGCCCGCGGGGATCGTCAAAGCGAAAAAGGCGATCGCAAAGGCCTTCAAGACCCAGCTGAGCGGGAAAGGGTTTTCCCTTGTCGAGGTGCTTTCGCCATGCCCGACAAACTGGAAGATGAGCCCGATAGAGTCGTGCCGGTGGATCGATGACGTGATGGCAAAACACTTCCCTCTCGGTGTTTTTAAGGACGTGACATGACCATAAAAACGATCTTTTCAGGGTTCGGCGGACAGGGTGTTCTCTCTATGGGGTTTACCCTTGCCAACGCGGCCATGCTCGAAGGGAAGTATGTGACCTATCTTCCGTCCTACGGCGTTGAGGTCAGGGGAGGCACGGCGAACTGCACCGTTGTTGTCTCCGACGAGGAGATCGCCTCGCCCGTTGCATCAGAGCCTGAATTTGTGGTCGCCATGAACCAGCCCTCTTTTGCGAGGTTCCAGAGCGTGCTTACGTCAGGAGGGCTTATATGCGTCAATTCCTCCATAGTGAACACGACGTCGGCGCGGGGGGATATCGAGGTGCTCGCTGTCCCTACAAGCGACCTGGCCGAGAAGATGGGGACGATAAAGGTTGCGAATATGATAATGCTCGGCGCATTTTTAAAGGCGAGCAATATAGTCGCCTTCGATTTTATGCTCAACAACCTCCAGGAGATCCTCGGCGAGGGAAAGGCGAAGATGATAAAGCTCAACAGGCAGGCCCTTGAGGCAGGCTATACATTCCTAAAGGAGTAGCGCAGATGGTAATAAAGCAGATATCCGTCAGTCTGGAAAACGTCCCCGGAGCACTTCATGGCGTTAGCGAGATCCTGGGAAGGGAGGGCGTAAACATCAGGGCGGTCTCCGTTGCCGATACGTCGGATATCAGCACCGTGCGTTTTGTTGTCGATGACCCTGAGAAGGCGAAGAATATCCTCAGGGCGAACGGTTACGCGCCGAAAGAGACCGATGTGATCGCAGTCGAGACCCCGGACCATCCCGGCGGTTTGCTTGCGGTCCTGAGGCCCTTGAAGCAGGCGGGGATCAACGTGCACTACCTCTATCCTCACCTCGGGCGCGTCAGCAATAATGCCATTGTCATCCTCGGCGTTGACCGGACAGAAGAGGCGCAGAAGGTCCTCCAGCAGAACTGGGTCCACACCATAGGGAAAGAAGTGTATAGCATATAGTATATAGTATATAGTATATAGTATATCGTAGATAGACCTGCGACCTACGATATACGGTCTTATAATATAGCCTGTTCGGTTCTTCGATATACGATATACGACCTACGATATACGGTTTTTATCCTTTCACAGCTTTATATACCCCTGCTGATATTGGGATGCGACGCAGTATTCGAGGTATTCCATAACAGCGCTTTTTGGCGTGTAGGCGCCTGAGTGGCCGTCGCAGAGCATATCCGCCTCCAGTGCGAACAGGGCCTGCACCGATCCCATCCAGGCGTCGGGATCGCAGTCGAACTCTTTGAGAAGAGGTGCGGCAATATCCTGGGCAAAGAGCGTTCTGCCGCCCTTATTGTCGAAGTAGGCCGAGATCGATCCGGGCGTGTGGCCGGGTGTGTGTATCCAGCGGAGCTCCTGGGCGCCGATAAACAGATGGCCTTCGTCGCCGGACAGCCTTGTGTCCACGCGGAGGGGCTGAAGGTCGACGTTGAAACAGAATGCGGCTGTAAGCCTCGTGTCGGCCCGTCCGACGATCGTTGCGTCAAGATCATGCATGATGAGCTGTGAACCGAAATGCGACCGGAAGAGATGGGCGCCGCCGATGTGGTCTACGTGGCAGTGCGTTAGAATGACCGCCTTGATCTCCCCGGGGTCAAACCCGAGGCGCTCAATATTCTGTACCATACGCTTGAACCCGAACCCTGAGCCGCAATCAATGAGCGCCAATTCGCCGAAGTCTAAAAGATAGGCAAGGCCATCCCGTGCGTCTGAGAGGTCGGGCCCGCCGACGCGGTATATGTTTTTGGTTATCTGCTGCGGATGCATTGACGATCCTTATTGATCCCTATCGTGTCACGGCCCGGACATACCCCGCCCTGCCGGTCCTGCGGTCAACGGCAAGCAAGGTGATCTGCTGGTTCGGCCTCATGGCGGCGGCGAGCTCGATAAAGTGGTCAAGCCCTGTGATCGCCTGGCCGTTTACTTCAAGGATCATATCGCCTGCTTCAAAACCTACCTTTGCGAGAGGGCCGTTGGGCTCGACCTTTGTGATGACGACCCCTCCGGCGCTCGATTTGAATTTACCTGCGTCTTTTTGCTGGAGCGCCCTTACTTCCACGCCAAGACGGTTTTTAACAGAGCCTGCGAGCATCCTGGCCGCCTCCTGGGGGCTTCCGATACGGACAGTCAGGTTTTGCCTTTTGCCGTCCCGGAGCACGACGATCCTGGCCTCTTTGCCGATAGTCGTGATGGCCACTTCGTTTCGTATCGTGTTCGAATCAGGTATGTTCTTGCCGTTAAATTCGACGACCACGTCGCCTTTCTTTATCCCGGCCTGCTCTGCAGGCCCTCCCTTTGCCACGTCCGCTACGTAGGCGCCTTTAGGGGCCTGGATCCCCAGTTGTTTCGCAAGCTCGGGGGTAACGTCCTGCGTGCCTATTCCGAGCCAGCCTCGTTCGACCTTGCCGCGGCTGATGATCGTCTTTGAGATGTGCGTGGCAATGTTGCTCGGTATGGAAAGGCCTATCCCCTCAAAACCGCCTGACGAGGAGACGATGACGGTGTTGATCCCGATCACTTCGCCGTGGAGATTAAGAAGGGGCCCGCCGCTGTTGCCGGGGTTGATGGCAGCGTCGGTCTGGATAAAGTCCTGGTAGCTGCTCGGGTCTGTAATGCCGCGGCGGTGTTTGGCGCTGATGATCCCGTGTGTAACGGTCTGGGTTAGGCCGCGCGGGTGTCCGATGGCCACGACCCATTCGCCCACCTCGGCCTTGTCCGAATCGCCGAATGTTACGTAAGGCAGCTGTTCTTTTGCCTGGATCTTGAGCACGGCGAGGTCGGTCTTCGGGTCGCTTCCGATGAGCTTCGCTTCAAATTTTCTTCCATCGGAAAGGAGGACATCGATCTTTGTTGCCCCGCCGGCAACGTGGTAGTTTGTCAGAATGTGGCCGCCGGCATCGATAACGATCCCTGTGCCGACACCCCGAACATCGCGTTCAGAATTTCTCGGAGCGTTGGGTACGCCAAAGAAAAAACGGAAAAAGGGATCGTCCTCAAAAGGAAGGGCTGGGCGCACCTGCTCCTTGCGCGCCGTAACCTCGATGTGGACGACAGCCGGTATGTTCTTTTTTGCAACCTGGATGATCGCGTTGTTGAAATCCGTGGGAAGGGGCCTTTTTTCCGCGGCCTGAGAGAAAGGGGAAAAGAAAAAAACAAAAAACATGCCCGCAAGTATGATCGTACACATTCTGAATGCGGAACCATTAAAGACCTGACGGATCTTCACGGCATCCTCCTTTTTGTTGTAATGGGATTTCGCACACCCGTTTGAACATATATCATACATAAGACCTGCACGCTGCAAGGTCAACCCTCGCTCTGAAGATTCATATCAAAATCATGAGCGCCAAATCCTAAACAATATCAAAGCTCAAATATCAAATGTTCAAAACAGATGCTCG
>JAGOOA010000031.1:21533-22797 GCA_017992765.1 Syntrophorhabdaceae bacterium
AGATGTCCGGATTTAGGATTTGTCATGAGATGCCGGTTATGGTTTAATGTATGCCGGAGTTTTTGAACATTCCATGGACTTGCAGCTTTTCATAGAACTTTATCGCCTGTGGGAGCCTGTATACCCGCATCTCGCGGAGGATATCGGCGGGATGTACGGGCGCGCCGACGGCAACGTCCTTGAGATGGGCCCCTTTTGCGGCGCCATATTCGCATTGGAAAAGAACGGGACAGGAACATCCTTTTCGCTGGGCGCTTTTCCGGGAGGAATGGACCAATTCTTTCGCGGGGAAGTAAAACGGCTTGGCAGAGACGGAAAGGTGACGGTAATGGCGACCGATCCTGCCCTGAAAGGCATCGGGAACGACAGTTTTGATCTTATCGTATTCCGCGGAGCGCTGTTCTTCCCCGGGATCTTCCGCACAGATTTTCGCGCCATCTACAGGGTGCTCAGAAAGGGCGGGTTGGCCGTAGTGGGAGGAGGTTTTGGAAGGCCTACCCCGCAGGCCGTCATAGGGCAGATCGGCGAACGGTCAAAAGAGCTCAATATGCTTCTCGGGAAGACCGGGATGGATGAGAAGAGGCTGTTGGCGGATGTAGGGTCGAGCGGTATTGACGGCAGCGTAGAGATCGTTGCAGAAGGCGGCCTGTGGGCACTGATACGGAAGACACGATGAACCCGTAAGTCGTAAGGCGTCAGGCGTGAGGGGTTTACCCCTTACGACTTACGATTCACGCCTCACGGACGTTGCCGTTATTCCCCTATGATCTTCACGAGGACGCGTTTTTTTCGCCTTCCATCAAACTCTCCGTAGAATATCTGCTCCCAGGGGCCGAAATCGAACTTGCCGCTCGTTATGGCAACGACGACCTCTCTTCCCATGATCTGTCGTTTCAGATGGCCGTCGGCATTATCCTCTCCTGCGTTATGGCGGTAATGCGAAACCGGTTCGTGGGGGGCGAGCTTCTCCAACCACGCATCGAAATCATGATGAAGCCCCGGCTCATCGTCATTGATAAATACCGAAGCGGTTATATGCATTGCATTGACGAGCGCGAGCCCCTCCTTGACGCCGCTTTCACGCAGACATTCCTCTACCTGGGGCGTGATGTTGATGAAGGCCCTCCTGGCCGGTATATTGAACCATAGTTCCCTTCGGTAGCTTTTCATGTTGCCCTCCTGCGTACGGTATTTTGATCGAAGGACGCTGTATTCAAAGTAATGTAACCATGAACATCACGGTCCGTCAATCAAATAGGTTCCC
>JAGOOA010000031.1:22897-26554 GCA_017992765.1 Syntrophorhabdaceae bacterium
AGGGAGAGGGGGCACCGGAGGCAAACAATTGACATTTGAAGAGCTGGCCCCGAAGTAGGGGATTGACGGCGACCTTGCTACATGTTTATAATGAAAAGAGCGGATAACAAAGAATGCTGATGACAGATCGCCATAAGATGTCATTGAAAAAAACGGTATCCGTGTTCTTGAGCGCCATTCTGTTGTTAAGTGGATTGACCGTGGGCCTTCGCGCTGAAGAACTTACAGAAGAAGAGGCAAAGAAGCTTATCCAGGGCGTTGTGAAACACGAAGGCAAGCTCGAATCCCTTGAGCGTTATCAGAAACACGCAAACTTCTATTATATAGGCTCCGACGAGAAGACCGTAGAAAAATACAGGAAACTCGAAGAGGCAGGGTACGTAAAGCTAAAGCTGGTATCCGGGAAAGACCTGGAAAAGGGGTTAAACACGGCCTACGCCATTGAATTTACGGAAAAGGCGGCCCCGTACCTTGTCAAGCCTGAAGGCGAATCAGAAGACAGGATATACATAAACCTCGCCAAGATAGAAAGCCTTGACGTCACCGGCGTCAAAAGGACGGCCCAGAAGGAGTATAATGCAGAGGTAATGCTCGGATACAAGGTGACTCCTTTCGGTGAAGTCCTGCTCGGCCGCGGGGTGAAGCTTGAGCGCAAAGAGGATGCCTCATTCGAAGCCCAGGACAACGGGTGGCGCGTCAAATTCAAGATCAATTTTTGATCAGGATGTTTTCTCGAAGGCGCTTTTCGGTGCGTTGCAGATCGGGCAGTGCCAGTCGTCAGGCAGTTGGTCGAAAGGAACCTTCTCGCTCTTCTCGTCGTACTCATAGCCGCATACCGAACACGTGTAGACCATGCTGTACCTCCTTATATTATTTTACCTGCTGCCCGCCCTTGTTTTTCTTTTTACACTGCGGGCATATCCCGTAGAAATCAACGTGGTTTCCTATGATATCGAAGCTGTTTCTTTCATTTTCGGAGAGGTCCAGGGGGAAGGCGCTGTGGATGTCCACGACCTTTTTGCAGTGAACGCATATGAGGTGATGATGGGGTGCAGGGTTGGGGTCGAAGCGCTTCTTATCGGGGTCGATAGCGAGCTCCAGGACCATGCCCTTTTCTTTCAACATATCCATGGTGTTGTAGACCGTGGCAAAGGACATGGTGGGAAACCTTTCAGAGACCGCTTTATAAATATCGGCCGCTGACGGGTGCGCAGTGTTTCCCTCAAGATATTCAAGTATAGCCATCCTCTGTGGTGTCATTTTCATATTCTTATTACCGCCCTGGTCCATTCTTTTAAAAATCATAAATTAGAATTGTTATAAAATAATAATCATTTCTGTTTTTGTCAAGTAAAATCTATTGTTTTTACTATGGCAGCCTATTTTATAGGGGCGATGATAAAGATAAAAGGGTCCCAGAGCATGTGCGAGATGAGGACGGGAACGATGCTTCCTGTATACCAGTAAAGCCCGCTCCAGTATACTCCGCAGATAAAGGCGGCAAGAATAAGAACGGGGTTGCCCGTGGACAGGTGAACGCCCGTGTAGAGGACGACCGTGAGAAGGAGCGCAGCGCCTTTGCCCCACCTCGCCTGGAAGAGCCTCTGTATAAAGCCCCGCCAGTATATTTCCTCGCCGAAACCGATGGGGAAAAAAAGCAGTATGGCGATAAGGTACTGAGGCAGCTCCGCGCGGCTTGCGTATATGGCATTCAGGTTCTCCACCCTCCGGGGGAGCAGTCCTGCATATGCGTTCGCGAGGATGAGCATCTCGTGGCCCAGCCAGAAGATCCCATAGAGCGCTATGGCGGCAAGAATGCCGATGCCGGTGTTTCTCAGGCTCCACTCTCCTTTCCGCCAGGGAATTTTTCCTGAGGCAAAGGAGACGGCGCTGAGCAGCGCCGTGTTGAAGGCCATTGTAAGCCAGAAATTAAAAGGCCTGACCATGAATGTTGTATGCCAGAGGACAAAAGCGAGAAGGACGCTGAGCGCAGCAGCCCACCAGGTATATCTGCCCGTCAATGCCATGGATCTACTGCATCAGGTACTGCGCGAGAAGAGAAAGCAGGAACAGCCCGCCGAACGCCGAGTGAAGCTGCGCGGTGGCGGCGTCGATCATCATGAACTGCTGCTCCGGCAGCCTCTCTTTTGAATGGACGATCCTGATGAGCTTTATTGCCAGCGGAAGCGACAGGAGCGTCGCGAGGGAGATCAGGGGAAGCTGGCTGGCAAGGATGAGGACGATGACGGAGAGGTATGAGCTGAGGACGAGGCCGTAGTACATAAATTTTGCATTCCTTTCGCCGATGAGGATCGCGACGGTTTTGATGTTCACCACAGAATCATTCTTGATATCCCTCAAATTATTGCCGTGGAGGACGGCATCTACCAGAAAGGCAAAAGGGATGGCGTAAAGGATGGGCCCCCAGGAGAATTGCTGGATCTGAACATAGTATGTGCCGAGGGTCATTGCCGGCCCGAAGGAGATGAACACGGCGATATCGCCGAGCGCGCGGTACTTAAAGGCAAAGGGCTTCACTGTATAGAAAAATCCCAGAACCGCGCCGATGAGGATGAGCCAGAGAAGGACCTTGCCGTTCAGGATAGAGAAGGCGAGATAGATCCCGATGAGCGAGGCGACGATGTAGACGATGATCGCCCCGACCAAGATCGTCTTTGGCTCCGCGAGCTTTCCCGTTAGGACGCCGCTTGACCCAAACGTCCCTTCGCGGTCGACCCTGTTCTTGAAATCAAAATAATCGCCAACCAGGTTGGCGCCGGCATGGGCGAGGACGCAGCCGACCATGGTCAGGATAAGGTTGAGCCAGTTAAGGCCGAACCCGGGGTGTTCTATCTTTACCGCGATCGCCCCTATGATCGGGGGGAGCACGCTCATTGTAAAGGTAAAGGGACGGGAAGCCCGCCACCATAGAGAAATATATGACATTGCAACCTCCTGCAAATAATAATTATAATATTTTCAGGCAATTTCGGCAAGCGCTATTTATGCCGCCGCTTTCATTGACATACCTGTTGTTTTCCGATAGATTAAAGATCAATACGATGAAAATAGGCGTACTCTCCGATACCCATCTCACAAGCGTCACAGAAGATTTCAAAAAGATGCTGAAAGGGCAGTTCAGCGACGTGGATGTGATAATCCACGGGGGCGACATGACGTCCATCGCTGTCTTCGATTATCTCTCCAACTGGGACCTTAGGGCAGTAAGGGGCAACATGGACGATTACGACCTTGGAGCTCTCCTCCCCGTGAAGCGTATTGAGACGATCATGGGGAGGAGGATCGGGATGATCCACGGCAGGGGATCGCCCCATACCATTGAAGACGTTGTCTTTGGAGAGTTCCGGGACGTCGATATCATCGTATTCGGGCACTCACACGTCCCGGCGAATGTGAGGCGGGCGGGGGTGCTGATGTTCAATCCCGGCAGCTACAGGGGGTCTTATTCTCACAAAGGCACGGTAGGTATTATGGAGATAGGAGATGAGGTAACCTTCCGGCATATTGAGATATAGAATGTGCCTGAAAAAGTCTCCGGCTATTTTATGAATTATTCGTTATGGACGATAATACGGGTATGAAGTATAGCGGAACATATCCCAAGGATTTTGCTCCCGTTCTTCCCCGGCTCCCATC
>JAGOOA010000031.1:26654-30623 GCA_017992765.1 Syntrophorhabdaceae bacterium
ATGGACTCCGTCTATCTCTCCTTCCTGTGGCATATGCATCAGCCCTACTACAAGAACCTCTACACCGGAGAATACCTTCTTCCCTGGGTCCTGCTTCACGGCACCAAAGATTATTTTGACATGGCGGCAATGCTGAAGGATTTTGACGGGATGAAGCAGAATTTCAACGTTGTCCCCTCCCTCCTCCTCCAACTCATTGATTATCAAAACCTGGAGGCGAAGGATGCCTATCTCCAGGTGTTCAAAAAGCCCCCGAAAGACCTGACGGCCGATGAAAAGGTCTTCATCCTCACGAATTTTTTCAACGCGAACTGGGACAACATGGTCAAGCCCCACCCCCGGTTCTATGAACTGCTGAACAGGCGCGGTTTTTATTATCCAAGGGACGCCATTGAAGAGATCAAGGATTATTTTAACGACGAAGACTTCCGGGACATACAGATACTTTTCTTCCTTGCCTGGATAGACCCTGTATTTTACAGTCAATACGACAGCCTGCAGTATCTGAAGAAGAAGGGAAGGGCCTTCTCCGAAGACGATAAAAACATCCTGGAGGATGTCCAGAAAAAGATCCTCCAGGGCATCATACCGCTTTACAGGGAGCTTGCGTCAGCGGGCATCATCGAATTGTCCACTTCCCCTTTCTACCACCCGATCATACCGCTCCTTATTGACAGCAGGGTTGCCAGGGAATCGATCCCCGGCGCGGCGCTGCCGGAAAAGCTCTTTGCAAAGCCGGAAGACGCCTCGTCCCAGATGGACGAAGCGATCCGGCTCTTCCGTGAGCTCTTCAGTGAAGCGCCGGGAGGGATGTGGCCCCCCGAAGGGTCCGTCAGCGATGACGCGCTCCGCTTGTATATAGAACACGGCATACAGTGGCTCGCCACCGACGAGGATATACTTTTCCAGAGCCTCAGGTCCGATGCGAGAAGGGATGGAAGCGGCTTTTTGTCCAATCCGGAGCTGCTTTACAGGCCATACCGGTACGAGCACAACGGCGGGCACATCGACATGATATTCAGGGACCAGTCCCTCTCCGACCTCATATCCTTTCATTACTCGCGGATGGACGCCAAGGATGCAGCGAACGACTGCCTGAGACGGATAAAGAGGATAGGGGATTCGGTAAAAGGCAGGATCAAAAGGCCCCTTGTCACAATAGCGATGGACGGCGAGAACGCCTGGGAGAACTATAAAAACGACGGCAGGGATTTTTTTAATTACCTCTACGAGGGGATCCTGAGGGAAAAGGATATCGTCCCTGTCACCATATCGGAATATCTTAAGGAAGCGGAGGACGCGGGGAGCTTCTCCCACTGTTTTGCGGGGTCGTGGATCGGGCACAACTTTTCCATATGGATCGGCCACGTAGAGGATAATACAGGCTGGTCGCTCCTCGCCGAGACAAGGGATTTTCTGGAGGCAGAAGACCCGGGAAAAGATAACAAGGATGCCTGGGAGTCCATCTATATCGCCGAAGGGAGCGACTGGTTCTGGTGGTATGGAGATGAACATTCCTCGGAGAACGACGAGATCTTTGACCTGCTTTTCCGCGAAAACCTCGCGAACGTATACCGGTTTCTCGGGAAGGACCCGCCCGAGATCCTCAGCATCCCCATCATCCTCAAAGACCGCGAGGCAAAGCCGGCCAGGGAGCCCATAAATTTCATCAAGCCGATCATCGACGGGAGGGTAACGAATTACTTTGAATGGATGGGGTCAGGATTTTTCGCGGGAAAAGGCCACGGGGTAGCGATGCACGAGGCCGTTACCCTGATGAAGGGATGTTATTACGGATTCAACGAGACCTCACTTTTCCTGAGGGCCGATATCGATCACGCCTTCATAGCGGATGTCGCCGACGTTGCATTTGAGATCAACCTGATGGCAAAAGAGAATTTCAAGATCGTCTACTGCATCAAAGATAAGAGGATCGACGCGACCCTGCCCGCTTCCGCGATGTTCGCCGATATCCTCGAAGTGGAGATCCCCTTCGAAGCGCTTGGCGTTGAGAAGAATGGAAAGATCGACGCCTGGTTGTCCGTCAAAATGAACGACATGTTCGTGGACAGGATACCGAAGAGGGGATACATCTCCATCAAGGTCCCGTCAGAGACATTCGAGATGGAGATGTGGTACGTGTAATTAGCTCATGGCTCATAGCTGATAGCTCATGGCAAAACCTTTTAATTAAAGACCTGTTCATGGCTCATAGCTGATAGCTCATAGTAACAGCAAGGCCCGAGTAAGCAGTATGCACGCACATCAAATGTTTCCTTGGTCTTCCTGTTTTTATTTGTTTGGTTTGCTATGAGCTATGAGCCAAGAGCTATTAGCTATCAATAAAATAGTCTGCGGCTATTTTATTGATACTACGCTTTCCGATATCCAGCCCTCCCTGTTTTCGTAGAGGATGACCTTATACCATTTGGCGTTGTCCTTGTCGGACTGTTCCCCCACGACCCTCAGGGCTGCCCCCTTGAATATCATGCCGATCCGGAGGGATTCAAGGCCGGGCGCTATCCGCACATTCGCTGCGTCCTTTATGACAACCGCTTGCCTGGTTGACGGCGCTGTTTTCTGTGCAGCGCTTTCCGCCTTAGGTTTTTCGGGGGTCGTTTTCGGCTCCGCTTTTTTTGCTGGCGGCGCCGGAGCGGCCTCTTGTTCGGCGGGCGCCTTTGCCGTCGCCGGAGGCACTGCCTTTGGTGGCGCCGCGGCCTTTATAGGCGCTCCTGCTTCTGCCGGCGCCTCGGCCTTCATGGGAGCTTCTGCCTTCGCCGCAGGCTCCGCTTGAGCGGCGGCAGCCTCCTTCTGAACCTGCACGGCCTTTCTTACGAAGAGGCGGTCCATGGTCCCCGTTGAGACAAGATAGTATCCGATGGCGCCAAGGATCAAAACGAGAATGATAACAATGGCAGGGGCCAGGTACGTTGACCGAAGCCCTTTTATGTCGTTTTGTTTTTTGACGGACCCGAGGGAGATGCTCTCCTCGAGGAGCACCTTTGATACGACGTGGCCGTCCACCGTGTGAGATGACTGGGCATAGATGGCGAGAAGGCACCTGTCGCAGATGTAATTGATGAGCCGTGGGAACCCCTTCGATGCGATATGTATGAGCCTGACGGCCCTGTCCTGGAACTCCAGCGGCCCCTTCGAGCCTGCCTTGTAGAGGCGGTAGTTGATGTACGATTTCACCTCGTTCAGCGTGAGCGGCTCTATGCCGTAGGTGACGGTGATCCTCTGGGCGAGGTGCCTCATGTTCTGCGCCTTGAGCTTTTCGATGAACTCCGGCTGGGCAAAGAAGATGGTGTGGAGTATCTTCTGCTTGTCCGTCTCGATGTTGGACAGGAGGCGTATGAATTCGAGAAGCTCGTAGGAAAGAAGCTGCGCCTCGTCGATGACGAGGACGTTCTCCTTCCCGTTCTTGAACTCTTCAAGGAGGAAGAGCCGCAGCGTGTCGTAAAGTTCTTTGTTCGTGGAGGGGATGTCCTGGACGTAGAACTCCCCGAGGAGCTCCTTCATAAACTCCGTGTCGTCGGTAACGGGGTTGAGGATGAGGGCCGTGTTGTAGGTCTCGCGGGGAAGCGAATTGATGAAGATGCGAGAGACCGTTGTCTTCCCTGAGCCCACGTCGCCGTATATGAGCGCGAACCCCTCTTTCTGCGAGAGGAAGAAGGTCAGGTAATCGACGGCCTTCTTGTGCTCGTTCGACTCATAATAGAAGGCAGGGTCAGGGGACATCCCGAACGGTTTTTCAGTGAAGCCGAAATATTCGAGATAAGGTATTTCCATATATACCACTATGACACACTGTCTGTGTCTTTTCAAATAATTTTGTGAATAAATATCAAACGATATTGTGAAAGGTAAAAGGTGAAATGTGAAATGTTTAAAACCTTTTACCTTTTACCTTTCACTTTTCACCTTTCACGAGGTTCATTACAATTTCCTTGCATTGAAGGCGCAGGT
>JAGOOA010000063.1:0-166 GCA_017992765.1 Syntrophorhabdaceae bacterium
GGGCTTGCGTCGCCCCCTCCAGCAGCAAAGCTGCCGGAGCCTCCCCCTCGCGCTCGTGAACTCGCTAAAGAATATCCGGGCTTGCGTCGCCCCCTCCAGCAGCAAAGCTGCCGGAGCCTCCCCCTCGCGCTCGTGAACTCGCTAAAGAATATCCGGGCTTGCGTCG
>JAGOOA010000063.1:266-6304 GCA_017992765.1 Syntrophorhabdaceae bacterium
CCCCCTCCAGCTGATACCGTTAAGATCTCGTTAGGCGTAAGGCGTTAGGCGATTAAACCAAGTGTACCTCACGGGTTTATGCCTTTCACTCTCCGCTCTCTGCTCCATGCTCTCCGCTGCCTTTCTCCCCTCGCGCTCGTGAACTCGCTAAAGAATATCCGGGCTTGCGTCGCCCCCTCCAGCTGATACCGTTAAGATCTCGTTAGGCGTAAGGCGTTAGGCGATTAAACCAAGTGTACCTCACGGGTTTATGCCTTTCACTCTCCGCTCTCTGCTCCATGCTCTCCGCTGCCTTTCTCGCCGAACGCCCAACGCCGAACGTTCTCCTTCGATATACGATCTACGAAATACGATATACGATTTTCTATGAGCTGTTTTCTATGCGCAGTCGGCGGGGTCGCCCTTGATCTTCGCGAGGGCGTGGGGGATGGCGGCAATAACGAAGCTGAGGCATTCAACGGCGCCCTTCGGGCTCCCCGGCAGGTTGATGATCATGCCCTCGCCCCGTATGCCGCATATGCCTCTCGATATGATGCCGTGGGGGGTTATCTTGTAGCTCTCCATCCGGATCGCCTCGGCGAAGCCCGGCAGGTCCCTGTCGATCACCGCCCGCGTCGCCTCGGGCGTGACATCCCGCTTCGTGACCCCCGTGCCTCCCGTGGTGACAACAAGATCAAACTTTTCATCATCAATAAGTTTTTTTATCGCATCGGCGATCACCGGGGCCTCGTCGGGCACGATGACGATCTCGCCCACATCGTATGCATCGCCCAGGAACTTTTTCAGCGCCGGCCCGCTTGCATCCTCGCGTTCCCCCCTGGAGCCCTTATCGCTGACCGTTATGATCGCAACCTTATATTTCATCGCACCACTTCTATCGTGTCCCCTACCTTCACTTCACCTTCTGTCAATACTTCGGCGAAGATCCCTTCTCTCGGCATCACGCAATCGCCGACCTGCCGAAAGATCGCGCACCTCGCTCGGAATTTCTAAATCCTAATATCGAAATCCGAAACAATATCAAAATTCCAATAATGAATGTCCAAAACATTTTGAATTTGTGACATTCGGATTTGTTTAGAATTTAGCATTTCGTGCTTAGGATTTCTTTCCATTTTTCATTCGTGTATACTTTCCGCTCTTGCCGCCGCTCTTTTCAAGGAGGTAGAACGGCCCGAGCTCGATGCCCTTATCGACCGCCTTGCACATATCGTAGATCGTGAGGGCGGCCGTCATCACGCAATTGATCGCTTCCATCTCCACGCCCGTCTCGCCCTTCGTTTTTACCGTCGATACAATATCGATCGCATGCTCTCTGTCATGGAATGTGTATTGAATACCAATATGAGTAAGCGCGAGAGGGTGGCAGAGAGGGACGATCTCGTGGGTCCTCTTGGCGCCCATGATCCCTGCGATCTTGGCGACAGTGAATATATCGCCTTTTGGGCCATAGCCGCTTTTAATAAAGCTGTATGTTGCCGCCGACATCGTTACCCTGCCGAAACCGACGGCTTTCCTTTCGGTCTTTTTCTTTTTTGTAACGTCCACCATCCTCGCATCGCCCTTTTCGTCTACGTGGCTGAGCTTCATCTAACCTCCTATATTCCGCAGGTTCCGCTGGCACTTCCTGATCTGCCCCATCTCATGCTTGTTCGCAGGCTTCACCTTCACCACATCCTTTACGAATTTCCTTATCTCTTCATCCCCCGCATCTTTTCTTAGCAGGCTCTTCACATCATATTCCGTATCGGAGAAAAGGCAGGGACGGATCATACCCGTTGACGTGAGGCGTATCCTGTTGCATTCTGAACAGATATGGGTGGAGACGGGGCTGATAAGGCCTATCCTGCCTTCGCTGCCCTCGATTCCATAAACCTTGGCCGGCCCTCTCGTGGTGTTCGATAATGGCACAAGGGGGTGCGCTGCCCTTATCCTCTCTTCAATTTCGTGTGACGGAACGATCCTCGAGTTGTCCCAAAGCCCGGAGTCTCCAAAGGGCATGAATTCTATAAAACGCACTTCCAGTCCCCATTTCTTCGCGAGCCTCGCGAAATCGAGTATCTCGTCGTCATTGAAACCTCTGATAACGACGGTGTTGATCTTGATGGGGCGAATCCCCGCATAGATGGCTTTTTCAATGCTCATGAGGACTTCGTCGTATGCATCAACACGGGTGATCTCTGCAAACCGTTCACGCTTCAATGAATCAAGGCTGATGTTGACCCTTTTCAACCCTGCTTCCTTCAGCTCAAGTATCTTCTGGCCAAGCAACACGCCGTTTGTCGTAAGGCTTACATCGTTGATGCCTTCGATAGAAAAGATCCCTTTGAAAAGGTAGGATATCCCTTTCCGCGTAAGTGGCTCGCCGCCGGTAAGGCGTACCTTTGTAACGCCCAGTTCAGCGCATATCTTCACAAATCGTATGATCTCCTCATACCGGAGTATCTCTTCATGGGAGGTGAACGGGAAATTGCCATCCACACAATATCTGCAGCGCAGATTGCACCTGTCGGTAACGGAGATCCTGACGTAATCAATGACGCGGTTATACTGATCAATTAACATTTCCAAATCCTTTATTCGGCTTTCAGCAGACAGCTATCAGCTTTTTTGTTCCTCGCACCTCGATACTCGTTCCTTGAAATGCATTTTGCGAGTATCAAGCATCCGGTATCTTGTTCACCATCAGCCTGGTTCTTCCCGCTGAAAGCTGACTGCTGATCGCTGACAGCTTGTTTATAGTTTACCATATTTTACCGTCCCTGTATGCTCTGTTTTGTACCCGCCGATCTCTTCCAGCCTCTTTTTGAAGATGTCAGACCGGATGATCTCCATGAGCCTTGCAAAGCGCTGATCTTTCGTAAACTCGCCCGCGACAACAAGGTCGTACTCTTCTTCTGCAAGCGGGATAAAATCCAGAGAAAAGATCTTTGCGACGGCATAGATGGCCACGCCCGCATCCGCTACCGACTCCCTCACCGCGATGCCGACAGCGGTATGGGAGGACTCCTCCCTCTCATAGCCGCGTATCGACTCCTTGTTGACGCCTTTTTCTTTTAATAAAAGGTCAACGAGTATTCTCGTCCCTGATCCGAACTGCCTGTTGATGAATTTGACATCTTCCCTTCCCAGATCCTCGATCCCTGCTATCTTCTTTGGATTGCCCTTCCGGATAATAAGCCCCTGCTGCCTCTTCGCTATATGTACCAGGACCACCTCTCTATCGGGGAGATATTTCTCGATGACCGGTATATTATAGACATTTTTCTGATCGTCAAGGATGTGTGTGGTGCAAAGGTTCGCCACGCCCTTTTTTACCGCAAGGATGCCGCTCAGGCTCCCTGTATGGGTCGACAAAAGATCTGCTTCCGGATGCGCTCTTTTCAGGAGGTCCCGCATGATGTCAAGGGACAGGTCGTGGCTGCCGACGATATGGACCCTGTTTGCGATGTCCGCTTCATCCTTCAGCAGCAGGCACTCTATCTCCTCGTCCTCGCCGTACCCTTCTATGTTCTCCGGTATCCGCATGAGGCCATCGGCACGCGCCATGGAGGAGAAGATGCTTGCCCCTCTCGGCAATGGGAATACGTAGTACCTGCCGTGATGCTGCTGAAGGTTGACCCTCACGATCTCCTCCATGCCGATCCTTGAGGGTATCTTGTAAGGGGTGAGGCACGGCACAGAGCGCCTCTGGATCCTTTTCGATGTCAGCCTTTCATAGACCGGTTCGATGAAGGTCTGAAAGCTGATCGCTGCAGACACAGGGTAGCCGGGAATGCCGAACACTGGCTTATCGTGAACGATGCCAAAGATTGCAGGCCTTCCAGGCATCATCGATACTCCGTGGAACACGATGGCCCCCAGATCGCGGATAATATCCTCTGTATAATCTTCGTCTCCTGCGCTTGAACCCGCGTTGATCAGCAACACGTCATAATCGTTGACAGACCTATTGACAACATCGCGTAGCTCTTTTCTGTCGGCAATGATCGGGTGTCTTGTCGCCTGGAAACCGGTTTCCTTAGCCATTTCGGCAAGGAGGTGCGAGTTAAAATCGATAAGCCTCTTTTCCTGGTTTCTCGTGCCCTGCTGCTTCTCGTAGATATCGATCAGCTCTTTGCCTGTGGGGATAACGAGAATCCTCGGCTTCCTTCTCACGTGGATATTGGCTACGCCGGCGGAAATCAGCATGCTCACGTCAAAGACCCCCATCGCATGGTTCGTGGGCACCAGCATGTCGCCTTCTATGATGTCCTCGCCGATCATCCGTATATTCTGCCAGAGGTACAATGGTTTTCTGATCGCAATAGAACGCTCGGACTCCTCTACCTCTTCCCTGATCACAACAGCGTTCATGCCTTCAGGCATGGCGTCGCCGGTATTCACGCGCACTGCCTCGCTGCCCTTCTTCAGGGTAACGGGGCGGGTCACATCGGCCTCAATGGTCTTCTCGAACATCGTTGCATAGCCGTCCATCGCGGAGCACACAAAAGGCGGGTTGGAATACTTTGCAGCCACCGGCCTCGTCGTAACCCTCCCATTGCCCTGATATGTCGGGATCAGCTCTTCACCTTCAATGGGCCGGATGCGTTCCAGTATCTTCCGGACAGCCTCTTCGCTTTTTATCGTCTCCAGGTAACGTCTCACATTATCACCATTCAATATCTAAATCTAAGCACTAAATCCTAATATCGAAATTCTAAACAATATAAAAATTCAAATATCAAATTTTCAAAACGGAAAATGTTTAGAGTTTATTATTCTCATTACTCAAAAAGATGCACTTCTACCTTTTCGTCCTTTTCATAACCATCTTTGCCTTCGGGCACGATCACGTACCCTGAGGCGCCGACAAAAGAGGATATAGCGGACGACTTTGAAAATACCGGCGACACATAATGATCTCCGTCCACCTCTCTGACCGTAACCTTTACGTATTCTTCGATGCCGCTTGTTGAGGGTATGTTCGTGCTCAGAATTCCCGCCGCCTTCTTTTCTCTGTATCCTTCTTCGCCCTCCAGCTTCCGCAGCAGGGGGAGCACGAATCGCATCATAACCATCGCGCAGGAATTGGGATGCCCCGGCAGGCCAAAAACCGGCTTTCCCCATAGCTCTCCGAAGATGGTCGGCTTCCCGGGCTTTATGTTGATCCCATGAAAAAGTATCTCTCCGCCGAGGCGCGTGATCGCGTCTGCCATGTAATCCCTCTGCCCCTTGGAACTGCCGCCGGAAAGGATTATCAGATCGCTCGCCCGCGCCAGCTGCATTTTTTCGGCAATGCTGTCAACCGAGTCCTGCCCTATCCCGAAAAAAGTACAGGCCGCGCCGTTGCCTTTTAAAATATTTGTTATGGTATGCCCGTTTATGTCCCTTATCTTCCCGAATGGCGGCGTCTCCTCAACAGGCACGATCTCATCGCCTGTTGATATAACGCCCGCAACGGGAAGTCTATAAACAGGGACGACCGGCCTGCCGATGCCGGAGAGGGCGCCGATATCAAAGGGAGAGAGCCTCGCTCCTTTTTTCAGGACAACCGCTCCTTTTGCCATATCTTCGCCCTGAAAACAGATATTCTCTCCCCTGTGGAGTGTTTTTGTCACCTCGATAGCATCCCCTGCGGCCCGCACAAATTCCTGCATTACCACGCCGTCGGCGCCTTCCGGGATCATGGCGCCCGTGGTGAGATAAACGCATTTTCCATCTTCAAGCTCAACGGAGGCTGCTTCGCCTATCCTGATCTCTCCCTGTACGTAGAGGAATAAAGGGGCTGTTTCTTTTGCCCCCTGTATGTCCTTTACCTTCAGCGCAAATCCATCGACGAGAGACCTGGGGAAAGGCGGTATGTCCTCCGGCGACAGGATGTCCTCGGCAAGGACCCGGTGAAGGGCATCGTTTATAGCGACCGTTTCCTTTTCAGGATCTGCCCTGAACGCATTGATCATCGCTAATGCTTCTGACGAAGATACCGCTTTTAAGAATTCCATGACCTGCCCGTCCCTCTCTTCAAGCCCTGCAAAGGTTTCCGCTTTGTGTTAAAC
>JAGOOA010000032.1:0-26752 GCA_017992765.1 Syntrophorhabdaceae bacterium
AGACCGCGCTGACGAGGCCCCGTATGCCCATTTCCACAGCGGCCCTGGCAGTTCCTTCCCAGTGCCAGTACATATCGTTGAAGGCGGTGACCCCGTTCTTGATCATCTCGAGACAGGCGAGCTTCGATCCCCAGTAGACATCCTCTTCTGTGAGCTTTGATTCGAGGACCCATATCTTCTCTTCGAGCCAGTTTTTCAGGGGCATATCGTCCGCGAATCCCCTGAAGAGGGTCATGGCAGCGTGGGTGTGGCCGTTGATGAAAGAGGGAAGGGCGGCCTTGTTGCTCCCGTTGATGACCTTATCGGCGTCGCGGGTGCACCTTTCGGAGATCTCTTCAACGGTGCCGTTGTTGATGAATATATCCCGCGTCGCTCCTTTCAGAAGCACGTCTTTGATGAGTATCTTCATGTAAAATCCCTTTTGACGAGCGTTTCGATGATACGTTCGATGCTGCCGAGGTTCTTCATCACATTGTCCGTTATCTGCTCCATGGTGAGAGGCTTGTCTGTTATCCCGTTGCAGTAGTTGTCGATAGAGCAGAGGCTTGCGTAAGGCATGCCGTATTCCATCGAGAGCGTCGACTCAGATGCCATCGTCATGCCGACGATGTCGCCGAACCTCTTCAGCATGTTGATCTCTGCCTTTGTTTCGAGCCTGGGGCCGATGGTCTGGATATAGATGCCCCCGTTTTTGGCCCTGATGCCCGCTTTTTTGCAGATGCCATAGAGATAGCGGGCCAACGGCTTATCCATCTGCGGGACGAAAAACCGTATTTCTTTGTCGAAGAAGGTCGGTATGCTCCAGACGGACAGGAAGTCGTCGGGAATCGCAAGGGTGCCAGGCTTTAATGACGCCTTCAGGCTTCCCACGGAGTTGATGGAGACGATCTTTCCGGCCCCGAGTTCCCGCAAGGCCCATATGTTGGCCCGATGGTTGATCATATGGGGCGGAGCAGGAGGGCTGCCGTGGCGCTGAAGGAAGGCCGTGCTTTTGCTGATCTTGACCCTGACGTTCCCGTAGGGTGTTCTGATGCTGCTGTTCTTCCACGAAGAGAATAGGGATGAATTGAGAAGTGACGTTCCGCCGATGATCGCGTTCATTGTTCTGTATACTTATTACGGGGAAACGGCGTTCGGAGTCAACAAAATAATGAAACCCGGACCTTCACTGACCGGGACCGGCATCCTGCGCCGGGTTGTTCTCCCGGCGAATGGCTACCCATGCTTTTCTGTCAAGTATTCAGGGTACAGCTTTTTTGCGCACTCCGGACATATGCCATGGGTGAATGAAGCCTCCGAATGCTCGGTAACGTATTTTTCTATTTGTTCATACTCGCCTTTTTCGGTTCGGATTCGTTTGCACGATGCACATATCGGCAGAATACCTTCAAGCGCCTTTACCCGCTTTTTCAATGCCCTTGTTTGCCATGCTATTCGATCAATTAGATAGGCATAAAAAAATAGGGCTAATAACGTTATAAGGGCGTTGAGAATAACAACGGCGAACGATTGTGTTTCGTGCCACAGAAAATGGAACCCGACTCTTGCGAAAGGCATAGATATAGCCAGTGCGTACGCAGCAGGCTTTTGTTCCAGCCACGCAGCCATGCCGACCGCGATGACATAGACGATCGGGAATTGGATTTGCCTTCCGGTAACGTAATCGACCGCCAGGACCGTTGCTGCAACTATTAAGCAGTAGAAAACGCGGGGTTTACCCAACAGCCACCTCGACCGGGTTATAACTGCATCACCTTGCAAGCGTTGTCAGATCTCCTCCCCCGTAATTGTTCCGCAAAATGACCCTGTGCTCCTTGAGGGTGGGCGGTCTTTATCGGCGGTCTCACCGTCTACGTCCATAATTATACACCAAATATCAGGTATTGTGACAAACATTTAAGATGCCGGTTGGGTATTTTGCAATTATTGCAGCGTCGGATCCGCGTGTCCTTGATCGCACGCCGGGACAACACAGACAGCATCATGTGCAGAAACGATATTCTGCAGGTCCAGCGCTGTTGAGGTGGTGTCAGCGTCCCAACGCACCGGCCTCAGCTTTGCAGTCGCGCGTGGGCTTGAGGCCCTTCGCGCGGACGGCAGAGAGCTCGGACTTTGCGGCCTCCAGGTCAGCGCGGAACGCCGGGTCCGCATGCAGCCGGGCCACTGTGCCTGCGCCCACGAGGTAGCCCTGGACTACGTCGCTGTGCCAGTGCGCGTTGCATACGTTGCGGCTTTCTCCAAAGGCGCGGCCCCGCGAGAGGACCGCATCGGCGTCTCCCGGCGAGATCTCGCTGAGAATGAGCGCCCAGGCCCAGCCGGTAGCGGTATGCCCGGACGGATAGGAGCCGTCTTTCTCCAGCCATGCTTTCATTTTTTCATCCGCCGGGCAGAGAGGCCCTTTGTTCAGTACGAACGGACGGGTGCGGCGGTAATGGTCCTTGGCAGCGTAAGTGGACAGGCCCGCGTCCGTAAGAGTCCGGCGAAGCAGCATGTATAGATGGGGCGTATCCTCTTCCGTGATCGGGGCGTTCAGCGCGCAGGAAAATGTGCCGGCAGCGTGGGGAAACGATAGGTCGGCGTCCGAACCGGCGAGGATCCAGCGCGGCGTATCGTACAAGGAAAGTTTTTTTCGGCTGACATCCTCGTCAAGCGCAAAGGCGGCCGAGCCCGAGGCCGGGGGAGGGGGAAGCAGGACGAGGCTGTTCGGGAGGGCTTTGGCCGGCAGATAGCCTGCCAGGACTCCCGGACGCACTTCAGGCACCGCGGCAGGCCTGCCCTGCCTTTCAACGCCTGCACATCCCGCGACAGCAACAAGGAATACTGCGATAACGATGATCATGCTTGTTCTGTTATTGTACATATGATCATGGTGTTTCATAAGAAGAACCTCCTTCCCCCTCACCCTGACCCTCTCCCGCCAGCAAAGAGGGGACGGTGTTGCTGTGGCCCTCTTTAGCCAGCAAAGAAGGGACGGTGTTGCTGTGGCCCTTTTCCGCCAGCAAAGAGGGGACGGTGTTGCTTGCCCGCTCCTTGCTTAAGTTCCCTCTCTCACTATGGGAGATGGGACGGTGTTGCTGTGGCCCTTTTACGCCAGCAAAGAGGGGACGGTGTTGCTTGCCCGCTCCTTGCTTAAGTTCCCTCTCCCCTGGCGGGAGAGGGTCAGGGTGAGGGGGAACATAGTTGATTTTCCCTTACTTATGGCAAAATATCAAGCTGAAAAACCGGCCTTCACCATTCAACAATTAATATTGACATCAGAGGAATGGGATGTTATTCAAAAAATCCGACGGAGGATCTCCATGAAAGGTTTTTTTCACAAAGCGCTGATAATCGATCTTGCGAATAAAAAGTACCATGTGGAACCTATACCCGATGAGGTCTTTGAAAACTACCTCGGAGGAAAGGGGCTCGGCGTTTACCTGCTCCTGAAAAGATGCAGGCCCGGGACTGATCCCTTCTCACCGGAAAATCCGTTCGTCATCGCCCTGGGCCCGATCAGCGATACGAATATCTGGGGATCGAGCAGGTACGGCGTCTTTACGAAGTCCCCCCTGACCGGTATCTTCGCCGAGTCCTATTCGGGAGGCAGGGTAACGGAGCCGATCAGCAGGACCGGACATGATGCGATAATCCTCGAAGGCGCATCTCCCGGCCCTGTCTTCCTTGAGATAGGCGAAGAAGCGGTTCTCTTCCATGATGCCACGGATTTGTGGGGATCGGATTCGTACGAGGCGCAGGACCTGATCACGGAAAAGGTGGACAGAAAAGACACGGGGGTGCTCGTCATAGGGCCTGCTGCGGAAAACCTTGTGAGGTTCGCATCGGTAGTGAACGACTACTGGCGGTGTGCCGGCAGAACAGGCGTGGGTGCGGTGCTCGGCTCTAAGAAGGTGAAGGGCCTTGCGTTCCACGGGACGAAGAGGCGGGAAGCAGCGCAGAAGGAATCCGTTGATGGCTTCAGGAAAGAATGGACAAAAAAAGGCAAGTTCCATCCCTACGCTCAGGGATATAAGATGTTCGGCACGCCGGGCCTCGTCTCCGCGATCAACAAGTTCGAGGCGTTCCCGACGCGGTATTGGGCGGAAGGCGTCATGGAAGGCTGGGAAGATATCAGCGCTGAAACGCTTCACGCAAAATTTTCAGTGAAGCGGAGGGCATGCAGCAGATGCTTTCTTGCCTGCGGCAGATTGACCACGATAACAGAAGGAAGGCACAAAGGACTTACCATCGACGGCCCTGAGTACGAGACGATATATGCCATCGGAGGGCTGTGCCTTATCAAGGACCTCGGCGAGATCATCTATCTCAACGACATATGCGACAGGCTCGGCATTGATACCATAACGGCGGGCAACCTTGCGGCATTCGCCATCGAAGCGTCGCAAAGAGGCAAGATCGCCGAGAGGCTTGACTACGGCGACGCTGAATGCATCGCATCACTTTTTTATAAAATTGCCCGGAAAGAAGGCATAGGGGCGGTCCTGGCCGAAGGGATACGCCATGCCGCAAGACAGTGGGGCCTCGATGATCGTGCGATACACGTAAAGGGAATGGAGCCGGGCGGATATGATCCGAGGTTCTTTAAAGGGATGGGGCTCGCCTACGCTACGTCCGACAGGGGAGGATGCCATATCCGTTCCACATTTTTCAGGGCAGAGGCCTCGGGGATGATACCCCCTGACCAGATAGAAGGCAAGGCGGAGATGTTCCTGGACTACGAGGACAGGTTGATCATTCACGATGCGCTTATCCTGTGCAGGTTCTATCGTGACCTGTACCAGTGGAACGAGCTCCTGCAGATGGTGAAGATCACGACCGGCATGGATCTCTCAAAGGACCAGCTCAGGAAGGTAGCCGCGAATATCCAGACCGCAACGCGTGTCTTTAATATGCGGGAAGGGATCACAAGGGCGGACGATACGCTGCCGAGGCGTTTTTTCGAAGAGCCTATCGGGTCGAAGAGCAGCGTTATTATGCGTGAAGACCTGGAGAGATTAAAGGACGATTATTACATGCTCAGAGGGTGGGACAAAGAAGGCATCCCGCTGGAAAAGCTCCCGTGCCTTTAGCGCGAAAACCGGAAGCCGGTACCCCGACTTGGAATAGGTCCTATAGGTCCTATAAGACCTATTTTTTGCTCTCTGCTCTAAGCTCTCAGCTCTCTGCTATGTAAAGAGATAGTCCACCATGCGGTTAACCATCTTGGCGCCTTTTACCTCTGTCTCGAAGAGCGGTATCACGGCCCTTACCTTGTCGCCGAAGATCTGCCAGATCTCCTCCATATGCTCGTTCTGCATTTTTACCCTGTTCAGAACAAATTCCGGCGAATCATTGGCAACCTGGTCCTGCTGGATAAGGCCGTTCACGACAACGCCGCCGACAGGGATCCCGAATTCATAGAACCAGTTGATGAACCTGGTGATGACGGCGATCGGGAGGCTTTCCGGGAGCGTCGCGAAGAAGAACGCCGTGAGCTGGTCATTGGTGAGAAGGCTTTGCGCCTTTGCCATCCTGTCCTTAAAGCTGAGGAGGTAGTCCATGAGAGGGTCCGCCTCGTTCTTCTTGGAAAATGACAGCATCTCCCTGAGCGATTTCGCCTCTTCCCTGCTTTTCAGCATCTTCTCTACCCAGAGAGAGTAGACCTTTGACATGCCGAGGAGCCTTCTCGCGTTTGCCGTCGGGGCCGTATCGAAGACGTAGAAGTCATATTCGTCCCTGAACATAATATCCGTCATGTTCTCGAACATGGCAGACTCTTCAAATGCGGGGTTCATCGTTGCCGACTCTACAAAATCATCTGCCTTTGTTGTAAGATCGGCAAACCTGAGGAACCAGTTTATCTTTTCCCTGATCTCCTGCTTCGAGCGCTCTATCGTGTCTTTTGTGTCGATCTCAAAGGCGAAGCACCTGTCGTCGTCGCAGACAACCGCCGCCTTTCCAAAGACGTCCTTTTCAAAGAGGTTGGAAAGGCTGTGGACCGGGTTTGTGGAGGCGAGGAGGGTCCTCTTGCCCTGCTTGGCTGACCACAGCGCTGCCGTGCCGGCCATAACGGTCTTGCCTACTCCGCCTTTTCCCCCGAAGAAGATGTATTTGAGCTTCGGGTGATCGCTCATGTATTTTGTCATGCTGGTTGTGATCTGGTCCATGGGAGGCTCCTTAGAACATTTTATCTGCCAGCTTCTCTATCATACCGAGGCCGGTGACATCCCTTTCCATTTCAGGGACGGATGCGAGTATCTGGCCCTTAAAGACCTCGTCGATGACCTTAAGATACTTATCCTGCATGGTAAGCCGGTTTTTGAGATACTCTGGTATCTGCTGGTCCTTCAGCTCCGGGGGCAGAACGCGGTTGATGATATACCCGCTGAGCGGCACATCGAATTTCGCGAAGAGCTCCGCCGCCTTGAGCGTGTCGTTGATTATCATCTCCTCAGGCGTCAGGACGAAGAAGAATGCGGTCTTTTCCTTGTCCGTCAGGATGCCCGATGACTTGTTGATACGCTCCTTGATGTAGAGCAGCTCGTTGAGGATCGCGTCCTCGTCGATCTCCTTGTCGCGCTTCATGACGGCTGCGACCTGGTCGTACTCCCTCATCTGCTGGCGGAGATTGGTGATCTTGTCTATCCATTCATCATAAACGGATGCCATGCTCAGGTAGTACAGCGCGTGGCCCAAAGGCACGAGGTCATAGATGTAGTAATCGTACCCGCCGTGCACAACGATGTCGACGACCTCGTCAAAGATGGCGCTCTCTTCCATCGCGGGTTCAGCCGCGGCCGCCTGGATGTAGCTCTCGATCTCGTCAGGGATATTGTCCATGCCGTACATGTCGAGGATCTTCTTCCTGATCTCCTGCTGGTATTCCTTGACCCTGCGGTCGGCATCGATCTCCTGGGCGTAGAGGTTGGGCATGATCTCCGTCGGTCCCTTCCCGAATATGTCCTTTTTGAATATGTCGCTGAGAGACGCCTGGGGATCTACGGAAAAGACGAGGACACGTTTTCCTTGTTTGGCCAGGTAGTAGGCGGTAGCAGCGGAAAAAGTGGTTTTGCCGAGTCCGCCTTTGCCGCCGAACATGATGTAGCGCCGATCCGGAAATTCATCGAATATTTTTGATAGTGAAATGGGAACCACCCCCTCAATAAAATTTGAAATTTGAAATTTGAAATTTGAAATTCAGGTGCATTACGCCAATCCGTCCGTAAGGTCTTTTTCCTTCAGCATCCTCCGCTTCCATGTTGAGATCTGCGGAACAACATAGGGCAGGAGGCGCAGGGAGTAATAAGGAGGGAGGATCGGCACTCCCAGCATATCGCCCATGGTGATAAGGATGAAGAGGTGCTCCATGCTTGCCCGCGACTTGAGGGCAAAACGGGCAGAATCGTGAGCTGCAACGCCGTACACAAACTCCTTGACAGCGCTGAAAAAGCCGCCTTTCTTCTTTTCTTCTGACATATCAGCTTTCTCCTTAGACGAAATATTGCTAAACGTTCAAGGGCTCAGGCCATAGCGGCAGCCCGAGCCCGAAAGTACGTTATTATGCCTTTGCCGCAGCCGCAGCCTGGGTCTTTGTCATCGACCTGTATCGTTTCAGCGCCTTCATTCCTTCAGCGCCAAGGATGAGGGCGGCGACAACGAGAAAGAGGCCGACGAGGCCCATCAGCGTGTTCCCTACGAGCGCCTCCCCCTTTACCGCCCCCGAGATGACCTTTACCAACAGGTTATAAGATGTATAGAGAAGAGCGGCTATGGTCGTAATGAACATGAAGATCATCGGATAAAAGGCCCATGCAGCGGATCTTCCCTCGGACATGAGCCATGCCGTTACCAAGAGCAGCGCCAGCGAGGCCATGAGCTGGTTTGCCCCTCCGAAGAGCACCCACAGGTACTGCCACCATCCTGTTAGAACCAAAACCATGCCAAGTATACATGCGATAAATGTCCCAATATGCGGGTTTCTGAATATGGGGCTTACATCGCTCAAAAGCTCTGATGTGGCAACCCTCATGAAGCGGATAACAAGCTGCATGATCGTTATTGCGAGGACGATCATCATAACGCTGCCATAGGACCTCCCCAGCGCGGCCGGCATTCCTATGGCGCCGAGGAATTTCGATACGCCGGCAGCGAAGATGCCGCCGGGCCCTTTTGCGATCGCTGCCCCGTATTCAGCCGAAGAGGCGTAAATGGTTCCTGCTATGATCAGGGCGAAGAGGGCGAGCATCATCTCAACGAACATAACTCCGCCGCCGACAGGGCGGGCATCGAGCTCGTTCTCAAGCTGGCGGGCCGTACCTGAGCTTGATACTATGCTGTGCCAGCCTGAGATGGCGCCGCAGGCGATAGTAACGAACATGATGGGCCAGATAGGCCCGATCCTGATCGAGAAGCCGGTATAGGCGGGAAGGGTGAAGTCAGGATGGAGGATGAAGATGCCGATTATCCCGAAGAAGAGCCCGAGGAAGACGATATAAGAGGCGACGTAGTTGATGGGGAGCGCGAAGCGCCAGATCGGCAGCACTGCCGCAAAATAGCAGAAGACGAACGCGGCGATCGCCCATACCCACCTGCTGTTCGCGAGGTCTGCCCCGATTATGCTGTCAGAAGGGGCAATGGAGCCGAACCAGATACCTGCCATGGCGATAATGACGGTGATGATGGTGGTAAGGATGATGTCCTTCCTCCACCGGTATATCATCTGGCCCGCGAGGATGCCCCCGATTGTGAGGAACAGCCACGCCATAGGGGCGGCCTTTAAGGCAATGGTGGTGCTTACCACGACGTTCCCGAAGGCCCCGGCAATAAGGAGAAGATAGAAATAGATAAAGGCCAGGAGTATGACCCTTGCCCTCGGAGATATCAGCTTATGGCTTAGGCCGCCGAATGAGGCGCCGTCGTTTCTCATCGCCACCATCGCGCTTGAATAGTCCTGGACCCAGCCGATGAAGAAGGTGCCGGCGAGTATCCATATCAGGGCGGGAAGCCATCCCCACTGGATCGCGATTATGGGGCCTATGATAGGGGCAGCCCCGGCAATGGATTTAAACTGGTAGCCGAAGAGGATGTTCTTGCTTGTGGGCATGAACTCTACGCCGTCCATATACATCTTTGCAGGCGTAGCCCTCTTGGGATCAGACTTAATGATCTTTGAATCGATGTGTTTCGCGTAAAAACGATACCCAATGAAAGCAACAACGAGACCCAAAATAAGAACCACCACAGAATTCATATTTTCCCCCTTGTTAACTTTTATTTAACGATCAGTAACGTTATTGCATAGTTGTCAAATAACGTCAAGAAAATTTCATAAGGGCGGCAAGAGTTGTTGATATTCCTTGTGATATCCCAATTATCTTGATAATTTGAGGAGTTGTGTTTATAATAAGGCAGTTTACGGGAAAAGGGAGCACTGTCCCGTGCATATTCCGGAGGAATGATGAAGGTCCAGGTTGAGAACATCGACAGCGTGAAGAAAAAGGTAGAGGTTGTCCTTCCCGAAGAAAAGATAAACTCGATAAGGGAATCGATCTACAGCGAGCTGCAAAAGCAGGCAAAGATAAAAGGCTTCAGGCCCGGAAAGGTGCCAAGGCCGATGATCATCAGCTATTACAAGGATTATATCGACGACGAGCTGAAGAAAAGAATGGTCCAGGAGACGATGTACGAGGCCCTTGACGAGGCAAAGGTCAACCCCGTCGTGCAGCCTGTAGTGGATTTCATCAACGAGGCGGACAGGCAGGGCTATGTCCTCGAGTGCGAGGTGATCCCCGACATCGAGCTGCCGGCGTACAAGGGCATCGAGGTCGAGGTCGAACCGATCGAGGTGAGCGACGAAGAAGTGGCGAAGCGGCTCGACGGGCTGCAGCACATGCATGCCGAGATAGTCGCAATAGAGGGTGACAGGGGGGCGCGAAACGGCGACCTTGTTATCGTAAAGTATCAGGGTTATGAGGACGGGAAGCCTGTCAAGGGCATTGAGACCGAGGCGTATCCGGTGGAACTGGGGAGCTCTACGCTGATGCCCGAATTCGAGAACGCGCTCATCGGGATGAAAGAGGGCGAAGAGAAAGAGATACCGATATCCTTTCCCGACGATTACCCCGATAAGGACATAGCGAAGAAGACGCTCCAGTTCAAGGTAACGATGAAGGATATCAAGGAGAAACGACTCCCTGAGGTAAACGACGAGTTTGCCAAAGACCTCAATTTCGACAATATGGAGGCGATGCAGAAAGGCCTGAGGGATGAGATAGTGAAGGAAAAAGAGAACGTAAGAAGCAAAGAGGTGGCACAGAAGGTCATGGACGCGCTGATCGGCGCCGTTGACATACCGGTCCCAAAAATACTGCTCGAGAAGCGTATCGAGATGATGATGGAAGAGGCAAAATCAAGGTTCAAGGCTGACAGGTTGACCGGAGAAGAGGCGAGGGCGATCGAGGAACGGTTCAGGAAGGATTTTGAAAAGAGCGCGGAGACGCGGATCAAGTCCGAGATCCTGATCACAAAGATCTCGGAAAAAGAAGGCATCAGCGCCGATGAGAACGACGTCCAGGAGCGGATCAAGAAGATCGCCGAGGACGCCAAGAGGCCATTGAACGACGTCAGGAATTTTTACGAGCAGTATAACCTGCTGAACAATCTGCGAAGCAGCATCATAGAGGAAAGGACCATCAGCTTTCTCCGTGATAACGCGCTGATTAAGGAGAGATCATGAACCTTGTGCCGATAGTCATTGAAAAGGACGGAAGAGGGGAGCGGGCTTACGATATCTATTCCCGGCTTCTCAAGGAAAGGATCGTCTTCCTCGGTACCAGCATTGACGACAACGTGGCGAACATTATCATAGCCCAGCTCCTGTTCCTTGAATCTGAAGACCCCGCGAAGGACATCTTCCTTTATATCAACAGCCCCGGCGGATATCTGACGAGCGGCCTCGCGATCTACGACACCATGCAGTATGTAAAACCGTCGATCGTCACCATGTGCATCGGCCAGGCGGCGAGCATGGGGGCCGTCCTGCTTGCAGGCGGAGAAAAGGGCAAAAGGTACGCCCTGCCTCATTCGAGGATACTGATACACCAGCCGCTCGGGGGAGCCCAGGGGCAGGCAAGCGATATCGACATTCAGGCAAAAGAGATCCTGAGGATGCGCGCCGAGATAAACAAGATCTTTACGAAGCACACCGGCCAGTCAGTAGAAAAGATCGCCGCCGATACGGAAAGGGATTTTTTTATGAGCCCTGAACAGGCGATCGAGTACGGCATCATAGACCAAATAGTAGAAAAGAGGATATAGCATGATTAAAAGAAACAACGGAAGGGCGATAAAGTTAAACTGTTCCTTTTGCGGAAAGAGCCAGGATGAAGTGAAGAAGCTCATAGCGGGCCCCATGGTCTATATCTGCGACGAGTGCATAGAGCTCTGCAATGAGATCATACAGGAGGAGGCCAAGAAGGAGCGCTTCGACTATATCAAGACGTCCATACCGAAGCCGCACGAGATCAGGAGGCTCCTTGACGAGTATGTTATCGGCCAGGACCATGCGAAAAAGGTCCTTTCCGTGGCCGTATACAACCATTACAAAAGGATAGAGGCAAAGGCCCATTTTGACGATGTGGAGATACAGAAGAGCAACATACTTCTTATCGGCCCCACGGGCTCTGGCAAGACATTGCTTGCCCAGACGCTCGCGAAGATACTCCACGTGCCTTTCACCATTGCCGACGCGACGACGTTGACGGAAGCAGGGTATGTCGGCGAAGACGTGGAGAACATAATCCTCTACCTCCTCCAGTCTGCCGATTACAACGTCGAAAGGACGGAGCGCGGCATTGTGTACATCGACGAGATCGATAAGATATCGAGGAAGACCGACAGCCCGTCGATTACCAGGGACGTTTCAGGGGAGGGGGTCCAGCAGGCGCTTTTGAAGATCATTGAGGGGACCGTAGCGAACGTTCCTCCGAAGGGCGGCAGAAAGCACCCCCAACAGGATTACATCAAGGTCAATACCTCGAACATCCTCTTCATCTGCGGCGGCGCCTTCCACAGCATAGACGGGCTCGTGGCGAGCAGGATCGGCAAGAAGGGCATAGGGTTCGGCGTCGACGTCGAGGGCGGCAGGGACAAGCGGTATTCGGAATTGATACGGGAGATACAGCCCGAAGACCTTTTGAAGTACGGCCTGATCCCTGAGTTCATCGGCAGGCTGCCCATAACGGCCACCCTGGACGAACTCAGCGAGGAGAACCTTGTTGAGATCCTTAAAAGGCCGAGGAACGCCATCGTTAAACAGTATAAAAAGCTCTTTGAGCTTGAGAACGTCAAGCTTACCTTCACCGAAGGCGCGCTCAGGGGCATTGCGAAGGATGCCATGAAGAAGAAGACGGGGGCGAGGGGCCTCCGGTCCATCATGGAAAAGGTAATGCTTGACGTGATGTATGAGATACCGTCGCTTGCCAATGTCAAGGAGTGCGTTGTCAGCGAAGAGGTTATCGTGAATCACGAGCGCCCCATCCTCATCTATGAGGAAGAGGCAGAGATTGCCTGATAGTTTGACTTTTCCCGGTGAACCTGCTATAGTGTGCCGGATTGGGCGGATAGCTCAGCGGGAGAGCATCGGCCTTACAAGCCGGGGGTCGCAGGTTCAAAACCTGTTCCGCCTACCATTTCAGCGGGGTCGTAGTTAAGCCTGGTTATAACGCCGGCCTGTCACGCCGGAGGCCGCGAGTTCAATTCTCGTCGACCCCGCCATTTAAAAACAAGGGCGCAATGAATTTCATTCTCTGCATCCACAACCATCAGCCGGTCGGAAATATGGATTTCATCCTGGAAGAGGCATATGCGAAATCGTACATGCCTTTTTTTGATGTCCTGAAAGACTTCGAGGAGATAAAGGTCAACCTCCATTTTTCAGGTTTTCTCTTTTCCTGGCTTCTCGAACATAAGCCGGAATATATCAAGCTTCTCAAAAAGATGAAGAAAAGGGGCCAGCTGGAGATCATCTCCGGCGGGATGTACGAGCCTGTCCTCTCTCTCCTGAGCGAGGAAGACGGGATCGCCCAGATAAAGGCGCATATGGACCTCATGGAAGATGTCTTCGGCGAGAGGCCAAAAGGTATGTGGCTTGCGGAAAGGGTGTACGAGCCGTACATTCCGAAGGTGCTCCACAAGGCCAAAGCTGACTTCACCCTTGTCGACGATAACCATTTCAAGGCTATCGGCCTCGAAGAGAAGGACCTCTACGGCTACTTCATCACTGAATATGAAGGGCACCCCCTTTCGGTCTTCCCTGGCCTTGAATTCCTGCGCTACGCGATCCCGTTCAAGCAGATCGATGCGCTCGACGCATACCTGAAGGACGTTCACGGACAAGGTGGAAACCTCGTCGTCTTCGGCGATGACGGCGAAAAATTCGGCCTGTGGCCGGGAACATATGATTATGTCTATAAAAAGGAGAACTGGCTGAGGTCGTTCTTCGAATACCTGGCGAAAAACACTTCGTGGCTGAAGACGACAACCTTTTCGGAATACATGAAGGAGAAACGGCCGGCAGGCAGGATCTACCTTGGCTGCGAATCATATAAAGAGATGGGCGAATGGTCCCTTCCTGCGGAAATATCAAAGACATATGGCGACATGCTGAATGAGGGGGACATGCCGTACAGGCGTTTTTTGACGGGCGGCTATTTTAAGAATTTTCTCGTCAAGTACGCCGAGAGCAATGATATGCACAAAAAGGCGCTCCGCCTGTCAAAGAAGGCCGGGAAGAACGCCGGGGCGAAAAGGCATGTCTATATGGCCCAGTGCAATGACAGCTACTGGCACGGCGTTTTTGGCGGGCTCTACCTCCCGCACCTGCGCGGGGCTGTTTACAGGCATCTTATCGAGGCCCGGAAGCTCCTCGATCCCGCGAAGCCCTTTGCAGACGGCTATATTGAGGATGTAAATTTTGACGGCTACGATGAGGCCGTTCTCAGCAACAACGAACTGGAGGCGTCGTTCCTCCTGAAAGAAGGCGGGGCGCTGTACGGGCTTGACTATAAGCCGTCGTCGGCGAACATCATGGCTACCCTCAGGAGGCGATACGAAGGATACCACGAAAAGATAAAGCAGGCGGTGTCTGCGAACGTCGCGAACGGGACGAAGACCATCCATGAGATGGTCATCGCGAAGGAAGAGGGGCTGAACGAGTACCTTCACTACGACTGGTACCGCAGGGGCTCGCTCATAGACCACGTCATGGGAAGCGATGCGGCACTGGAGCTCTTTTACAGGGGAAAATATTTTGAGCCCGGCGATTTCGTCAAAGAGCAGTACCGGGGAACAATAGGAAAGGAAAAAAAGGCGATACGGCTCTCGATGGAGAGAGGCGGGCATTACTGGCAGGGAGAGAAGGGGTCGCCGCTGTCTGTCAGGAAAGATGTTGTCCTGCCCCAGGGCGGAGGGGCGGTTGCCGTCGATTATGCGCTCGAAGGCATGATTGACGGGCCGTTTGTTTTTGGCGTAGAGTGGAATTTCTCGCTCCTCGGGACCGGCGGAGAGAGGTTCCTGGAGGCCGGCGGCACGAAATACCCGCTTACGACAAAGGATGTGCTCGGGCAAGCAGAGAAGTTGCGGCTCTATGATCCCTACCAGAACGTTGAGATCTTCCTCGAATGGGACAGGCCCGCTGAGATATGGACCTTTCCCGTAGAGGTGGTGTCGCTGTCGGAGAACGGGTTTGAGCGGAACTACCAGAGCACGATGGTGATGCCCGTCTGGTCCGTAGACCTCTCAGAGGGTCCGTGGAGAATGTCGATGAAACTCCATCTCAAGAACATCGGTGAAAGGTAAAAGGTAAAAAGTAAAAGGTGAAGACCTTATCCCTCGTTGCTCGTTGCTTGTCACTGATTTGAGCCAGTATCCGGTCACGCCTCACGACGGTTTGCTACGGGATAGCACGATACCGATGCCCTGCGGTGAAGTATTTAGGTTTAAAACCTTTTACCTTTCACCTTTTACCTTTCACCTTATCAGTTGAATATGGTTTCCGTCATCATCACCACATACAACCGCAGAAGGTTTCTCAGAGAGGCGGCGCTGTCCGTCCTCGAACAGGACTACAAGGACAGAGAATTGATCGTGGTGGACGATGGATCAATGGACGGTTCGCAAGACGAGGTGGAGGGCCTGCCCTTGACCTATATCCGGAAGGACAACGGAGGCATAAGCAGCGCGCGGAACAAAGGCATCGCGGCAGCGCGCGGTGAATACATTGCGTTCCTCGACGTGGATGACCTGTGGAAAAAGAATAAGCTCTCAACGCAGATATCGCACATGGCAGAGCAGGGATATGCCCTGTCCTATACGGAAGAGGTCTGGATCAGGAACGGAGAAAGGCTCAACCAGAAACTGCGTCACAAAAAATATTCCGGCTGGATCTTTGAGCGCTGCCTGCCCCTGTGTATAATCAGCCCGTCATCGGCGGTGATCAGGAGAGAGGTCTTTGACGACGTGGGGTTGTTTGATGAGTCGCTGCCTGTGTGCGAGGACTATGACATGTGGCTACGGGTGACCGCCAGGTACCCGGTGCTTTTCATAGAAAAGCCATTGATAATAAAACGGGGAGGCCATGAAGACCAGCTTTCCAGGCGGTATGCGGGCATGGACAGGTTCAGGATAGAGGGCATCGTAAAGATATTGCAGGATGGCTGCCTGAACAGCGCAATGCGGATCAAGGCAGTTGAGGAACTGAAGAAGAAATGCCGTATCTATGCCAACGGAGCAATGCGGCGCGGCAGGGCAGAAGAGGCCCGATACTACCTCTCTCTCGCGGTAAAAGCAGCGGAGAGCGGAGAGCAGAGAGATGAACTCTATAAAGGATGATCTTTTGCTTGACGCTATTCGCTGATAATGTTGTTTCGGCGGTTAGGAGCTTGCTTTGATATTAAGCTGCGACAGGGTCTGGCTGATCTTTTGTGCGGTTTCAAGAAGGTTCGTTGCCATGCCGTTAAGCTTCCCATCAGTCATTGAACCGGTAAATCCGAGGATGCAGATCGCGCCGGCAGGGGCGCCCTGTGAGTACACCAGGGCAGCGATCGCCCGCACGCCTTTCAAATACTCTTCAAGGTCGAGCCCATAACCGGTTTTCCTTGTCTTTTCAACTTCCTCAATAAAGTGTTCTATGTTGGTTATGCTGTTCTCGGTATATTTCGGCAAGCCGCGCTCTTTGAGAAGGCTCCTGATCTCGTCGTTTTCGAGAGGGGAGAGGAATACCTTGCAGAATACAGAGGCAGTGATGGGGAGCTTGGTGCCGGCAGGAGAAGATATCTTCAGCATCTTCTTTGCCTCGATAGAGTCAAGAACCTTTACGATATGGTCTTCCCTTACGCAGAGAAAGACCGTTTCGTCGGCAGTCTCTGCGAGTTTTTCGAGGAATGGCCTTGCGATGGTCGCGAGCTCGCCTCCGCGGAGGACAGCCTTTGCAAGCTCAAGGAGCTCCTGGCCGGTGGCATATTTTTTCGTCACCCTGTTCTTCGTGACAAAACCGCTTTCCTGAAGGGATTTGAGTATGCCGAAGACGGTGCTTTTGCTGAGGGATAACGATTTCGATATATCCGTCACGCCCAGTGGTTTATTTTCCCGGATTATGAGCTTGATGACGTCAAGGGCCTTTTTTATGATAGGAGCATTATACATAATTCATTATAATGAACAATTATAGCGCAATAAATAGTTTGTGTCAATAAAATTGTAGAAGACAGAGGCTTCAAATGGTTTATGATAATGAATTTATGATAAGATATTTGAAACAAGGGATTATTAACAGATATAGTATATTTCAAATTGGAGGATAATCTGCTACAATTCAGATATTTGCGAATATGCCAGACCATACGATAAAATTTCTTCCTGAAGATCTTGTGGCAGATGCAAAAGAAGGCGACAACCTGCTCGAAATTGCCATGAGGTCAGATATCTACATCAACGCCTCCTGCGGCGGCAACGGCACCTGCGGAAAGTGCAGGGTGAAGATCGTAGAAGGGCAGACCCGCGCGCCGATGCACTCAAAGGTCAGCCGCGAAGACTATGATGCGGGGATCAGGCTTGCGTGCATGACCACGGTCCACGGGAATGCGGTCGTGGAAATACCCCCCGAATCACAGGTTGACAGAATAGCGCTCAGGAGGAAGGCCGAGGTCCACCACGTCCTCTCTGCTTTCGGCGGTACGGATTTTATACAAGGATGGGAGGTTGACCCGGCAGTATCAAAGTGCTATATCGAACTTCAAGAGCCTTCTGCCGACGACAACGTGTCTGACCTGAGGCGCCTTGAGAGAGAGTTCCAGTCAAAATACGGGAAGAACGATATTTCCATAGATTTTCCGGTGCTTAGGGCGCTGGACAAGACGTTGAGAGAGGCCGGCTGGAAGGTAACGGTAACGGTCATCAGGACCGACAGGGGGATCGAGATCATCAATGTGGAGCCCGGCAATACCGAAGGCAGGAATTACTCGATCGTAATTGACGTGGGCACAACGACGATCTGCGCGCAGGCCCTCGATCTTGCGAATTGCAGCCCCGACCTCTGTACCCTCGCTGAATTATCCGATTACAACAGCCAGATACGCTACGGGGAAGATGTTATTGCGAGAATAATGTACTCCCAGAAAAGGGGAGGCCTGGAAAAACTTCAGAAGGCCGTCGTCAGGACAATGAACGGCCTCATAAAGGAATTGCTCGATACGGGCAATATTGAGGCGAAGGACATTACCCATATCGTCTGCGCCGGGAACACCACGATGACCCACCTGCTCCTCGGCATCAGCCCCAAATATATCATGCTCGCCCCCTACACGCCGGTTCTTACATCGGGGGTCTCAGGTTTTGCAGCACATGGCGGGGCGACCGCCGGCAACGGGGTGCCGCAGGCCTGCGGAGAGGATGAGGCGGAGCAGGGCGCCCCAGGGATCGTCATGCCGCCCGTCAGGGCAAGGGAGGTTGGAATAACGCTGAACGAGCATGGAAGGCTGTTCGCGTTCCCATGCGTATCGTCTTATGTGGGCGGGGACATCGTCGCGGGCGTGATCGGTTCCGGCATGTTCCAGAGGGAAAATATCTCCCTTTATATGGACATAGGAACGAACGGCGAGATCGTCCTCGGGAACAGGGACTGGCTCATGTGCGCCTCATGCTCGGCGGGGCCTGCCTTTGAGGGCGGCGGGATAAAATTTGGAATGAGGGCGGGAAGGGGCGCCGTCGAACAGGTAAAGATCCACCCCTTTACCTTTGAGCCGATGGTGCTGACAATAGGAAAGGCAAAGCCTGCCGGCATCTGCGGGTCAGGGCTGATCGACATTGTCGCCGAGCTCATCGAGACAGGCCTTATTGACCAGAACGGCAAGTTCCGCAGGGACCGCGATACGGCGAGGGTCAGGAAAGGCGAAGACGGCTACGAATATGTCGTCTGCTATGCCCGGGAAAGCCTGATCGGAAAGGATATCGTGATCACCGAGGTTGATATCGACAATCTGGTAAGGACCAAGGCAGCGGTCTACGCCGGGTGCAAGGTGCTCCTCGATAATGCCGGGCTCTCTTATGGCGAGCTGGAAAAGGTGATCATCGCGGGGGGCTTTGGCCATTACATAGACATCGAAAGGGCGCAGGTGATAGGGCTTTTGCCTGAGTTGCCCCTGGAAAGGTTTATCTTTGTGGGAAACGGATCGCTCCTCGGCGCGCGACTTTTCTCCTTTTCAAAAGGATTTTTAAAAGAGGCGGAGCGTGTCGCAAGGAACATGACCAATATCGAGCTTTCCAACAGCGCGTCCTTTATGGACGAGTTCGTGGCGGCCATGTTCCTGCCGCATACGGACCAGGGCCTTTTCCCCGGCGTAATGGAACGATTGAAGAGCGGTGGTTGAGGAGGAGACAAGAGAGTGAACAGATCGCCAAAGGTCATAGCCATTGCCGGCAAGGGCGGCGTGGGAAAGACAACGGTAGGCGGGCTTCTTGTGCGCTACCTTGTTGAGGAGGTGAAGGGCGGGCCTGTCCTTGCAGTCGATGTGGACCCCAATTCCAACTTTAACGAAGTGCTCGGGGTGACCGTGAAGAATACGATCGGCGAGGCAAGGGAAATGTTGAAAAAAGACGTTCCCGCTGGCATGACAAAGGACGTCTGGTTCGAATACAAGGTCCACGAGGCGATCGTTGAACAAAAAGGCTTCGATCTCCTTGTTATGGGGAGGCCCGAAGGGCCCGGGTGCTATTGCGCCGCGAACGCGATAGCGAAGCAGTCCATCGACGCGCTCAAGGCGAACTATGCTTACGTTGTAGCAGATAATGAAGCGGGCATGGAGCACATGAACAGGCTCGTTACGCAGGATGTGGACACGCTGTATGTTGTATCCGACCCAACGCAGAGGGGCCTTGCTACGGCAGCACGCATTCATCAGCTCATCGGCGAGCTGAAGTTGCGCATCGGCAGTGCCTATACTGTTGTGAACCGCATAAACGAGAAGAACGCATCTGTTCTTGACGGCATTGCGGCGGAGAAGGGAATAGCCCTGGCGGGGACGATACGCAACGACGAGGCGCTCCTGTCGAACGAGCTGGCAGGAAGGACGATCTTTGACCTTGGCAAGGGATCCGCCGCCCTTGTTGACGCATACAGGATATTCGGCGCAACACTGAGGGACGGCGGATAGCAGAAAGTCTTGACAGATCGTTCGAACGATTGCATGTTAATGTGAAGGCAAGGGAGGGATCATGGAAGCGAAGATCATAAGCGGAACCGAGATAGCTGCGAAGATCAGGGAAGAGCTGAAGGAAGAAACGGCGCGCCTCAAGGCAGACCACGGGCTGATACCGGGGCTTGTGACGATCATTGTGGGAAGCAACCCGGCATCGGTGAGCTACGTGACGGCGAAGCAGAAGACGGCGAAGGAGCTTGGCTTCTATTCGCTCCAGGATGATGAGCCTGAAGATATCTCCGAAGAGAAGCTCCTTGCGCTGATAGACAAATACAACAAGGATCCCCGGATACATGGCATCCTGGTACAGCTTCCTCTTCCGAAGCATATCAATGAGACGAAGGTTCTCTACGCGATCGACCCCGACAAGGACGTCGACGGTTTTCATCCCGTCAACGTGGGAAGGCTCGTGATCGGGGAGGCGAAGTTCTACCCGTGCACCCCTTACGGCATCCAGCAGCTCCTCGCAAGGAGCAACGTGAATACCGACGGGGCCGAGGTTGTCGTCGTGGGAAGGAGCAATATCGTCGGAAAACCGATCGCCATGATGCTCATGCAGAAGGCAAAAGGCGCGAACGCCACGGTGACGATGTGCCACACAGGGACGAGGGACCTCGCTTTTCATACAAGACGCGCCGATATCCTCATAGTGGCGGCAGGGAAGCCGAAGGCGATCACCGCGGATATGGTAAAGGAAGGGGTGGTTGTCATAGATGTGGGGGTAAACAGGATAGGGATGACGCCGGAGGGAAAGGCAAAGCTCTGCGGCGACGCTGACTTTGAGGGGCTGAAGGCCAGGGCGTCGGCGATAACGCCCGTCCCCGGCGGCGTAGGCCCCATGACCATAACAATGCTCATGCTCAACACGGTAAAAGCAGCAAAACTGGCCAGGAACATAGCTGAGAGCTAAGAGCAGAGAGCGGAGAGAAAAGAATGCATAGCGCAAAGCGCATGGCGCATAGCAAAACCCGTTCAAGGTTATATGTTCAACGTTCAAAAGGAGCAGACCAAACAGACCAGAAATACCAGATAGACTTGGATTTATTGCTGACGGCTGATCGCTGTTAGCTGACAGCTAATGTGGAGGTTGTATGTCCGATTATCACTACGAAGAGAAAGAGGATTTTTCCGGCAGGAAGGTGAAGGTCCTGGGCCCAACCTATGAGGAAGGCAAGCCTGAAGAGAGCGGGGACTGGAGGTCAAAGCTCGGAAGCCGCGAAGACGCATTGCGCTATATCAGGACCGCAATGAGGTACTGGTACAGCAAGGAATGGTACGGAAGCGAGAAAAGAAAACAGGAGGCATAAATAGTAAATAACGAAGGACGAAGGACGACCGCTTCGCTTAACACGAAGGACGCAAAAAGCCGCTTCCCTCGTGTTAGTGAATCCCTGAAGTTAAGGGATGAACGATCGTCCCAATGAGTCCCGTCAAAACGGGACGAATGATCGTCCATCGTGAATTTAGAGGAGGCGTGATGGCATTTGAGATACCGAAGATAAAGTACACGGGGAAGATACAGGAGGTTGCTGTGGGTACAGGCCAGAAGGCCGTCAGGGTTGGCGGCGCGAGCTGCTACCCCTTCTACCTCTTTGAGGGGGAGATGCCTAACCCCACAAGAATAGCGTTCGAGGTCTGGGACCATAGGCCTGACGACTGGCAGGAATGGGCGATAGAGCCTTACAGGGATGTGATCCACGACCCTGCTGCATGGGCAAGGAAGTCCATCGATGCCTACGGGGCCGAGATGATCGCCCTGCAATTGAAAAGCGCCGACCCGAACGGCATGGACAGGCCTGTTGATGACGTCGTCCGGGTCGTTCAGGATGTTATTCATGCCGTCGATGTCCCGCTTATCGTCTGGGGAACGGCGAACGACGACAAGGACTCGGACCTGCTGCGGAAGATAGCAGAGGTTTGCGAGGGGAAGAATGTTGCCATCGGCCCTGTCTCGGAGAAGAACTATAAGCAGGTCGGGGCCATGGCGATCGGCTATGGCCAGGTCGTAATGGCGTCAACCCCCATCGATGTAAATCTCGCAAAACAACTTAACATACTCCTGGGAAACCTGGGCGTCCCTGACGAGAAGGTCCTCATGGACCCCACGACAGGCGGGCTTGGCTACGGGCTTGAATATACGTACTCCGTGATCGAGAGAGACAGGATGGCCGCGCTGACGCAGGAGGACGTGAAGCTGCAGCGCCCCGTTGTCTGCAACCTTGCCCATGAAGTATGGAAGACAAGAGAGGCGAGATTAACGAGAAATGATGATGAGAAGCTGGGCGATGAGGTGAAGCGGTCCGTTCTGATGGAAGCGATCACGGCCATGAGCCTCGCCTTCGCGGGAGCGGACATCGTTATTATGAGGCATCCGGAGAGCGCCGCGCTGGTGAAGGAGATGATAGGGGAGCTGATGGGATGAGAATAATGAAAAGGACCAGCTCATGGCTCGTAGCTCTTGGCTCATGGCAAATTCGATATTCGATGATCGATTATCGATATTCGACGTTGACGACTTCTTCGGCTATCAGCTATGAGCCATCAGCCATGAACTATGAGCCGGTTTTTACGCTTCACGATTTACGGGTTTTAGCAAGGGAGGAACGATGCCTGAAGAGAAACTGAAGAGTATCGACAGGGCGACAATAGAGCTGATCGACAAGGCGGAAAGAGAAAATATAGGCACTGTGTTCTCGCGGGCGGATGGATTAAAGCCGTGCCCTATCGGCGTTGAGGAGAGCTGCTGTAAGATCTGCGCCATGGGGCCGTGCCGGCTGCCCCGGCCCAAGAAAGGCGAGGACAAACCGAGGGTCGGCGTCTGCGGCGCGACGGTCGAAACGGTCGTGGCAAGGAATTTTGCCAGGAAGGTAGCGGCAGGCGCAGCGGCGCACTCTGACCACGCACGCGAGGTGGTGCAGACATTCATCAAGACGGCCAGGGGAGAGGCGCAGGGCTTTACGATCAAAGACGAGATAAAGCTGCTCGCCGTGGCCCTCGATTTCGGCATCGCCGTTGAAGGGCGCGAGATCGGCGACATAGCAAGGGAGCTTGGCGAAAAGGCCCTCAATGAGTTTGGAAAGCAGGAAGGAGAGCTTATATATATCGGAAAGGCGCCGCTGAAAAGGCAGGAGCTGTGGAAGAGGCTCGGCGTAACACCGCGCGGCATCGACAGGGAGGTCGTTGAGATCATGCACCGCACCCACATGGGCGTCGATCAGGATTACAGGCACCTCCTCCAGCAGGCGACGAGGGCGGCGCTCGCGGACGGGTGGGGAGGCTCGATGATCTCCACCGATCTGCAGGACGTTATGTTCGGTACGCCCGTGCCCGTCCTGGGGAGCATCAATCTGGGCGTCCTCAAGGAAGACCACGTGAACGTCGTTGTGCACGGGCATGAACCGCTTCTTCCGGAACTCCTTGTCGCTGCGAGCAAAGACCCGGAGATCAGGAGGCTGACAGAAAGAACGGGCGCAAAGGGGGTAAACCTCGCCGGGATGTGCTGCTCTGCGAACGAGATACTGATGAGGCACGGGATCCCCTGTGCGGGAAATTTTCTCCAGCAGGAGCTGGCGCTTGTAACAGGGGCCGTGGAGCTGATGACCGTTGACGTCCAGTGCGAGATGCAGGGCCTCCAGAGCGTGGCAGAATGCTTTCATACCAGGCTTATCACGACGTCGGACAGGGCGATGATCGAGGGCGCGACGCATATTGAATTCCACCCCGAGCACGGCCTGGATACGGCGAAGAAGATACTGAAGATGGCGATAGAGAATTATCCCAACAGGAGGCACACGGTCTATATACCGGACGCGAGCCAGGATATGGTGGTCGGCTTCAGCCACGAAACGATCAACTACCTCCTTGGAGGCCTGTTCAGGGCAAGCTACAGGCCTTTGAACGACAATATCATGAACGGGCGCATCCGGGGCGTGGCGGGCGTTGTCGGCTGCAATAATGTAAGGACCCCGCACGACTCAGGGCATATCGCGATGATAAAAGAGCTCATCAAAAATGATGTCATTGTCCTTACAACGGGCTGCGCGGCCATGGCCTGCGGCAAGGAAGGGCTCCTCACGCCGGAAGCGGCGAAGCTCTATGGCGGCTCAGGGCTCGCAGAGGTCTGCGAGGCGGTGGGGATACCGCCCGTGCTCCACCTCGGATCCTGTGTCGATAACTCGAGGATACTCGTAGCGGCGGCGGCAATGGTAAAAGAAGGCGGCCTCGGCGATGACCTAAGCGACCTTCCGGCGGCAGGCGCGGCGCCGGAATGGATGAGCGAGAAGGCCATTTCAATAGGCCAGTATTTTGTCGCATCCGGTGTCTATACCGTCTTCGGGACTACGTGGCCCACCGCGGGAAGCGAAAAGGTTACCCGCCACCTCTTCGAAGAGTACGAGGAGCTTTACAAAGGCATGTGGGCCTTTGAGCCTGATCCCGTCGAAGCGGCGCAGCTGATGATCCGGCACATCGACAAAAAGCGAAAGGCGCTCGGCATAGACAAGGCAAGAGACCGGGTGCTCTTTGATATGGCGATGAGAAGGGCGCTGGACTAAGGAGGAGGAGGGATGTCGAAGATCATAGCATCTGCGGCCATCAGGGGCGCGCATAAGATATTCAGCAAGGCTGAAGAGAAGTACGGCCGGGCGCTTGAGAAGTTCGGCCCCAAACAGGAGGTAGGCTTTCCCAATACGGCCTATTACCTCCCGATCATCTACGCGATGACCGGCATCGGCGTTTCAAGGATAGAAGATATGCGCAGCGTCCTTGACCTGTGTAAAAAGCTGATACCCGCCCCCGTCCGTGAAAATGTTCCCCTTCCATACCTCGCGCCGGCGCTGGATGCCGGCATGGCGACCTTTTTTGCAGAAGAGATCATCGAAGCGGTCCGCTGCCTCGAAGAGCCTCATGCCTATGCGGCAAACAGCGAAGATCCGACCGATGAGACGATATGGCTCGGCGCGGCGAACGACGTCATATTCAGGAAAAGAGGGGTTGAGTTCGTTGACGGAACTGCGCCCGGATTCGCGGCCATTGTCGGTGCCGCGCCGGATTCGCAGACGGCGGCGAGGATCGCCCTTGAGCTGCAGGAAAAGAACCTCTATGTATTTATGTGCGCTGAGAACGGGGGAAAAAGGTTCTCGCAGCAGCTTGTCGAGGCAGGCATCCAGATCGGCTGGCCCACCAGGCTCGTTTCCTTTGGGCCAGACATTTACCAGGCGGTCTTTGCCATAGGCTTCGCGTGCCGCGTTGCCATGGCCTTTGGGGGGATCAAGCCGGGCGACTACAGGAGAAACCTTATCTACAACAAGGACAGGACCTATGCCTTTGTGCTTGCCCTCGGGGATGTCACCGACGAATGGTATGCCAACGCAGCCGGGGCGATCAACTGGGGATTCCCCACCATCGCAGACACGCCGATCCCGGAGGTGCTGCCCACCGGCATATGCACCTATGAGCACGTCGTCTCCAATATCCCCCATGAACAGATAGTGCAGAAGGCAGTTGAGGTCAGGGGGCTAAGGGTGCAGGTGGCAAGCGTGCCCATTCCCGTATCCTACGGGCCGGCCTTCGAAGGCGAGCGCGTACGTGGAGAGGACATCTACCTTGAGATGGGAGGCGGAAGGACCGTTGCCGTGGAGTGGACGACGACGAGAAGGATGGAAGAGGTGGAAGACGGAAAGGTGGAGGTGGTCGGCCCTGATGTGGGCGATGTGCAGCCGGGGATGAGGCTCCACTTCGCCATGGTCGCAGAGGTGGCAGGAAGGAATTTCCAGGAGGATTTTGAGCCTATCCTGGAAAGGCAGAACCACCACCTGATCAACCAGGCCCAGGGGATCATGCATATCGGGCAGAGGGATATTGCATGGATACGGATCTCGAAGCAGGCCGTAGAGAAAGGGTTCAGGCTCGAACACATAGGGAAGATCATCCACGCGAAATACCACCAGGATTTCGGCGCTATCTTTGATAAGGTGCAGATAAAGATATACACCGTGGAAGAACAGGTCAGGGAGGTCCTTGAAAAGGCACGCGCCTCCTATGACCACAGGGATGCGCGCATAGAAGGCATGACCGACGAAAGCATCGAGACCTTCTACTCATGCATTCTATGCCAGTCCTTTGCGCCGAACCACGTCTGCGTCATAAGCCCCGAGAGGACCGGCCTTTGCGGCGCGTACAACTGGCTGGACTGCCGGGCCGCATACGAGATAAATCCCGAAGGCCCGAACCAGCCCATACAGAAAGGCGAGTGCACCGACGAGCGCTACGGGCAGTTCGCCGGGTGCAACGATTATGTCAGAAAGGCATCGAGGCAGAAGATAGAGGGCGTGAGCCTTTACAGCCTCATGGTGGACCCTATGACGACATGCGGCTGCTGCGAGTGCATAGCGGCGATCCTCCCCATGTGCAACGGGATCATGACCGTCGACCGGGACTTTAGCGATATGACGCCCTGCGGCATGAAATTTACGACCCTGGCAGGCTCTGTCGGGGGCGGCGCGCAGACCCCGGGCTTCCTTGGCCACAGCAAATACAACATTACCCAGAAGAAGTTCCTGAAGGGCGACGGCGGCTTGCTGAGGATAGCATGGATGCCAAAAAGGCTTAAGGAAGAGGTCATGGACCGCCTAAGGAAGAGGAGCGAAGAGCTCGGCATCCCTGATTTTCCCGACATGATAGCCGATGAGACGGTGGCGAAGACCGAGGAAGAGGTGATCGAGTATATAACGCAGAAAAGGCACCCCTGCCTCACGATGGAACCGCTGATGTAGTGCAGCGGAGAGCAGAGAGCTGAGAGCGAAGGGCAAAAATAGGTCCTATAAGTCGTATAGGACCTATTGGACCTATAAAAACCAAAGGAGATTATATGGCGCTTACAGGGATACAGATATTCAAGCTGCTTCCGAAAACGAACTGCGGGGAGTGTAAGTTCCCGACGTGCCTGGCCTTTGCGATGGCCCTTGCCTCAGGAAAGGCAGAGCTTGATGCATGCCCCCATGTGTCGCCTGATGCACGGGCAG
>JAGOOA010000032.1:26852-29805 GCA_017992765.1 Syntrophorhabdaceae bacterium
AAGCTGCTTCCGAAAACGAACTGCGGGGAGTGTAAGTTCCCGACGTGCCTGGCCTTTGCGATGGCCCTTGCCTCAGGAAAGGCAGAGCTTGATGCATGCCCCCATGTGTCGCCTGATGCACGGGCAGAGCTGTCCGATGCGAGCGCGCCTCCGATCAGGCAGCTGGGGATAGGGACCGGGGATTACGAGGTCAGGATCGGAGGGGAGACGGTCATGTTCCGCCATGAAAAGACCTTTTTCAACAAGCCCGGTCTTGCGATACTCATCACCGATGCCATGGATGACGCAGAGACAGACAGGAGGTTTGCCAAATTATCCCTGTACCAGTATGAGCGCGTCGGCCTGACCCTTCGCCCCGAGCTTGTTGCCTTGAAAGGGACAGGGAACAGGGAAAGGTTCCTGGATCTCGTGAAAAAGGCATGCGGCATGCCTTACGGCATTGTCCTCATGACCCATGACGGAGCCCTCATGAAAGAGGCGCTCGAGATCGCGAAAGAAAAGAAGCCGCTCATGTATGCGGCCACACAGGAGAACTATGAAGAGTTCGGCAACATGGCGAAGGACTACGGGGTGCCTCTCGCGGTAAAAGGGGAGGACGTTGAAGGCGCCGCAGCCCTTTCCGGCAAGCTCGCCGGCATGGGCCTCAAAGACCTTGTCCTCGATGCCGGCCGGCGTTCCGTCAGGGACAGCCTCTATGACCAGATATCCATACGGCGGGCCGCCCTCATCAATAAATACAAGCCGCTCGGCTTCCCGACCATCGCCTTTCCCTGCGAGATGACCGATAACCCGATGAAAGAGGCCCTTATCGCGTCATCCTTTGTGGCGAAGTACGCGGGCATCATCGTGATGAGCGACTTCGAGGGCGAGACGCTCTTCCCGCTCCTTTTGCAGAGGCTGAATATCTATACCGACCCGCAGAGGCCCATGACGACGAAGGAGGGCATCTACCCCATCAACAACCCCGATGAGAATTCGCCGGTCCTCGTCACCTGCAATTTTTCCCTTACCTACTTTATCGTCAGCGGCGAGATAGAGAATTCAAGGACGCCAAGCTGGCTTTGCGTAATGGACACCGAGGGGCTGTCGGTAATGACCGCCTGGGCGGCGGGAAAATTCGTCGGCGACCTCGTGGGCGCCTTTATGAAAAAGTGCGGGATCATCGAAAAGGTACAGCACAAGAAGGTCATCATCCCCGGATACGCCGCTGCCATCCTCGGGGACCTCGAGGAAGAGCTGCCGGGCTGGGAGGTCCTTGTCGGTCCCCGGGAGGCAGCCCATCTCCCCGCTTTTCTGAGGATGTTGAAATAGCAAGGGCGGTTTCGATGACCGCAGATATCATGATCGACCGGAGAGGCCCATGCTGCTAATCGGCGAGAATCTCAATATCATGTCAAAGAGGCTTGGCGACGCCTTTCTCGCGAGGGACCCGGGCCCTGTCCGGAAAATGGCAGAGGCAGAGGCAAGGGCAGGGATGGACATGATAGATGTAAATATCGGCCCTGCACGCAAGGCCGGTCCGGAATTCATGGAGTGGATCGTCAAGACCATCCAGGAAGTATCGGATATCCCCCTGTCCCTTGATACTACGAACATAGAGGCTATGGAGGCAGGCTTGCGGGCATGCAAAGGAAAGGCCCTTATAAACTCTATTTCTGCAAGGCCGGAGAGGATGGCAGGCCTTATGCCCCTTACAAAAAGATACAGCGCTTCCTTCATAGGGCTTACGCTTGGCGCGGAGGGCATCCCGAGAGACGCAAACGAGCGGGGGCTTTTCGCAGCGGAGATCATCGCTGAGGCGGCGGAGTACGGAATCCTTGAAGAAGACATATGGCTTGACCCTATCGTCCTGCCCGTTAATTCTCAGCAAGCGCAGATCCAGGGGTGCACCGAATTCGTAATGATGCTCCCCGACCTCGCGCCGAAAAGCAAATCAACCTGCGGGCTGTCGAACGTCTCAAACGGGATGCCGAATCATCTGCGCGGGATAATGAACAGGACATACCTGATCATGATAAAACGGTACGGCATGTATTCGGCGATCGTCGACGCCTTTGACAATGAGTTGAAAGCCATAGCGAAAGGTGAAAGGCCGGAGCTGGAAGCCCTTGTCCACAGGGTCATGGACGGAGAGCCCGTTGATGCGCCGGCACTATCGGACGAAGAGGCACAATACATCAAGACCGCAAGGGTGCTCCTCGGGCAGACGCTCTACTCCGATTCCTGGCTGGAAATTTGATAAAGACATTATAAAGGCGGTGAAAGGTAAAAGGTGAAAGGTAAAAGGTGAGAAACCAAAGAGACAATTCGAATACTTAATGCCGGACGTTTTGAACGTTTGATATTTGAATTTTGATATTGTTTAGGATTTCGATATTAGGATTTCGTGCTTCAAACGGGAAGTAATATGAAAAAGAATAAGAAGGCGGTGAAGGTGCTGCCGGATTTCTGCGACCTCATGTGCGTATATGCTTCGATGCCGAAGGATACCGCCGTTGACGGCGCAGGAAGCTGCAGGACCTTCGCGGCGCTTTACTGCAGGAAAAGAAAGTCCCTCGTCCACAAGAACATGCCCTGCAAGGACAAGAAGATCAGTGTAAAAGGTAAAAAGTGAAAGGTAAAAGGCCAAGAAGGATCTCGTGAGTTGCAAGGCCTGGGTCGTAAGGCGTAAGATCTTGCTCATGGCTTACAGCAAAAAAGAAATTTTCTCAGGGCCTGGAGGCGCCCTTCCGCCGGACGATCTCCAAAATATTTTCCACCTGGTAGCCGGATCTCTCTGATGCCTCGTAAAGCCCGGAGAGGACGGTGAAGCACTCTGCGAGGCTGTCATCCTGTTCCTTTTCTGTCCTGGCGGGATCGCTTGCGATGGATATCATTGTGGTGAATGCCATCCATGCAAGGAGAAGCTCGAAGGCGTCCTTGTTGAACCAGAGTATGTCCTTGTAGCGGTTGA
>JAGOOA010000033.1 GCA_017992765.1 Syntrophorhabdaceae bacterium
AACCACTTTGTCGAGGTCGGCCACATTACGGAGATCTATGATGAGAAGGCCGCGGAGGCCTTCGGGCTTTTCCGGGGCCAGGTCACCGTCATGGTCCATACCGGCTCGCGGGGGCTGGGCTACCAGGTCTGCGACGATTATATCCGGCAGATGATAAAGGCATCGGAGAGATACGGGATCTCCCTTCCCGACAGGCAGCTATGCTGCGCGCCCTTCGGTTCGCCCGAGGGGCAGAGGTATTTCTCGGCAATGGCCGCCGCGGCGAACTACGCCTTCGCGAACAGGCAGATGATCACCCACTGGGTGAGGGAGACCTTTGAGCAGGTTTTCCATGCAGGCGCAGGAAAGCTCGGCCTGTCCCTGGTATATGACGTGTGCCACAATATTGCGAAGTTGGAAAGGCACGTTGCCGGGGGAAAGGAAGCACAACTATGCGTCCACCGGAAAGGGGCTACGCGGTCTTTTGCCCCGGGGAATACGGCAGTGCCCGCAGAGTACCGGAAGGTTGGCCAGCCGGTGCTGATCCCCGGAGATATGGGGAGGGCGTCCTATGTCCTGTGCGGCACGGAGCGCGCAATGGACGAAACCTTCGGCAGCACCTGTCACGGGGCAGGCCGCGTGATGAGCAGGGGAGAGGCATTGCGGAGAACAAAGGGCCGCTCTGTGCAGAAGGAACTGGAAGAGAGGAACATCTATGTGAGGGCGGCAGGCAAAGGGACCCTTGGAGAGGAGATGCCGGAGGCATACAAGGATGTATCGAAGGTGGTGAAGGTCGTCCACGCCGCCGGTATTTCAAGGCTTGTAGCGAAGATCGTGCCCCTTGGGGCGATAAAGGGATGAAGGCAGCAGCCAGCTTCCAGCGATCAGCTTTCAGCATAAAGCTTTTTTGTTTTAGCTGACGGCTGTGTGCTGATTGCTGACGACTATCCGCTGCCTTTGAATGAGATCGCCATGCTACGCTCGCAATGACAATGCGCACGGTCTATCACCTATCGCCTATTACCTCTCTCCTTTCTACTTTCACGGGTTTTGTCATTTCCTTCTCGCCAGCGTTATGCTGAAGAATATTACTACGGCGCCGACAAGCTGCGAGAGGTAGAGCTTTTCATCGAGCAGCAGAAAAGCGGAAAATGCGGCGAAGACGGGAACGGAATACTGGTAGATCATGGTGCGCGAAGCCCCTATTCTGGATACACCCCTGTACCAGAGGAAGAAGGCGATCACTATTGAGAAGATCACCGCGTAGAGCAGGCATGCCCAGCCGGCAAGGGAAAGGGCGCCGTATTCTTTGAGGTCGAGGTAGAACGGTATGAAGGGGCACAGGAGCGCGGCCCCGGAGAGCATGCTGTATGTCGTTACCTTCAGCGGCGAGTGCTTATCGAGAAGAGGTTTGGAGAGGATCGTGTAGAGCGCCCAGAATACGCTCGACAGGATCGCCAGCGTATTTCCCCTCGTATCGCCGCTTTCAAGGAGGAAGCTCCCCTTCGTTATGAGGATGTAGACGCCGAAGAAACCTGTTATGATCGCGAAGAGCCTTTTTGGCTGAAACTTCTCGAATCCGAAAAGGCTTGCGAGGATGCCGCCGTAGAGCGGGGACGTATTGATTATGATGCTGACATTCGTTACCGATGTATATTTCAGGGCGTAGGTGAAAAAGAACTGGTATATAGTAATACCGATGGCCCCCAGGAGGCAGAGATGAAAAAAATCTTTTAAAGGTATCTTTACATCTTCAATAAAAAGGAGTAGAAAGAATAAAAATATGCTCCCCGCAATAAATCGGAACAATATAAGGTTCACAGGAGAGATCTCTGTGAGGAGAAATTTTATGGCAACAAAATTAATCCCCCATATCGCCGCCACGCAGAGGAGCAGGATATCAGACAGGCCTTCTTTTTCCACGGTGATATTTTTTAATGTACATGGCAGACATTGTCAATCCTTTTGCGGCAAGTATGCACGCGATAACGTGTTCAGATAAAGACGGATGGCCGATCGCTGCTGGCTGATAGCCGGTTTTTAGACAAGGAGGATCGATGGACCCGAAGGAAAAATTAATCTTTGCCCTTGACGTGGAGCATTTCCAGGAGGCTCAGAAGCTTGTCATGGAATTCAAAGACCACGTGGGGATGTTCAAGGTCGGCAAACAGCTTTTTACCCATTGCGGCCCCAAGATCGTCGATTTCATAAAATTGAAGAAATCGAAGGTCTTTTTAGACCTGAAATACCACGATATACCGAATACCGTCGCTAAAGCAGCCATAGAGGCAGTAAAGCTTGGCGTCGACATATTGAATGTCCACACGGCGGGCGGTTTCACCATGATGAAGGAGGCGAAGGCGGCCCTCTATGAAACTGCAAAAGATCTCCATGTGAGGAGGCCGAAAATAATCGGGGTCACCGTCCTCACGAGCATCGACGACGAGGAGCTGAAGCGGATGGGGATCGGGATATCGGTCTATGAGTTGACGAAAAGGCTTGCGCTTCTCGCAAAGGAGGCGGGCCTTGACGGAGTCGTCGCAGGCGGGAGCGAGATCGAGATGATACGGGGCCTCTGTGGAAAAGACTTCATCATACTGACCCCGGGCGTAAGGATCGAGGAAAAGAAGGACGACCAGAAGAGGACCATCACGCCCGTAGAGGCCATCCAGAAGGGGGCTACATACATAGTCCTCGGAAGGGCGGTACGGGACAGCAAGGCGCCGCTGCAGCTGCTGGCAAAGATCAGCGAGGACATCAAGCGTGGCCTTTCTCACAAATAGGAACAGCATACTCGAAACCCTCAGGGAGCACCCGGAAAAGGCCCGGAAGCTCTGGGTAGAGGCAGGCTACGAGAGGGCATCCGGGGAATATATCAAAGAAGCAAAACTGCAGGGCGTCCAATTCAAGATACTCCCGAAAGAGGCCTTTGCGAGGCGATTTAAAGAAGGAAGATCCCATATATGCCTCGAGAGGGAAGAGGCCTCCTACGCCGACCCAGACGAGCTTATCAGGAATATCGATGCCGCAAAGAACCCGCTTTACTGCGCCCTTGACGGCGTCTACGACCCGCAGAACATGGGGAATATCATGAGGAGCGCCGCATGCCTCGGCGTCGAGGCGGTGGTCATTCCCAGGGACCGCTCCTGCGGCATAACCGAAACCGTTGCGAACATATCACGGGGTGCCCTGGAACACGTGAAGATCGTACGCGTCGTAAATCTCGCCAGGTTCATCGATGAGATAAAGAAAAGGGGCATCTTCTGCTACGCCCTTGACGAGAGAGGGGCGAAGCCTTTGTGGGAAATAGATCTGAGAGGGCCTGTCTGCCTTGTCTTCGGCGGCGAGGACGGGCTCCGGAGGCTCACCATAGAAAGGTGCGACGCGGTCGTGAAGATCCCCACGCTGCCGGGCTTCCCTTCCCTCAATGTGGCCACGAGCTTCGCCGTCTCGGCCTATGAGGTAAGGAGGCAACGAAAAGGATAGCGGTCTTTTCTTATTTCGTTGCAATCAAATCCATATTATGTTAAATTTCTTTCGAAGTGGGCTTGACCCGCTTTTTTATTTAAAAGGGATGATGATATCAGAAAAGACAGTTATCGAAAAGATCGAAGCGTGCCTGATGCCGATCATCGGGGAGAGCGGCCTTGAGCTGGTGGAGGTTGAGTTCCGGCCTTCAGGGAAGCGCTGGCTCCTCCGCATATACATCGACAAAGAGGGCGGCGTTACGATCGACGATTGCGCGTGGGTGAGCAGAGAGCTCGGGATAGTACTCGATGTTGAGGATATCATAGAGCACCCTTACCGGCTTGAGGTCTCATCGCCGGGATTAACCCGGAAGCTCACAAGGAGAGAGGACTTTGTCCGGTACAGGGGAAAAAGGTGCAGGATCATTACAACAGAATCGATAGCGGGCAGAAATGAGTTCATCGGCGAGATCGGGAATATTACCGATGATGGCGTGGAAATCAGCGAAAAAATAGATATATTTACCATCCCGATATGTGCTATAAAAAGGGCACATTTGGAAATCGAGATGTAAGGAGCAGCGATGTACTTCGACCTAAATTATGTTATTGAGCAGGTTGGCAAAGAGAAAGGGATCCCAAAGGAGACGATAATTGACGCTTTGGAAGAAGCGATACTGTCGGCTTCAAAGAAAAAATACGGAAGCCACCTTGACCTCGAGGCCCGGTATAATGAGGAGCTCGGGGAGATAGAGGTCTTTCAGTTCAAGACCGTCGTGGAAGAGGTCAACGAGCCCGATATGGAGATAGCGCTGGAGAACGCAAAGGAACACGACCCCGAATGTCTCTACGGCGATAGCATCGGCATCAAGATGGACACGTCGACCCTCGGGCGGATCGCTGCGCAGACGGCAAAGCAGATCATTGTCCAGAAAGTAAGGAATGCGGAGAGCGACGTAATATACAACGAATATAAAGGCAAAAAAGGCGAGATAGTAACGGGGGTGATCCAGAGGATAGAAAAGAACCATTACGTGGTAAACCTCGGCAAAACAGAGGCGATACTTCCGGCCAAAGAGGTGATCCCGGGCGAGAACTTCAGGCAGAGGGACCGGGTAAAAGGATTTGTCCTTGATGTGGAGAAGAGCCAGAAAGGGTGCACCATACTTATGTCGAGGACCCACCCGCAATTTCTGATGAAGCTTTTTGAGCTTGAGGTTCCCGAGATACAGGAAGGGATCATTAAAATACTGAGCGCGGCCCGTGAACCGGGAGAGCGCGCCAAGATATCCGTGTACAGCGATGATTCCGATATCGATCCTATCGGAGCCTGTGTCGGCGTAAAAGGCTCGAGGGTCCAGGCTGTTGTCCAGGAGCTGAGAGGCGAAAAGATCGACATCATCCCGTGGAGCAGAGATATAGCAAAATTTGTCTGCAACACCCTTGCGCCTGCGAAGGTTTCCAAGGTCTATATCAACGAGGAAGACCATTCGATGGAGGTCATTGTCAATGATGACCAGCTCTCTCTTGCAATAGGGAAAAGGGGCCAGAATGTGAGGCTCGCGTCAAAGCTGACGGGCTGGAAGATAGATATCAGCAGCGAATCAGAGGTTGAGAAGACGTCAAAGAAGGTCATCGACGAGCTCGTGGAGAGCCTGAAGATCAGCGAAATACTTGCGAGGGTGCTCAACGACGAATATTTGAGGGACCCGAAAGATATCGCCAAGCTGACTCCCGAGGAGATGAACAAGATAACGAGCATCTCTGTTGAGGATTGCAGGCGTATTATTGAAGAGGCAAAATCCATAATGAGCAGGCTTAACAGCGAGAGTGTGAAAGAGGAGGCCCCGGCTGCGGAGGCTATCGCAGCAGAGGGGACGGAGGAGATACAGGAGGGCAGGGACCAATAAGCAGCCCCGCCCGGTTTTTGTGTATTAATTAAGGAAGGTTTCATAGATGGCAAAGATTAAGATCACGGCGCTAACCGACAAGATGGATGACGAGGACATCCTCGCCAAACTAAAAAAGATAGGCGTCAAAGTCAAGGACAAGGTTAAAGAGGACGTACCTCGGGAAGAAGCCAAAGATCACGAGACCCCTGCAAGCGAACAGATGGTCGAGAAAAGGGTTGCTTCCACGATCATAAGGCGAAGGGTGCAGCCGCCCAAAGTGAAGGAAGAGCCCGCAGAAGAAAAGCCGGAACCTAAAAAACCCGGCAAAGAAGAAGCAAAGGCAGAGCCGAAAGCCGAACCAAAGGCCGTGCCGAAGAAAAAACAGGAAGAACCCGCAAAGGCAGAGAAGAAAAAGGAAGCGCAAAAAGCTGCCGAAAAGCGTGCGAAGCAGGAGCCCCTGGTCCTGTTGACGGAAGAGCACCCGGCAGAGCCTGAACAAATTCCCGAGACACAGGTCGAGGCTGAACCTCAGGCGCCCCAGAGCGAAGGGCTGAAGGGCGACCTGGAAGTGATCGGCCAGGAGAAAGGAAAGGAGATCACAAAGGTACTCGAAGAGGCCTATAAACAGGATCTTGAAAAGGACTTTACCCTTGCAGAAGGCGGAACCGAAGAAGAACGCCAGAGGAGGAAGACCGAAAAGCTCCTGAAAAAGATAGAAGAACAGGAGATCGAAGAGACAAAGGTAAAGAAGAAAGGCGTATTGAAGAGAAAGGTCGTTATAAAGGAAGAAGACCTCTATACGTTCAGGCGGCAGAAACCGCGCGGCGCACAATTTAAGCGAGGCAAAAAGGAAAAGGTTTCAGAAAGAAGGGCAGAAGAAGAAAAGAAGGCCGAAGTAAAGATCGCACGAAAGGTCGTGAAAGTTTCCGATGAGATCCAGGTAGGCGAGCTTGCGAAGAGGATGGGGGTAAAGGCACAGGAGATCATAGCAAAGCTGTTCCCCCTTGGCGTTGTCGCCACGGTAAACCAGGCCATTGATTATGACACTGCCTATCTTGCTGCCACAGAAATGGGATATGACGTTGAGAAGATCGTTTCCATAGAGGAGGCATTTCTCGCACGGGAAGAAGAAGATAAAGAAGGCGCTGAGAACCTCCAGCCGAGATCGCCCGTGGTGACCATTATGGGGCATGTAGACCACGGCAAGACGCTTCTCCTCGATACGATACGGCACACAAACGTTGCCGAGCGCGAGGCAGGGGGGATCACCCAGCACATCGGCGCCTATAAAGTCGATGTAGGAGGCAAGGAGATCGTCTTTGTGGACACGCCCGGCCATGAGGCCTTTACAGCCATGAGGGCGCGCGGCGCGCTGGTCACCGATATTATCATTCTCGTCGTGGCGGCAGATGACGGGGTGATGCCGCAGACGATAGAGGCGATCAACCACGCAAAATCCGCACAGGTACCCATCATTGTGGCCGTCAACAAGATCGATAAGCAGAATGCAAACGTTGACAAGGTGATGAAAGAGCTTTCCGAATTGAGCCTGGTCCCAGAGGAATGGGGCGGCACAACATTGTTTGCAAAGATCTCCGCCAAGAAAAAGACGGGGATCCAGGAGCTCCTGGAGCTTATTATCCTCCAGGCCGAGATGCTTGAACTGAAGGCAAACCCCGACAAGCTTGCCAGGGCTACGATCATAGAATCCGAACTTGATAAGGGCCACGGGCCGGTAGGAACGGTCATTATACAGGAAGGCACGCTCAAGATACAGGACCCGTTCATTTCGGGGATGACCTTCGGCCGCGTGAGGGCAATGCTGGACGACAAAGGAAAAAGGATTCAGAGCGCCCCGCCGTCGGCCCCGGTCCTTGTTGTCGGGTTTCAGGACGTCCCGCACGGAGGGGACAGATTTATTGTTACCACAGAGGAGCGCTACGCGAGAGAGCTTTCAAAGTTCAGGCAGGAAAAACTCCGGGAAAAAGAGGCTGCGAAGAGCTCCAGGACAACCCTTGAAGAGCTTTACTCGAAGATCGGTGAGGAAAAGGTGGTGCTGAATGTCATCGTCAAGGGAGATGTTCGCGGGACCATCGATGCCATTGTCGAATCCCTGAAGAAGCTCTCCAACGATATCGTTGAAGTTCAGATAACGCACAGCGGCGTCGGCGCGATCACCGAGACAGATATAAACCTTGCCATGGCGTCGGGCTCCATTGTAATAGGGTTCAACGTAAAACCTGTGGCAAAAGCGCAGGCCCTCGCGGAACAGGAAAATATAGAGATCAGAACATACACTATTATCTACAACATGATCGATGACATTAAAAAGGCCATGGAAGGCATGCTGGCGCCCAAGATCGTTCAGGTCGGCATCGGCAAGGCAGAGATACGGAAGGTCTTTTCAGTCTCCAGGATAGGCTCGATCGGCGGTTGCTACGTTACAGAAGGAAAGGTAACAAGGAATGCCATTGTTAAACTGATGAGGGCCAGCGAGACAATATTTACCGGCAAGCTCGCTTCGTTGAAGCGCTTTAAGGACGACGCGAAAGAAGTGCTATCGGGTTACGAATGCGGAATGTCGCTGGACGGCTTCAATGATATTAAGGAAGGGGATGTCCTGGAGTTCTATGTTGAAGAGCAGGAAAGGCAGACCCTTGATGGTTGAACATGGTCGTCGGAGTTTCTTGCATAGAGATCTTTTTTCCTGAGTGCCAATCCCTGAAAGACAAACGGCAGATGATAAAAAAGATTGTGGAAAAGACAAGGGGCAAGTTCAACATATCGATAATTGAAGTGAGGCAGACAAACCTCTGGCAGAGGGCAAGCATCGGTTTTGCGCTGATGGGAATAAACAGGGACCACGTGAGCTCTGCCATTGAGAACGTATACAGGTATGTGGAATCTCTCTATCTGGGAGAGATCATTAATACCTGGACAGAAATTATTGTGATGGGCAATGAGGTATAGGCGGCTAAGGATCCAGGACCTGCTCAGGGAGGAGATATCGCTGATCATCCAGCGGGATCTGCGGGACCCTGGCGTGGGGTTCGTTACGATCCTTGACGTGAAAGTGAGCGAGGACCTGAAGATCGCGAAGGTGATGTGCTCAATTTACGGCAGCGATGAAGAGAAAAAAAAGACGCTCCTGGCGCTGAAACGGTCCAGGGGATATGTCAAATTTCTTCTGGGACAGCGGGTGAAGTTAAAATATATCCCCGATGTCAACTTCGTCCTCGATGATGTATATGAAAAGGCGCTGAGGATCGAAGAGATATTGAAAAGGGAAGCAGATGTTCGCAAAGGTTAAAAAGATCATCGATAACGGACAGGATTTTTTTATAACAACCCACATCGACCCGGACGGCGATGCGATAGGATCGGTCTTTTCGTTGTACTGGGCGCTCACGTCGCTGGGAAAGAACGCGACGGTCTACCTTAAAGGCCAGGTGCCTTACCGGTATGAATTTCTTCCCGGCCCTGACCGGATAAACAATGTGATCCCCGACAGAAGCTATGACGCCGTATTCGTCCTTGATTGCGGCGACCTTCCAAGGATCGGCGACGGATACGAAGATCTAAAGAAGACAAAAATGATCGTAAGCATCGATCACCATAATACGAACGACGGCTTCGGCAGGATCAATGTTCTCGATGCAGATGCGTCTTCAACGGGCGAGATCCTTTACGGGCTCTACAAGTACCTCGGCGTTTCTCTTTCGTACGAAATGGCGGTCAACATTTACACCGCCATAGTTACCGATACAGGCTCTTTCAGGTATGAGAACACCGGCCCAAAGGCCTTTCTCATATGCGAGAAGATGGTGCGGCTGGGGGTGAAGCCGGCAGAGGTGTCGCGGATGGTGCACGGGAACCACCCCAAGGAAAGATTTCTTCTGCTTGGCCAGGTCCTCTGCACGCTGCGGACCTTTGATGAAGGCAGGGTGGCGATCGCATACATTACCGGAGAGATGTTCGAGAAGACGCATTCAACAAGTGAATACTCTGACGGTTTTGCAGAGCTCATAAGGGAGGTCAGGGGGGTTGAGGTGGCGGTACTGCTGAGGCAGGTCAACGACAGGCGGTACAAGATAAGCATGAGGTCCAGGGGAACCGTCGATGTCGCAGGCGTATGCTGCCTTTTTGGAGGCGGCGGACATAAAAATGCCGCCGGGTGCCATATAGACGGGGACCTCGCCGAGGTTGAAACAAAGCTCTTAGAGGCGATGAAGAGATGAAGAAGGGAAATGCTGGATCTGAATATCAGAGAGAAATCCGAAATCCGAATATCGAAGCACTAAACAAATTCAAATCTATCAATGTTCAAAATTCAAAACGTTTAGGATATTTGATATTTGAATTTCGATATTGTTTAGGATTTCGTGCTTGGGATTTCGTGCTTGGAGTTATGTAAGATGAACGGTTTTTTGATCATAGACAAAAAGGCAGGCATGTCCTCCTACGATGTGATAAGAAGGTTGAAGAAGCTTGACCGCTTCAAAAAGATCGGCTATATCGGGACGCTTGACAGGAACGCGACGGGGATACTGCCCGTGGCCTTAAATGAGGGGGTAAAGCTGATCCCCTTCCTGGAAAACGTGGAAAAGGCTTACAGGGCCAAATTTTTGCTTGGCGTCTCGACAGACACCTTCGATATTGAAGGCAAGGTAACGGCGGAGGCCGATGCCGGGGAATTTGACAAGGAGCTTATCGAAAGCATTCTGAACGGATTTAAAGGGAAGATCGTACAGCGGATCCCCGTATATTCGTCAAAAAAGGTCAACAGGAAGCCCCTCTATAAATGGGCGCGGCAGGGGATTGACGTTGAACCGCCGGAGAAGGAGGTCGAGATATTCTCCATCGAGCTTCTTGAGTACCGCCATCCTTATGTTGAGCTTGAGGTAACATGCTCGAAAGGCACGTACATCAGGGCGCTCGCGAACGATTTCGGAGCAAAGCTTGGCTGCGGGGCAACGTTATATTCTCTCAAAAGGACGAGGCACGGTGAATTTACCGAGGACATGGGCGTTGATATTGACTATTTCAAATTTCAGCAGGACTTGGTAAGCTATTTATTATCATTGGAAAATGTTTTACAATCTCTACGGGAGATAGTTGTGGAAATGGCGCTTGAGAGGTTCTTGAAGAACGGCATGCCCATTCCTCTTGCGGGAAGCTCAAAAGAATGGAAGAACGGCGAATTGGCGAGGCTCGTGAGCAGAAAGGGTGTCCTCATAGGCGTAGGCTCGGCAGATCTGGCTTCGCGGACCATTAAGATCAAAAGGTTAATAAACAATTAAGGAGGAGTACATGGCACTCACTACTACAAAGAAAAAGGAGATCATCGAGGATTTCAAGACCCATGAGAAAGATACAGGTTCTCCTGAGGTGCAGATAGCCCTTATTACTGAGAGGATAAGATCCCTTACGGAACATTTTAAAAAGTTTTCAAAAGATCATAATTCAAGAAGGGGATTGTTGGTGCTCGTTGGGAGCAGAAGGAGACTTCTCAATTACTTGCGGGAAAAGAACGTTGACAGATACAAAAAGGTCATTGAGAAGCTTGGTTTAAGAAAATAAAAAGGTCAGGTAAAAAATGGAAGAAATGCTAACTATTAATTGTGCAGGAAGGCAACTTACGATCAGTACAGGAAGTCTTGCGAAGCAGGCAGACGGCAGCGTCATGGTGCAGTACGGTGATACCGTCGTGCTCGTAACGGCCGTCGTCGAAAAGAATGAATCAGAGAAAGATTTTCTGCCGCTTACGGTAAATTACCAGGAGATGTCCTATGCGGCCGGAAAGTTCCCCGGGGGATTCTTCAAGAGGGAAGGCAGGCCATCGGACAGGGAGATATTAACGTCCCGACTTATAGACAGGCCGCTAAGGCCTTTGTTTCCGAAGGGGTTTAAGCATGAATCTCAGGTCATCGCGACGGTATTGTCCGCTGATCCCGAGAATGACCCCGCGGTCCTGGGGCTCATAGGCGCCTCGTGCGCCCTCACTATTTCGGAGATACCCTTCGACGGCCCATTTGCCGGTGTCAAGGTCGGAAGGAAAGACGGCAGGTTTATCATCAACCCCACGACCAGCGAGATGGGCGAGAGCGATCTCGACATCGTCGTGACCGGCACGAGGGATGCTATCCTCATGGTGGAAGGCGCGGCGAAGTTCGTCAGCGGAAGCGACCTCATAGAGGCGATACATTTCGGCCACCAGAGCCTTATCCCCATCATTGAAATGCAGGAGAAGATACAGGACAAGGTCGGCAGGGCGAAATGGCAGATGAATGCAGGCCCGGATCTTAGCGCCCGCAAGGAGGAGATACGGAAGTCGATCGAAAAAGACCTCCTGGAAGCCTTTTCTTTGCAGGGCAAGAGGAGCAGGAATGACAGGCAGAACGCTGTCCTTGAAGAGCTTGCGAAGCGCTGTGAGGATTTGGACCAGAACGCGGTCTATAAAATTTTTGAAGAGATCACGCGGGATATATTAAGGGAGCAGCTCTTTGCAACAGGCAAAAGGATCGATGGAAGGGCTGCGGATACGATCCGCGACATCACGTGCAGGGTAGGCGTATTGCCGAGGACGCACGGCTCGGCTATCTTTACGCGGGGAGAGACGCAGGCGCTTGCGATCACCACCTTCGGCACCTCTGATGATGAGCAGAAGGTTGAATCGCTTCTCGAGGGGGAAACCTTCAAGACCTTTATGCTTCATTATAATTTTACGCCCTTTTCGGTTGGCGAGGTAGCGATGCTCCGCGGGCCCACAAGGCGCGAGATAGGCCACGGCAATCTCGCCGAGCGCGCCCTCTCGCCGATCCTGCCGTCAAAGGAAGCATTCCCCTACACGATCCGGATCGTTTCCGAGATCCTTGAATCAAACGGATCTTCATCCATGGCAACGGTCTGCAGCGGATGCCTGTCGTTAATGGATGCGGGCGTGCCGATCAAGGAGCCGGTTGCCGGCATAGCCATGGGGCTTGTTAAAGAGGGCGACAGAGAGGTGATCCTGTCCGACATCCTCGGCGACGAAGACCATCTGGGAGACATGGATTTCAAGATCGCCGGAACGCGTGAAGGCATTACAGCCGTGCAGATGGATATCAAAATTAAGGGGATTACCAAAGAGACCATGTCAAGGGCTGTCGTGCAGGGGCAGAAGGGGATAAACACGATACTTGACATTATGGGCGGGACGCTCGCACAACCGAGGGAGGATCTTTCTCCTTACGCTCCGCGCATTTACACTTTCAAGATCAAAACGGACAAGATACGCGACGTAATAGGCCCCGGAGGCAAGGTTATCAGGGGGATTATAGAACAGACAGGCGTAAAGATCGACATAGAAGATTCAGGCGTCGTAAAGATAGCCTCTGTTGATGAGAAATCGGCAAATGCCGCGATCGAGATCATCAAAGGCCTGACCAGGGACATCGAGCCGGGGACGGTCTATCTCGGCAAGGTCAAAAGGGTCCTCGACGCGGGCGCTATCGTTGAATTGATGCCGAACGTCGACGGGTTTGTCCACGTCAGCCAGCTTGCCGAAGGTTTTGTAAAGAAGGCCTCCGATGTTGCCAAAGAGGGGGACGAAATGATGGTAAAGGTTATTGATGTGGAAGATAACGGCAGGATAAAACTCTCACGTAAGGCTGTTCTCAAAGAGCAGAAGGCCAAGAAGGAAGATGTACAGAAAGACAATTCTTGATAACGGCATAACCGTTGTTACCGAATCCATCCCATACTTTTCAACAGTGTCCCTCGGGATCTGGTGGAAGGCAGGGAGCAGATACGAGCATCAAAAGAATAACGGCATCTCCCATTTTATTGAGCACATGCTCTTCAAGGGGACGTCAGAAAGGACTGCCTATGATATTGCGCGGGAGATCGATGCCATAGGCGGCACGATAAATGCCTTTACCGGCAAAGAGTATACATGCCTGTACGCACGGGTCCTGAAGAAGGACATGGACACTGCCCTCGCTATCCTTGCAGACATGTGCAGGAACTCCCTTTTCGACAGCGGCGATATCGAACGGGAGAAGTACGTCATCGCGCAGGAGATCAAAATGATCGAGGATAATCCTGAAGAGTATATCTACGACATGTTCAACTCCTCATACTTTAAGGGCCATTCGCTCGGCATGCCGATACTTGGCTCGCAGCAAAACGTGGAGGGCTTTGCGAAGGAACAACTAAAAGGATACTTCACCGATTATTATTCCCCGAAAAATGCCATTATCACCATAACCGGCAGGATAAAGCATGAGGATGCGGTGGCGAGGGTGAGCAGGTTCTTCTCCGACCTCCGGGGAGGAGACGCCGGAGGCCCTTCAATAATCAGCCCTGAACCCTATAACGCCTTTAATGTCTATGAAAAAGAACTGGAGCATGTGTACCTGTGCATCGGAACACGGGGGGCGAGCCAGGTCGACAAACGAAGATACTGCCTTTACATACTCAATGCAGTTATGGGCGGCAGCATGAGCTCCCATCTGTTCCAGGAGATAAGGGAGAAGAGGGGGCTCGTCTACAATATCTACTCTTACGTGAACTGCTACCATGACATGGGTACCTTCGGCATATCCACTTCAACTTCAAAAGAATCTATCGCAGAGGTCCTGCAGCTGATCAAGGATGAGATTGCCAGGATACGAAACGATGGCATCACCGATGCAGAGCTTTCATTTTCCAAGGAACACATAAAAGGGAATCTTTTTATCTCCCTTGAGAGCTCTGAGACAAGAATGGGAAGGCTCGCAAAGAACGAGATATACTTCGGAGGCTATATACCTTTCAAAGAAACGCTTCACGAGATAGACAGGATCCGGAAAAAAGACGTGGATGAGATAGGAAGGTTTCTTTTTGATCGCCCCGAAGATATATCATTAACGGTGCTTGGCAGCGTTGCCGGCGACACGCTGGAGAACCTTTGGAGAAATTAGAGGTCTTCGTTTCCAAAAAGGACGGAGCGCTTCTGCCGCAGTATGCCACGGGCGCTTCATCAGGTTTGGACCTCTACGCGTTCCTGGATGAAGACCTCACGATGAAACAATTTGAGAGGGTGCTGGTCCCGACAGGGATCTTCATCGGCATCCCCCGGGGGTTTGAGGCAGAGATAAGGCCCAGGAGCGGCGTTGCATACAAATACGGCGTGACGGTCCTTAATACGCCCGGCACGATCGACGCCGACTACAGGGGTGAGATCAAGGTGATCCTTATTAATCTCGGGGCCGAGCCGTTCGTGATCAAAAACGGCGACCGGATCGCCCAGATGGTGTTTAAATCCGTGGCGCAGATCAACTGGAAGCTTGTTGATGCATTGCCTGAGACGGAAAGGGGTGAGGGCGGCTTCGGGTCAACGGGGATATAATGAACCTATACGAATACCTTGACCACTTCATCCGTTATCTCACTTCAGAGAGGGGGGCGTCCCCTCATACCATTGATGCTTACAGCAGGGATATTGTCGGGTTTGTCGGTTTTCTCGAGGGCGCATCCTGCACGGCGCCTGAGAGAAAACATCTTGAGACATATATAGGCTTTTTGAGAGAAAAAGGGAAGAAGACGCGGAGCATAGTCCGGGCTATTTCAGCCTTACGGAGTTTTTTTAATTTCCTCCTCATTGACGGAAAGATAACGAAGAGCCCCCTCGAGGACGTCGAGATCCCGAAATATATACAGCCTATCCCGGAAGTCCTGAGCGAGGAAGAGATACTCGAGCTGATAAAGCTGCCCGAAGGGTCTAAGACATCCCTGCGGGACAGGACGATACTCGAGCTGTTGTATGCCACGGGGCTCCGGGTTTCGGAGCTGATCAAGCTGAAAAAAGGCGATGTCAATCTTGAAGCCGGTTTTTTGATAGCATCCGGAAAGAGATCGAAAGAAAGGGTTGTCCCTCTCGGCACCTATTCCCGGGATTCAATAAAGCTTTACCTTGAAACTGAAAAGCTGAAAGGCAACTTTATCTTCCCCAACAAAAAAGGCGGCATGCTTACCAGGCAGGCGGTCTGGAAGATCATCAGAAAATATGCGACAAAGATGAAAAGAACACATATATCGCCCCACACGATCAGGCATACCTTCGCCACCCACCTCCTTGAAGGCGGAGCGGACCTTCGGTCTGTTCAGATCCTGCTCGGCCATGAGGATATTTCTACGACGCAGATCTACACGCACGTTGACAGCAAGCGGCTCAAGGAGATCCACAGAAAGTACCATCCAAGAGGCTGACAGTGAGGCGAAGAAACCAGCTCATGGCTGAAAGCTCATGGCTGAAAGCAAAGAAAAAACGCAATAAACAGCGGGGAACAAGCGGTAAAAAGATTTTCGTATATACTGTTTGCTGCATTTCTGGTTCCTGTTTTTACTATGAGCCATGAGCTATGAACTATGAGCCGTATTTCATCTTTAACGGAGCGTTGTGAGTGAAGGTTATAACCTCCCATACGAACGCCGACTTTGATTCCCTCTCATCGATGGTAGCAGCAAAAAAATTGTACCCTGACGCTGTCCTTGTGTTCCCGGGTTCGCAGGAGAAGACCCTGAGGGACTTTCTCATTCATTCAACGCTTTATCTCCTGGATATTTCCAAGATGAAGAATATCGACTATGCGGCGATCGACACCCTGATCCTTGTCGATACGCGGCAGAAGACAAGGATAGGTGAGTTTGCAAGGGTTGCTGAAAGCGGCAAAGCGAAGATCCACATATACGATCACCACCCGTCCTCGGCAGAAGACGTTAAGGGCGACATGGAGATCGTGCAGAGCATAGGCGCCACAGTGAGCATACTCGTCTCTATTCTGCAGGAGAGGGGGATTCCCATAACGCCCGAAGAGGCGACGGTGATGATGCTCGGGATCTACGAAGAAACGGGCAGCTTCAGATATTCCTCAACCACAGTTGACGACTTTAAGGCCGCATCATACCTTCTCTCAAAAGGGGCAAACGTCAACCTTGTGTCGGACATGCTTACCAGGGAGCTGATACCCGAGCAGGTCTTTCTCCTCAACGACATCATTAAAAACGCCGCGACGTATAATATCAACGGTGTCGATGTGGTGATAACCGAGGCGAGCACAGAGCAGTACGTGGGCGACCTTGCCGTCATTGTGCACAAGTTCCGCGACATGGAAAACATAAACGTGCTCTTCGCCCTGTTCAGGATGGAAGACAGGGTGCATATAATAGGCAGAAGCAGGATACCGGAGGTTGATTCAGGGCACATCATGTCGCTCATGGGAGGCGGAGGCCACAAAGTGGCTGCTTCTTCGACGGTGAAGGACATGACCCTCCTGGAGGCAAAAGAAAGGCTTGTTGACATACTGAAATATAATGTGAAGCCCCTCTGGAAGGCAAAGGACATTATGTTTTTTCCCGTGAAGTCGGTGGAAGCCGCGGGCTCGATACACGACGCAAAGAACACAATGCTGAAATATAATATCAACGCGCTGCCGGTGATTTCAAACAATAAGGTCGTCGGGATCATCACGAGGCAGATCGTCGAGAAGGCGGCGTTTCACAAGCTTGAGAGCGTACCGGTAAAGGAATATATGTTCACAGAATTTTCTATGGTGGAACCTGACGATTCGATAGAAAAGGTTAAAGAAAAGATCATCGGGAGCAACCAAAGGTTCCTGCCTGTCATAAGGGATAAAGAGCTGGTGGGCGCAATTACGAGAACGGACCTCCTGAGGATCATCGAGGACGAGATCGCCAAGACGATGCTGGAAAAGCTTGAGTTCCACGAGAAATATGTAAAACGGAAAAATGTAAAAAAGCTGATGGACGAACGCCTCAACGATGAGACAATGAAGAAGCTTATGGAGATAGGCGGCCTCGCCGACAACATGAACTATCATGCATACCTCGTCGGAGGCTTTGTAAGGGACCTGCTGCTCCGCGACGAAAACTACGATATCGACATTGTCATTGAAGGGGACGGGATAGCCTTTGCGGAAGAGCTGGCGAAGCGCCTGAACGTGAAGGTCCGCCCACACAAGGAATTTGCCACGGCGAAGGTTATCTACAAGGATGGCTTTAAGGTTGACATAGCGACAGCCCGCCTTGAATACTATAAGGCCCCCGCATCGCTTCCCGTTGTTGAGCACAGCTCCCTGAAGCTCGATCTCCACAGAAGGGACTTCACGATCAACACGCTGGCCATATCGCTGAATAAAAATACCTTCGGCGAGCTGATCGATTTTTTTGGCGCCCAGAGGGACATCAAGGAGAAGACTATCAGGGTCCTCCACAGCCTGAGCTTTGTGGAAGATCCGACGCGGGTATTCAGGGCCATAAGGTTTGAGCACAGATTTGGTTTTAAGATCGGGAAGCACACACTTGACCTGATAAAGAATACGGTGAAATTGAATTTCCTCGCCCGGATCAGGGGAAAAAGGGTTTGGGTCGAGCTGGCGCTTACGCTCCAGGAGGACGGGGTGGAAAAGATATTAAAACGCCTACAGGAGCTTGACCTGCTGCGGTTCATCTTTCCGTCTATGGTATTCAACAAGGAGAAGGAAAAGTTTTTCAATCACATGCAGGCGGTGTATAAATGGTATGAGCTGCTTTACCAGGGCAAGCGCGTTGATAAAGTGCAGTATTACCTGCTGGGGCTTGTCGATCACATGAGGTCCGAGGAGGTTGTTGAATTCTGCAAAAAGCTTGAGGTCACCGAAAAGGTCAGAAAGAAGATCATAGAGAACACGGAGCACCTGAAGGAAGTTTTTTCCAGGCTTACGATGGGCATTACGGTTTTGAAAAAAAGCGCCATATACCGCACGCTTGAGCCGCTGTCTAAAGAGGTGATGCTCTTTGTTATGGCGAAGACTCGGTCTGAAGAGATCAAGAAGGCAATATCCAATTTTATCACTTACAGGGACTCCTTCAAACCCTTTACGACAGGCTCCGACCTGAAGAAGATGGGGATTCAGGAAGGGCCTGTTTACAAAGAGATACTGGAGAAGCTGAAAGATGCCAAGGTTGATATGAACCTGAAGACGAAGGAAGAAGAGTCGCATTTTGTGGACATTTATCTGATGGAAAAGGGGATCATGCCATGAGCCTTTTAGTGCCGACGCTCGAAGTGCAGCTTGAGTGCTATGAAGGGCCGCTTGCGGTCTTGATATCGCTCATCAAAAAGAACAAAGTAAGCATCTGGGATATTCCCATCTCAACGATCACGGAAAGATTTCTCGAATATGTGGAGCTGGTGAAGGAGATGAACCTCAAGATCGCCGAGGATTTTATAGAGATGGCATCCCTCCTCCTTTTCATAAAGTCCAAGATGCTCCTCCCCTCAAGCGAGGGGGAAGAGGCTGAAGACCCGCGGGAGGAGCTGATCGAAAGGATCATGGAATATGAGCGCTTCAGGGCCATGGCGGGAGTGATGGGCGAGCTTCCCATGCTTGACAGGGATGTGTTCGGCAAAGGGACGAACGGGATTGAAGGAGAGGAAGATCATGATCTCCTATGCCTTTGCACACTCTTCTTCGAGCTTATCAAAGTGAGGGAAGAGACCTATCTGACGATCAACGAGATCAGGCCGACGCTCGAGGAGAAGCTCGCTGTATTGAAGGCGGTTCTTGAGGCGTCGGGGATGTATGTCTGGGATATTAACGAAGAGATGGAGAGGAACGAGAAGGTAGCCACAATTCTCGGGATGCTGGAATTGGCAAGGATACGGATAGCAACACTCTCGCAGAGAAAATCTTTTGGCAAGATAGTGCTGAAGAGAAGGGACGGTGCCGTTGCGGAGAGCCACCCGGCGGAAGAACCAGCCGATGAAAGCCGTCAGGCGTGAGGAAAAAGCGGCTCATAGTTCATGGCTCATAGCAACAGCGGGAACCCGGTCGGCAATAAGCAGTGAGAAATAGCCCATGGCTTACTGCCGATGATTAACGGTATATAGAAAAAACTTAAAACATTGCGTGTTCGCTTGGATTTAGGTTTTGCTATGAGCTATCAGCTATGAGCCATGAGCTGGTTTAGTACTTAAACCCAGGGAGGATGAACAATGCCCATATCGAAAACAAAAAAGGCCCTTATCGTTATTGCCGTCATCGTCGTGGTGCTCGTCCTTGTGCCTTTCTTCATAGGCATCTTTGGCAAGGAGTCGGGCGACAAGATCGGCATAGTTGAAATAGAGGGTACGATCACGGACTCAAAGAATGCCATGGACGATATCGTAAGGTTCAAGGATGACGAGAGCATCAAAGGGGTGGTTGTGAGGATAAACTCGCCGGGCGGCGGAGCGGCGGCAAGCCAGGAGATCCACCGTGAGGTGAAAAAGCTTCGGGAGAAGAAAAAGGTATTTGTCTCCATGGCATCCGTATGCGCGTCGGGCGGATACTACATCGCTACCGCCGGGGAAAAGATATACGCAAGCCCTTCAACCATTACGGGCAGCATAGGCGTGATCATGCAGCAAACAGTCGTTGAGGACCTGATGAAGAAGATCGGGATACAGGCAAACACTATCAAGTCCGGCGAGCTGAAAGACGCAGGGACGCCATTCAGAAAGATGAGCGAAGGCGAGCGGAAATACCTGAACGATGTCCTGGCAGATATACACGAGCAATTTATCAAGGACGTTGCCGAAGGCAGAAAGATGCCCGTCGACGCGGTAAGAAAGCTCTCCGACGGGAGGATCTTCACAGGCATCCAGGCAAAAAATGCAGGGCTTGTGGATGCGATCGGGACATTTTACGATGCTGTCGAAGGGATCAAGGTATCGTTAAATATTTTAGAGAAGCCTGTCCTGGTGTACGGCAAAAAACCATTTTCGATCATCAGGTGGCTCATCTCGTCCATCGCAAGGGAATTTGGTACGGAACTGGATACACGGTCTTTCAAATATATGTACAACCAGTAATGCCGGGGCGGGCCCCACAACGGCTCATGGCCCATGTTAAATCGTATATAGTATATAGTAGTTCGTATATCGTTTCGTAAGGATTCTTTTGCAGTTGTTATATACGATATACTATATACGATGTACTGCTCTTTCCCCTGACGACTTACGGATGTCTCGCCGTGAGCTGCTTTCCGTCACTTGACAAGTCGAGTTGATCGGTGCTTAAATTTTCTATGCCTTGGCGGGATCATGTTATGACGACGAACATGCCATTGGATTGGGAAAAGATTATCCTCGGTTTTAAGAGGACTACCCGTCAGTTCTTAGAGGATATCGTAGAGAATATCAGCGAATCGTTCATTGTGACCGACCTGCGGGGAAAGCTGGTGTTCTTCAATAAAGGCTCTGAAAAACTCTTTATTTATAGCCCGGAAGAGGTTATCGGAAGGCACATAGCCATGCTTGGCGCAATACAGCCCAATGTGCTTGCGGAGATCCGGGAAGGAAAGACGTTCCGCGGGGAGATCCTGCTGCTGAAAAAGTCGGGCGAACGGTTTCCGGCCTCGGTCATCTGCATACCCTTAAGGGATGAGGACGGGAGAACAATGGGCATGATAGGGGCTGCAAGAGACCTTACCAAGGAAAAAGAGAAAGAAGAAGCCGAAAGGGAGATAAACAGGCTAAAGGAATTCAGCGAAAACCTTATTGCCTCGCTCAACGACGGTATTCAGATCATAGATGAGCGTGGTTATATTACTTATATAAATAAGCGGTTCGAAGAGATCATGGGGTATGGGAGAGAGGAGATAATCGGGAAGTATTATGGGGTATTTATAGCAAAAGAGGCGTTCGAGCGTTTTTCCAAAAAGATGAATATAGGAGATGATGAGGAAAGGGCCGGGAAGCAGGTATTTGAATCCACGTTTGTGACAAAAGACGGAAGGAAGATACCGATCCTTGTCAGTTCATCTTCCCTCTATGAAGGCAATCACAAGAAGGGTACGATAAACGTTATTACAGATATTACAGAGATCAATATTCTCAAGGAGGAGCTTTTCCAGTCCGAGAAGATGACGCTCCTGGGGAAGCTGGCCGGGGAGATAGCCCACGAGATCAACAACCCCCTGGGGGGGCTGATCATCGCAACGCAGATGCTGGTTGACGATATAGAGAAAAAAGGGCGCATTCAGAAGAAGGCGTTGTTGAAAGAGCTGAAGGAGATGGAGAACGACGCGAGCAGGTGCAGGAGGTTCATCGGTAAGGTGCTGAATTTTGCCAAGATGATCCCCGAAGAAAAGACGATGCTGAACATCCATAATATGATAGAGGACGCGCTCCTGTTGGTCCAGCGCCAGGCCAGGCTGGAGAACATCCATATAAAAAAAATATTTTCTGATAACGACATATACGTGACAGGAAACACAAACAACCTGCAGCAGGTGATCATCAATGTCGTTAACAACGCGCGGGAGGCGATTTTGCCGGATCACGGCGAAATCACCCTGAAGACCTATACGAAAGAAGGCGACCGAAAAAAATGGGCATACATCGAGGTCAATGACACGGGAAAGGGCATCCCGAGGAATATGATGGACCGGATCTTCGACTCCTTCTTTACGACGAAACCGAACGGTACAGGTCTGGGCCTTTCGGTAAGTAAGAGGATCGTTGAAGAGCATGGCGGGAAGCTGATGGTAAGAAACCTGCCCGGAGGAACTTCATTTACTATTAGCCTCCCATGCGGATAAGCCTTCCATAAAAGCTGGTATGCAAGGAGAAGGATGAAAAAGGAAAAGTTCAGAATTCTTGTGGTGGACGATGAGGACAGCATACGGAACAGGTGCGTCCAGCTGCTCCAGAAGAAAGATTATAATGTACAGGGGGTGAGCGATGGCGAGCAGGCCCTTTTCCTTATAAAAAAAGATAGCTTCTCTTTAGTGATTGCCGATATTCGAATGCCGGGGTTGAACGGAATAGACCTCCTCGAGAAGATAAAAGAGACGCATCCAGACACGGAAGTGGTAATGATCACGGGCTACGGGACCGTGGACAACGCGGTAGAGGCTATGAAGCTGGGCGCCTACGATTACATTACGAAGCCTTTTGACATGGACAGGCTGCTGAAGGTCGTGGAGCATGTTGAAACAAAATATGCGCTGCAAAATGAGATCGGCGCCCTGAAGGATGAACTGAAGAAATTTTCTGCCCAATATGATTTTATCGGCGTCAGCGAGGAAGTACAGCAGATCTTTCAGCTTGTTCAGAAGATCTCCCCGATCGATTGCAATGTGCTGATCCAGGGAGAGAGCGGCACGGGCAAAGGGCTGCTTGCCCATGCGATACATTCCGGCAGCCCGAGAAATGCACACCCTTTCGTCGTGGTGGACTGTGCGGCGCTGACCGAAAGCCTGCTCGAGAGCGAGCTGTTTGGATATATGAAAGGCGCTTTTACAGGCGCCTATGCGAACAAGGAAGGATATTTCAAGATCGCCGATAAGGGGACCATATTCCTCGATGAGATCAGCGAACTCTCCACATCCCTCCAGGGCAAGCTGCTCCGCATGGCGCAGGACCACGAGATCATTCCCGTCGGGGGCACAAAGCCCGTTAAGATCAACACAAGGATCCTTGCGGCTACCAACAGGAACCTCGAACAGCTTGTCAAGGAAGGGAGATTCAGGGAAGATCTTTACTTCAGGATCAATGTCGTGAAGGTTGATATACCTCCTCTAAGGGAGCGCAAAGAGGACATAGTGCCTTTGACGCGTTTTTTCTTTGATAAATTCAAAAAACGGTTCGACAAGATCGAGTTATCAATAGACCAGCGGGTGCTGGATTTTTTTCAGCAGTATGGGTGGCCCGGCAACGTGAGGGAGCTGGAGAATGTTGTCCAGCGGATGGTCATTACCGCTGATAAGCGGAAGGCGACGATGGAGGATCTGCCGGAAAAGATGCGGCTCGAGGCGCCGCCGGAAGATGCCGAGAGGCGCGGCAGCCTATCGGATCTGGATTTTACAGAAGCAAGAAAAAGATGCCTTGATAATTTTACAAGAGAGTACCTTGTCGATGCCCTGAGATGCCGTCAGGGCAATATCTCAAGAACGGCAAAGGAGATCAATATACAAAGACCTTCAATCCAACGGATGCTCAAGCGCTATAACATAAAAAAAGAAGAGTACATGTAAAGAACATGAATCCTTTAGGTTACATGATACTCAAGAGATACAGGCCGTCCGTTTTTCCTCTTTGAGAACAAAGTATGCGGGTCCCAGCAGGCAAACGCAAGGGCAGTTTAAGCAAACTCAATAATAACAAAAAGATAGGGATTTAATAATAAGTCCGCCAAAGAAATACCCCTTTTTTTGATGGCGCAATAGAGTTCGACCGAGGTCGCATGTATCCCCATAGTGACACATTTCGGGGGCCGACACTCCCCCGCTCATCGTCGGGAAAAATAATACTCTATAATATCTACTAGTTACAAACTGTTGCCGGCCTACAATATCGTGGCATAATAATTGCTCATACCTATATACAAAGCAATTATGAATAGATTATATGAAAATATTCACAAGGCGGCAGGTAATCAATGGACTGATCAAGCCCAGTTAAAATATGCTGGAAAGTCCTTAATAAAAGATCATAAAAACGGAGGTGTTTATGAGGCCAGGGTATTTTGAAGATCTAGAAAGTTTTGTAGAACTAAGCTCGGTAAAGTTTGAGTATCTGGAGCCAAATTCATTAAAAGAGGCATGTTCCATGCTCGATCAGCACAAGGAAAAGGCAAAGCTGATCGCCGGCGGCACTCAGCTTATCCCACTGATGAAGCAGAGGGCGGTAAACCCCGAATTTCTTGTAAACCTGAAGAACATACCGAACCTCGAATACGTGGACTACTACAGCGATTTCGCGGAAGAAGGCGTGAAGATCGGGTCCGTGGCAACGCTCTTTGACCTGAGCCGTTCAGTAATAATAAACGAAAGGGCAAGCGTTCTCGTTGATGCTATCAACCAGAGAGAGCTCGGGATGAACAAGACAAGGTGGGCATATTACATGGCTACTATCGGCGGGTACCTTTTCACCCCGGAAAGCGTGGTCGACGTTGCGCCGGCGCTGATGATACTGGATGCAAAGGCGGTTATGCAGGGCATCCAGGGGTGGGAGACGGTTCCCATAGAGAGCCTTTTCGCGAAGAACGGGAATGAAGAGGTGTACGAGATCCTTGGAGAGATACGGATTCCGAAACAGCAGGAAAGTGAAGTAGGCCTTGTATATGAGAAAAGCACAGGCACGAACGGCGCGCCCAGCATAGGCGTGGCGGTCTATCTCAGGCTTGACCTGAAACACGTAAATATAGAAGAGATAAGGATCGTGGTGGGCGGAATAGGCGCTGCCCCCGTTGAAACACAGGAGGGGCCGGCAATCATGAAAGATAACCCGATCGACGACCACCTGATCATAGATGCGGCAGATATAGCCGCAGGCGAGGTCTGCAAGGACTCTGACCCGGAAACGCTGGACAGGACGAGAGAAGTGATAGAAGAAGCGATACGGCATGCAATTGACCGTTCTATCGGCGATTTTGCCCTTGGGTATTAAACAACATCCCTTATTATAAGGGCATGCGGATATAAAAATTATCTGAAGGGAGGTAAAAAGGAAATGGCAGAGAAGAGGATCAAATGTCTTTACGGCAGACAGGACTGTATGTTCGTAAAGAAAGGCACATGTCCAAGAGAGGATCAATGCCTGCTCGCAGGCGAGCTGAAGGCCAAGATGAAGAAGGAAAGAGAAGAACAAGAAGGAGGTGAGAACTTACAAGATGCTAATACAAGAGAAATTCACAGTGAAAGCGCCTATTCAGCAGGTGTGGCGGTTCATAATTAACCCCCAGCTGATAGGGAATTGTGTTCCAGGTTGCGAGAATATCGAAGCAATAGATGAGCGTACCTATGTAGCTACTGTGAAAGCAGGGGTCGGCCCGATAAAGGTTCGTTTCAAGATCACCACATCATTGACGCAGATAGACGAGCCGAAACACATCCATATGGAGGGAAAAGGAGCGGACATGGGCATGGCGGGGAACTTTACCCAGGGAAGCGACGTGTACCTGCGGGAGGTTTCGGCAAACGAGACCGAGGTTGCGTATTCATCGAATGTGACCGTCAACGGCAGGATCGCCCTTTTTGGCGACAGGATTATGCGAGCACAGGCAAAGAAGATCGGTGAGGAATTTATAAAGGCGTTGAAAGAAAAAATTGAAGGACAGAAGGAGACCTAATTATGAAAGATTTTGAATATTTTTCAGCCAGCAGCCTGCAGGAAGCTTGCTCTTTGATCTCCCAGTACAAAGATGTGGGCAAGGTACTTGCCGGCGGTCAATCACTCATTACCCTTCTCAGGCAGAAGCTGATCAGCCCCACATGCCTGATCGATATCAAGGGGCTTAAGGAACTTGATTTTATAGAATTCGACAAGAAGAGCGGCCTGCGGATAGGCGCATTAACAACGCACCGGGCAATTGAAAAATCTCCGCTGGTACAGGAGAAATACGATGTGCTTTCTGAGATGGAAAAGAGCGTGGCCTCGGTCCAGACCAGGAACTGGGGCACCATCGGCGGCAATCTTTGCAGCGCAGACCCTATCGGAGACCCGGCGCCTTCGTTGATCGTACTGGGTGCGAAGATAAAATTGGTGAGCGCAAAAGGGGAAAGAGTAGTAGCCCTGGAAGATTTTTTTACGGATTACTTCACTACTATAATCGAGCCCGATGAGATACTCGCAGAGATCCAGCTGCCCCCGCCTGCACCCAATACGGCGGTCGAGTATATGAAGTTTGCCACGATCGAGGCAGGGATAAAGATCGTATCCACATCGGTAGCGGTTACCGTCGAAGCAGGCAGCGACGTATGCAAGGACGCAAAGATCGTCATGAGCGCCGTGGCTCCGGTCCCGCTTATCACGAAAAAGGCGGCGGAGATGCTGAAGGGCAAGAAATTGACTGACGATGTGATCGAAGAGGCGGCAAAGATGGCCGCGTCAGAGACCGACCCCACCACAGATGTCCACGCCTCGGCCGAATACAGGAAAGAGATCGTGAAGGTTCTCGTAAAGCGCGCGATAAAGAAGGCCTTTGAAAAAGCGAAAAAGGCTTAATAGCATTTAAAGGAGGAAGTTACGATATGGATAGCTCGAAAAAAGTGATAAACGTAAAAGTGAACGGGGAACCATACGAAGTGTCAATCAAGCCCAAGATGACCCTGCTCCAGCTTTTAAGGAACGAACTGGGCCTGACGGGCACAAAACAGGCCTGTATGGATAATTCCTGCGGGGCCTGCACCGTGATCGTCAACAAGATGGCCGTGAAGGCCTGTTCGGTCCTGGCGATGCAGGTGAACGGCAAGGAAGTTACCACTGTTGAGGGATTAGCTTCAAAAGACGGCAAACTGTCGATCCTCCAGGAGGCATTTCTGGAGCACAGCGCTTTTCAGTGCGGGTTCTGCAGCCCGGGGAAGCTTATGTCTTCCACGGCTATGCTGGAAGAGCTGGAAGACCCGACCGAGGAAGATATAAGAAGGGATATGGAAGGAAATCTGTGCAGGTGCACGGGCTACGTACAGTACCTCGAAGCTATTAAGGCAGTGGTCCAGAAGAGAAAGGAGGGAAAGAAATGAATGAGCGCTCTGTAGTAGGAAAACCGTTACCGCGGGTTGACGGCAAGGCAAAATTGACAGGGAGAGCGAAATTTACAACCGATGTTATGCTCCCCGGCATGCTTCACGCGAAATTATTAAGAAGCCCCCTTCCCCATGCGAAGATCCGCAGCATAGATACGAGCAAGGCAGAGAAACTGCCCGGTGTCGTGGCAGTGATCACCGGAAAGGATACCTGGGGGATCAGGTACGGCTTCGTCGATACACCGAACTATCCGGCAGAGGAACGCCCGATAGCCGAGGACAAGGTCCGCTTTATAGGGGAGACGGTTGCGGCAGTAGCAGCCATCGATCCCGACACCGCAGAGGATGCGCTGGACCTTATTGAAGTAGACTATGACCCGCTTCCACCGATCTTTGATCCGGAAGAGGCGATGAAGGACGGCGCCCCCCAGATACACGGCGAGATCACCCGCAACACATCATGCGCGTGGGAAGACTGGGGCGTAGCGAGAAAGTCCCATTCATACACGCCGGTGAACAACGTTGCCGCGAGGGTGCTTGTTACATACGGCGACGTGGAGAAAGGGTTTGCAGAAGCTGAATATGTCCGCGAGGACCGCTCCAGGAGCCCGGGCACTTCACATATGGCTATGGAGCCGCACACAATGGTGGCAAGCTGGGACCCCTTTGAACAGAAGCTCGACGTGTGGATGAACCATATGGCCTTTGAGCTTAAGCGGTACTGGCTGCACAAGACGCTGGATATCCCCATCTCTAAGATAAGGATCCACAAAACATATATCGGCGGCGGGTTTGGAGGAAAGGCGCCCTGCTTCGACTATGAGGTCATTTGCGGCTTTCTTGCAAGGAAGTTATGCAAACCGATAAAGATAGAACTGACAAGAGAGGAAGTCTTCTCTTCATGCAGGAACAGCCACAGGTTCGATATCAATATTAAAACAGGCGTAAAGAAGGACGGCACCATCGTCGCCCAGCATTGCAGCGTCATCGTTGACGCCGGCGCCTACAAGTGCAGCGCGCCTGTCGCAATGTTCTTGAGCCACGCCATGTGCGACCCCTGCCTCGACAGGAAGAACGTAAGGCATGAAGGCGTCGCGGTCTACACGAACAAGAACTTCAACTTTGCAAGAAGGGGGCACGGAGCACCGCAGATGCGCCTTGCCGCAGATGCCCAGTACGACCAGATCTGCGAAGACCTGGGTTTGGACCCCGTGGAATTTTTGACAAAGAACCTCAGGAAAAAGGGCGATGTCATCCCCAACGGCGACAGGCTGGACAGCTATGGCCTGCCTGAAGCCATAAAAAGGTCCGCAGAGGCCATAAAGTGGAAAGAGAAGCGCGGCAAACAGAGGGATAAGAACCGGGGCGTCGGCATCGGCATAAACGGCATGTTCAGCGGTTCGGGATACTGGCCCTTTGCCAGTACCGCGATCATAAGGCTCAACCATGACGGGACGATCACCCTTATGGAGGGCGACTGCGAGTTCGGCCAGGGACCTGACACAACATACTGCCAGATCGCGGCAGAGGCCCTTGGATTAACCATAGGGGATGTGACCCTCGTATCGAGCGATTCAGAGCTTTGCCCTATGAACTACAGCAACTTCTTAAGCGGTGGAATGTTCGTCGGCGGCGGCGCAGTATATAACGCGGCAATGGACCTCAGGGAAAAGATATTGCGAGTGGCCAGCGAAGTTATGAGGGCAAAACCGGAAGACATTGAATTGAAAGACAAAAAGGCATTCCTCAAGAGCAACCCGAAAAGGTCTTACACCTTCACGGAGCTTATGAGATACCACATCCAGAAACATCTGGGAGATCCGCTTATCGGGCATGGATACAAGAAGGCGGTGCCCGAGATCGAATTCTACCCAAGCCTCTCGAAGGGTACCGGGAGATTTACCGATGCCTATGGCTTTACGGCATCTACCGCTGAGGTAGAGGTTGATAGAGAGACGGGCAGGATCAGGGTGCTCAAGATAGTCGTGGCCGAAGACAGCGGGTACGAGATAAACACGGCAATCTGTAAAGGACAGCTGGTGAGCCAGGCGGTTCAGGGAATGAGCGACGCCCTGTTCGAAGAGATCATGGATGATGAAGGGCGCGTGCTCAACCCGAACTTAGTCGATTATGAAATACCGAGGGCATTTGATATCCCGGAGATCGAGGTCATCGACTGCTCAGATTTTGAGCCGAAGGGCCCCTGGGGAGCAAAAGAGATAGGGGAGTGCGCCAGGGCTGCTGTCATTTCGGCAGTGGTCAACGCAGTCTATGACGCAACAGGTGTAAGGGTAATGAGAGTCCCTATCACCCCTGAGAGAATGTTCAACGCATTGAAAGCACAGGAAAAAAAGTGACCCTTCATAATACCCCCCGTAGAGACCTCCTGGGCGTAACGCCTAAGCGGGGTCTCTACCCTCCATCATTTGCGAGGAAATGGGAGGCGTAGAGAACAAGGAGCAGGATGGACGCTTTCCGTAGAACGAAAAATTTAGTTGATGTATTGAAGAGACCTCTTGACACAGGAGGTCTCTTGCTTTTCAAATAAGGCATTGCGCCCGGAGGAATGATCTGATGGTAATAAAAGCAAAAACAAATTTTGTCGGCGAGGTTGCGCTGGAGATGGAATCGCCGACGCTGAAAAAGGTAGTAGCAGAGCTGTCCGGC
>JAGOOA010000003.1:0-2698 GCA_017992765.1 Syntrophorhabdaceae bacterium
CTGTGCGCTCTACTTCTCCAGCTTCTTCAGCTCTGCCAGGCAGAAATCCAGCGCCTCTTTCCCCGGCAGGCCCTGCTTCTTCATGTTCTCCACATATTCGTTCAGCAGAGGCCTGACCAGCGCGGCCCACCTTGCATTCTCTTCCGGTGAAAGCGAGATGACCTTTTTGCCGATCTTTATCATCCAGTCTTTTGACTGCTTGTCGTAAAAATCCCATGCCTCTCCGTTCTTGTCCGCCCACTCCTTGTTGACCTCTCTGAAGATCTTCTGAATATCGGGGGGCAGGGAGTTCCATTTCTGCTTGTTCATCACGACGAAGAAACCGGTGGAATACCCGGCGCCGAAGCTCTGGGTCGAGGCGGCGATAACTTCACCCCATCTCCATCCCTGCGTCGATTCCTGCGGGCCCATTGAGCCGTCCACAACGCCCCTGCTGATGGCATCGTAGGTCTCTCCCATGGGCATGGCGACGGGAACGGCTCCAAGCTTGCCGGCGACCTTTGCGGCCAGGCCTGTGCAGCGGATCTTCTGCCCTTTTATGTCCTCAAGCTTATAGATGGGCTTTTTTGAATGAACGATGCCGGGGCTATGGGCCATAAAGTACATCACCTCTGTCTCGCTGTACTCTTTTGGCTTGAATTTTTCATAGAAGAGGTTGATCAGCTTTGTGGCAGCAACGCCTGTCTTGTAGCCCAGGGGCAGGTCGATCACCTCTGACAGGGGGAATTTGCCCCTCGTGTAGGCCATGCAGGACATGCCCATATCGGCGATCCCTGTTACTATGCCGCTGTAGGTCTTATCGGCAGCGACGAGCGTGCCGCCGGAGTATACGGTGATCTTTACCCTGCCGTTCGTCCTCTTCTCGATCTCCTTTGCATACGACTCGGAAAGCTTGTTGTTGAAATGCTGGGCAGGCTGGAACTGCGCGTAGGTGAGCTCGATAGGTTTTGCCTGGCTGAACGCCGTTGTTGCCAGGAATGAAACCCCGACGGCCGATAAAAATAAGACCAAGAATATTAGCTTGAAACGTTTCATCATAACCCTCCTTATTTTTGATTTGTAGAGCCTGTTCCCTGTTGCCTTCTTTGACCACCTCCTTTAAAATACCCCCGCTTTATTTAAAATCGCTCCACTTCCCGTATCTCTCCCTCAGTATCCGGTGCAGGATCTTGCCGGTAGCAGTCCTTGGCATCTCCTCGTCCTTGATAAAATCTATCGTCTTGGGAATCTTATACCCCGCGATCTTGTCGCGGCAGTGATCTATGAGCTCTTTGTCTGTGACCTTTGCGCCTTCATGGGGTATGACGACCGCCTTGACGGCCTCGCCCCATTTCTCATGGGGTATTCCGATAACCGCCACATCTTTGACAGCCGCATGGCTTCCGATCACGTTTTCCACCTCCGAAGGAAAGACGTTCTCGCCCCCGGTTATTATCATGTTTGCCTTTCTGTCAACGAGGTAATAGAAGCCGTCGGCGTCCCTTCTTGCCATATCCCCTGCCGAGAACCACTCCCCGTGGAAGGCCTTTTTTGTCCTCTCGGGGTCTTTCCAGTATTCCGTGAATATCTCCGGTGTCCGCGCATAAAGCTCGCCCACTTCGCCCTCAGGGACCTCGTTGCCCTCTTCGTCGAGGATCTTGATCCGGTCTGTTGCAGAGACCTCTTTCCCGATGGAGCTGAGCCTCTCCATCTGGCTCTCCGGCTTGAGTATGGTCACCGACCCTGCCTCTGTTGAGCCGTATATCTCATAGAGCTCCGCGCCCTTGAAGTAGTCGATGATGGCCAGCTTTGTGTCGCGCCTTACCGGCGCCGAAGAGCAGAGAAGCTTTCTCATCGAAGAAACATCGTATTTATCCTTGTTCGGGTGGGCGAGCATCATGATGTAATGGGTCGGGACGAGGGAGACAAAGGTGATCCGCTCTTCCTGTATTATCTTCAGAATATCTTCAGGATCGAACGATACAAGGTTGCAGACATAGCAGCTTGCCCCGATATAGGTAAAGACAAAGGAATAGAATACAGAGTTTATATGGCACATGGGCATAACGAGAAGCCCTTTGTCATCGTGCCTGAAACCGACGTCGATAACATTGATGATGAATTCGGCAATGGTTGCCTCGTGGTTCCTGACAACGCCTTTTGGTTTGCCAGTTGTCCCCGAGGTATACATGATCATCCAGGGATCCGCCCCGTCGACGGCGGCCGGCGGCTCTGCCGGGGACGCTGCGCCTATCATCTTTTCATAGGATTTCCAGCCGTCAGGGATTGCGTCTGTCCCGAACAGGATATAGTTGTCTTGGGGGACATTCAGATCCTGCCTGATACGGTCGATCGTATCGGCGAATTCATGGGCGACGATGAAGGCTTTCGATTCGGAATGGTTCACGATATATTCGATCTCCGGTCCGGCGAGCCTGAAGTTTATCGGCACCGCCACCTGCCCGCCTTTTGATGCTGCGGCGTATACCTCCATCCACTCTATACAATTATAGGCGAGAATGGCGAATTTGTCTCCTTTTCTTACGCCGATCCCAGCCAGTGCGTCTGAGAGCCGGTTTGACCTATCGTTCCATTCCCTGAAGGTAAGCTGGCGGAACTTGTCTTTTACGGCAACCTTGTTTGGAATATTCCGTGCCTGCACTGCCATGATCGTGCCTGCAGGCAACCATTTACTCTTCAGCATCTTACCCCTCCTTTG
>JAGOOA010000003.1:2798-17902 GCA_017992765.1 Syntrophorhabdaceae bacterium
GCTATGTTCATCTCTTAAATACCGGAGCCCTTTTCTCTATAAAAGCGGCCACGCCTTCTTTGGCCGCCCCGGTGCAGGCGATCTCGCCAAAGCCACGGTAGCCGATCTCAAGGGCATCGGAAAAACGTTCTGCCCCGGCCCCCATTTCCACTGTCTTGATAATGATGGAGATGGACTCTTTGCTTAAAGCGAGTTTGCCGGCCATAGGATTCTCCGGCATCTCCATCTTAGGTATGTCCACTTTGCCATCGGGAATCCTTGTGATCCTTCCCGAAAGGTTGCCGACCTCCCTGATGGCTTCTTCGATCATTTCATAATAGCTGCCCGCTACCTTGCTCACCATGCCTATCTCCAGGGCCTCTTTCACGTTGATCGGCCGTGCCAGGCAGAGCATCTCATGGAAGAGCCCCGCACCCTTGGGCCACTTTCGATAGGGAACGATCGTCCCTCCTATGGCGGGCAATATTCCAAGCATGACCTCGGGGAATTGGAATCTCGCGTTTGCCGTAGCGACCATGCTGTGGCAGCGGATCGCCAGCTCCAATCCCCCGCCGAGCGCTACGCCGTTAATTGCGGCGACGATCGGCTTCCCGAGCCGGTCCATGTAAGGCTGTACCTTTGCCCAGTCCCGGGCTGCCTGGGTGCCCCTTTCTATGTCGCCCAGCATGTCGGGGAAGGTGCCGATGTCGGCGCCGGCTGAAAATGCCGCCGTGCCATATCCGGTCAGGACAAACCCTTTTGTGTTCGGATCGTTTTCGTACTCTTTCAGCAACGCAAGGATCTCATTGTTCAACTCTTCGCGGATAGCGTTCATTGCCTGCGGACGCCGTATGGTCATGATCTTTACGCCGTCGATCTCATCCAGGAGGATATACCGCCTGAAGTTCTGGTAGTCCCGATAGGGCCTCTTCGGTCCCGGAAAGCCGTTCCTCTCCGTCTGGAATTTCTCCACGGTCCGCTTTACCCTGGCTTCGCCCATATCGAGCATGATATCCATAGGCCCCTTATTGAATCCAAGGGCAACCTGGCAGCCGAAGGTAAGGTCTTCCGGCGTTCCGATGCCACGGTCGACGATATCGAAAGACTGTGAGAAGAGAACCCCCAGCAGCCTGTCCCTGATCATGTCTTTTTTGTCTTCCGGCACATCAGGTGCGCTGCCAGGTTTCTTCGTCTCCCATGGCTGTGCGGACTTCAGGGAAGGCGAGGGCAGGTAATGGCTCCCTTCTTCCATCTGCAGGGTATTTCCCGCAAAAACGACATCGCCGCCCTTCATTGTATTCAATACCCTGAACGGCCCTTCTGAAGAAAATTCTTCAGCGACATGATCTATCACGGCGGCGGCAGTGTTATCCAGGAGGTAGGCCGCCTCATTGCACCAGTTGTTCCATATCCGTCCCAGCATCAAACAGACTGCATTACCCGATACCATTGCCGTTTTCCCTGTCATGGCGAAGACCCATAAGAGGTAATCCACTACTTCCCGGCTGGTCTTTTCCCACGCGGCCAGCTCCACCGGTATGCTTCGCCAGGCAGGCGCGAAGAAATGTGCCACCACCGCCCTTGCCGGATCTTTCATCTCAGCCAAGATCCTGCCGGGCGGGAACAAGCTGGTATTTGAAACAATGATGGCAGATGGGCCGACAACTGACTCGACCCCGGAGAGGGCCTCCTTTTTAAGGGAGGCATCTTCGGCCAGCGCTTCAATGACCAGATCGGTATTCTTAATCTCATCGAAGTCGGTCGTATAGACGACGTTGTTGAGGATCCTTTGCCCCTGTTCTTCCTTGATCTTTTTCTTGTCCACGGAATTTTTTACGTAGCCGGCGAACTGCTTCTCGGCGCTTATTAATGTTTCTCCTTCGGCATCCACAAATACGAGCCTCATATCCGGAAGAGAGCTTTTAAGATAATATCCTATGTCAACGCCTGAAGTTCCGGCGCCGATCACCGCTGCTTCACGGGGAAGGGGCCTCGCAGGCTTCAACAATAATGGGTTCGCGAAGGAATTGTAGGGTCTTTTTTTTGCATCCATATTCAATCTCCCGCATGATGTGCTTTTTTTGTTATGGGGCATGGTTTGATCGTAAAAGGAATCATGTTATCCTGCATTACTATATGTAAATATGATGAGAATATAACTGATATCTGTCGACAGTATACAATTATGCAAAAATTTGTCAAGGAAAAATATCAAAAAAAGTTACATCTAATAATAATCATATAAAACAACGTATTGAATAACGGCAACGATGAACGGATCGGCATCTGATATGCTCAATATGATAAATAAAATATTCATTTTTTATAATAAAACACCTAATTTTTTGCTTGACAATTTTTTCAGTATTGTATACTGTCGACATATATAATAAAAAATATTATAGCCAGACGGTAATATGGACAACACTAAAGATGATTTTCAGCCTGCATTGCTTTTGCACGATCAGATATTCCAGCACCTTAGGGAACAAATAATCAAAGGAAAGTTCGAAGAAGGCAAAAGGCTGAACGAAGTAAACCTGCAGAAGATGTTCAGGACGAGCCGCACCCCTATCCGCGAAGCATTTCGCCGCCTCGAGGCAGAAGGCTTTGTAGAATTTCTTCCCCGGAAGGGGGCCTTTGTCAGGTCGATTTCGCTGGAGAACCTGAGAGAGGCTACCGAGGTAAGGGCTTCGATCGAGGGGCTGGCGATAAGGCTGGCCATGCGCAATGTTACCCCTGACCACCTTGCCGCGCTGGCGCAACTCCTCGACGATATGGACGAGGCGTATAAGAGGCGCAGTATTGAAAGATACACAGCGCTCCACTTCCGTTTCCACAGGTACATCGTAGAGATGAGCCGGAATCAAACTCTGCTGCGTCTCTACGTGAGCATAACAGAGCCATTTGTGACGAACCGGATCACGTCTATGTACTTTAAGAAGCTGCCGCGCTATAAAAAGGTGAGTCATCGCAAAATATATGAGCTCCTTGCGTCAGGCAAGGCATCAAAGGCAAACCGCTTGATAGAGCAGCATATCATGAACTTGATCAACTCGATCGAGCCGCCCCTGAAGAAGGCAGAGAAAGATTGACGGACGTGAGGCGTCAGGCGTAAGTCGTGAGGGAAGAAAGACGGCTCATGTCGAATCCGAAATCCGAATTTCTAAATTCTAAACAATTTCAAAATCCCAATATAAAATGTTCTAAACAAACTCGTGCTTGATATAACTTTCAAGACCGATAGCTTGATGCATAAAAGACCGCTGTTAGGACACCCCTTCCTGAGGTTGTCCTGGTGCAGAAGAGGATAGATTTATTTCTGAAAATTAGCTTGACATGGAAAATGCGCTTTGCTAATATTAGCTTGTTCTTTGTTTCACAATACCGCACGGAAAGGAGAAAAAAGCTATGGATTTTAAGATTTCTGATGAACTTGAATCAATGCGCAAAATGGCGTACGACTTTGCAGTGAAGAATATCAAACCCACGATGGAGGAAGACGAGAAGGAACATAAGTATCGTCCGGAGATCCTGAAGAAGATGGGCGACCAGGGCATGTTTGCGTGCCTCGCGCCGGAACAGTTCGGCGGACTGGGACTTGAGGAAGGCAATATGGCCGCGACGCTTATGGCCATGGAAGTTGCCAGGGTGAGCCCGTCCTGGGGTCTTCCTTTCAATCTCCAGATGAACGGCCCCCAGAATGTACTGCTGAAATTCGGAAGCGATGCATTGAAAGAACAGTTCCTCCCGGGGCTGATCGCGGGGACAAGCGGCGGCTGCTTTGCGATCACAGAGCCGAACTCCGGTTCGGATGTCGCCAGCATGAAGACGACAGCGGTAGAGGTGGACGACGGTTTTGTTTTAAATGGCACAAAAACCTGGATATCGGGCGTACCTTATTGCGGATGCGGTGTTGTATATGCCATGACTGACAAGGCTGCAAAGCATAAAGGCATGTCGGCATTTTTTATCGACTTCAATGCCCCCGGCATTGTACAGAGAGCTATCACTTCAAAGCTTGGCCTGTTCTGTGCCCCGACCGGCGAAATATTTTTTGAAGAAGCAAAGATCCCGAAGAGCGCTCTCCTTGGAAAACTCGGACAGGGCTTTGCGATCTGCATGACCATGCTCAATTTCACACGGTTAAGCTCTGCCGCGAGGGCAGTCGGCGTAGCCCAGAGCTGTCTTGAAGAAGCATGCAAATACGCGAACGAGAGGGAACAGTTTGGCCAGCCCATCGGGCAGTTTCAGATGGTCCAGGAGCAGATCGGAAGAATGTCAGTGGAGCATGAAGCGGCAAAACTGTTGCTCCTGAAGGCAGCCTGGCAGAAAGACAAGGGAATGAACAATACCCTTGAAACCTCAATGGCAAAATATTATTGCGCGGAGTCGGCAAATTTCTGCGCCTCCGAGGCTGTGAAGATATTCGGCTCCTATGGTTTCTCCTCTGAGTATCCAGTTGAGAGGTTTATGAGGGACGCGAAGTCTTACCAGATCGTTGAAGGGACTTCGAACGTTCAGAAGATGATCATTGCCCAGTTTGCTCTGGGTTACAGGAAATAAACAAGCAAATTATTTAAGGAGGTTCTAATGGCTACAGAAGTTACCGTTCCAATGGTTGGAAAGATCGTGGGTGTCAATGTGAAGGTCGGCGATAAGGTTGCTGAAGACGATCAGATCGCAACGCTTGAGGCGATGAAGATGGAAATGCCCATTGTTTCACCGGCTGCCGGCGTGGTCAAAGAGGTCAAGGTTGCAGTAGGGCAGGAAGTAGAGGCAGATGCAGTCCTCGCTATTATTGAATAAAGGGGTGGTATAGATATGTTAGTTGCCGGAATAGACATTGGCTCTATCACAACCGAGGCCCTTCTTTTTGACAAGGAGAAGGGAATAGTTGGATATGATATTTTGCAGACAGGTGCAGATTCAAAAAAGACCGCAGAGATGGCGCTCGATAAGGTACTGGCATATCCCGGCAAAAACATCTCTGACGTATCGTATATCGTTGCTACCGGCTGTGGAAGAAAAAGGGCATCCTTTGCCAAACAGGCGATCACAGAGATCACCTGCATCGCCCGGGGCGTCAGCTACCTTTTTCCTGAAGCGCGGACGATTATTGATATCGGAGGCCAGGACACGAAAGTAATAAAGGTAGACGGCAAGGGCCGCGTCATCGAATTCGAAATGAACGATAAGTGCGCAGCCGGTACGGGCAGATTTATAGAGGTCATGGCAAAGGCCCTGAACGTCGAGCTCGACAGGATCGGGGACAGCTCCCTGAAGCATAAGAAGGACGTTACGATCAGCAGCATCTGTACTGTATTCGCAGAGTCAGAGGTAATATCCCTCGTCAGCGAAGGCGAAGAGCTGGAAGATATCCTCTATGGAATACACAAGGCGATAGCAGACAGGACCATGGGCCTTATCAGCAGAATTGGCGGAGCCGAAAAAGAGGTCGTTATGACAGGGGGAGTTGCGAAGAACATCGGCGTCGTCAAAGCCCTGGAAGCTGCGCTGAATATGCCTCTGAAGATCCATGTTGAGCCGCAGATAGTGGGTGCGCTCGGCGCTGCAATGATAGCGATCGAGAAGAGCGCATAACAGAAAGAATTATGAAACTGAAATGGCCGGTAAATTATGCCGGCCATTTTTTTTGCTTTGATACCGAATTGCCTTCATTCATATAGCTTCGTTGCCTGAGTCCGGCGCGGGTGCTATTTTTGAATGCAATTTGCTATGAGCTGTAAGTTGTTTTTTCTCGATATACGATATACGATTCGCTATCAGCCAAGCACTGTTTTTCTCGCCGAACGCCAGACGCCGAACGGTCTTTTCAGGCCGCCGTCTGTACGGGCCCCGTTCCCCCTTTTCTCATCTTCTGCATGATGATCACGAGAGCGAGGCATACAAAGCCGGCAACATCTCCCATGCGGGACGGGTAGACGAATGCCAGCGCGCCGATGATAATGATCACCCGCTCCAAGATGTTCGACTTCTTTAACAGCCAGCCCGAGCAGCCTGAGGCGAGCATTCCGATCCCGATAAATGCGGCGATGATCGTCCATATCCCGGCAGCTATGCCTATCCCTTCCCAGTGAAGAAGGAGCGCACGGCCTGCAGGAAGGACGGTAAACACAAAGGGCATCAGAAAGGCCGTGATGGTGTATTTCCATGCCATAAAGGTAGTCTTGTATGGATCGCCCCCGGTGATCGCCGCCGCGGCAAAGGGAGACAGGGCCGTCGGAGGGGACACCTCGGAGAGAAGGGCATAATAAAAGATGAACATATGTGCGGCATATTCAGGAACGCCGAGCTGCGTAAGCGCCGGCGCCGCGATGACGGCTGCGATAATGTATGTAGCGGTGATCGGGACTGCCAGACCGATAACCCACAGGAGGACACCGGTGAACAGCGCTGTAACTAAAAGGTTCCCCCCCGCATAGCTGATAATGATCGAAGACAGTTTCAGGCCGAGCCCGGTGAGGCTGACGATCCCCACGATGATGCCCGCGGACGCGCAGATCGCCGCGACATTAAGGACCGTGAGGGCTCCCTGCTTGAGCGCCTCAATAAGCTTTGGCAATGTGAACCATGTCTCCCTCCTAATGAAGCAGGCAAAAAAGCAGGTCAGAATTGCGGCGAAGACGGCTACCTGTGGAGTGTACCCCCTTACAAGGAATGCCACTATTGCGATAAGCGGGAGAAAATGATACCAGTACATCTTTGTCAGCTCTTTCAGGGTGTGTTTTTTCTCTATCTCAACCGCCTTCAAGGCAAATTTTTTCGCGTCCAGCTCAACCATGAGGAGGAGCCCCCAGTAGTAAAGGGCGGCAGGTATGAGGGCCAGCAGGATAACGTCAACGTAGCTGATCCTCAAAAATTCGGCGATCAGGAAGGCTGCGGCGCCCATAACCGGCGGGGTCGTGATCGCGCCCATGCCGCCTGCAGCGAGGAAGCCCCCCGCGTTGTTCTTGTCGTAGCCTGACTTTTGCAGCATCGGGTATGCGACGGAGCCGATCGCGACGGTATTTGCTACGCCGGAGCCGGAAGCCATTGCGAGGAGATAGGAGGTGAATATTACGGCACGGCCCGCTGCTGTGGGTTTTCTTCCCATTGCGGTGAAGGCAAAATCGACATAGAACTTTCCTGCACCGGATACGGTGAGAAAGGCGCCGAATATGCAGAACATGATGATGATCGTTGAACAGACATCGATGGGGACGCCGAAAATGCCCTCGAGGGTCATATACATGTGGCCGACGATGCGCTCCAGGTCGTATCCCCGGTGGGTCCACGGGGAAGGAAGCGACGGCCCGATGTATGCGTATACGAGAAAGATGATGCACGTGACGGGCATGATCCAGCCTGAGCTTCTCCGGGTCACTTCCAATATAAGCAAAATGAATAATACGCCAAAGATCATGTCCCATCGTTCAGGGGTTACCGCCCGGTAGATGAAATCCTCAAAATCAACAAGCATGTAGATGATGCATGCGAGAGAAAGAAGCGACAGGATGATATCGAATATATTGATCTTTCCTTTAAACCTCTTTGCAACGGGGTAATAGAGAAAGGAGATGGCAAGCAAAAATGCGACGTGCACGCCCCTTACGATCTGGGTTGTCAGCGGGATGACCGCTTCGTATATTGCAAAGAGGGACATGATAACGGCGAGGGCGGTAATGACGATATTCCAGAATCCTTTTACCTTCCGGGTAACCCCTTCTTCCTCTTCAATAAGTTCTTCCAGTTTTTTCTTTTGTTCCTCGGTAAGTTCCTCGATTGCTTTATCTGCCGACGGAATATCTTTGTCTGCCATAGTTACCTCCGAAAAGAATATATGAGATGCAGTAAGAGAGGTTGCTGTACCAGTCTTATGTGTATACTCCTATGCTCATCGTGCAGGGCTGTAAAAGGTATGGTGTCCCCATGAACAGACAGCGTATGTCCGCCTACGCTGCCTTGAGGGATCGAAAACTCTTTTATAGCCCCTTTCACGTTCTGTTCTTCTTTTGAAGCGATGCCATAGTATTCAAGCGCAGCGTCGCTCGTTGTGACGCTGAAAATTTCGAAGTATCCCTTTTCCACTCTCAGTCTTTCGACCACAGGCACTCCGTACATTGAGTGGGTATAACGGAGCGTAATAACATCGCCGCGTGAAACGCGGTACGAAGGCCCTTTATCCCCGATCTTCAGTATTTGGACCTTGATCAGTAATCCGGCAAAGGATGCAATGCTTACACATAGTAAAAGACACAGGAGGAATGTGCCCCCCCTGTGTCCTGATCGTTCTTTCAAACGGGAACGGTGATCCCTTTCTCCTTAAAATATTTTGCGGCGCCTTTATGGTAAGGCACTGCCTTGCTTGCTCCGCCGTCTTTCAGGTTGATGTGAAGGGCCTCTTTATGGATGGCGGCAAGCTCCTTCAGGTGTTCGAACATGGTTTTGACGATATCGTAGGCAAGCTTCTCGTCCATATCCTGGTGGCATAAAAGCAGGTTGCCGACGGCGGCAACCGGCGTATCGCTTTCCATTCCGGTATATACCTTTTTGGGGATTATCGACGGATAATAGACGGGGCCGTATTTTCCGGTCATCTTCGGGATAAGGTCCTCGTGTCCGATGAGGACCATCTTGACTCCCGGCGATGCGGAAAGGTCAAGGACAGAGGACGTCGGTACGCCGCCGTCCCAGAAATAGGCGTCGATCTTGCCGTCTTTCAATGCGCCCGCGGACTCGCCGGCTCCAAGCCTGTCCTTCTTAATGTCTTTATCCGGGTCTATGCCGCCTGCTTCGAGGACCCTCCGCGCCTTTACTTCGGTTCCGCTCCCGGGAGAGCCGGTTGAAACCCTCTTGCCCTTCAGGTCGGCCACCTTTTTGATGCCCTTTCCTTCCAACGTCACGACATGCATGAGGTTGGGATATAAGACTGACAAGGTCCGCAAGGGAAGCGGTTTGCCTTTGAAGTTGCCGAGGCCCTTGAATGCGTCGTAGCCGGTATCCGCCATGATGAGGCCCATGTCGGACTTCTTTGCAGCGATGAGTTTGCAGTTATCGACAGATGCCGCGGTAACCTCTGCCGCCGCTTCAACGCCGGCATATTTTGTAAGGATGCTCGCAAGGCCCCCGCCGATGACGAAATAGACGCCGCCCATGCCGCCCGTTGCGATCGATATCCTCTTTTTACCCTGGGCAAGGACATTCCCCGCATTGCCCAGCAGAGCGATACCGCCGAGTGCCGACGTGAGCTTCAAAAAGTCTCTTCTCTTAATATCCTTATTCCCCTCCAACAACCGATCAAATTTCATTCTGCCCTCCTTAAAGAATGAGTTATAAAAAATTTGTGTGAATTTTTTCCCGAACATTTCCATCTTATGGCATTCAATAGTTATTGTCAACTTTTTTCTTAGCCCTTAAAGAAATCCATCATATATAAAAACCTTGACAAACTGAGTGCGTAAAAGTGATATATTTGTAAACAAAATTGTATACACTGAATATGCTGGAAACAAAGATACCGCAGACCGATTATATCCAAATATCAAGGAGAAAGGAAAAATGAACAATTATCCTGAAATAGCCGACAAGGTGATAGGCCTCGAGGAGGCGGTGAAGAGGTTCGTCAAGGACGGCAGCCAGATCGCCCTCGGGGGGTTCACCGTCGTGCGGAACCCTATGGCTGTCGCCTACGAGATCATCAGGCAGGGAATAAAAGACATACACCTCGTGTGCCACTCCCATGGACAGGCGCTCGATGTGTTGATCGGCGCAGGGTGCGTGAAGAGGCTGGAGATAGCATACGGCGGCAACGGCAGGTACGCGCCGACGTGCATCAGGTTCAAAAAGGCGATCCAGAGGGGAGAGATCCAGTTCGAGGACTACTCCAACTACCAAATGAGCTTAAGGTTCCTCGCGGGTGCGCTGGGCATTCCCTTTATCCCTACAAAATCCGGACTCGGTTCGGACTTGTTGAATTATGAGGGATTTCCGAAAGAGCTGAGAGGACAGAGAAAGGTTGCGCCAAAGAAATTTTCCCTCATGCAGAATCCTTTTAGCGAACAGGATGACAAGGTGGTGCTCCTGCCGGCCCTTACCCCTGACGTTGCACTTATCCATGCACAATATGTGGGAGAAGACGGAACGGTCCGCATAAAAGGGCTCACCTTCGCCGATATCGAACAGGCAAAATCGGCCGATGCCGTCATCGTGACCTGCGAAGAGATCGTGCCGCGCTCGTTCATCAGGCTCGATCCCGACCAGAACACGCTCCCCCCGTTCTTTGTCGATGCTATCGTGAAAGTCCCGTACGGCGCACACCCGACGGGATGCTATACTTTCTACGACTACGACCCGAAACACCTTAACCTCTATAAAAAGGTTGCCGATGATGACGGGCTCTTCAAAGAATACCTTGATGAATGGGTATATGGCGTTCCTTCCTACGATGAATATCTCAATAAGGTTGGCACAGAAAGTCTGCTTAAGATAAAGGCGAACCCTGTTTTTGGATACGCAGTAGGCCTGGACAGGAAATAAGGGAGGTCTCACGATGGCTAATTATACCGATAATGAAATGATGGCAATAAGCGCGGGAAGGTTTATCAAGGACGGCGACATCGTATTCGCCGGCACGGGCCTGTCAATGCTCGCGGCTACGGCGGCAAAAAGGATATATGCGCCAAAGGCGGTCATCTTTTTTGAGACAGGCGGCATCGACCCGTCACTCGAAGAGATCCCCATGGCCGTGTCAGACCTCAGGGTCATGTACGGAACGTGCCTGAACTCAGGCCTCATCGAGGCGTTCTCGATAGTGGGCCACAGGAGGCTCCACACCATAGCGTTCCTCGGCGCAGCACAGATCGATAGATACGGAAACCTCAATACAACGATAATCGGCGACTACTGGCGGCCGAAGACAAGGTTCTCGGGCAGCGGCGGGGCATGCGACGTCTCCGCGTTTGCATCGGGGGTCATCACGTTCATGCAGCATGAGAAGCGGCGGTTCGTCGAGAAGCTTGACTATCTGACCAGCGTGGGGTGGTACCAGGGCGGGGATTCGCGTAGGAACCTCGGCCTCAAGAGGGGCGGGGCGCTGGCCGTTGTCACCAATCTCTGCGTCATGAGATTCGACGACGCCACAAAAGAGATGTACCTCGCAGAGTATTACCCCGGCATTACCGTCGACAAAATTGTTGAGAACACGGGCTTCCCCATTGACGTGTCCCGCGCGCGGGAGGCGGAGCCGCCATCGGCGGAGGACCTGCGGATCCTGAGGGAAGAGGTAGACCCGCAACGTTTAATACTTTAAGAGCAGTATATAGTATATAGTATATCGTAGATCGTAAACTGCAGAAAAAATTCCACAATATACAAAATACGATATACGAACTACGGCTTTAAAGGCAGTATATCGTATATAGTAGATAGTATATAGTAAACTGCAAAAGAACAGGGAACCCGCGCTCCAGACTGAACCGGGAACTGACGATATACTATATACGATATACGAACTACGATATACGGTTTTAAGGTTTGTATCCCGTGAGGCGGATGAAGTTCTTGAAAAGGAGAAGCTCCTTGTCTTCGTGTGAGACGGGAAGCGAGAGGACCTTTGAAAGCTCGCTCCTCATTGTGCTGAAGGGAACGTCTGAGCCGAAGAGCACCCTTTCGGGGCCGACCGTCCTTACAAATTCATAGATCATATCCTGCGACGCCAGGGCCGTATCAAAACAGATGGTCTCCTTGTCTTTGAAGCTTTGCAGGAAATCCCCCGGATATCCGCCGAGCAGTCCGAGGTGGGGGATGATGAGGGGCAGCCCCTCGAACATATCGACAAAACGCTCTGTAAAGGCAAGCTCCTCTTCGAAGATGACGGGCTTTCCGGTCTTTCGTATCTTTTCAACGAGCCCGGGCAGGTCCTTATCGTTGAGGACCTTGTAATCAGATGCGGAATCCTGCCATCCCCTCATCCAGTGCCATTTTCCTCCATAGTAAGGAGCGGGGATCGGGTCGAAGCCCGCATCGTCATAATTTTCACGTATGTAATGGTAGGGGATGAAATCCGGGATCTTCTTTGATTCATCGAGGACCCGCACGTTGATCTCATTGTTCTCAATGGCGGTTGAAGGGAAGGGCATGATGACAACATGGGTGATGCCCGTATCTTCCTGCTGCCTCTGCAACTCCCTCGTAGTTACGCCGGTGCCGAGCGTGATCGACGGGCCCCAGTGCGTGTGGCTGTCGATGATGATGTCGAAATCCATGGTTGCAGATGAATACCATAAGTGATATATCCTTGTAAAGAACAGTATATTATCGTATATCGTATATAGTGAAAGCAATATGGGGGGAGCATGAATAAAATTAAAAGTTTTAAAGATTTGAGGGTGTGGCAGAAAGGAATAGAGATCGTTATCGACGCTTATGCGTTGACGAAAAAATTTCCTAAAGAAGAATTATATAGTTTAACAACACAGATAAAGCGATCAGCTGTCTCAATACCGTCGAATATCGCGGAAGGTTTTAAAAGATTTCACATTAAAGAAAATAAACAGTTCCTTTATATCGCACTGGCATCACTTGCGGAGCTTGAAACACAGTTCATCATCGCAAAAGAGCTTAGTTTTACCAGTGAAGCTGAGCTTGCAAGTATCTCCGAAAAAATAGAACATGCATCGAAAATGCTATCTTTATTGTTAAAGAGACTAAGCTGATAACATGAGTTGCATGAGTCACGATATACGATATACTATATACGATATACTTATTTTTTCATGTTGACCGAGTTGAAGACACCTTTTGTCACCGTCGATATCATCATCCGCTACCAGGGCGGGATCGTGATGATCGAGAGGAAGAACCCTCCTCCGGGATGGGCGATCCCCGGGGGATTCGTGGATATCGGCGAGTCCCTCGAAGATGCCGCCGTCCGCGAGGCAAAGGAAGAGACCTCCCTCGACGTGACGCTCGTCGAACAGTTCCACGCCTATTCGAAGCCGGGCAGGGACCCACGCTTCCACACCGTTTCAGTGGTGTTCATCGCCGACGGTCGGGGGACCCTTGCGGGCAGGGACGACGCGAGGAAGGCAGAGGTCTTTACAGAAGCGTCGCTGCCCGGTCAGATCGCCTTCGACCACGCAGACATCCTCGCCGACTATTTCCGTTATCTCCGGACCGGTAAAAGACCGTGAATTGTGTGCTGCTTGCGGCTGGAAGACAACCGCAAGCAGCGTTCTGATCGTGTCGGAAATGCGTGCTACCCTTTCAGAACAAGATAAATGGTTCCCCCGCTCCTCTCGACAAGCAGGAGAAGAGAGCCTTTATCTTTTGACTTTGCTATTTCGGCCTTCATATCCTCCACTGTCTTTATCGGTGTGCGGTTAACCTCAAGGATCACATCTCCCTTCTGGATGGAGGCATCCTCTGCCGGACTCCCCGGCCTGACGCCGACGACCAGTGCCCCGTAATCCTTTTTAATGCCCATCTGGCGTGCCGTTGCGGCGTTCATATCCTTAAGCTGCAAGCCCCATTTGCCCTGCGACGCTTCTTCTGCGGGCAGTCCGTAGGCTTCCTCGTTCTGCAGTTGCTCTATCTTTACTCGCAGCGACACCTCTTTCCCGTCGCGCACCACGTGCACCGGCACCTCCTTCCCTGCAGGCGTTGAGGCAACAACCGGGGGCAGCGCACGGCTGTCCTTTATCTCTTTTCCGTTGAAAGAGACGACCACGTCCCCGCGCCTGACGCCCCCTTTTTCGGCCGGGCCTTCCTTAACCACATCGCTTACCAGCGCGCCCTTAGCCGTTCCAAGGCCGAGAGAGGCGGCAAGTTCCGGGGTTACGTCCTGGATCTGGACGCCGAGATAGCCCCGCGCGACCTTCCCTTTCTCAACGAGCTGGGGAACAAGCATTTTCGCAGTGTTCACGGGGATCGCAAACCCGATGCCCTGTCCGTTCGGGATGATGGCCGTGTTTATGCCGACCACCTCCCCCCTCATATTAAAAAGGGGGCCGCCTGAATTTCCGGGGTTGATGGGCGCGTCCGTCTGGATAAAATCATCGTAAGGTCCGGCGCCGATCACCCTGCCTTTTGCGCTTACGATCCCTGATGTAACGGTGTTGCTGAGCCCGAAAGGATTTCCTATCGCAAGGACCCACTCGCCTACGCGCAGCGCATCGGAGTCGCCAAGGGTTGCCGACTTCAAGGGAGACGGGGCATCCACTTTCAGCACTGCAAGGTCTGTCTTCGGGTCGCGTCCGAGCACCTTTGCCTTATACTCCCGCTTATCGCTCATCGTGACGACGATCTCCTTCGCCCCTTCCACAACGTGGTTGTTCGTAAGGACCGTGCCGTCGCTCCCTATTATCACGCCCGATCCCGCGCCCTGGGCCTTATACGTTTCAGGCGGGCGCTGCATATCACCGAAGAACCGCCTGAACATATCACCGAAAGGCCCTTCCGGGATGCCCGGCCCTCCTGAAAATCCTGTTGCCTGGATCTTGGTCACCTTGATATTGACAACTGCGGGGCCAAGGTCCTGCGCAAGGTCTGCAAACGATGGCGGAGCGCCCTGCGCTGCCGGCGCCGCGATGGTGAGCGCCTGCGAGTGCCCTGTGAGTTTGAACGGCGACGCCATAAGGAGACCTGCGAGCAGGAACACAAAGGCTACACCTGCGAGGGCAGGGAACCCGAAATGCCTGTCCTTGAAATAGTGCTTGATCCGATTCATCATATGTCATCCTCCTGTTCTGCTTTTTCGGGAATACCCTTCTGGACAACCAGGTTCTATGATTCCCTTGCAGATAATAGTAATGGAGCAACATTAAAACGGGATTAGAACAGGATTAGAACTTTTTAATCAAGATCAAGCATCGTGACGGACTCTTGCCCACAAACATGTTGGATAAGGGCAGTGAAAGGTGAAAGGCTCTCGTAATTCGTGAATCGTAATTCGTAATTGGATGAACCACGCTATGCGCCATGCGCTTTGCGCTATGCCTCAGTCCTTCACGCCTGACGGCCTTTCCGATATACTATATACGATATACGAAATACGATATACTGTCTTTAGGCTGGCTGCGGGCGCAATGGGAGATAGACCCTGAACAGGCTTCCCTCGCCGGGCG
>JAGOOA010000003.1:18002-59246 GCA_017992765.1 Syntrophorhabdaceae bacterium
TCGTCTCTTGTGCCGGCAAGCTCCAGGCGCGCGTTCAGCTGTCCCGCGCCTATCTTTCTCGCCGTTTCGGTCATGCTGTCAACCGGCTTCAAGGCCCTGCGCGCGAGCATCCACCCGCCTCCGCCGGCGAAGACCAGCGCAACGGGAAGGAGTATGAGGACTATTAAAAGAAAGCGGTACATGGCGCCGTAAAAGCCTTTTCGCGACATTCCCACGCGCACCACATTGACAAGCCTTCCGGATTCGACCACAGGCCACGTGAGGACCCTGACGGGATATGCGCCGGCAACCGTCATTGTCTCAAAGGTGGCGATGCCCCTCAGGGCGTTCTCCTTTGCTTCTTTTGTAAGAGGGTATCCCTTCCGGCCTGAGAGGCCTTTTTCAAAATTTCCGAAGGGGTCGAACCAGTCGAAATAGCGCTCAACCGGCGGAAAGCCGAAAAAACGGCGGAATACCTCATCCACATCAAAGGGCGAGTATTCCCTCGTCTTGTCTTTTGTGTTTTCGGCAAGGGCGACCGCAACGCTTTTGAGCGCCGAATCCGTCTCCTCGTAGAGAGTATATGCCACCACAGAGTAGGTGATCCCCCCGAGAATAAGGAAGCTGACAGCTAAGATGCCGGTATACCATAGTGTGAGCCTGAACCTTATAGAGCGTAAGCGCATGTCTACCCTGTTTTCAGAATGTATCCCACGCCCCTTACGGTGTGGATCAACTTTACGTCGTGCCCGGCGTCGATCTTTTTCCGCAGATAATTGACATAGACATCGATGACGTTTGTCTCCGTGTCAAAATCATAGTTCCATACATGGTCGGTTATCATCGTCCTGGTCAATACGCGGCCTTCGTTCCGCATGAAATATTCAAGAAGCGAAAATTCCTTCAGCGTCAGGGCGATCTCCTGGCCCTTTCTTGCAACAATGCGCCGGACAGGGTCGAGCGTAAGGTCGGAGACCTGGATGACCGTTGCGTCCGCGTCTCTCTTGCGTCGCAAAAGCGCCCGCACCCTGGCGATGAGCTCTTCAAAGGCAAAGGGCTTTGTAAGATAATCATCCGCACCTGAGTCAAGGCCGAGGACCTTGTCCTCGATGGCAGCCCTCACCGTCAGAAGGAGGACGGGGGTTTCAACCTTTCCGTCCCGGAGCCTTTTGAGAATTGTGAGGCCGTCAATGCCGGGAAGGTAGATATCAAGGACTATGAGATCGTACGACCGGTCCATGGCGAAATTCAGGCCATCCTTGCCGTTATGCACCACGTCAACGGCATACCCTTCTTCCAGCAGGCCCTTTTTTACGAAGTGTGCAACCTTTTTTTCGTCTTCAACAACAAGGATTCTCAACGGCCTCCCCCTTATCCATCATCTTCTGATAACACAAGTTCCGGAAAACTTCAACCTCCAGCAGCATCGATCCGGATTATTCCCCGCAGCACGCTGCGGTGTGACATTATTCCCTCAAGAGGGTCATAGGTAATCGTAAACGCCGCTCATGCTATATCTGCTCCTCTCCCCTCGCGGAAGAGGGTCATAGCAACAACGTTCCCTCTCCCCTCGCGGGAGAGGGTCAGGGTGAGGGGGCATCATCGCAGCGTGCTGCGGGGCAGTTCATTGAATATGGCAGGATCTTAACGGCCTCGCCCCGCGCCGGTGCGCGGGTCGAACAGGTGAATACAGCATGAAAGGGATCTGATAAATTGATTCGGCGGAAACGCCTTGTCTTTTATCGCCTCACGTCTGACGCCTCACGCCTTACGGTATTATCGCATTTCCGCCGCGGCCTTTTTGATGCGGTCGAGGCCTTTTTGTATGATCTCCATCGAGGTCGCGAAGGAGAGGCGCAGGTAGCCTTCTTTTCCGAACTCGATGCCGGGGACGACGGCCGTGTGGAATTCTTCCAGGAGGATCTCTGTGAGCCCGGCCGATGTCTTCACCGGCCTTCCTTTGTACCGTTTTTTCATATAGGCGCTGAAGTTGGGAAAGACATAGAAGGCGCCCCTGGGGTCATAGCACGTAACGCCATCGATGCCCCTGAAACCCTCAACGAGGAAATCCTTCCTTTTTTTGAATTCGCTGACCATCGAGGCGATGCAGTCCTGCGGCCCGTTCAGCGCCGCGATGGAAGCCATCTGGGATATCGAGGTGGGGTTGGAGGTGCTCTGGCTCTGGATGTTCGACATGGCCTGGATTATATCCTTCGGGCCTGCCGCAAAGCCTATCCTCCAGCCGGTCATCGCGTAGGTCTTCGACACGCCGTGGCAGACGATCGTCCTGTCCCTGAAGGCCTTGTCCATGGAGGCAATGCTTACGTGTTTGTAATCATCGTAAACGAGCTTTTCGTATATCTCGTCGGAGACGATGAAGAAATTATGCTCGGCGGCGTATTTGCCGATAAGCTCGAGGTTCTCCCGGTAATAGACCGAGCCGACGGGGTTTGACGGGTAATTGAGAACGATGGCTTTCGTCCTTATGGTGATGTGCTTCCTGAGCATCGCCTCCGTTATCTGGTAGTCTTCCTTTTCGCTTGTGTCCATAATGACCGGCGTCGCGCCCGCGAGCTCGACCATGGGCGGGTACGAAACCCAGTAAGGCGCGGGGATGAGCACCTCGTCGCCTTCCCCGAAGAGCGACTGGAAAAGGTTGAATAGCGAGTGCTTCCCGCCGCAGGAAATAATTATCTCGTCGCGCTTGTATTCGAGGCCGTTGTCGCGCTTGAACTTTTCTATGACCGCATCCTTGAGCTGCTCCATTCCGGCGGCGGGCGTGTACTTCGTGAATCCGCCATTGATGGCGTCTATGGCGGCCTTTTTGATATGCTCGGGCGTATCAAAATCAGGCTCTCCTGCACCAAATCCCGCAATGTCGATCCCCTGTGCCTTCAGGGCCTTTTCTTTCGCCGATATTGCCAGCGTCGGCGATGGCTTGAGTGATGACGCTCTTTTCGATAGCATGTTAAAACTCCTTTGGTTTAACGATGATCTCCCGTATCTTGATCTTGAAGAAGTTGTTCGAGGAATTTGCCCTTATCAGGCATGCCGTATCTGCGCCCCGCCCCGTTCCCGCGATGGCGACGACGTCCGAGAAGGGTATAAGCCCCGCATCCGCTGCCATGGCAACGATCTCCACGCACACCTTAACGCCCTGGCAGAACATCCTCAGGGTGTTCGCCACAAGGATCTGCTCGGAATAGCCTGTCTGCTCGCGGATCGCCGTGCCGAGGCTTCTCAGCACCATCGTCCCCGTGTGGACCCTGACGCCTTTGTTTGTTAGTTCCTGCTTCAGCCCGAAAGGGAAATCCTGCTTTCCTTCTTCGCCAAAACCTGTGTTGTGCGTAACGACAACGACGTTGAAATCCTTTACATTGTACCTGGCAGCGATCTTCTCGGCCGTTTCACCCCACGTTGAGGCGACGACAATATCCCTGATATTGTTCTTAACAGCATACTCGAATGCCATTTCCAGGGTATCGTCAGTATTTTCTCTGCCGGATTCTTCGTGAAGCATGATCGCTCTCGATTGTTTAATATTAATAATAACAAATAACCAGATAATATCCGATAATCAGCGGCTGTATGTCAATCGAAATGTTAGGATACAAACCGGCTATTTTCCCAGTATCTCCCCGACGATCTCCGCGGCATCGCGGACCAGTTTGACGCAGACGGCGTCTTTGAGGCCCCTGTCCTTGAATGCCCGCGACCCTTCCGGCGTGCCGATATGAACGCCGAGAAGCTCCCTGCATAGGATCGATCGGTTCCGTTCCTTGAACCTTTCCACGAACTCGCGGACGAGCTGATAGGTCCTGTCTTTTGCGTCCCCGTCGCCGGTCTTTGTTTGTCCGTATTTGAGCCCTATGAGCATAAATGCCCCGGTAACGGCGCCGCAGGTCTCGCCCATCCTGCCCATGCCGCCGCCGAATGCCCCGGCGGCCCTGAGGGCCGTTTCTCTGTCGACTCCCATTGAAGGCGCATAGCTGGCGAATACCGCCTGCGAGCAGCTGAATGCTTCATTGAAAAGGGACAGGGCCTCTTTAGGTCCATTCATGCATTTTGCCTAATGGTGTTTGAATTTTTCATCTACCTTGAGCTTGAAGGAAGGCTCCTTCTTGTCTGTCTCGTCTGCCTTGATCTCGGACATCTTGATCTTGAGCCGCAGGTCGTTAGGGCTGTCTGCATATGCTATGGCGTTATTGTAATCGATAACGCCCGATTGAAAGAGGTCGAAGAGGTGCTGGTCGAAGGTCTGCATGCCTTCGTTGTACGAGTCGGCCATTGTTTCCTTGAGGAAGTGCACCTCTCCCTTGAGGATCAGGTCTTTCACCCTTGCGCTGTCGAGGAGGATCTCGATGACGGCGACCCTTTTTCCTTCAGGGGTGGGGACCAGCCTCTGCGATATGATGGCCCTCAGGTTCAGGGAAAGCTGCATAAAGATCTGGAGATGCCGTTCTATGGGAAAAAAGTTGAGGATCCTCTCGATCGCCTGGTTCGCGTTGTTCGCGTGGAGCGTGCCGAGGCAAAGATGACCCGTCTCGGCAAAGGTGATGGCGTCTTCCATCGTCTCCGTGTCCCTGATCTCGCCGATAAGGATCACGTCGGGCGCCTGCCTCAGCGTATTCTTCAGGGCGTTCATAAAGTTGTGGGTGTCGAAGCCGACCTCGCGCTGGGTAATGACGCTCATCTTGTGGTTGTGGACAAATTCGATGGGGTCTTCTATCGAGATGATGTGCCCCCGCTGGTTCGAGTTCCGGTAATCGATCATCCCGGCGAGGGTGGTTGATTTGCCGCTGCCGGTCGCTCCTACCACAAGGACGATGCCGCGCTTGGTCATTACAACATCTTTTAGCGTATTCGGCAGGCCGAGCTCGTCGATGGTCTTGATGTTCAGCTTTATCTGCCTGATGACAAGGCCTGCGTAGCCCCTCTGCCTGAAGATGTTGACCCTGAACCTCCCGAGGTCGGCATAGGCAAGGGCAAGGTTCATCTCCATCTCTTCTTCAAAGATCTTTCTCTGCTTCTCGTTCATCACCGAATGGGCGATCGCTTCTACGTCTTCCGCGGTCAACGGCGTTTCGTCGGTATACGGAAGGGTCGTCCCTTCAATGCGGAACATCGCCGGTATGCCCACGGTGAGGTAGATATCTGAAGCATCCTTTTCAACCATGTATTTTAAATACTCTAAGATCTCTGCCATGGCATCACCTCGGATTAGGAAGGAAAAAGGCGACCTCATCTTTTGTGACGAGGTTCTTTGCGAAAAGGTCCTGACAGGCCGCTTCCATCGTCTGCATCCCGATCGCCTTGCTCGTCTGCATGATCGATGGTATCTGGGCAAGCTTGTTCTCGCGGATCAGGTTCCTGATCGCAGGGCTTGCGACCATGATCTCGTACGCCGCAACCCTCCCCCTGCCGTCCTTTCTTTTGAAGAGCGACTGGGAGATGACGGCCATGAGCGATTCCGAGACCATTGCGCGCACCTGGTTCTGCTGCCCTGCCGGGAAGACGTCGATGATCCTGTCCACCGTGTTCGGGGCGCCGCTTGTATGCAAGGTCCCGAAGACAAGGTGGCCTGTCTCTGCGGCGGTGAGGGCGAGCTGGATCGTCTCCAGGTCCCTCATTTCGCCGACGAGTATCACGTCAGGGTCCTCACGGAGGGCGCTCCTCAATGCGCTTGCGAAGCTGTGGGTATGAGGCCCGAGCTCCCGCTGGTTCACGAGGCATTTTTTCGACAGGTGAACGAACTCCACCGGGTCTTCGACGGTAAGTATATGGCCCTTTTCGTCGTTATTGATGAAGTCGATGATCGCCGCGAGGGTCGTCGATTTGCCGCTTCCCGTAGGGCCCGTTACCAGCACAAGCCCCTTTTCGTACCGCGCGATGTCCATGAAGACCTTGGGCAGATTGAGCTCCTCGAAGGTGGGTATCTTCGTGGGAATGGTCCTGAAAACTGCCGCGTCGCCCCTGTACTGCTTGAACACGTTTACCCTGAACCTGGCGAGGTCTCCGAGCGCAAAGGAGAAATCGAGTTCGTGGTCCTCTTCGAAGACCTTTCTCTGAAAGTCGTTGAGGATATCATAGATCATGTTGTGCACGTCGTCTTTATCAAGCGACGGCATATCGATCTTTGTCATTTCGCCATGGATCCTGATAACGGGCGGTTCCCCGGAGCTGATATGCAAATCGGAGCCTTTGCTGTCAACAACAAACCGTAATAATTCAGAAACGTCCATACATGCCCTCCTATTTTTCTAACAGTTCAATCTCTTTTAATGTCGGGAGATCGTCCAGGCTTTTTAAACCGTAGGTTTCCAGAAATTTATCGGTGGTCCTGAATACGAGCCTCTTGCCCGCATCCCCGTCCCTTCCGGCTATTTCGATAAGCCTTCTTTCGAGAAGCTGTTTTATCGCGCGGACCGAATCGACGCCCCTGATGGTATCGATCTCCTTTTTCGCAACGGGCTGTTTGTACGCTACGATAGAGAGCGTCTCGAGGACGGACTTCGTGAGGCTCACGTCTCTTTCCTTGACAAACCGCCTGGCCCATTCGCGGTAGTCGATCTTTGTTCTCATCTGGTAGCCGCCTGCAACCTCGACGACCTCGAAGGATCGCCGCAGTTCTTTGTATTCATGTACCAATTCATGCAGCGCCTTCTCGATATCCTCGGAAGGGAATTCCGGAAGCTTTTTGCGGAAGAGCTTTGGCGATATGGGTTTTGGAGACGAAAAGAGGATTGACTCAATGATCCTTATTAGCTCCACTCTTACAGAAACTCCCTGACCTTTTTAAAGATTCCTGCACTATCCTCAGGATACTGAAACCAGCTTACATCCTTTTCCTTTGCGAACCAGGTGAACTGTCGTTTGGCATAGCGCCGGGTATGCTTCTTTATATCTTTTACCATATCTTCATAACGAATGAAACCATTAATGTACAGCACGATCTCCCTGTACCCGATGCCCGAAAAAGGCTTCAGCCGTTCGCTGTAACCCATTGAGAGTATATCTTTTACTTCTTCGACCCATCCCTTGTCAAGCATCTCTTCGACCCTCCGGTCTATCCTTGAATAGAGCTCATTCCTGTCTTTCTGCAGGCCTATCTTCAGGGCGCTATACCGCGGCTCCCTGAAGCCGTGGCCCTTCTCCAGGCTTGTCACCGTCATTCCCGTGAGCGTATAGACCTCCATTGCCCTCACGAGCCTTATCCTGTCCCTGTGGCTTATCCTCATTGCATACTCCGGGTCGATCTCCTTCACCTTTTCATAGAACCCGGGGGGGTCCTCATGGTACTCACCATGAAGGCGCTCCCGTAAAAGGCTGTCCCTCGGGGCCTTGAAAAGCCCATATATGAGGGCCTTCATATACAGCCCGGTGCCGCCGACGATAACGGGAACCCTGTTCCTTGACCAGATCTCCCCGATCGCGCGATCTGCCGATTCCTTGAACATGGCCGCCTGGAAATCACCGGAAGGGTCAACAATGTCAATAAGATGGTGAGGGACGGCATCCCTTGCGGCAAGGTCCGGTTTGGCAGTGCCTATGTTGAAATGCCTGTAGACCTGCATGGAGTCCCCGTTGACAATCTCGCCGCGGAAGGTTTTTGCCAGGTCGACGGAAAGCGCCGACTTGCCCGTGCAGGTCGGGCCTATGACAGCGATGATCTTCCTTGTGTTTGATAACATATGCGTTATACAGTATAATATTTCCTCCTATGTATTCAAGAGTTGTCAAGCTGGTAATTCTGCTGATCCTTGTGCCGGCCCTGTTCGGGGCCGGCCTGGGATACGCCCTCGTAAACTATCTCGAGATCCCCGATGTGAAGCAGCTTGAATCGTACAAGCCCAAATCGGCAACCAGGCTTTATGCCGACGACAGCACGCTGTTCGCGGAGATCTATGTTGAGAAGAGGATACCCATCCCGATCACCGAGATGCCGGGACACCTCAAATACGCCTTTATCGCTATCGAGGACGTAAGGTTCTATAACCACTTCGGCGTCGACTTCCGGGGGATAGCGAGGGCGCTTTACCGGAACATCATGAAGAGAAGCGTTGCAGAGGGGGCCTCCACGATCACCCAGCAGCTCGCCAGGAATCTCTACCTCACTCCGCAGAAAAGCCTGAAAAGGAAGATCGAGGAGGCGATCCTTGCGATCCAGATAGAGCGGGAATATTCAAAGGAAGAGATACTCAATATGTATCTTAACCTCATTTACCTTGGAGAGGGCGCTCACGGTGTCGAGGCTGCCAGCTATACATATTTTCATAAAAAGGCAAAAGACCTTACCCTTGCGGAATCGGCAACCCTGGCTGCTTTGACGAAATCCCCCTCGAGGCTCTCGCCTTACAAGAATCCGGTCAAGGCGGCCGAAAGGCGAAATATTGTGCTCAAAAGGATGTACGATGCGGATTTTATCAACAAGAGGGATTATCAGAGAGCCGTGCAGGCCCCCATTGCGCTTGCCTCCCTCAAGGCCTATGAAAAGAAGACCGGGTACTTCATCGAGTACGTGAAGCAGGTTCTCGAGGAGTATGTCGAAAACCCCCAGGAGATATACACAACGGGCTTCAATATCAGAACGACGATCAACCTGCAGATGACTGAGTATGCCTACGAGGCGATCGACAAGGGCATCCAGGGCTACCGGAAAAGACATCCCAAAGTGAAGCACCCGCCGGAAGTCGCACTTGTCGCGATGGAGGTGAAAACGGGGGATATCAAGGTTCTCATAGGGGGGAAGGATTTTTCTGTCTCGCCTTACAACAGGGCCGTGCAGGCAAAAAGACAGCCAGGCTCGGCATTTAAGCCGATCATATATCTTGCCGCCCTGGAACAGGGCTATACGCCGGACGATCTCCTGGTGGACGCGCCGGTATCCTTCACCAATCCCTATACCGGAGCCGTCTGGCAGCCGAAAAATTACAAAAACGAATACCACGGCAACGTGACGCTGAGAAGGGCGCTGGAGCTTTCGCTGAATACCGCGACGGTGAGGCTGCTCAACAGTGTTGGCGTTGAGAATGTCATAAATCTCGCTAAGCAGCTCCACATTGACAGCAAGTTTGAACCCAACCTCTCCCTTTCGCTGGGCACGACGGAGATCGCCCCCCTCGACCTTGCTGCGGCGTATGCGACCTTCGCGCGGGGAGGGTACTACCTGCCCCCCGTCGCGATCAAGGCGGTGGCGACGATCGACGGCGAAGAGAAGTACCGTGAGGAGCCCACCGAGGAGCCGGTCGTTTCCCCGGAGGCGGCTTCCAAGCTTGTCGATATTATGCAGGGCGTTATCAGGAGCGGTACGGCAAGAAGCGCTGCCTCCATGCCTTATATCCTTGCCGGAAAGACAGGAACGACCGACGATTTCAGGGATGCCTGGTTCATCGGGTTTTCGCCGAACCTCCTCTGCGCCGTCTGGATAGGCTACGACAAGAGAACGAACCTCGGCAATAAGGAATCGGGGGCTACGGCAGCGCTGCCTATATGGATAGACTTCATGTCAAAGGCGCTCACGCTTTACCCCAAAGAGTATTTCCCCCAACCGATGGCTGAATACTGACGTTAAGGCAGCTGTCAGCATACAGCTATCAGCTAAAAAAGAAGGCCTTAGGCGAAAACTTGCCGGCTAAAGCGGCAGAGGCCTTCCGTCATGGTGCCGGCGGCTGCAAGGTGAAAGTGACGATGTTCTTGCCCTCATAGCGCTTGCATTCGATGTTCCCTACGGATCGCTTCATGACCTTCGTGGAGGGCCTTTCGTCTGTGGTTAAGGCGTCATCGGGAGTAAGGAAGGGATCGGACTCAATGAGCATGTTAAAAGGTTTTCCGTTATCGCTGATGGCGATCACCAGCTTCTTCATGTTATCGAGGCTGCAGGCGATCTCTATTGTATAATCTCCGCCGCTGCAAGAGAAGCGAAGTATATTTCCGAGGGCTTCCTTAAGCGAGAGCACAACCTCCTGTGTCCTTTGATCCGAAAATCCCGAGTCTTTCAGGTGTGTTGAAACAAATTCCACAAAATCGTTTACAGAACCTGCATCGGCAGGGCGGGAAATCTCTCCAAGCGGCTCCATTGTTTTACACCTCCTTGTTCGAGCCCCCATTATAACCTTGACAATATTCAATGTGCAAAAGATATTTCTCATTGATGATTTTTTTTAGTTCAGGTAACATGGAAAGAACAGGGGCATCATTTGATACCGAAGAGTTCCCGATACCCAAAGAAGAAGAATAAGCGCACCGGCATTTCGGATAAATTCTTCCGCCTCCTCAAGATCTACACGGTCATCGCGCAGAAGAAATACCCATCGGCCGGATCCCTTGCCGAAAACCTCGGGGTCAACGAGAGGACCATCTACCGGGACCTCTTCGTCATCAACCTCGTTGATCAGGTCGACTATGATCCGGAGAGGAAAGGGTACGCCTTCACCCACGGCGACAGCATCAAGAAGCCCCTGCTGAGCGATGAGGAGCTCATGACGCTCTTTACGGCAGGCGAGGCCGTGTCGCACCTTGGAACGCCTTTCCGCGAGAACTTCCAGCGCCTCGTGGAGAAGATGGTCGCATCTGCCGCCAAAGCTCCATCAAAGGGCAAGCCGCCGATCATCATTAAGGTCCCCGATACCGCCCGGGGCGTCATCATCGACAGGTCTATCAAGGTCATTGCCGCCTGCCTGCGGGATAAGCGTTCTGTTGACCTTACCTACAAAGCACATGGGGCAAAAGAAGTAACCAAACGGACCGTCGACCCTTATGGGCTCATCTTTCATGAAGGCATCTGGATCCTGATCGGGCTATGCCACCTGCGAAAGGAGATTCGAAGCTTTGCCCTCGACCGTATCCAGGACTGCAAGGAAAGATACCTGTATTTTGAACCCCGTTCCGATTTTAACCTGGAGGAATACCTTGCAAAGAGCTGGGGAGTTATAGACGGGGAAGAGGTGACGGTCGTTGTCAGGTTTAAGCCTGAGGTTGCCGAATATATCACGCGAAAAGATAAATGGCACACGTCAGAGGTAAGAAAGATGCTCCCCGATGGCGGCGTTGAGCTCACCTTCACCGTTGCCGGCATTTACGAGATAAAGAAATGGATCTATTCCTGGATACCGAACATTGAGGTCATTAAACCTAAAATTTTACGGGATCTGATCAAGAAAGAGCTCGTTCAGGCCACGCAAGACCACAAGTAACTCAAGCCGTCAGCAAACAGCCTTTTCCCTCTCACCTCTCACCTATTACCTATTACCTATTACCCATTACCTATTATTTTTCACCTTTAACCTTTAACCTTTCACTTTTCACTTTCTCCTCTGACACCCTGCTGTCATTGACGGTGTTTATACTATATCTGTTTGGAACACATATCAAAGCAAAGGGGGATTGATTATGGAGAAATTAATTGCTGAATATCTGGCCCGGATCCAGCTGGGCGGTGTGCAGATATGCGAGAACCTGGGGGTTGTTCCGCTCCTCTTCCCCGGCAACGGCGGGCCGGAGTACATGACCCTCAAAGAGGCCCTTGAGAGGGGCGTATTGATCGTCACAGAAGTAAGCGAAGGGGGCTCGGTCCCCGAACTGAAGGTTATCAACAAGGGGGATGCGGCGGTCCTTCTCCTCGACGGTGAGGAGCTCGTCGGGGCAAAGCAGAACCGCGTCCTCAACACGACGATCCTCGTCGGCGCCCACATGGAGGCGGTTATACCGGTGAGTTGCACCGAGCACGGGAGGTGGTCGTACACGTCCCGGGAGTTCATGGACTCCGACGTGGTCATGTATGCCAAGGCCAGGAGGGAGAAGTCACGCCACGTCACGGCAAACCTCAAGGCATCGGTGGGCTTCATGTCCAACCAGGGGGAGGTCTGGGACCATATCGACGAAATGAGGCGCGAGGCGGAGGTGAGCGCCCCCACGGGCGCCATGAAGGACGTTTTCGAGCAGAAGGCGCTCGACCTCAACGAGTACATCGAGGCGATACCGCTCATCCCCGGCCAGAATGGCATGATGGTCTTCATCAACGGCGCCATAGTCGGGTTTGACATCCTTTCGCGCTCTGCGGCGTATGCGTCCCTTCACACAAAGCTCCTCAAGAGCTACGCTATGGAAGCGCTCCTTGATCGGAAAAGGCACTTTCCTGTCCCTGCAATCGAGGCGGCAAAGGGCTTTCTCGGGGCGGCCGATCCGATCGAGGAGAAGAAGTACCGTTCCACCGGCCTTGGCTGGGACTACCGCTTCGAGGCGCCGGGAAAGGTTGGCTCCGCCCTTGTCCATGAGGACAGCGTGATCCACATGGCTTTCTTTTCCATCACCGAGAGCGAAAAGATCGGCAATATGTCAGGCTTCAGGCAGCGAAGAGGGTACAGGAGGTGAGTTGGATGAAGGGGCGAGGACTGTCGTTCCTCTTCTCAACGATAACGATTTGTGTCATACTGCAATATATAAGGCTTGAGGTCTCACGTATGTTTCGCTATGAGCCATGAGCTAAAAACTATGAGCTGATACATGGATGATCTTTTTGACATGCTCGGCATATCGATCTTCTCGTCAGGCGGGAAGTGGTGCACGCTGAACAACATGCCCTGCATCCCGCTGCCGTCCTGCGATCAGTACCGGGAAGGGGATTCCTGCAGATATGAATCCGGCGGGGAAGGGGGTGACGATGATGAATGACCTCCATCTCAGCAAATCGCTTTTTATCCGCGGGCTGCAGTGCCACAAGTCCCTCTACCTCCACAAGCACCACCCGGAGCTGAGGGACGAGACGCCGCCCTCACGGGAGGCCCTCTTCCGGAGCGGCTCGGAGGTGGGTGTTGTTGCGCAGGGCCTTTTCCCCGGCGGGACCACCATCCCCTACGACCCCGATACCTATGACAGGCAGGTAGCGCTCACACAGGAAGAGATCGCGCAAGGCGCATCCACGCTCTATGAGGCCGCCTTCCACTTCGACAACGTCTTTGTGAAGGTGGACATCCTCAACAAGGGCAAAAACGGCTGGGACATCTATGAGGTAAAAAGCTCCACCTCGATAAAAGATGTCTATATTCCGGACGCGGCTGTCCAGTATTATGTGGTGAAAGGCTCCGGCCTGCCGGTCTCGCGTATCTTCCTTGTCCATATCAACAACCAGTATGTGAGGGAAGGCGGGATCGATGTCCGGCAGCTCTTCACCATCAACGACGTGACCTCCGAGGTACGGCAGATGCAAGACACCGTCGAGGGAGAGCTCGATGCCCAGAAGACGATGCTCCGCGGCGACATCCCAAGGATCGACATCGGCCCTTACTGCTCAGACCCCTACGAATGCGACTTCGTGGGGCACTGCTGGCAGCACATCCCCGACGAGTCGGTATTTGATATCAGGGGCAGTAAAAGCTTGCCGTTCACGCTCTATAACCGGGGCATCACCCGCCTCGAAGACGTGCCGCTCTTCATGCTTACGCCGAACCAGCGGCTCCAGGTGGAGGCAGCCCTCGAGAAGAAGGTCGTCATCTCAAGCGAAGCGATCAGGGAATTTCTCGATTCCCTCTGGTACCCGCTCTATTTTCTCGACTTCGAGACCGTCGGCGCCGCCATCCCGCTCTTCGACGGGACGAGGCCTTACCAGCAGGTGCCGTTCCAGTATTCGCTGCATTATCTGGAAGATGAGGATGCCGGACTTCTGCACCATGAATACCTCGCAGACCCGAAGATCGACCCGAGGGAAGAGCTGATCAAAAAGCTCGCCGGCGAGATCCCGCAGAACGCATGCGTCCTTGCCTATTATGCGGGGTTCGAGGCAGGGGTATTGAGGGGCCTCGCCGAATGGCTCCCGAAATATCGCGATGACATCGATGTAATGCTCAACAACCTGAGAGACCTCGCTGTCCCCTTCCAGAAAAAGGCCATTTACCACTGGCAGTTCAGCGGCTCCTATTCGCTGAAATACGTCCTCCCGGCCCTTGTCCCCGACCTAAGCTACGAGGATATGGATGTCCGCGACGGCGACATGGCCATGCAGGCCTATTTCAGGATGCGGGGATCAGGCGATCCCGAAGAGACCGGCAGGCTCCGCAGCGCCCTCCTCGCTTACTGCCGCCTCGACACCCTGGGGATGGTGAGGATCATTGAAAGGCTGAAGGAGATAATGGAATGACCGTTGCAATCCGGATGATTCCCCGCAGCGCGCCGCGGGGTAACACTGTTCCCTCTCCCCTGGCGGGAGAGGGTCAGGGTGAGGGGGCGCCCGATGCCGCTGCAAGACGTGCAACTCTCACCTCGCGGGAGAGGATAGGGAGCGAGGCACTGGGGAGGATGATAACAGTAATTCCCTCTCCCCTGGCGGGAGAGGGTCAGGGTCTATTACGGATATGTTCTGTATATATTTTGTCCCCTCTCCCCTCGCGGGAGAGGGTCAGGGTGAGGGGGCGCCCGATGCTTGCGGAGGGGTAGTTCATTGAAAGACAGGATGCTTGGCGGATTGTGGGGCGCTGTCGTAGGGGATGCCCTCGGCGTGCCCGTGGAATTTCAAGGCAGGGAAGAGCGGAAGAAAGACCCTGTGGCCGATATGCGGGGATACGGGACCTTCAACAAGCCGCCCGGCACGTGGTCGGACGACAGCTCGCTTATGCTCTGCAGCGTGGAGAGCTTGCTCGATGGTTTCGACACGAACCGCATGGGGGAGCTCTTCGTGCGCTGGATGAAAGACGGGTATTGGACGCCGCAGGGCGTTGTCTTCGATATAGGTAATGCAACGAGGAGCTCGATCCAACGGATGATGAGCGGCACAGCTCCTGAGGCGGCAGGAGGCGACAGCGAGCATGACAACGGGAACGGGTCGCTGATGCGCATCCTGCCGGTCGCCATCTATTTCGGGAGATCCTCTCCTTCCTCTATCATCGGCCATGCGCACAAGGCGTCGGCCCTCACGCACCGGCACTGCATCGCCCAGGCGGCGTGCGCCTTCTATTGTATCATGGTGAAGGCCCTGCTGGAGGGAGCAAACCCTCACGGGGCATATGAGCTGACGGCATACGTCATTCAAAGCTATTATGACAGGCTGCCTTTCCGCAGCCGATTGCCGTTTTCCCCTTTCTCCCGCCTCTTCTCCGGCAATATAGCAGATCTCCCCGAAGACGAGATACGGTCAGGCGGCTATGTCGTTCATACCCTCGAGGCGGGCGTCTGGTGCCTCCTCAATTCCAGTTCATACAGAGAAGCGGTCCTCAAGGCGGTCAACCTCGGCGAGGACACCGACACAACCGGTATTGTCACCGGCGGCCTGGCGGGGATCCATTACGGCTACGACGCCGTCCCGGAAGAATGGCTTTGCCGGATAGCGCGGAGAGATGATATCCAAAAGCTCTTCGAACAGTTCATCGGCTCTCTATTATTCCGTTGACCCGCGTGGTTATTCTTGTTATTCTTTCACGTTTCAATACTGTGGCTACACTTACAAGGAAGGTGAAATAGTATGAAAAGGATCGGCTGTTTTTGTTTGATACTTTGCTTGATCGTTCTTGCCGTAAACGTACATGCGGCCCGGAAGGATATAAAAGGAGCTTCTGGGCTGACAATGCTGACGGAGGAATACCCGCCTGTCACATTCATGAAGGACGGGAAGGTCACCGGTTTTGTCACGGACATAGTGCGTGAGATCATTGCCCGCCAGGGTATTCCGGACAAGATCCGGCTGACATCTTGGGACGAGGCTTACACCACAGCGCTGAAGACCCCAAACGTAGTGCTTTTCAGCGCCGAAAGGACCGATAAAAGAGAGAAGATGTTTCAGTGGGTGGGGCCTGTCGGCAAGAACAGCGCGATATTCTACGCGAAGAAAGGCTCCGGCGTAAAGATCAAAAGCCTGGAAGAGGCCAGGAAGCTTACCGCCATTGCTACCACTACCAACTGGTTTACCGAACAGTATCTCAAGAACAAAGGGTTTACGAACCTGGTCAGCTCTCCTCTCCCGACCACCAACGTCAAGCAGCTTATGGACGGAAGCGTGCAGGTCTCGGTCTTTACCGACATTACCGTTCCGGAGATCGTGAAAAAGGCCGGGTACAGCATGGAAGACCTGGAGCCGGTCTTTCTTGTGAGCAACACCTATTTCTATATCGCCATATCGCTGGGAACCCCGGCGGAGGTGGCTGCAAAATGGCAATCCGTCCTGGATGCCATGAAAGCGGACGGCACCTTCGAAAAGATATACCGGAGCTACATTCCCAATGCGGACCTCAAGGATCTTCTACGGCTTTCCCGATAAGCGCCGCCTTTGATTACATGGCACCAAGGACAGGGAAGCAATAGGATCGGGATTTTGCCGCCGGGAAGGCGAAATGGATAAGCTTTATTGAAGAAAACTGTTGGTGCGGTAAAGCCTGAAGCCGTACGGGCAATCATCGACAGGATACGCAAAACCCTGAGGATTAAGAGCGTCCCCACGGGGATTCGAACCCCGGTTGCCGGCGTGAAAGGCCAGTGTCCTAGGCCTCTAGACGATGGGGACATTTGGGCCGTGCAAGACTTGAACTTGCGACTCTCTGCTTAAAAGGCAGATACTCTACCAGACTGAGTTAACGGCCCATGAAGTTTATTAAGATAAGAAAAATTTTCAACAAAGTCAAGGGTAATAAGAATAGCTGATAGCTATCAGCTGTCAGCTATCAGCCAGTACATTCGTCCAGCAATTCGCACGTAGTATACCGTAGTTCGTATATCGTATGCGCAAAGATTCTTTTGCGGTTCACTATATACGATATACTATATACTATTCACGGTTTCTTAGATTTATTGACAAGAAATATTATTTTGAATATCATAGCTCCATGCTGCAGGCTGCATATATTCTCATTGCCTATTGTATCGGCTCGATACCGATCGGCGTAATGCTTGCAAGGCTTAAGGGCAAAGACCCCCGAAAGACCGGGAGCGGAAATATAGGCGCAACAAATGTGATGCGTACAGCAGGAAAGGCGCTCGGGATCGTTACGCTTTTCGGGGATATCGCAAAAGGCTTCCTGCCGACATTCATAGCGATACGGTGCGGTGTGCCGAAGGAGGTCGTGGCGGTCATCGGCTTCGCAACCTTCGTGGGCCACCTGTTCCCCGTCTTTCTGAGGTTCCGGGGAGGGAAGGGGGTGGCAACGGCGCTTGGCGTCTATCTTGCCGTAGGACCCATCGCCATAATCCCCTGCTTTATTGTCTTTGTCGCTATTTTAATGATTTGGCGGTATGTGTCCCTGGGGTCGCTCGCCGGCGCAGGGATCGTGCCGTTCGCGATGTACGCACTGAAAGTGCCCGTTGAATATGTCCTGCTCGCTGTTGTCATAGCGGTCTTCGTGTTCATCAAGCACAAGGACAACATCAGGCGGCTTATCAAAGGGCAGGAGAACAAGATAAAATTCAAAACTTCTTAATGAGAAAGGTGATAGGCTATAGGTAATAGGAACTGCGGTGCAGTGCGTTACCCATCACCCATCACCTATTACCTGTTTTTCACTCTACAAACAAGGATACCAGCTTCTTGGTCTTTATATCCGCAAGCCCTTTGTCGGTTATCCTTAAAAACGGCAGGCCCGTAAAGGGGATGGTCTGCATGTTGAGAAAAGGCTTGTCAAAGGACGTCCCTATCGCAGGGAGCTTAGTTTCGAGCTCCTTGATCTTGTCCTTTATGTTTTCCATGCTGTCGGTCGATATGAGGCCGAAGACAGGCGTGGGAAACTCGTAGACGATCTCGCCGCCCGATATTATGACAGCGCCGCCCTGGATATCTATGATCCTGTTCACGGCAAGCGCCATATCCTTTTCGCTGCTCCCTATGACGAATATATTGGCGGTATCCCAGACGATGGTTGTGGCCAAGGCGCCGTTCTTGATGCCGGTTCCTTTAATGAAGGCGTTGCTGCGCTGCTTTGAGTTCGTCCTGTTAATTACCGCAACGGGTATAATGTCATTTTCAAGGTCTTTCTCCAGGTAGCCTCCCCGGACAGTAGGCCTGTGCCTGACCTCTCTGGTAATGGTCTGGTTCACGACCTCGATGACGCGTATCTCGGGGCGCTTCGGGTCTGCCTTTATCTTAAAATCCTCTTCGGTGCATTTTGCGGCCGCTATTGTCTGCCTTACTCTGAGCGGATATTCGAATGGCGTGATGTCTTTCAGGAATCTCCCCCCTTCGAAGACCATCTCCCCGTTGGCCATGACCCTCTCTATCGCTACATCCTCTAAGCTTTTTAAAAAGAGGATATCAGCATATCGCAAAGGAGCTATTGCGCCGAGGTACCGCAGCCCATAATAGTCCGCGGGGTTGATCGTGGCCATTTTGATCGCGTCCATCGGGGCGAACCCGTACCGGATGGCATTTTTTACCACGACGTCGAGATACCCCTCTTCGCAGAGCATGACCGGGTCGAAGGTGTCAGAGACGAGCATGACCCTCCGTTTGTCCACGTCGTGATCTTTCAGCTTCGCAAGCTCGGGGAGTTCCTTCCGCACGAAGCCTTCCCTGATCATGACATAGATGCCGTATCTCAGCTTTTCGAGGGCCTCGTCGACGTTTACCGATTCGTGGCATGAGGTGATGCCGGTGAGGGCGTACTCAACGAGCCTCTTCCCGCGGGCGCCCGCGGCATGGCCGTCAAGCCTTTTGTTGAGCGACATCGCAAGCTCCGCCTGCTTAAGGATCCTGCCGTCGCCGTTGAGGGCCCTCATCCAGTATGCCTCTCCTACGCCGACGAAGTCCTCACGCTTCAGGAGCTTTGAGAACTCTTTGTAGGTTATGCCAAGGGCGCCTTCCATCGAGGGGAAAGGCGGCGTATGCGGCGGGGCGACAAAATAGCACCGCAGGGGGTATCCTTTTGTGCTGTCGATGAACGCTTCCGCTCCCTGGATGCCCGTCGCGCAGCTTACGGCGCCCATCTCCGTTATGATCGTTGTTGTCCCGCCTTTTAACGCGTAGGGGACAAGGGCATGGAATGAATGAGAGTTGTCTATGTGCGTGTGGGCGTCGATGAAGCCCGGGCAGAGGTACGACCCTTCCGCATCGATCACCGGCGCATTGCCATAAGGCGAGCGCCCTTCATCTTTTTCAATGGATGCGATGAAGCCATTCTTGATAGCGATGAGAAGGTTTTCTTCTATGGCATTGGTAAAGACGTTCACAACCTTGCCGTTGCGCACAACGCAATCGGGCGGGGTTATTCCCTTTACAACATTAAGCAAATCTTTTAATATCTCTTTTTGCATGGCGAATCTCCGTTGTTTAAAATTGCTTTATTGTACATGAAAGCATATAGAATGTAAAATCTGAACGGACGATCATTGTTACATGAAAAAAGGGCTTGAAAAGGTCTACCGATACCGCTGGTATATCTTCGCGATACTCGCCGCGCAGTATCTCATTGTATATTTCCAGAGGGTTGCGCCTGCCGTTGTGGCGCAGGAGCTGATCGATGATTTCATGATATCGGGCGCAAGCCTGGGGCTGCTTGCCTCCGCCTATTTTTATCCGTATGCCCTGACGCAGGTGCCGGTGGGCATTCTATCGGATTCATGGGGGCCGAAGAAGACCCTTGTCGCGTGCGGTTTTTTTGCGTCCTTCGGGGCCTTATTTTTTGGCCTTGCGCCGCGTTTTGAATTTGCCTTTGCGGCAAGGGCGTTCGTGGGGCTTGGCGTTTCTGCCGTCTTTATCGCGACGATGAGGGTATTATCGGAGTGGTACAGGGGTGTTGAGCTGGCAAGGATATCGGGCATCCTTATGGCTATCGGGGGGGTAGGATGGCTGACGGCAACAACGCCGCTCGCGGTCCTCTCCCACGCATTCGGCTGGAGGACATCCTTTGTCGTGACCGGCGCAGTGTCTCTTGCTTTGACCGTTATGACGTGGCTTTTCGTCGAGGACAGCCCTGCGAAAAAAGGGATGGCAGGCATCGTCGGGCACACATACAATGATATGCCGGTGAAGAGAAGCATTGTAAGAGACCTGAAGGTTATCGTGCGGGAAAAACATTTCTGGGCTATTGCCATATGGTTCATTATGAGGGGAGGGGCGCTTTTCGGCTTCTTCGGGCTCTGGGCAGGGCCCTACCTTATGGACGTCTATCAGCTATCGAAAAACACCACGGGGAATATCCTCTCAATGATCGCCTTCGCGATGATCTTTTTGAGCCCCGTCATCGGGCATCTTTCCGACAAGACATTGATGAGCAGAAAAAAGGTGCTTGTCGGCACGTCGGTACTTAACTGCCTGTGCTGGCTGGTGGTGCTGCTGTTTTATAAGACGCTGTCGATCCCGGCGCTGTACGTACTCTTTTTTTTGATGGGCGTCACGATCAGCTCGGTAGGAACCATCGCCATAATTGCGACAAAAGAGCTCTTTCCCGGCGAGATCGCCGGCACGTCCATGGGAACGATGAACATCTTTCCTTTTATCGGCGGGATCATCTTCCAGCCCTTGATGGGATATGTTCTCGACAGTGCCGGCAAGACGCAGGGCATGTACCCGCCGTCAGCATACAGGACGATCGTATGGATCCTCTTTGTTACCAGCCTTATCGCCCTCGCGAGCATCATGCGGTCAAAGGAAACGATGAAACAGCCAGGTGAAAGGTGAAAGAAATAAGACAGCTGTCAGCATTCAGCAGACAGCTGTCAGCTGGAACAAAAAAGGTCTTTAGGCTGATGGCTGAAAGCTGATCGCTGATAGCTATCCAGCATCAAGCATCGAGTATCCAGCATCGGTTTGCCACAATACTGTTGATAAAATGTGTGTTTTGGTATAGAAATGTAAGCAGGTTCTCGATATGAAAGAGGAATTGCAAAGAAAGATGGCAAAGGACACGCCTTACTTTGGGCATATCGGCATTGAGGTCGTCGAGATCGGCGAAGGATATGCGAAGCTCCAGCTCGATTTCAAGGACCACCTGACGCACCCCTTCGGCTATTTCCACGGCGGGGTTATCGCAAGCCTTGCTGACTCGGCGGGCATCAATGCCGTGATGTCGATCCTGCATGAAGGCGAGAAGGCCCTCACCCTCGAGATGAAGATAAATTATTGTGCGGCCGTCAAGGACGTGCCTATCTATGCCGAAGGCAGGGTCGTACACAGGGGAAAAAGATTTGCGGTAACAGATGTGGACGTAAAAAGCGCGGACGGTAAATTAGCTGCCAAGGCCATAGTAACCTGTGCAATCTCATGACATGCCGAAGGGCAATTCTGCTTTATCCCTCAAAGGCAGGAATGAATAATTGTCGTTGTTCAGCGGAGCAATGCGTTGGCTAAGAAAAGGACAAGGCCCTTCAAAAAGAGACTCCCTTTCTACCTGATCATACTTGTCCTGTTATCCTGCGTGCTTCTCTCCGCGGGCTTCGTTATTTATATCATGAGCGACATACCGTCAGTTGATGTTCTAAAACATTTGAAGAACAAGCCGGTCACCAATATTTACGACAACAACGACCAGCTCATCTATCTCATCGTGCCGGACAACAGGATATTTGTCGCCTACAATAAGATCCCGAAATACGTGAAGGACTCCTTCCTCGCAGCCGAGGACGCCGACTTCTTCAAGCACGGCGCAGTGGATCCGCTCAGCATCGTAAGGGCGCTCTGGAAGAATATTCTCTACGGAAAGGTTGTGCAGGGCGGAAGCACAATAACGCAGCAGGTCGTAAAGTCGCTCATGCTCACACCTGAAAAGAACATAACGCGAAAGGTGAAAGAGGCGATACTCTCCTACCGCCTGGAAAATTCGCTGACGAAAAAGGAGATCCTCAATCTCTATCTTAATAATATTTACATGGGGCACGGTGTGTACGGGGTTGAGGCGGCCTCCCAGGTCTATTTCGGGAGGCACGTATGGGAGATATCGAGGGCTGAAGCGGCGCTTCTCGCCGGCATTGTGCAGGCCCCGTCCCGCTATACCCCTAAAAAACATCCCGGCAACGCGAGGGCGCGCCAGGAATACGTGGTAGATCAGATGGAAGAAAAGGGCTTCATCAATGCCAGGACAAAGAACTCTATGCTGAAGGAGAAGATTGCCATCAGAGAGGACCACGGTGTCTTTGCGGACAGCTACTATAAGGATTTTATTTTCCGTTATGTGGAAGAAAAATACGGGAAGGGCGCCGTTTCGAGAAAAGGCCTTAAGATATACGCAGCGGTGGATATCCAGCTGCAGAAGCTCGGGGAGGAGGCTGTCAGGAGAGGGCTGAACCTTTACGAGCAGCGAAAAGGCGATTACGTCGTCGCCTATCGCCTGGACAAGAAGAAATGGGAGGGCTTTATAAAGGCCGAAGACAAGGATATCAGGCTTTCCGGATTGAGGGAAGGGAAGACGTACAACCTCCTCGTATCGGAGAGGATGAAGAAAGGCTACCTGGTCCATGCGGGCAATGAAAAAGGCGTGCTTCAAACGGACGACTTTCCCTTCAAGCCCGGTGATGTGGTAAAAGGCAGGTACTCCGGCACCGATAAAAAGAAGACCCGCACCTTTCAGCCTGTACGCAGTTTAAAGGTAGAGGGAGCGCTGCTCTGTATGGATGTCGGGACGGGATATGTCCACGCGATGGTCGGCGGAAGGGATTTTGAACGAAGCCCTTACAACAGGGCGGTCTCGGCAAAGGTCCAGTCCGGAAGCGCATTCAAGCCGTTCATATATATTACTGCATTAAAAAAGGGGTATGACCTTGATACGGTGATCGTCGATGAGCCGAAGGAATACCGCATTGGCGCCGGCAGGACATGGACTCCGAAAAATTACGACAATAAGTACGACGGCCAGATAACGATACGGGATGCCGTCGCGTATTCAAAGAACGCGGCCACGGTGAGGCTTCTCGAAGAGATAGGCATAGGTCCCGTGAAGGAAACGCTGAAAGAGCTCGGGCTTAATGTTGAGGTTGAAGACAACCTTTCCATCGCGCTGGGGACATCAAACCTGACGCTCCTCGACCTTGTGAAGGGATTTGCGGTGTTTGCGAACGGGGGATACCGGATAAAGCCTGTTTTCGTGAAGCGGATCATCGACAACGAGGGGAATGCTCTCGAAGAAAATCCCGTGGAAAAAGAACGTGCCATCAGCGAGGACATAGCGGCGAAGATGAATGCCCTCCTGAAGGGACCGACAGAATACGGCACGGCAAAAGGGGCTTCGAAGATGGGGTACCCTGTGGCAGGAAAGACAGGCACCACAAGCAACTACTACGACGCCCTTTTTGTCGGCTACTCTCCGCATATCGTCACGGGCGTGTGGGTCGGTTTTGATGCGAGGACATCGCTTGGCAAAGGGGAAAGCGGCGCCAGGGTATGCCTGCCGATCTGGATGAGCTTTATGGGCTCGGCGCTGCGGCGCTATCCTCCTGATGATTTTGCGGGAATCGCAATGCCGGCTACTGATCCGTTTCTCTATCATTGATAGAAATAACGTCTTTGGGAGGTCACTATGAAGATGTCTGCAAAAATTTTATCAGTCTTTTTTCTTAGCCTGATCATAACGGGAGCCTACTCAACATCATACGGGCAGGAATGGAAGGCTTTTTACGAAAGCGAAAAGGAACGGTTCTATTTTGACAATACGAGCCTCGAGCGTCTTGGCGATAAATCATTCAAAATATGGCAGAAGGCAACAGAGAAACAGGGAGGCACCGACGAAGTCGACAAGTTTAAATCTCTGATCGAAATAAATTGCGAGCAGAAGATCTACAGGACGCATGCACTGGTTGAGTATGATACGGTAACCGGAAGGGCCTTGCCCGAGCAGAGATACGGAGATGACCAGCCGTGGATAAAGTTCTCGCTGGAATCAAAATTTGGCGCCCTCTACGATAACTTTTGTCCGTGATAAGTAAGCTGAGAGCTGAGAGCTGAGAGCGGAGAGCTTGTTGCCGGATAGCCGATGCTGGATTGACAGTTTTTTAGCTATCAGCTTTCAGTCTAAAAGCCTTTTTTGTTTCAGCTGACAGCTGTGTGCTGAACGCTGAAAGCTCTCTTATTCCCTTTCACATTTCACTTTTCACATTTCACCGGGTTAAGCGACTTACGATTGTGGCCGGGGGTAAAGGCCGGCTGATCTGACGATCTCCGGCACCATCTGCTCCCATTCGATGGCCATGATGTGGATGCCGCTGACCCCTTTGATGCCGCGCACCTTCTCGATCGTCTCCAGACAGATCCTGATGCCTTCCTCTGCCTGCTTTTCCTTCGGGGTATCCTGCATGCGCCTGATGAGGTCATCGGGCACATCCATGCCCGGCACGGAGTTTTTCATGTATTTCGCCATGCCGGCGGATTTCATCGGCGTGATCCCCGCGAGGATGTAGACCTTCTCGTGGACGCCGAGGTCTCGCACCATCTCCATCCATTTCCCGAATTTATCGACGTTGAAGATGCACTGGGTCTGGACGAACTGTGCGCCGGCCTTTACCTTTTTCGCGAGCCGCATGGCCCTGATCTCAAAGGGATCGGCGAAGGGGTTTGCGGCGCACCCCACGAAGAGGGCGGGCTTGCCTTTTATCTCTTCACCGCTTAGAAACCTGCCGTCGTCCGCCATCTGCCTGATACACTGTATGAGCTGCATGGAGTCGATATCGAAGACGTTTTTTGCGGTGGGGTGGTCCCCGAACTTCTGGTGGTCGCCGGATAGGCAGAGGATGTTGCTGATGCCCAGCGCGGCGGCGCCGAGGACGTCGCTCTGGATGGCGATCCTGTTCCGGTCCCTGCACACCATCTGCATGACAGGATCGAAGCCCATCGCCTTCAATATGAGGGAGGCGGAGAGGCTGCTCATCCTCACGACGCTCGTCTGGTTGTCGGTGACGTTCACCGCATCGACATACCCTAACAGGAAACCTCCTTTTTTCTTTACTGCCTCCGGGTCAGCTCCTCGCGGGGGGCCGCACTCGGAGGTGACGGCAAAGTTGCCGGCCTTCAGTACCCTTTCCAGGCTGCTTGCAGTGCTCATATCTTCAAATCCTCCCTGATCCTCTTGCGCGGGCCGCCGTCCCTGCTTGTCGACCAGTCCTTAGCCGGCTGTATATCGAGGTACCTGTCAAGCATGCCCATCTCTTTGTAGCGGTCTACGATAAGCTGCCACGCGCAGGGCGTATCCTTGTCCACCTCGCAGACGCCTCCCTGCGAGCCGCCGCAGGGCCCGTTGAAGATGCTCTTCGCGCAGCGCGTAACGGGGCATATGCCGAGTGTTCTATCGAGGACGCAGTTGCCGCACCCCTGGCAGCGCTCGGCCCACATGCCGTGCTGCTCAGTGACGCCGTAAAACGTAGTGTTTACGGCGGGCAGGACGATCTTGTTCCGGTAATGCTCACCCACGAACTGTATGCCGCAGCCGCACGCCATCGAAAGCACAGCGTCAAAGTCATTGATAAAAGGCTTCAAGGCCTCAACGTATTCCGGGTCGCAGTTCCTTTCCAGGGTCACCTCTTTGATCTCTACGGGCTTGCCTTCCTTTGCCCTGAACAGGCGTATCTCCGACGCGAGCACCGCAACCTCCTTGGCGCCGCCGGCTGCGCAGACGGTAACGCATTCGTTGCAGCCGAGAAGGAGTATGCTGGAATAGGGCTTCAGCATCTCTATAATCTCTTCAAAAGGCTTTCTGTCAGCGACGATCATAATAAACTCCTTAATTGAAATCCGAAGGACGAAGCACGTCCGCTCACTGCGTTCGCTCGGACGACCGCTTCGCTCGGACGAAGAGGCACTTGCTTTTGCGTCCCTCGTCCTAATGAGTCCCGCACTTCGCGGGGCGAATGGTCGTCCCTCATGCCTTAACTCCAGGAAGGACGAAGCACGTCCGCTCACTGCGTTCGCTCGGACGACCGCTTCGCTCGGACGAAGAGGCACTTGCTTTTGCGTCCCTCGTCCTAATGAGTCCCGCACTTCGCGGGGCGAATGGTCGTCCTTCGTCCCTCATTTCTTATCTCCCTGCCGTTTCACTGGATTCGGCCCCAGCCCCCGTATCTTCTCCGTCATTTCCTGCGCGATCTGGGCGAACTTCTGCCCCTCTGCCGATGAAAGGTTGTACATGGCAACCCGGTCTCGGCCGATCCCGCACTCGTCGAGAAGCTGCTTCGCGTATTCGACACGCTTCCGTGCCCTTATGTTTCCCACAAGAAAATGGCAGTCCCCTTCGAGGCAGCCGACGAGGCAGACGCCGTCGGCGCCGCTCTCAAAGGCCTTCATCACGTGAATGACATCAACCCTGCCTGTGCAGGGGACCTTAACGATCTTTACATTTGCCGGGTACGAAAGCCTCATCGAACCTGCCAGGTCCGCCGCCGTATACCCTCAGTACTCGCAGCAAAAAGCAATGATCTCCGGCTCAAAACTATTCACAGCAACTCCTTGAATGAAGGACGATGGACGTCCGCTCACTGCGTTCGCTCGGACGACCGCTTCGCTCGGACGAAGAGGCACTTGCTTTTGCGTCCCTCGTCCTAATGAGTCCCGCACTTCGCGGGGCGAATGGTCGTCCTTCGTCCTTCGTCATTATTTCACGCACAGCGCCTTCACCTTCTCCTCGAGCTGTATATCCCTGTAGTGCATAAGGTCGATCGCCTTTGCAGGGCATTCGGCTGCACAGGTGCCGCAGCCCTTGCATTTGCTGATGTCGATCTCCGCCTCGCCCCGCTCATTGATAACGGGCACTGAATAGGGGCATACCCGGACGCAGGTGAGGCATGCTGCGCATTTCTCTCCCTCGACGCAGGCGACGACGCCGCCGACAGCCATCTTCTCTTTTGAGAGTATTGTCATCGCCCTCGCCGCCGCGCCTTCAGCCTGAACGATCGTCTCCTTCATATTTTTCGGCGAATGGGCGATGCCGCAGAGAAATATGCCGTCAGAGGCGAAATCCACTGGCTTAAGCTTCATGTGGGCTTCGAGGAAGAACCCTTCGTTGGTTCTCGGCAGCTTAAGGAGCGTCGCGAGATCGTTGTTGTCCGGCGGTACGATGGCGCTGCTCAACACAATGAGGTCAGCGTCGAAGGATATGTTCTCCATAACGGACGGGTCATGGCAGGCCAGGGTGGGGTTGCTTCCTTTCAGGTCCAGAACCGGCTGCGCCGACATCTCATACCGTATGAACCTCACGCCGAGCCTCCTCGCCTCCAGATAATACCTTTCCAGGAAGCCGTAGGTGCGGATATCCCGGTAGAGGACCACCACATCGCACTCCGGGGCGAGATCCTTCAGCGCTATGGCGTTCTTTATGGCAGTAGAACAGCAGACCCTGCTGCAGTAAGGCCGCTCTTCGTTCCTTGACCCGACACACTGTATCATGGCGCATCGCTTAAAGGGGCCAAGCGTGCCGGCAGCGATCTTTCCCTCAAGCTCATGCTGCGTCATGACCCTTTTATCTTCGCCGTAGCCGAAATGGCCGTGAGGCTTCAGCTCCTTGCCGCCTGTGGCAATGATGATGACCCCGTGCTCTATCTTCTTGTGTTCTTTCGATGCGCCAGCTGCGATGCCCGTTGAAAAATTTCCCTTAAAGCCGCCGTGGTCGACGACGGCGGCATTTATCTCCACGTGGATGAGCGGGTGGCCCGTTACCTTTTCTATTGTTTCTTTCAGGAATCCCTGCACATCGATGCCATCGAGGGTGCGGTGAATGTGGCGAAGGTTTCCGCCAAGCGCCTCTTCCTTTTCTATCAGGAAGACCTCGAAGCCCTGGTCGGCAAGCTTGAGGGCCGCCGTCATACCGCCGATGCCGCCGCCGACAACGAGCGCCTTTCTGTTGACATCTATGGTGGCCTCTCTCAGCGGCTTTATATGGTTGGCGTTCATGACCGCCATTCTTACGAGGGCCTTTGCCTTTTCCGTCGCGTCCTCTTTATCGTGCATATGGACCCATGAGCACTGGTCCCTGATATTCGCCATCTCGAAGAGATATTTATTCAACCCCTTCTCGCGAATGGTCGCCCTGAAGAGGGGCTCGTGCGTCCTGGGAGAGCAGGAGGCGACGACGACCCTGTTTATCCTGTGCTCCTCAAGGAGCTTCTTCATCTTGTCCTGGGTATCCTGGGAACAGGTAAAGAGGTTGTCGTCGGAAAGGACGACATTGGGAAGCCCTTTTGAATATTCCTTCACCTCGGGGACATTTACCACGCCGCCGATATTGACGCCGCAATTGCAGACAAAAACGCCTATCCGCGGCTCCTCGGCGTCGACGTCTCGTTCGTCAGGGAGCTTTTGGACGACGAGGTCTTTTCCCCGCGCCCCGGTGATGAGCGATGCCGCCTCGCATGCCGCGCCGCAGGCGGCCGTCACGGTCTCGGGGATATCCTGGGGGGATTCGCAGGCGCCGCATGCGTAGATCCCCTCGCGCGAGGTGAGGAGGGGATTTTCTGCCCCTCCCTTGATAAAGCCGTATCCGTTGAGCTCTATGCCCAGCGTCGTTGCAAGCTTTGCGAGGTTTTTTGATGGCCTTAAGCCCACAGAGAGAACGATCATGTCGAATGTTTCTTCCCGCAGCTCGCCGCCGTCGTCAACGTATACGACGGACACGTCTTGCGTCGCGGGGTTCTCAAGGATCCTCGATACCATCGATTTTATATACCTGACGCCATACTCGCCTTTTGCCCGCTCAAAGTACTGATCGAAGCCTTTTCCGTACGCACGTATATCCATGTAAAAGATCGTCGCCTCGACGTCGTTCTGGTGCTCCTTCGCAATGACCGCCTCTTTGGTCGCGTACATGCAGCATACGGACGAGCAGTATTCGTTCACCTTGTCCCTGCTCCCTACACACTGGATGAAGCCGATCTTTTTCGGTATCTTCCCGTCGGAGGGCCTCATGACAACGCTCCCCGTGGGGCCCGTCGCAGAGAGGATGCGCTCGAATTCGACGCTGGTGACCACGTTCGGGTAGACCCCGTAGCCGAATTCCTTTTTCCCGTGGGCGTCGTATTCATCAAAACCGCTTGCCACGATGATGCTGCCTACCTCCAACCTTTCTTCGACGGGCCCTTCGCTGTAATCAATGGCCTCGGGTTTGCAGAACTCCTCGCATATCCTGCACCCCAGGCACCTTCGGCAGCTTAAACACCTCTTCGCCTCTTCCATGGCCTCTTTTTCGTTGAGCGCCAGGTAGACCTCATGGAAGCCTTTTCTTTCTTCGACCGGTATCGATGGTATGGCAACGCGCGCCTTCTTTGCTATACCGCCGGGAACATCCTCAACGAGCGCATCCTCGCGGGCCAGCCTTCCTTCCCTCAGGTCTCTTCCCTCAAGATAGCGCCTGATCGACTCGGCCGCCTCGTTGCCCTGGGCTATCGCGTCGATCGCCATCTTCGGCCCTGTCGCGGCGTCTCCGCCCGCAAAGATGCCTTCAGCAGACGTCTGGAGGGTGACGGGGTCTGCCTTGATCCTGCCGTCAGGGTATCGCTCAATGCCCTGGATGCCTGCAAGGAAGTCCGTATCGACAGCCTGCCCGATGGCAAGGATGACCGTGTCGGCCTTGAAGCGCTTTGTCGTCGAGTCCTCGTAGCAAGGGTTGAAGCGCCCGCTCTCGTCAAACACGGAGAGGCACCGCTTGCAGTCGATGCCCGCCGCGCAGCCTTCGTCGGACAGCATGATCTCTTTCGGCCCCCAGGACGTATGGATCGTAATCCCTTCTTCGAGGGCCTGCCTGATCTCCCATTGATGGGCCGGCATCTCGTCCCAGCGCTCGAGGCACGCCATGTGCACATCGCCGGCGCCGCATCGTTTTGCCGTGAGCGCCACATCGATGGCGACGTTGCCGCCCCCGATGACAAGGACGGTGCTGCCCAGCTCCACCGGTTCATTTTTGTTGACCTTCCGCAAAAATTCTATCCCGTTTATGACGCCGCCGGCCCTTTCGTTCGCGATGCCGAGGCCCCTGCTGCCGTGTGCGCCGGGGCTTACGAAGAGGGCGTCATAATCGCTGCGGATCTCGTTGATCGATACGTCTTTCCCGACGGCCGTGTTGTACCGTACCGTGATGCCCATCTTTTCCACAATGGCGACTTCCCTCGCCAGCACGTCCTTTGGCAGGCGGTATGCGGGGATACCGAGATAGAGCATGCCGCCGAGCCTGTCGTGGGCCTCGAAGACCGTGACGCCGTACCCTGCCTTTCTCAGCTCTATGGCGCATGCGAGTCCTGCTGGCCCTCCCCCTATGACCGCTATCTTTTCCTTCCGCGCTTCGGCGATCTCCGGGACAGGGGCTTCTCTTCTCCCGGCCTCGTAGTCGGCAACGAACCTTTTCAGGGCGCATATAGCGACGGGCTGGTCCACTTTTCTGCCCCGAAGGCACTCGTCCTCGCAGGGGTGGCTGCATATGCGGCCGATGACGCCGGGGAAGGGGAGCCTTTCCCTGATGAGGTCAAGGGCGTCGAAAAACCTGCCCTCGGCGATGAGCCCCACGTAGTCGCGCACGTTGAGGTTGACGGGGCAGCGGTCAACGCACGGCGCTATCTCCCTGTCTATCATATATGTCGATGGGATCGCCTGGGGAAAATTGAGGTATGCCGCGCTCCGCTGCGACATTCCCATGTTGTAGCCGCTTCCTACCTCAAGGGGGCAGCTGGGGGCGCAGAGCGCGCAGGACGTGCATTTATCGGGCAGCACCCTGCGGGGCCTCCGCTTCAGCGTGACAGTGAAGTTGCCCGGCACGCCGTCGAGGGCCGCGACATCGGAGTTCATGAGGAGCTCGATGTTCGGGTTCCTTCCCACCTCCACGAGCTTCGGCGCCATGATGCACATGGAGCAGTCGTTGGTGGGGAACGTCTTGTCGAGCTGCGACATATTGCCGCCGATGTTCGGCTTCTCGTCGACGAGGTACACCCTGTAGCCCGCCTCGACAAGATTGAGCGACGCCTCCATCCCTGCGATGCCGCCGCCGATCACGAGAACCTTTCCAACCTTTTCTGTCATAACCTTACATAACCTTTCATAAGTCCTTAAAATCTGTTCAACGTTCTATGTTCAACGTTCAACGTTAAAACAAAACAGACCATATAAACGCCTTATACTTCTTTGTAATCTCGATATACGAAATACTATATACGATATACGATTTGCCATGAGCCATGAGCTATCAACCATGAGCCGCATCTCTATCTTTTCCTCCTGAATATCACATCCCTGTCCCTGTGTCCTGCCATCTCAACGAGGTTCTTTCGCACAAGCTCCTTGAGGTGGTCAAATATCATTTTTTGTCCCATGCCGAGCCTTGCGGAAAGGACAGGTATGGTTTCGCCCTGCTCCGGCAGCGCCTCCAGTATCTTTGCCCTCTCAAGGGCAGCGGCAAGGAGGGGTGCAAAAACAAGGGAGAACTGCCTGTTCGTAAAGCGCTCCCCGTATACGTTCCCCGTATTCAGCGCATCCTTCCTGTCGAGAAGCCTCTTCAGCCTCTGTGCCCCTTCGGGATCGTGTGTTCCTATGAAAGCGAGTTTATCTACAACGTCGGAGCTGTTCATGATAAATTATCCCTGATACATAATTTGGAGTGTCAATGCCGGGCTTTCCGCAAGCAAACCATCGAGGCGAGGAAGCTCGGTCGTATAATCCCCCCTCTCCCTGACCCTCTCCCGCCAGGGGAGAGGGAATGTTTGTGCTATGACCCTTTTCCGTAAAGAGAGAGGGAATGTTTGTGCTATGACCCTTTTCCGTAAAGAGAGAGGGAATGTTTTTGCTATGACCCTTTTCCGTAAAGAGAGAGGGAATGTTTTTGCTATGACCCTTTTCCGTAAAGAGAGAGGGAATATTGTTACCCCGAAGCGCTGCTTCAGGGGATCTATTGATGGAGCGTGTTTGCGGGGAAAGCCCGGCATCGACACTCATCCTTATAGAAGATCCGGTTTTTTCCATTTTCATTATTCGAGGGCGTTGCATTTCCTTTTCACCTTCTTCACAATTTCGTCAACCGGAATGATATGCGAGCTTGTCCCTTTCAATGCGCCGAAGAACGCGAGCTCAAGGAGCTCTGTGAGAAAGAGCACGGGCACGCTCCTGCCCTCTCTCCCAAGATAGGGCAGGAGGTCAAGGTTCAACTGGCACAAGGGGCAGGGGGTCACAATGGCGTCTGCGCCTAAGGAAACGGCCATATCCATGATCTTTGACGACAGCTTGAGCGTCATATCCTTGTTGGTGAGGGTCTTGCTCGCGCCGCAGCATTCCATCTTGTACGGCCAGCTTACGAGCTCCGCGCCCGCTGACCAGATGAGGCTGTCCATGCTTGCCGGGTCCTCTTTGTCGTCGAAGGCGTCCATCTTCATGAGGCGCGTAAGGACGCATCCATAATAGGGGACGACCCTGATCGAAGAGAGGTCATAGGCGATACGTTGCGCGATCATTTCGATGCCCGCATGGTCGTGCAGCACCTCGATGATATTCTTCACCTCAACGGCGCCGGTGCATTGAAGGGGATAGAGCGCTTTGTTGATCTCCTCCCTCAGTTCCTTGTTTTCCCCGATCCGGGCGTTTGTTATCAACGAGCGGTTGTAGCAGGCGGAGCAGGGGGCGAAGAGGTGGCGTCCTTCGCGTTCGGCGAGCGCAAGGTTCCTTGCGGCCAGAGCATAGCCGAGCAGCTCATCGATCGTGTGCGCAGCCGAGGCGCCGCAGCACGACCAGTCCCCAAGCTCCTTGAATTCGATCCCGAAGAAAGAAAAAATGGCCTTGAACGATTCCTCGTAGAACCGGCTTGAGGTCTTCAAGGAACACCCGGGATAATAGGTCAACGTCACCAATAAATACCTCTCCTAAATCCGTTCGGTGTCAGGCGTTCGGCGTTCGGCGAAAAGGTCCCGCCGTATCGTATCTTCAGTTTTTTTTGTTCCTTACTATTCACTACCTCTCACCCTCTCACCTTCTTATCATCTATCTTTTTGAAGATCCCCTTCATTCCATTCCTGTCCTTGATATTGTGCGGAAGCAGCCCCATCCGGCCTTTTTTCAGCATCCCCATGCCCATCACCGTATCACCGAAGAGGTCTTTTTTGCCGATCTTGTACCGGAGGATAGCCTCCAGCTCGTTCAGCCTGCCGTGCCTCTGAACGCTTTCGAGGAAGATCTCGTCAAAGCGCCACACGTCCTTCTCTGCCATCTTCCCTTCCCATGCAGAGATCTTCCTGAGGGCGTCAAAGACGCGGGCAACGTCTATGTCGTTGGGGCACCGTACGCTGCAGGTCGTGCACTGGAGGCAGGTCCAGATCATTTTCGACCCGAGCGCCCTGTCCCTGTCGCCAAGGATGATATGGCGTATGATCCTGTGGGGATAGATGTCCATGTCGGCGGCGACGGGGCAGCCGGCGGTGCACCTGTAGCACTGGTAACATGCAGAGATATTTTCGCCTGTAGCCTTCTCCACTTCACGGAGAAAACCAAGATCATTCATAAAGCCCTCGGGACATTATATCTTAGTATAATGTGCGTCGTGATGAAATAAAATATCGGGCATCCCTTCGACCTTTTTTCCTGTCACCCACTCTTCATTCATGGCCAGAGCGCTGCTCGCGAGTACCGAAAGCCTTACGGCCCCGATGGTGCGATAGACCTCCCCTGGCTTCCGGCGTTTTCCGTCAACGGTGAGGAGGTGCCTGTTGATGGAGATGCCGAAAAGCCGCTCGTTCTCTTTTAGGTAAGGGAGGATAAGCTCCCAATCGCGTTCGTCGAAGGGCAATATCTGCCCGCCGTTCAACTGCTCAGGAACGATCTTTTTGTACGGGTCCCTGATGAATATGGCCCCGCCCGACGCGAGCGAGAAGAGGTTCGACCCCGGGTAGGGGGTATCCTGCGGGATGACGCGTCCGCTGCCATCAAATGCCATGCCGTTCACGATCACGAAGCCTCCCCCGTTATAGGGATCTCCCGCCATGAAGGATTCGGCGAGGAAATCAAGCGCCGTGCCGTTTATGATGACCCGCGGCCTCCCCACGGCGTTGATAAGCGGCCTCCCGGCGGCATTGCCGAGGACATAGACCTCGCCGCCTTTTGCCCCGTACATGAACGTTTGCCCCACGTCGCCGTAAACGACGAGCTTTCCCCGCTTCAGGATCTGCCCGAGCTGGTCCTGCGCATTGCCGTGGACGTATATCTCGAGGCCGTCGATCCCCGACGCGAGGTAGTCCCCCGTTGAGTCGTATGCATCGATGCGCACGCCGTCTGTTTCAGGCCCGAAACCGCAGCCGAGGAAGCGCTGGCCGCGGTGGCCGAAACAGATAAACCTTTTCCAGCCCAGCCTGTAAGCCTCGGAGATGAGCTGCGCGTAGGAGTCATCCCCTTCCGGCGGAAACCCGGCGGCATCGGCGACGAGGACCTCTTCCCCGGAAAGGGGCGGACGGAGGCCCTGTCTTTTTTCAAAGTTTATCCGTCCATGGCGGCCGGCAGGCGCATCGCCCAGGAGGGGGACGGCGTTGAACATTGAACGCAGCGTTTCCGTTGCCATCTGCAAGATCGAGCGGCGCCTCTTTTTCCCTGTAGGGTAATGCCGGTCAAGGAAGAGCGTAAGGAGCCGGATCGCATTGTCCTTCAGTGCATCGTCCTTCGCGAGATCCCTGAGCTTTGCAAAGACCGAACCCGTGAGGCTGTAATCCCATCCGGCCAGTCCTTTTGCAAGGGCAGTAAAGAGCCCTTCAACATCTCCTGCTCCAAGTTTTTTTCTTAAACCCGCCTGGAAGGCCCTTTCGAGCCTTATAGGGGGAAGCTTCTTTGTGAGGTCGCAGGGCCTTTGATCTCGGGGAACATCGATCTGCCTGCCGAACTTGTCGCTGCAGGTGAGGGTTTTTTGTCCGTTGCCCGATCCGCTGACCGTGAAGATGAAGGCGCCGCCGTCGGTGTAGCTGCCGCCGCGGGCATTCCAGTAATGGTCGGCAACGGTTCCGAAGCGGGGATCCTCCCTGGAGAGGCTCTCAAGGGTCGCATCGATTGCCTGTTTTTCGGAGCAGATCAGGCCTATCTCAACGCCGCCCTTCTGGATCGCGAAGACCTGCGGCCTCAGCATGGCCGTGTCGGTAATGCCGATAAGCTGGTACTGCCTTTTCTTTACATCCGTGCGGGCGATGATGAAAAACCACGGCCCGTCGGGCGATCCATGGATGTGCGCCGCCTGGATCTGCCTGTAGACGCGCTGCTTCTCCTCCGGCAGATGGTCGAAGTCCATCTCCGCCGTCGGCGCCAGCGCCTCGATGATGTACTCGAGGGGATATCCGTAGACCCTGTTCAGAAGGTCGAAGATCTGCACAGATACCTCCGTGTCGGTAAGGAAAAGAGGGTAGATATTTCTCTGTTTCAGGTATTCCGTGACAGAGTAGTAGTTTGCGAAATCTCCGTTGTGCACGAGGGCCTCGTCGAGCCCGATGAAGGGGTGGGCGCCTCCGGGATGCCACACGCGTCCCTTGGTCGGGTAGCGCTGGTGGGCGATCCATATATGGGCATCGAAGTTGTCGAGCTTATAATACTGCGCAACCTGCTCGGCATAGCCGACGATCTTGAGTATCATCATGTCCCGGCCGTGTGAAAGGACAAAGGCCCTTTTCTCGCCGAGGGAGCTGTAAAGGGCGAGGTTGAGCCGGTAGGTATTCTGGTAGATGAATTCCTCTTCGGCCTTGTCTTCAGGGAGCATCGAGAGGTTCCTTCCTTCCCGGAAGCGGGCGAGGGCATCCGGTTTGACGCGGACAAAATAGCGCTTCACTGCCGGCGGCTTTACCTCGAGGCCGGGAATGTCCCTGTAGTCATCGATGGTATCGACGAATGCCTCATGGTCGACCCTGAAATGCGGGTGGATGAACCGCTCTTCCATCTCGGGCGCCACGGCCTCGTCGAGGAGGGCGACCTGGAGAAGAAAATCCTCATCGAGCGTCTTTTGATCGACGCCCAGCTTTGCCGGCGTGAGGCCGACGGCGGCAAGCCCGCCCCCCTTGCCGTTGCCGCGGTTGTGCATCTGAACCGACGGCTCGAAGATATGCCGTCCGCTCACGGGGATGTTGCAGGCAAAGCCCGTGACTCCGCAGCCTCCTTCTTCGGCGTCCACGCGCGGGCGGCCCATGTTCTTCGCCCCATCCCGGAGATGGCTGCGGGAATCGATGATATGCTGTGCGTAATTCTTATTTTTCATGGTGCGTTATACCTTTGCTCCTTTTCATTGAGCTTGTTGTATCCCTTCATCCCCCCTCACCCTGACCCTCTCCCGCCAGGGGAGAGGGAATGGTGTTGCTGTGACCCTTTCCCTCAAAGGGAGAGGGAATGGTGTTGCTGTGACCCTTTCCCTCAAAGGGAGAGGGAATGGTGTTGCTGTGACCCTTTCCCTCAAAGGGAGAGGGAATGGTGTTGCTGTGACCCTTTCCCTCAAGGGGAGAGGGAATGGTGTTGCTGTGACCGATTTATCATGAACCATGAGCGATCTCCTTCTCCTTACGCCTTACGATATCTTTAATACGGTCGTACGTCATGAGTCGTAAGTCGTAATGGGTTAAATCGCCTGACGCCTTACGCCTTACGGCCTTTATCGGCTTTAATACGGTCGTAAGTCGTGAGTCGTAAGTGGTTAAATCGCCTGATGCCTTACGCCTTACGGCCTTTATCGGGTTTAGGGTCTTCATTCAGTCCAGCTCTCCTTCTACCTCTTCCTGCTTTATGTAGTCCAAATGTGCAATGACGTCGAAGCGCCCCACGAGCTCCGTGACGCTTTTCATGCCGAGACGCCCGAGGATGCTGACAAGCTGGGCGCGCCACGCGCTGTACATATTGATGATGCGCTGGGTGCCCCACTCAAGCTCCATAAGGCCGGTAAGCTCCTCGTCGGTAGTGGCGATGCCGCGGGCGCAGCCCCGGCCTGACTCACAGTGGTGGCAGCGGATGCATTCGAGCGCTACGAGGTCCGCTGTTCCGAGGCAGACACCATCGGCCCCCATGGCAATGATCTTTGCCATATCGTATGCAGACCTGATGCCGCCGCTCGCGATAATAGTGATCTTGTCCCTTATCCCTTCGGCGAGGAGGAACTTATGGACCTTGGGCAGCGCGTACTCGATAGGCATGGCGATGTTCTTCTTCGCAATATCGGGCGCGGCGCCGGTTCCGCCGTAGCTGCCGTCGAGCTGGACGATGTGCGCACCTGCGTAAAAGCTTCCGACGACGACCATATCGACGTCGGTCGGCGTGGACACCTTGACGGACACGAGGGCCTTTTTGTTGATCTCCTTGATCCAGTCCACGTGCTTCTTGTGGTCTTCGACGGAGTAGACGCTATGGAAAGGGAATGGGGAAAAGAGCGCGCTTCCCGCCACTGCCTCGCGCATCTGCGCCACGCGGGGAGTTACCTTGTCGCCGAGAAGGTGCCCGCCTAGCCCCGGTTTCGCGCCCTGCGCGTATTTGAACTCAACAATGCGGACGCGCTTGATCGTCTCTTCCCGCACGCCGAAAAGGCCCGTCGCGACCTGGGTGATGATATGGTCGTCGTAGTCCATCAGCTCTTCGGGATAGCCGCCTTCCCCGGTGCAGCAAAAGGTTCCCAGCGCCGCTGCGGCCCGAACGCGGGAGAGCATGGTCACGATGCTCACGGAGCCGAAGGACATGCCGCCGAGGTAGAGCGGCACAGGGATGGCCACCTTTGGGCGGGAGTCGCCGGAGCGGTTCAATTCAATGGCGGTGGAGATGCTATCATCTGTGCCGGGACTGCCGTTCCAGTTCTTCTTGGGGAGGATAAACCGTATCTTGTCAAAGCCGCCGCCGGAGCTGCCTGTCTTGTAATCCAGGTCCTGGTGTGGGACGGCCCCTGTCTCCGCCATGTGCCACGTGCCGGCGAGGAGCTCCGCGGGCCAGCGCCTGTCGCCCAGCACTTCGAACGAAGGGTTCTGCCGGATATGGATCGCCTTTTCGGGACAACGGCCCATGCAATAGAAATCGTTTTTTGAACAGGAAGGGCCGAGGCAGAGATGTTCGTCCGACGGCTTCGGCCGTTTTGAGCCGGCGTGGTATACGCCATAGGGACAAAGCTCTACGCACAATCCGCAATTGGTGCACGCCCTGGTTATTGTGATGCGGTATTTGCCGAGGGCGTTGCGGAAGCGGCTCGGGGCCCTTCTGATCTCAGGAAATTGGAAATGATCTGTTGCCATCGCTTAACCTCTCTTGCCCATTGCCGCGAAGGTCTCCCGCTCGAGCTCCTCGAAGAACATGGCTCTCCCCATCTCGCCGCGGAGGCGCCTTGCCTCGCGGATGCCCATGGCACCGAGTATTTCGAGGAGCTGGCTGTGCCACGCGGCCATCAGGTTCGCAATGCGGAGCGAGCCCCACACGGGGTCCACGCCATCAAGCTCAACGGGGCATGCGATCCCCTCTTTGCACCGCCTGCATACCCTGCATTCCATCGCCACGAGGAGCGGTATATCGATCGAAAGCGCATCGGCGCCGCAGATGATGAGCTTCGCCATGTGCTCCGCCATGGCGATGCCTCCGCCGCCGATGATCGTAACCTGGTCCCTTACGCCTTTGTCCACGAGGTGAAGGTGGACCTCTTTCACCCGTTCTTTGATGAACAGCGGTTCGCTGCCTTCTTCAAGGCCATACTCGTCAGCGACGAGGTGGAGGACCTCGGCGCCCTGCTCAATGAGCGCAAGCGCGCGCTCCTGGATGTTTGGGCCGAGCCGCAGCCTTATCATGACGACGAGTTCGGGATTTATTGACTTGAGCCTCTCCTGCAGCGCTGTGGCGTCTTGCCCGTCGGGGATCTCGATGATCCGCGCGGAAGAGAGCAACTCTTTCCTCAGTCTATCGGGGTTCCCGTCGACATAGATGATCGCGTGGGGGAGGAATTCCCTTGTTGCGGGGTTGATGCCCGACTGCCTGACGACGGCAAAGGTGCCGAGCGCCCTCGCACCGTAGAGGAATGCGAGCGGGATATTGTCTCCCGGTGGAGACCAGGGCAGCATATCGAAGATGACCGGCAAGGGTATCTCAACGAGGGGCGGCGCCTGGGAGACGATCTCGCCGCCGGGGCCGAACTCGATGGACATGGCCTTGCGGCCGATGTCGACGGTGGTGCTTATATATTCGCGCCCGTGGATCCCGTCCCTTGTGGGCCGGACGATCTCGGACATATCCGTCCACATGGCGTCGAAGCCCGGGCCGGAGAAGGGCCCCCCGTAGCCTGCGCCTGAAACTGGTATGCGGCCGCTCTCCGCCTGAAACCATAGCCCCGATATGATCTCCGGGGTCCAGTAGTGGTCGCCCAGCGCCTTGTAGGAAGGGTTAAGGCCTTTATGGATGAGCCTGTTGGGGCAGTTCTGGACGCAGCGGAAGCAGTCCATGCAGGTGCTGTCCAGTGAATCGAGCATCTGGCGGTCATCGAGGCCCCGCTTTTCGTACACCTGGTAGACGCAGTCTTTTTTTACGCAGCGGGCGCACTTCAGGCACCCTTCTTCCCAGGCGATGATGCCCGAGCGGGTTATCTTCTGATACCGGTTCGGCGCCTGAGATGTTTCAATGTGATATTTAAGCGGCATTATGCTACTCCCTTGAGGTCTCTGGCCTGGGATAAAGCCCGGCCTCTTCCACGATCTGGGGAACGACATCTTCCCATTCGATGGCCATGATGTGGACGCCGTGAACCCCTTCCATGTATTTCAGCGCCATAATGGTTTCGACGGCTATCGCGATGCCTTCCCGGCGCTGGTCCTTTGGGTCAACGCCCTTCATCCGGCTTATGATAGTGTCAGGCACGTCCATCCCGGCTACCTGCCTGCTCATATATTCAGCCATACGAGCCGATTTCAGCGGTGTCACGCCGCCAAGGATGTACACCTTCTTGTCGAGGCCCCTGTCGCGGGCCTGCCTTATCCATTCCGCGAAGCGCTTCAGGTTATAGATGCACTGGGTCTGGATGAACTCGGCTCCTGCAGCGGCCTTTTTGCCAAGCCGGACGACCCGGTAGTCGAAGGGATCGGCAAAGGGGTTTGCCACGGCGCCGATAAAAAGCCGCGGCGGCTCTGAAAGTTTCTCTCCGCCGATGATCAGGCCCTCATCCCTCATCCTGCGCACGGCCTGGATAAACTGTATGGAATCGATATCGAATACGCCCTTTGCCTGTGGCTGATTCCCAAAGGATTGATGGTCTCCCGAAAGGCAGAGGATGTTCCTGATGCCGAGCGATGATGCCCCGAGAACATCCGACTGGAGGGCTATGCGGTTCCGGTCGCGGGTTACCATCTGGAGGACAGGGTCAAGCCCTTCCTGCTTGAGAATGGCGCAGGCGGCCATGCTGCTTAAGCGGACCACCCCGGTCTGGTTGTCCGTCACGTTGACGCTGTCCACGTAGCCCTTCAGAATATCACCTTTTTTTTGTATGACCACGGGATCAGCCCCTTTTGGAGGGCCGCATTCGGCAGTAACGGCAAAATTGTGTTGCGTCAGGACATTTTTCAGGTTGCTCTCAGCTTTCACTTCTCTGGTCCTCCCTTACTATTTTCCTGGGCCCCTTCCCCTGCTGCTTTGACCAGTCCGCAGGGGGGTAGATCGCCTCCAGGAGGTCGCTGCGGCCTTCGCTGTCAAGGCGCTCGACGATAAGCTGCCACGCGCAGGGGGAGTCGGGGTCGACCTCGCAGGCGCCGTTCTTCGAGCCGCCGCAGGGCCCGTTGAAAAGGCCTTTTGCGCAGCGCGTGACAGGGCAGACACCGGCGAAATAACCAAGCTTGCAGTCGCCGCAGGCGCGGCAGTTCTCCACCCACAGGCCGGACTCTTTCGTCTCGCCGATGAAGGTTGTGTTCAGGGCAGGGACGACCGGGGTCTTCGGGAATACCTCTGCCACGGCCTGGACGCCTGCTCCGCAGCCGAGGGAAAGGATGACCTCGTATCTGTCCGCGATCCCGGTGAGCTGGTCGATAAATTCGTAGACGCACTGGCGGTCTATGGTCATCTCATGTGCCTCGATCGTACGCCCCTCCATCTGCGCGTCCATGCGAAGCGCCGACGCGAGGAGCCCGACCTCCTTTTCTCCTCCGGAGGCGCATTCGGCAACGCAGGTCCCGCATCCCACCACGAGGACCTTCCTGTAAGGCGCAAGCATTGCCCTGATCTCGGCCAGGGGCTTTCTTTCTGCAGTTATCATTTCTTCACTCCTTGCTACAAATTAATGGGGCTCACGTCGCCCCCTCCAGCAGCAAAGCTGCCGGAGCCACCCCCTCTCGCTCGTGAACTCGCTACAAATTAATGGGGCTCACGTCGCCCCCTCCAGCAGCAAAGCTGCCGGAGCCACCCCCTCTCGCTCGTGAACTCGCTACAAATTAATGGGGCTCACGTCGCCCCCTCCAGCAGCAAAGCTGCCG
>JAGOOA010000003.1:59346-70320 GCA_017992765.1 Syntrophorhabdaceae bacterium
GCTACAAATTAATGGGGCTCACGTCGCCCCCTCCAGCAGCAAAGCTGCCGGAGCCACCCCCTCTCGCTCGTGAACTCGCTACAAATTAATGGGGCTCACGTCGCCCCCTCCAGCAGCAAAGCTGCCGGAGCCACCCCCTCTCGCGAGCCGTGCTCGCTATAAAATACTCTTCGCTCTCAGCTGCTTTTCTTCTAATGGGGCTTGCGTCGCCCCCTCCAGCAGCGGAGCCTTCTGCATCCCTATGAGGATGCTATTTCTCAATGAAGCTCGCTACCGCATTGCTCCTTACCGGTGAGGTGCTTACCTTCGCATCACGGGCAAGCAATTCCTTTGCTATTGCGCCGATGTCGGCAGGCATTGCCGCCGTCTTATTTATCAGCTCTATGCGCGCGCCTCCGAGCCCGATCTCTTCGATCAGCTTCTGTGCGTACTGAACGCGCTTTTTCGCCCGCAGGTTCCCTTCGCGGTAACGGCAGGCGCCCTCGGGACAGGCAATGAGATAGACCATGTCCGCCCCTGATTCAAACGCCCGCAGGAGATGCAGGGGTTCTATGCGGCCGCTGCAGGGCAGGGGGAAGAACCTGATCCGCGGGCCGAGCTCCTTCTCGATGGCGCGCCTGTTCTTGTCCTGGTTGATATCCAGTTGCTGGCAAAAAAATATGGTGATGTTCAATCCTGCAGATATCTGGTCCATGCTCAATCCTTTAAAAGGTTAAAGGTAAAATGTGAAAGGTGAAAAGTTTTAAACCCGGAAACGTACCGTAGAGCGTCGATGCCGGGCTTTCCTTGAGCAAACCGTCGTGAGGCGAGGAAGCTCGGTCGTATCGTTTCCCCCTCTCCCTGACCCTCTCCCGCAAGGGGAGAGGGAATATCGTTACCCCGAAGCGCTGCTTCAGGGGATCTATTGATGGAGCGTGTTTGCGGGGAAAGACCGGCATCGACGCTCATCTGCACATCCTGTATTCCACTATTCACTGTCTTTATTCCTCCTCTTCTCATTTAAAGACATGTTCTGTCCCGCTCCACCACAAAGTACGTCTCTCTCTTTTATATCTTTTCCCTTTTTCTATAAAGATATCTATCACATTCCTGATCCGCAACGATGATTCAACGATCTTTTTAAAATTATCCAGAAACCGCCCCGCGTGCCTGAGAAAGTCCTTTTCCACTCTTGCCGCGTCGCCGAGCGCTTTCAGGGCAGCTTTTTTATCTTTTTCATCCTCCATCCACCTCCGGACCATGTCCGGCGTTGCCTCAACGTGGAACTGGAGGCCATAGGCATTGCTCCCTACTCTAAATGCCTGGTTTTTACAATGTTCGCCCGTTGCCAGCAGCGTGCCGCAATCGGGTATCTCAAACGTATCTTCATGCCACTGGAATACCGCCATGCGGTCCGGGAGATGCCTGAAAATCATGTCCCCTTTGCCTCCCTTTGTTGTTTTGATCCTATACCATCCTATCTCTTTTTCCGGTGCTTTGTAAATCTTTACGCCGCAGGTCTTAGCCAGAAGCTGGGCGCCGAGACAGATGCCAAGGAAGGGAACTTCTTCGACAAGGGCTTTCCGGATGAGCTTTTCTTCCTCGTTCAGGAAGGGAAATCTCTCCACCTCGTAGACATTCATGGGCCCGCCAAGCAGAATGACGGCGGCTATCCTCCGGAGGTCTTCCGGCAGGGCCTCCCCCCTTTCGAGCTCTATGGTCTCAAATTCCCACTCATCAGAGCGAAGCGCGTCCCCGATCAGCCCAGGGCCCTCATGCTCTACGTGTTTGACTATAAGGATCTTGTTTTTCATCAAAAACTCCCTGTGTTCATTTGCACCGCCAATCCGCCCTGTACGGGAGGAGGACCCCATCCCCCCGGTTGGAAGGTATGGTGTGGGGGGTTACCGGGGGAACGGGGGGTCTCAAATCGCCCTACATATCAAAATAGAGATAGAACTCATACGGGTGCGGACGAAGACGCACGGGATCTATCTCTGCCTCTCGCTTGTACTCGATCCATATATCAATGACATCTTTCGTGAAGACATCTCCCCTCAGCAGGAACGCATGATCCTTTTCGAGGGCGGCAATGGATTCCTCGAGCGAGCCGGGGACCGTAGGTATCTTTGCCGCCTCCTCGCGCGGGAGGTGGTAGGTGTTCACGTCTGTCGGCTCGCCGGGGTCGATCTTGTTGATGATGCCGTCGACGCAGGCCATGAGTATGGCCGAGAAGGAAAGGTATGGATTGCAGGTCGCATCGGGCGGCCTGAACTCGATCCTCTTGGCCCTGGGGTTCTCCGAGTACATGGGTATCCTGACCGCCGCTGAACGGTTCCGCGCCGAATAGACAAGGTTGACGGGGGCCTCGTAGCCGGGGACGAGCCTCTTGTATGAATTGGTGGTCGGCGCGCAAAATGCCAGAAGGGCAGGTGCGTGCTTGAGCAGGCCGCCGATGGCGTATCTGCCCGGCTTGCTCAATCCCGCGTATCCCTTCGCGTCATAGAATATGTTCTCGCCTTTGTTCCAGAGGGATATGTGGGTGTGCATGCCCGAGCCGTTGTCCGCGAAAAGAGGCTTCGGCATGAACGTCGCCACCATGCCGTTCTGCTTCGCCATGTTCTTGACGATATATTTGTACATGAGGCACTGGTCTGCCATCTTCACGAGGGAACTGAACTTCATGTCGATCTCGCATTGCCCCGCTGTCGCCACCTCGTGGTGATGGACCTCGACTTTAATTCCCGTCTCGAGCATCTTGAGCGTCATCCTGCTCCGCAGGTCCTGGATCGAGTCGTGGGGCGGGACCGGGAAGTACCCTTCTTTGTATCGCGGTTTGTATCCGAGGTTCGGTTTCTCGTCCCTTCCCGAGTTCCATTCGCCCTCGTCGGAGTCGATAAAGTAGTAGCCGCAGTTCTCCGTCTGGTCGAAGCGGATGTCGTTGAAGAGGAAAAATTCATATTCGGGGCCGTAAAAGCTTGTATCGGCAAAGCCCGTTGTCTTCAGGAACGCCTCTGCCTTTTTCCCGACGTAACGGGGGTCGCGCGTGTAGGGCTTCCTGGTGATCGGGTCATAGATATCACAAAGGATGCTCAGCGTCGGTATTTCGCAGACAGGGTCCACAACGGCCGATTTGGGATCAGGCAGGAGTATCATGTCCGATTCCTGGATCTTCTGGAATCCCCTGATCGAGGAGCCGTCGAAGCCGATCCCTTCTTCCCAGATGCTCGTCATGGGGTCGTCGATCTCTGTCAGTTCTGCCGTCGGGATGGAGAAGTGCTGCCATAATCCGGGCAGGTCGTTGAATTTGAGATCAACGATCCGGATGTTGTTCTTTTTTACGAGGCGGGCTACATTGTCGATATCTGCCGACGTTGCTGCTCCATTCCACCGGAATGATGTCTTCGATCTTTTTGGCTCTTTCATATATGCTTCCTTGGCGTTGACTTTTTGAACTACGTTGTTCGGGGTTTAAAGATTCCCTCGAAGGTCGGTGAGGGATAAAGGATATGCACATCGACGTGCATATGTTGATACGCGTGCTGCTACTATTTTAAAGTAAAAAACGCAAGTTTTTGTTAACTCCATTGCCGTAATTCGTATATCGTATATAGAGATCCAAAGCGAAATCCGAAATCCGGATATCGAAAGCTACATTTCACCGGCAATCTTATTAATAAATTTTGTCTTTCTCGCCTCACGCCTAACGCCTCACGCCTTACGGATCTTTTAGCCTATCGCCTCTCCTCCGCGCTCCTCCGTGCGTATCCTTACGCACTCGACGAGGTCGAGGACGAATATCTTCCCGTCGCCGATGTTGCCGGTCTGGGCGCCCTTTACGATGGCGTTGATCGTGGGCTCCACAAAGCTTTCGTTGACGGCTATCTCGAGGCGTATCTTCCTCAGGAGGTTGCCCATCTCCCTGACCCCGCGGTATACCTCGGCCACGCCCATCTGGCGGCCATGCCCGAGGACCTCGTTGACGGTGATGAGGTTCACTTCAGCCTTATAAAGCTCCTGTTTGACCGCCTCCAGCCTGTCAGGCTTTATTATCGCTATGATTAATTTCATATTAAATACCTCCTCCTTATTCCAGGATCGTGTAGGCGTTTTCGTGGTGCTGCGTGAGGTCAAGGCCCATGACCTCGTCTTTTTCCTTTACCCTGACCTTCATGGCAACATCGATCAGCTTATAGATGATGAAGCTGACGACAAAGCTGTATGCGAGGGTTATTGCAACGGCGATCAGCTGGACAAGGAGCTGTTTCGGGTTGCCGAAAAATAGCCCGTCGGCCCCCGCGGGGTTGACCGCCTTCGAGGCAAATAGCCCTGTTGCCAGCGCTCCCCATATGCCGCCGACGCAGTGGACGCCGAAGACGTCAAGGGCGTCGTCGTAGCCCAGTCTGGGTTTTATGATCGTTACCGCCATATAGCAGAAGATGCTTACAAAGATCCCGATTATGATGGCGGAAAGTGCGCTCACGAACCCCGCCGCCGGCGTTATGGCGACAAGCCCGGCAACAGCCCCTGTCGCGGTTCCGAGAACGGTCGGCTTCTCATGGAAGGCCCAGTCGAGCAATGCCCAGCTCAAGCCCGCCGCCGCCGCAGCGGTATTGGTGACGACAAAGGCATTGACGGCGATCTCGTTGGCGCCGAGCGAGCTGCCGGCGTTGAACCCGAACCATCCGAACCACAGCAGCGCCGTCCCGAGTATGGTGAAGGGAAGGTTGTGCGGCAGGATCGCCTTCTGCGTGCTTCCCCGCCTCTTCCCGATGAATATCGCGGTCATCAGCGCCGCGATGCCGGCGTTGATATGCACGACCGTACCGCCTGCGAAATCGAGTGCGCCAAGCTCCTTAAGCCATCCTCCCACGCCCCAAACCCAGTGGCACACGGGGTCATAGACGAACGTCGACCAGAGGACCATGAAAATGAGGAATGCGGAGAATTTCATCCTCTCCGCGAAGGCGCCGATGATGAGGGCAGGCGTGATGACTGCGAACATCATCTGGAATATCATGAAGAGCTGGTGCGGGATGGTGGCGGCATAATCCGGATATGGGACCAAGCCGACTCCCCGGAGGCCGGCCCACTCAAGGCTGCCCCAGAACCCTTTCCCCGGGGCGAATGAGAGGCTGTAGCCGAAGAGGACCCACTGAACGCTGACAACGCAAAGGATGATGAAGCACTGCATGAGGATGCCGAGCACATTCTTCCGTCCCACCATGCCGCCGTAGAAAAAGGCGAGGCCCGGCGTCATGAGCATGACAAGCGCGGTGGATATGAGGAGCCACGCCGTATCGCCGGAATCGTTCCTTGGCGGTGATTGAGGAGAAGGAGCGGGCTGAGACGCTGTCTGGGGTGCGGGCGCCAGCGCGCTTTCCTGCTCCGCGCCGAATACCGCCCCGCTCAGTGCGATAACAAGTACCAGCAGCAACACACCCATCGATAATTTTTTCACCGTGTACCTCCTTGTTACCCGGATTTTTCCCTAAGGTGAACATGATATCGGGCTGTTCCCCGCAAACACGCTGGATAAAGGCTGTGAAAGGTGAAAGGTTAAAAGTGAAAGGTGAGAAACCAAAGAGACAATTCTTTGAGAAGTTTATCTCTCTGCCCTCGGCTCTCCGCTCTCTGCTCCCTTGCCTCACGACGGTTTGCTCAAGGAAAGCCCGACATCATGCCCACATGGCATGCCCGGGTTTAAAATAAAACCGGCGCCTTCATCCGTACAGCGGTTGAAGACGCCGGTGTCTGTGCCGATCAAAAAAAATGGCGTTCACGATACCCGGAACGCCGTTGTCTTAACACATCAGTGTGTTGATAATAATAAAAGTAAAAAAAGATGACCTTTGGTAACAGCAGGCCGGCCGACAGCCGTCAGCAGACAGCTCACAGCCGTTAGCATTAAGTTTCTTTTATTTTAGCTGATGGCTGTGAGCTGTCTGCTGTTTCTCATGGCATCATCATCCCTCTGCTCGGTATAACGACGCGGGCGATCATGCCGGTGAGGTAAAAGACGATGATGCTCGCGACGATGACAACGATGATGTACCCCACCACCTTCTCCTTCGGGGTTTCCATGAGGACGGGGAGGCCGAGGTAGAGCAGGTAGAGAGAATACAGGGAGGCGATCATAACGATCGGTGAAAGAGAGGGGATGATAAAGAAGACGCTTGCGATCCAGATCGGGGTGTTCGCATAGACGGCGACCTTCATGGCGCCGGCCATGTTCTTTTGAGAACCGAAGTTCGGCGCCAGCATATCGATGATGAAGGCCACAGCGTAAATGCCAACGAGGGACAACACGTAATGGAAGATCGCGTAGCCGAGGCCGTTCGCAAGGGGTATCCTGTAGCTCATGCCCATGAAGGACATGCCGACGATCGACCATCCGATGAAGGTCGCGGCAGGCGGAATGATCGCGAGGATCGCCGCATAGGACAGGTACAGATCCTTGATCGTTGTTTCCTCTCCTTTGATCTGCTCCCATGTATCTTTTGGTTTAAGAATGATGGCCTTGACCCTTCCGACTAGATCCATACATGCACCTCCTTATAGAATAGACATCTCGCAATAATATCCTCCCCCCCCTCTCCATGGCGGGACCTCACACCATTCCCTCTCCCTTCCCGGGACCTCACACCATTCCCTCTCCCTTCCCGGGACCTCACACCATTCCCTCTCCCTTCCCGGGACCTCACACCATTCCCTCTCCCCTGGCGGGACCTCACACCGTCCCCTCTCCCCTGGCGGGACCTCACACCGTCCCCTCTCCCCTGGCGGGAGAGGGTCAGGGTGAGGGGGAATGATCATGGCTCCTGCCCCTTGCCCTGTTCTCTTGTCAGCACCCCGATGCCCATAATGATGAATATGTAGAGCGTGACGGGCCATACCGGGTGAAGCACCTTGTAGCTGCCGAAGGCAAAAGAAAGTATCAGGATGGCGATGGTCCCCAGCAGCGAAAGGAACGCATAAAGGCTATGGACCTGCTTCCATGCCCAGCCGATGAATACGATATAGACGATGGCGCTCAAAAGGACCGCTATCCACGTGACCTCCCTCAATATCTCTTTTACAAAAAAACCCAGGAGAAGAGAGACCGCGCCTATCAAGAGCGTGGTAAGCCTTGAAACAAGGAGGAGGACCCTGTCGTTGGTGATGTTCAGGGCAGGCGCTATATACCCTTTTATCGCAAGGGTTGTGGCGCCCATCAGGAAGGGCGAGCCTGAGCTCATAAGCGGCGCCCACATGCTGAGGAGGAAGAAGACGGCGATGAAGGGCGGCACGATGTTGAGGAGGGCGGGCAACGCCGAGATGGATGGGATATCGGGAAAGACGTATTTCGCAACGATGCCGCAGAGCGCTGCCATGACGACCACAGGGATGGCCATGAAGTTCCCGATAAGGATGCCTTTCCTGCCCTCTTCGGGCGTCTTTGCCGACGACGCGGTGTTGATGACGGGCTGTGCGAGCACGCCGAGGGTAAAGTTGATATATGCCCAGCTCAGCGCCTGTACGATGCCGAGATCGCCGAAAGGGCTGAAATAGTGCGCCTGGTTTGCCATCTGCGACAGGGCGCCTGTGTTGAAGACGACGTAGAGGCCTCCCAGGAATATACCGAATATTATTGCGCCGATATGTATGAGGTTCGTGTAAGCGGTGGCGACGAAGCCTCCCATGACGTTGTACAGGGTGAATACGATCGCGGTCAGTATCATCCCCTCCCGGAATGAAAGCTGTCCTTGAAGGATCACCGTGAGTATCGCCCCTCCCCCCACGATCTGCATTGTTACGATCCATATTGAGAAGATGAGCTGCAATATCCCGGCGAGCTTCGCCGTTTTCTTGTCATAAAGGCCCCCGACCACATCGAGGATGGAGTATGTCTTCTTTCCCTGGAGGATCCTGGAGAGGAGGACGCTTGTGGCGCACATGGCGATCCAGATGCCTGCCTGGAACCACAGGGCGCTCACGCCGTGGATGTACGAACCCTGTGCCATTCCAACGATCGATACGCCGCCGATCCACGTCCCCGCTATGAGCACCGAAAGAAAAGGCACGGAGAGGCTGCGGGAGGCGACGAGGTAGGCCTCTGTTGATCTCGACTTCCGTGTCACATAGATGCCCGTCAGCCAGAGTATGCATATGTACCCGAAGATCGAGAAGAGATAAAGGCCTTTCAAGGGCTACCTCTTTTTGAAGAACTCTTCCAGCCGCTGTTTGAAGAGCTTGGTCCCGCCAAGCTGCGAGACATAGAACCTTTCCTTGTCAAGGTGTATGTCGAGCCCGTGAAAGAGCGAGTGGTTCACGAGATTCTTAAAGCTGCCTATCGTCTCCATGGGAAGGGACTTCAAATTTTTGATCATCTCCGCGAGCTTTGCCTCCAGCTCTTCCTCTTCGCAGACGACGTTCACAAGCCCGAGCCCTTGCGCCTCTGCCATGGTGATGTTCCTCGAAAAGAGATAGAGCTCGTTGAACCTTTTTGCCCCTACGAGCCTCGCAAGGAAGATGCTGCCGCCTCCGTCAGGCGTAAGGCCGATCCGCCTGTAGCCCATGTTCATTATCGTATTTCTGGTCGCGATAGAAAGGTCGCACGCCAGGGCCAGGCCTATGCCCGCACCAACGGCAACCCCCTCGATGACCGCAATGACAACGGCATTGATATTCCTTATAAGCCTGATGCCCTCGTGAAGCACCCCCGCCTCCGCGTCGATCAAGGCTTCGGAATCCTCAGCTTCCTTGAAGGCGACGATGTCCCCGCCGGAGCAGAACGCCTTCCCGGAGCCGCGTATGACGACGAAAGGCGCCTTCTGCTCCTCGGCATTTTTCAGTGCCGCGTAAATGCCGTGGAGCAGGTCGTAGTCCATGGCATTCTTCCTGTCCGGCCTGTTGAGGGTGATCGTAAATACATCGTCCTTATATTCTTCCAATACAACGCTCATCATGCAACCTCCTTCAACTATTAGCGATCAGCCATCAGTAAAAAAAACAGGTCAAGGCTAAGGTTAAGGCTAAGTTTAAAAAATCCTGTTTCTCCTCAACCTTAGCCTCAACCTGATTCTTCTCGCTGTCTGCTGGTAGCTTCTTCTTTAGCTCCTCCAATGATGGAATATCTGGGGGAAATTTGCAATACAAAACTTAGGGGAAAATTGCCTTAATAACTATGCTTTTTGTCTTGACATAGATTCTTTTTGACATATAATATAAGTCTTATTAAAATTTTCACAAATTTAAAAAAAGAGAGGGGCCGTCATGAAATTAGAGGGCAAAAATGCTGTAGTTACAGGCGGTGGTAGAGGCGTGGGAAGGGCGATAAGCCTGGCCTTTGCGAAGGAGGGCGCGAATGTCGTCGTCAATTACGCAGGGAATGAAAAGGCCGCCAACGAAGTAGTGGAAATGATTAAGAAAATGGGAAGAAAGGCCGTGGCAGTGAAAGGCGACGTGGGACAGGATGCCGATGCCCAGAAGATCGTCGAGACCTGCGTACAGAACTTCGGCTCGATCCACATTATTGCCAATAATGCCGGTATCTCAAAGCCGGCGATGATGCACAAAATGTCAGTGGAGACCTGGGACGAGGTTGTCAATGTCCAGATGAGAGGCCCCTGGCTGACCGTCAAGGCGGCGTCTAAATACTTTATGGAACAGAACTACGGGAGGATCATTAATGTAACCTCTGTGGCCGGTGTTGTCGGGACCATCGGACAGATCAATTACAGCGCTGCAAAGGGCGGCGTCATATCTATGACAAAATCAATGGCAAGGGAGCTCGCGAAGTTCAGCGTTACGGCGAATGTCATCTCCCTCGGCATCGTTACTACAGATATGACGGAAAAGATATCCACAGACGAGAAGTTGAAAGAGATCTACGTAAAAAGGATTCTCCTCGGCAGATATGCTGAACCGGAGGATGTAGCACCGGCATTTGTATTCTTTGCATCAGACGACGCACGCTACATAACAGGGCAGCTTCTGTGCGTGGACGGCGGTTACGGTATGACGTAAAAGACAGAGGTGCGATCATCTTTTCATTTCAAATATATAAGGAGGTGTTGTAATGGCTGATGTACCGAAGGTAATAAAACAGTGGCAGATGGTACAACCGACAGTTTTTAACAGAGAAACAAAAGAGACTACACCCGGAAAGCTTGCGATGGCAGAGATCCCTGTTCCCGAACTGAAAGCGGGCGAGGTACTCGTAGAGGTCGCAGGGTGCGGCGTATGCCATACCGACCTTGGATATTTCTATGACGGCGTTCCGACTGTCAGCAAGCCGCCTCTGGCCCTCGGCCACGAGATAAGCGGCGTGGTTGTGGCCGGTGATCCGGCATGGATCGGCAAGGAGGTCATCATCCCCGCGGTTATGCCCTGCAGGCAGTGCATCCTCTGTAAGACCGGAAGGGGCAACAGGTGCCTCGCGCAGAAGATGCCCGGCAACTCGATCGGCGTCTATGGCGGTTTTTCAAGCCACATCCCTGTGCCTACCGTTGACCTTTGCCTGGTAACCGACAAAAAAGGGTATGCGCTCGAGCAGTTGTCCGTTATCGCCGATGCGGTAACCACCCCATACCAGGCGGCTAAAAGGGCCGACCTGCAGCCAGGCGACAACGTGATCGTCATCGGCGCGACCGGCGGGGTCGGCGTATACATGGCGCAGACCGCCAAGGCGCTCGGCGCGAAGAGCGTTATCGGCATTGCAAGGAACCCGAAGAAGCTCGAAAGGGCGCTTGGCTACGGCTGCGATGCCGTGATCAGCACCCTCGACAAGACGAACAAGGACGTCGTCGGCGAGTGGAGGAATTTCGTAAAGTCCAGAGGCCTTGCCAATACAGGCTGGAAGATCTTTGAGGTAACAGGGACGAAGGCCGGACAGGAACTGGCGCTTGACCTGCTTTCATTTGTCGGGAAGCTGATCCTCGTCGGATTTGGAATGGCAAAGAGCGAATACATGTTCTCCAAACTTATGGCCTTTGACGCCGAGGTGATAGGAAC
>JAGOOA010000003.1:70420-96600 GCA_017992765.1 Syntrophorhabdaceae bacterium
GGCCTTGCCTGTGACATCGCCATTTCATCCGACCTCGCGATATTCGGACAGGCGGGTCCAAGACACGGTTCCGCACCGGTCGGCGGCGCATCAGACTTCCTTCCATGGTATCTGACTGCTGAAGATGCAATGTGGAACTGCGTAAGCTGCGAGATGTGGTCGGCATACAAGATGAAGGCCAAAAACCTTATCTCAAAGGCAATCCCTGTCCTGAAAGACGACAAGGGCAACTGGGTAAGGAACCCGCAGGTTATTACCGAAACCTACGTAAAAGACGGCGAGATCGTCTACGGCGAGCCCAAGGCAGGCCAGGAGGCAAAGGATGCCAGGGCATGGGTGAACGAGCAGCTGAAGAACAACAAATACGATTTCTCGCTCCTCGACGCAGAGGTTGAGAGGGTTATCTGGGTATTCGCGAACCTCTTCCCCGGATGCCTGATGAAATCTATCGACGGCATCAGGCAGAAGAAGAAATTCTTCTGGGATCAGGTCAAGAACGACCACAGGTACTGGCTGGCAGTAAACATGATGGGCGAGGCGTTCGCAGGATTTGGCGCCTTCAATACCAAGAAGATCACCGGTATGGATACCATCGACTTCATCAAGAACCGCCAGCTCATCGCAAAGGGTGCGCTGAACGACGAGGCATATTTCGAACAGATCTTCGGCAAACCGCAGGCGAAGTAACGAAGCAAGAACCCATAGGGGGGGGTGTTATGCCCCCCTTTTTTTATTGAACGACAGGGCTAAAAGAAAGGAGAATTACAATGGCATTCCAGCATATTCAATATGAAAAAAAGGACAAGGCCGCAACGATCACGCTCAATGTCCCGCCATCGAACTGGCTGACCATCGTTATGATGAAGGAGATAAACCAGGTGCTCGCAGAGATAAAAAAGGACCCCGCTGTACAGCTCCTCATCTTTGACCACGCCGGCGAGAAGGCATTTTGCGATGGCGTCGATGTTGCCGACCATACGCCCGACAAGGTGGATGAGATGATCGAGGTCTTCCACGGGATGTTCCGCCACCTGGCGGCGATGGACGTGACCACCGTGGCGCTGGTGAACGGCCGTTCCCTTGGAGGAGGGTGCGAGCTTATGTCGTTCTGCGACATCGTGATCGCATCGGAGAAGGCGAGGATCGGCCAGCCCGAGATCGCCGTCGGTGTTTACCCTCCCGTGGCCGCGGCATGGTTCCCGAAGATCATCGGCCTCCAGAAGACCTACGAGCTCCTCCTGACAGGCAAGATCATAAACGCAAAAGAGGCCCAGGCCATTGGCCTCGTGACCGCTGTATTGCCCGCGGAGAATTTTAAGGCAGAGGTTGAGAAGTATCTCGCAGATTATTTGAACAAGAGCAGGCCGGTGGCGATGTGGACGAAAAAGGCGATCAAGGCAGGCTTGAGCCTCGATTTCCTCCAGGCACTCAAGGCATCGGAGATCATTTACCTGCAGGGCTGTATGGCCACGGACGACGCCAAGGAAGGGATCGCGGCTTTCATGGACAAGAGAAAGCCGGTCTGGAAAGATAAATAGCCGGGACCGATGCAGTACGCACCAAAAGAAGAGATCGACGCAAGGATCGCGAAGGTAAAGGTATTGATGAAAAAGGCCTCTCTGGACGGGGCCTTTTTTCATTACAAGATCGATTACTATTATCTCTCCGGCACGATGCAGGATTCGCTCCTCTTTGTGCCCGTCGATGATGAGCCGGTCCTGTTCGTCAAAAGGGAGATAACAAGGGCGCGAAGGGAATCCCCTATCGGGCAGATCATGCCCATGCGCTCCGTCAAGGAGATCCCGGGGCACCTGAAGCCGATGAAGAAGATAGGGATGCAGCTTGATGTCGTGCCCTACAACGACGTCGTAAGATTTCAGGAACTTTTCGGCAATGCGGAATTCATCAACGTATCCCCGCTGACCAAGGAGGTCCGGAAGTTCAAGTCGCCCTTCGAGATAGGGCTGATGGAAAAGGCCGCGGAGATACAGAAAAAGGTCTACGCCCTGGTGCCGGAGCTTTTGCGCGAAGGAATGACGGAGATCGAACTGGGAGGGATGCTGGAGGCGCGTGCGAAGGCCATGGGGCATGAAGGCCTTTTGCGGGTCCGCTCGCTGAATTACGAGGCCTACACCTGGCATGTCCTGAGCGGGCGGACGGGCAGCATCGTGAGCCAGTCCGATTCCCCGATGGGCGGGCTCGGGCTGTCCCCCGCGTTCCCCGTGGGCGCGAGCATGAAGAAGATAAAGAGGAACGAGCCGGTCCTCGTGGATTTCGGCATCTGCTACCACGGCTACCAGGTCGATCAGACGAGGATGTACGCGGTAGGAAAGATGCCCGACCTTTTTTCGAAGGCCTTTGACGCGTGCAGGGAGATACATTACAGGGTGCTCGATAAGGCGCTCGAAGGCCTGACGAGCAAAGAGCTCTTCGAATACTCGAAGCGGCTCGCCGACAGATTGGGTTACGGGGAATATTACCTTGGCTTCAAACCGCACAAGGTCCGCTTCCTCGCCCACGGCATAGGGATCGAACTCGCGGAGTTCCCTTACATCGCGGCGACCCATACGTACCCCATCGAGGAAGGGATGGTCCTCGCGATCGAGCCGAAGATGGTGTTCCCGCGGAAAGGGGCCTGCGGCATTGAGAACACGATCATCATGGAGAAAGGGCGCTACAGGGTCCTCACCGACAACGATGAGGATATCGTAACGGTATGAAGATCCTCTTTTCTACCGGATGCCTCTTTCACCTGCCCATTGAAAACATCTTTTTCTATGCAAAAGAAGCGGGCTTCGACGGCTGCGACCTGTTGATAGATATGAAGTTCAACAGCGACGGCTATCTCGAGAGGGTCCAGAACTGCCTTGATATCCTCCCCGTCTATTCTATACACGCCCCTTTTGTAAAGATGAAGACATGGGGGACAACGGCCGATATCCTGACCAGAACGATCAATATCGCGCGCACCGTTGGCGCCAGGGTGGTAAACTTTCATCCGCCTTCGTGGTATGCTATGGAGGTGCAGTTCCTTAAGTGGTTCAGGGAGGTAAAGGACTTTCAGAAAGAGCTGGGATGCGACGACGTTTTCCTCGCAGTTGAAAATATGCCCCGGACAGGAACCCGCTTGATGCTCACCTGCTTTGTCCTCAACGAACTGAAAGACCTCGTTGATTTCGGCGTTGAAAGGAACCTCTACTTTACCTTTGACACCACCCACTTCGGGACCTTTGGCGATGATATTGTCGCGGGCTTTCTACGCGTCTTCAAAACGGGCAGGTTAAAAAATATCCATCTCAGCGACCACGGGTTTCACAAAAGCCACCTCTTTCTCGGGAAAGGCGACCTCCCGATCGTCAAATTATTAAACACGCTCGGAAGGCTCGGATACGACGGGGTAATAACCCTTGAGCTGGATGCCCGTGAATTCCCGAAGACGGAGGAGCCGCTTATGAGAGTAATGAGATATCAGTACGACCTCATAAAGCTGCATACGCAAAGGCAATGAAAAGCCGTCAGCAGTCAGCACACAGCTGTCAGTTAAAGAAGCTGTCAGCAGACAGCATACAGCTCTCAGCTAAAGCAAAAAAGGCATTAAGCTGATCGCTGATAGCTAAAAGCTGAATACGATATACGATATACTAAATACGATATACTAACAAGGTGTGGCAGTGGCCAAGAAGATAGTTTTTGTATGCGACGCTTGCGGGTACGAGACGTTCAAGTGGATGGGGAAGTGCCCCAGGTGCGGGGGCTGGGATACGATCAGGGAATACAAGGTCGATAAGGCGGCGGAACCGCAGGAGCAGAAAAGCCCCGTCATTGTGAGCGACGACGATATCACCGAAGAGAGGATCGTTCTCGGCATCGAAGAGATGGACAGGGTCCTGGGAGGAGGGCTCACGACCGGCTCGTCGATACTCCTCGGAGGGGACCCCGGGATAGGAAAGACGACGCTGTGTTTCGCGATTGCGGCAAGGATGGCAGCGCTCGGGCTGAATGTCCTTTATGTTTCAGGCGAGGAATCATTAAAGCAGCTTGCCTCGCGGAGGAAAAGGCTGAACCTTAACGGCAATTTCCCGATCCTTGCCACAAACCAGCTGGACGATATCATTGAGGCGGCATCGGGGAAGGCATATGACCTCGTTATTATCGATTCGATACAGTCGGTCTATAACAGCAGCCTGCCCATGCTTCCCGGGAACGTGAGCCAGATAAAGGACGTCTCTTCGAAATTGACGATGGCCATGAAATCGATGGACACGACGCTCATCTTCATCGGCCACGTGACAAAGGAAGGCGCTATAGCCGGCCCCAAGATCCTCGAGCATATGGTGGATACGGTCCTTTATTTCGAAGGCGATAAGATGCTTCCCTACAGGATGCTGCGGGCCATCAAGAACAGGTACGGGCCCGTCGACGAGGTCGGCATCTTCCAGATGAAACAAGAGGGGCTCATAAGCATAGAAAACCCGTCGCAGTTTTTTGTCTCCGAGAGGGGGGATATAGGCTCAGGCAGCGCGCTTTTCCCTTACATCACAGGATCAAGACCCATCATCCTGGAGGTGCAGGCGGTAACGCCCAAAACGAACTTCTCGATCCCCAAGCGGCTCTCCCTCGGGTATGACGTCAACCGCCTTTTTATCCTCATTGCCGTTATCGAAAAGGCAATCGGGAAGCCCTTCTTTGACAGAGATGTCTACGTGAACGTTACCGGGGGCATGAAGGTCAACGAGCCGGCAATAGACCTTTCCGTGGCCGCATCGATCATTTCAAGCCTGAAAGATATCGCCATCGGGCAGGACACGGCCCTGTTCGGGGAGGTCGGCCTTACGGGAGAGATTCGCAGGGTCGTCCATATGGACATGAGGATCAGGGAGTGCGAACGCCTCGGGATCAAAAAGATCTTCTGCCCGAAAGGCATTGAAAAGGTGCAGGGCCTTGAGGTCATACCGCTTAAGAACATCCGGGAGCTGTACGAACACCTTGCTTGATCAACGGAACCGAAGGACGATGGACGACCGTTCTCCCGCCAGAGGCGGGATCACTAGGACGAGAGACGAAACTTTTTTTGCGTCCTTCGTGCTTCGTCCCTCGTCCTTCGCGTTTCTCTCAGGGCATCTGGAATGATTTGTTTTTAGGCCGTATTGTCAGGACAGGGCAGGGGGCTTTCCGGACGACCTTTTCCGCTACGCTCCCTATGAGGATATGCTCGATCCCGCTTCGCCCGTGGGTTCCCATGACGATGAGGTCGATCCCTTCGGCCTTCACATAATCAATGATCTCGACAAAGGTAACGCCGGTCTTTACGATCTTTTTTACAGGGATATCTATCTTTTTGATGATCTTATCGAAATCGCTATCCACCTCGGCGCTGATATTCTTTTCGATCGCCACGAGATTTTCCGGGGTGAGGAATGATTCGTAGGGTGTAAAATAATTAAGATTGGGTATGACGTGAAACAGGTGCAGTTCCGCGCTGAACTTTTTTGTGATGCTTGCGGCATAGGAGACGATCTCGCTTGAGTATTCCGAAAAATCGATCGGGCAAAGTATCTTCTTAAACATGGCACGCACCTCCAGAAAATATTGTATATCTATATTAATCTATATACATAGGAGTTCTCATTTAGTCAAATTATTTTATTATTCCACCATAAGAGGCTTCGAGGATCCAAGGGGCCGGCGGTATGGCTTGAAAAATCCTGGGCAGACAGGTATATTACGTAATAAGCGAGATCATGAGGAGGCGAAATGGCGCTCATCGATGACCTGAAAAAGAAGACAGGAGAGGGCTTGAGGACGCTCAGGGAAACAGCCCAGGACATTGCATTCAGTGTCGAGAAGCAGGCAACGATCGGAAAGAAGAAATATATCGACATCACGAAGGCCCGGCGCAGCATGGAGAAATTGTATGCCGAGATCGGTGAATACGTATACGATGCATTTACGTCAGAGAAAACGGTCAGCAGGGAAGATGGCTACATAGGGGAGCGCGTACTTTCAATCTCAAAGCTGAAACTCCTCATCCGCGACATCGAAGAAGAAATAGATAAGATACAGAAGACGCAACCACCGAAGGACAACTTATAGCAGAGAGCGGAGAGCGGAGAGCGGAGAGAAAAAAATCATTGGTTTACTCTTTGCTCTCAGCCCTTAGCTCTCTGCTGTAGTTTACAGATATTTTTTTATCAGCGCCTCCGCGATCTGGACCGCGTTCAGGGCTGCCCCTTTCCGGATATTGTCGGCGACGATCCACATGTTCAGGCCGTTCGCTACCGTTTCGTCACTCCTGATGCGGCCCACGAAGGTATCGTCCTTTCCCGCCGCGTTGATCGCGAGCGGGTATTTGTTCTTTGACGGGTCGTCGACGACCTTTACGCCAGGGGCCTTTTTCAGCAGGGCCCGCGCCTTTGCCGGGGTTATCTCTTTTTCAAATTCAATGTTCACCGATTCTGAGTGGCCGTAGAAGACAGGGACCCTGACGGTCGTGGCGGTGACGGCGATATTATAATCTTCCATGATCTTCATTGTCTCGTTGACCATCTTCATCTCTTCCTTTGTGTACCCGTTGTCAAGGAAGGAATCTATGTGAGGGAGGCAGTTAAAGGCTATCTGGTGAGGGTAGACCTTGATCTCTATCTTCCGCGCGTTATAGATGTTGAGCACCTGCTGCTCGAGCTCCTTGATCGCCTTCATGCCTGTCCCTGACACTGCCTGGTAGGTCGATACGACAACCCTTTTTATCTTTGCAAAATCATGGAGCGGTTTAAGGACGACGACCATCTGGATCGTTGAGCAGTTCGGGTTTGAGATGATCCCTTTTTTCCTGTAGCCCGCGATCGCGTGCTCGTTCACCTCAGGCACCACGAGGGGTACATCGGGGTCCATCCTGAACGCGCTTGTGTTGTCTATCACCACGCATCCGCTTGCAGCGGCTATGGGAGCGAACTTCATGCTCACCGAGCCGCCGGGGGAGAACAGTCCGATATCGATCCCCTTAAAAGAATCTTCCTTAAGCTCCTGTACCTTTACACTTTTCCCCTTGAAGGACAGTGTCTTTCCGACGCTCCTTGAAGATGCGAGAAGGATAAGGTTCTTCACGGGGAAATCCCTTTCCTCAAGGACGCTGATCATTTCGTTTCCCACGGCTCCGGTTGCACCGGCGACGGCTACGTTGTAGGTTTTCATGTTACTCCTCCAGTTGTTTTTTCAGGTAGTTGATGAGGCCACCTTCGTTGATAAGCTCCACCATGAATGGCGGTATAGGCTTTGCCGTCACCTCCATGTCTCTCCAGCGAATAACCCCTGACGAGAGATCGATCCCGACCTCTTCCCCTTCATCTATGTTGTCTGCGATGTCTGCCTCAAGCAGCGCCAGCCCTTTATTGAAGGCGTTCCTGTAGAATATCCTTGCAAAGCTTTTCGCGATCACAAGGGGGATGCCGAGCGCAGATATTGCGATGGGGGCGTGTTCTCTCGAAGAACCGCAGCCGAAGTTTGACCCTGATACGATGATGTCTCCTGCGCTGACCTTCTCGTGAAATGACGGGGAAATAGGCTCCATGCAATGTTGCCCGAGCGACCTGGGGTCCGTCATTGCGAGGTATTTCGCAGGGATGATGATATCCGTGTCTATGTTGTCGCCAAACTTCCACACCCTTCCTTTGATAAGCATACAACCTCCTAAGTTGAGCACTGAGCAGAGAGCTGAGAGCTGAGAGTTAAGAACCTTCAGGCGATTTTACTCTTCGCTCTCCGCCCTCTGCTCTCCGCTGGTTCATATCTCTTCCGGATGTGCTATCCTGCCTTTTATCGCGCTTGCTGCAGCTACTGCGGGCCCCGCAAGGTAGACCTCGCTTTCCGGGTGCCCCATCCGGCCGATAAAGTTCCTGTTCGTCGTTGCCACCGCCCTCTCTCCTTTTGCAAGGATGCCCATATGCCCTCCAAGGCAGGGGCCGCATGTAGGCGGCGATATGATGCAGCCTGCGTCGAGGAAGACATCAAAGAAGCCCTCTCTCATGGCCTGACGGTAGATCTTCGGCGTGGCGGGAATGATTATGCAGCGCGTATTCCTCGAGACCTTATTTCCTTCCAGTATCTTCGCGGCTGCTTCCAGGTCGTCGATCCTGCCGTTTGTGCATGAGCCGATGACGACCTGGTCTATATTGATCCCTCCCAGCTCGCGGGCGCTTTTCACGTTCGAAGGCAGCGACGGGCACGCGACGTTAAGCTCGATCTTCGATGCGTCGACCTCGAAGACCTGCCTGTATTTGGCGTCGGGGTCGCTTTCAAAGACGCGGTAAGGTTTTTTGCTGTGGGCCTTCATATAGGCCTCGGTCTTTCCGTCGATTTTGAATATCCCGTTCTTGCCGCCCGCCTCGATGGCCATGTTCGCGATGGTGAAGCGCGAATCCATGGAAAGGGCGGAGATGGCCTCCCCGTCGAACTCCATGGCCGAGTAAAGCGCGCCGTCCACCCCTATCATGCCGATGATGTGGAGTATGAGGTCTTTTCCCGTCACCCACTTTGACCATTTCCCGTAGCAGTGGAACTTGATGCTCTCCGGCACCTTGAACCATATCCGGCCTTTTACCATGCCGTAGGTGAGGTCCGTGCTCCCAACGCCGGTCGCGAAGGCCCCCAGGGCGCCGTAGGTGCAGGTATGGCTGTCTGCCCCGATGACGAGGTCGCCGGCGACGACGAGGCCCTGCTCCGGGAGAAGGGCGTGTTCGATGCCGCAATTTCCCCCTTCATAGAAATGGGTGATCTTGTGTTCCGCGGCGAATTCCCTGATCTTCTTGCAGTTCTCCGCAGACAGGATGTCCTTGTTGGGGGTGAAATGGTCCATGACCAGGACGACCTTGTCGGGATCGAAGACGTCCTTCGCGCCGACCTTCTCGAACTCTTCGAGGGACAGAGGCGCGGTGATGTCATTGGCAAGGGCAAGGTCGATCTGTGCGTCGATGATCTCTCCCGGCTCTATAAATTCCTTCCCGGCGTGCGATGCGAGTATCTTTTCCGTTATTGTCATGCCCATCATTTCACCTCAACTGTTTTGCTTTTCATGTATTCAAGCCTGTTCAGCGCGTTGATGTAAGCCCTGGCGCTTGCCACGATGATATCCGTGTCGGCTCCTTTTCCTATAACGATGAGGCCTTTTTCCTCGAGCTTGACGAAGACCTCTCCCTGGGCGTCCATATCCCTGGTAATAGAATTGACGGAAAATTTGACCAGCTTGCTCGTCGTCTTTACGAGCCTCTTGATGATCTTATAGGTGGCATCTACCGGCCCGTCGCCGACGCCGACGTCCTGCAACACGCTGCCGTCTATCTCAAGTTTGACGGTGGCGGTGGGGACCGTGGTGTTCCCGCAGCTCACGTTGAGGTAGACGAGCTTGTACCGCTCCGGTATCTTGTGCACCTCGTCCATGATGATCATCTCAATGTCTTCGTCGTAGACGTTCTTTTTCATATCCGAAAGCGCTTTGAACCTCTTGAAGGCGAGGTTGAGCTCATTGTCGTTCAGTTCATACCCGAGCGCCTCGATCCTTTCCCGGAAGGCGTGCCTGCCGGAATGCTTGCCGAGGATGAGAGAGCTTTTCGCGATCCCCACCGACTCCGGCGTCATGATCTCATAGGTGAGCTTTGCCTTCAGAAGGCCGTCCTGGTGGATGCCTGATTCGTGGGCAAAGGCATTGGCGCCGACGATCGCCTTGTTTGGCTGGACCGGTACGCCCGTGATGGAGGTTATGAGCCTGCTCGACGGGTAGATCTTTTCCGTATTGATCCGGGTGTCGGCGGGAAAGATATCCTTTCTCGTGCGGAGCGTCATGGCGATCTCTTCCAGGGATGCGTTGCCTGCCCGCTCGCCGATGCCGTTGATCGTGCATTCTACCTGCCTGGCGCCGTTCATGATCGCCGAAAGCGAATTCGCTACCGCGAGGCCCAGGTCGTTATGGCAGTGGACGCTGATCCTTGCCTTGGAGATGTTGGGGACATTTTCCATAATATACCGGATCAGTGAGCCAAACTCTTCAGGCACCGCGTACCCGACCGTATCGGGCACATTGAGCGTTACCGCCCCCGCATTGATGACCTCGGCGAAGACGCGGCAGAGATAATCCCTGTCGCTCCGCGTCGCGTCCATTGCCGAGAACTCGACGTTGGGGGTATACTTCTTCGCCCTTTTGACAGAGCTGACGGCGATCTTCATGACCTCGTCCCTGTTTTTCTTCAACTGGTATTTGAGGTGGATGTCGGAGGTTGAGATGAACGTATGGATGCGGGGCTTTGCGGCGCCTTTAATGGCCCCCCATGCCCGGTCGATGTCCTCGTTGTTCGCCCTGGCGAGGCCGGCGACCTCGCTATTCTTTATTGCGCCCGCGATCTGCCGCACGGCGTCGAAATCGCCTTCAGAGGCTATAGGGAACCCTGCCTCTATGATATCGACCCCGAGGGCCTCGAGCTGCCTGGCCACCCTGAGCTTTTCCTGGGTGTTCATCGTGTTGCCCGGCGACTGCTCTCCGTCCCTCAACGTTGTATCAAAGATATAAACCCTGTCTGACATAGGCACCTCTTTTTAATTCGCTGAGCCGTTCACCTTCGGCTTTCAGCATCTATAAGCAGAAGCTATTGCAGCCCCTTGTGATGACTCGTTCCGGCATAGCGATATCCTGTCGGTGATGAGTTCCAGGAACCGTTCTTCTTCTTCGATGACCACATCGATCGAGAGGTAGAAAAGGTTCTCCGGAAGCTTCATCCGGACCAGCTTCACCGCATCCTTTTCGGTAGTTACCATGCAGTGGACGTCCCCGAAGGATGCGCATTGCGATAGGTCCCTTTCCGTGTAAACGTGGTGGTCGGGGTAGGATACGGCATGGACAACCTCCGCGCCCAGGTCATTGAGGAGATCGAAGAACGATTGGTTGTCGCCGAGCCCGCAAAAGGCGAGAACCCGTTTCCCCATAATGAAATTGTAATGGGCAAAACGATCGTTTTTCATGTTGTAAAGATAGGCCGGCTTGTATGCGACGCGGAATGTCGGTATCGTGCCGGTGTGGTATTGCGCACTCCCGCATAGCTCGCCTTTGTTGACGAGGATGACATTGGCGTCGCCGACGCGTTCTTCAGGCTCACGGTATGGCCCGAGGGGAAAAAGGCCACTGGCTGCCGCGCCTTGCCTTCCGTTGAGAACGAGTATGTCCATATCCTTTTTGATGTTCCTCACCTGGAATCCATCGTCGAGTATCGCTGTATCGATATTGAACACCTCTATCCCTTTTTCGATGGCCTTTGCCCGGCTTGCCCCGACAATGACGGGGACTTTTGACCTCCTCGAAAGCATCATCGCCTCGTCCCCGACATCTTCTGCGGTATCCTTTTCGGCATCGACATAAAAGACGCCCTGTCTTTTCCTCATATATCCTCTTGTTACTATCCCCGGATTAAAGCCTTTTTCTTTTAGCATCCGCGCAACGATGTCCACGATAGGCGTTTTCCCTGTTCCGCCGAGCGTTATGTTGCCGACGCTGATGACGGGTATCCTTGCCTTTTCGATCCTCAGGAGGCCCTTTTTGTACGAGCATTCTCTCACAACAAGGCAAAAGCGGTAAAGGGCAGACAAAAAGAGAAGCGGGATATAGAGAATAAGCCTCAGGGCCCGTGCCTCTCCACTCCATACCCTTACCATGCTATCCCTCATACTCAACGGAAATTTATAGCAGAAAGTGCGCGAAAAATCAATGAAACACGTGGAAATATAGCTGAGAGCGGAGAGCAGAGGGCGGAGAGTTAAAAGCAAAAAAAGAGGATAAGCAGAAGCGCGATAATTGTGTGATTTGCTATCAGCCTGAAGTCTTTTTGTCTAGCTGATGGCTGTATGCTGACAGCTGTTTTCAGCTCTTAGCTCTCAGCTCTCTATGTGGAACATCGGCGCCCGGATGAGTGTGCTGTGGCAGGATGGGCACTTGCCCGGCTTGGTCAGCCGCCCCCTTTTCCTGAATATAAAACCGCAATGCTCGCAGCGGGCAGGCTCGACGACGAAACTGCGGTTGTTCTTCTGGACCGTCTTTTTTATGTGCTCTAAGTGGCCGTTGACATCCTTCTCGGCGATCCTCGCGTAGACCGATATCTCCCGCGCCGTGAGGGTCTGCTCCTCAAGGAGCGCGGTAATGAAATGGCGGATCGTCTCGTACCGTTCAACGGGCGCCTCAGGCTCTTGCAATCGCTTTTTCATCCCGCACATAGTGTAACATTAATTTAGCTTTTATATTACCCATTTCGTGCATAGTGTAAAATGGGTAAAATAAAAGGTGAAAAGTGAAAGGTGAAAGGTGAAAATGAATCTCGTCAGTCGTAAGTCGTAAGGCGTAAGGGGAAACTGCAGCAGAGAGCCGAGAGCAAGGAGCGAAGGGTTTTTATTATATCGTTATTGCGAGCCCGCAGGGCGCGGCAATCTCTTTTTTACTATCAGCTATCAGCTATGAGCTGTTCTTCTCTCGATATACGAAATACGACATACTATTTACCGTATCTCTTAAGCAGCACCAGGGTCTCCAGGTGGGAGGTGTGGGGGAAGAAGTCGAAGGGGGTTATGCTCGAAACGCTTAAGCCGTGGCCGAGAAAGACCTTGAGGTCGCGGGCAAGGGTTGAGGGGTTGCAGGAGACATAGGCTATCCGCGGGGGCTTGAGCCTGACGATGAGATCCATGCCGTCATTGCTGATGCCGCTTCGCGGAGGATCAATAACGACAAGGTCTGCTTTTGACGGCGAAATCTCTCTGAGGACCTTTTCGACCGTTCCCGCGTAAAAAAAACAATTTCCGATATTATTGATCCGGCAGTTCTCCATCGCGTTGACGATGTTCCCCGATAACGAATCGATCCCGGTAACTGTTTTTGCGCAGCGCGAGAGATAAAGTTCGATCGGGCCCATGCCGCAATACAGCCCCAGGATCCGCTCATCGCCCGACAGAGAGGCAACCTCGGCTATCCTCCCGTACAGCACGCCGGCTGCCTCTGTATTCGGCTGGAAGAAGGATTGCGGGTAGATTCTGAGCGTCATCGGGGCGATATTTTCGGTAATGTATGATTGCCCGGCAGCGAGTTGCAGCTGGTTATAGTATATGGCGTCCCCACGTCTGTTGTTGATCGAGAGATAGAGGCTCTTTACGCCTGGGGCCGCCTTGTTGAGCGCCTCAAAGAGCCGGCTCAGGCCTTTAGCCGGTCGCTGCGCTGTCTCCAGCGTGATCATTGCTTCACCGGTGGTTTTCGATTCCCTCACGATAAGGTGCCGAAGGGTTCCTTTGCCGGTGGCCGCATTGTATGGAACGAGCCCCTCTCTGCCGGCGAATTCTTCGACGACAGGCACGATGCCTCCGATAACGGAGCTAAAGACAGGGCATGCTGCGACAGGGACGACGGCAGCGCCGTATTTTTGGAAAGGCGAGACGCGTTCCCGCATTCCCAGCGCGACCTTGCCGTCCTTTTCTCCAAAGGCGAGCTCAACCTTATTCCTGTAAAAATATTTTTTTGGCGAGGCCACTACCGGCGTTGCTTCGATGCGATCGATATCTATGGCGCCTATCCTTCTCAGCGTCTGCCGGAGATAATTTGCTTTCAGCTCAAGCTGTTTTTCATAGGCAAGGTCTTGCAGCGTACAGCCGCCGCAGGCGCCAAAATGCGGGCATGCCGGATCTGTTCTGAAGGGGGATGGTCTTTCGACGGCCCCTATGGCGCCGTAGGCATAGCCCTTTTTTTCTTTTACTATCGTGATGCGGACGACGTCGCCTACAACACCGCCGGGAACGAAGATCACCCTGCCGTCCTTTTTGGCCACGCCGTAATTGTTGGGAAAGGCGATATCCGTTATCTCAACCGATAAGTGAGTCATAATAAGTCACCAGCCGTCAGCACACAGCTTTCAGCTAAAACAAAAAGGCTTCAAGCTAAAGGCTGATAGCTGATCGCTGATGGCTTAAGTAGTTGTCAGCATCCAGTCACCAGCCGTCAGCAGTCAGCACACAGCTTTCAGCTAAAACAAAAAGGCCTCAAGCTAAAGGCTGACAGCTGATCGCTGATAGCTAAATTTGTTTTTCTCGCCTCACACCTCACGCGCCTTATGTCCTACGGGGAAGGATACCGTGAAGGTGGTTCCTCCTGAGTTGAAGCAGTCATCTTTCGTCTTACAGTAAGGACACTGCGAGATATTGCCGGGGCAAAGGTCCTGGTCGGTGGGGATGAAGCCGCACCGCGTGCTCGCGAGAGAGATATCGAAGCCGAATCTTTTTCCGTAGAATTTCATACGGAGAAGTTCCAACCCTTTTCCGCCGGCGCCAAAATCATAAGGTCTTTTCGATGAGTACATCTCCGTGTCCTTTGTGTGAAAAAGCCCGTCGAAGAGGTACTGCTGATCGTCTGCGGTTATCCCCACGCCGGTATCGGTGACGCTCAAAAGTATCATGTCGCCTTGCTGCTCTACGGTGATCTTTATCTTCCCTCCGTCAGGGGTGTTCTCCACGGCATTTTTGATAAGGCCGTCCCCGATATCCCTCAGGATGACAGGGTCCATATAGACGAAAAGGTCGTTTTGTCCTTCATCCTCGAAGCTTATGTCCCTGTGAGCTGCCGCATGCTTCGCCTTGTCAATGATGGGGAGGATGAAGGAATAGAGGTCTATCAATTGGAAGGAAAGGGTGCTTCCGGCCATGTACTGGCTCATCCACTCCTTCACGATGTTCCAGTGGGTGCGTATATCCCGTGGGATATCGGACAGCCCTTCTATCCTTTGCCAGATGCGCTCCAGCTCATCGAGGGTTGCCCCTGCCTCGAGCTCGTGGGAGACGCTGAAGATCCTGTCCGTCTCTTTTGAGATATCGAGAAGCCTCTCCAGGTTCCTCTCAAGAGATTCCAGAAGCCCTGTTATGGTTTGGAAAGGCTGCTCCATATGTTCAAGCTTGCGCTTCAGGATCCTTATGTTGCCCTGTATGACCGACAGGGGGGTCTTTAATTCGTGGGAGATATGGTTCACCGCCTTGGTCTTTGCCCTGTTCAGCTTTTCCAGTTCGTTGCGCGACTGGATAAGGGCCTCATGGGCCTGGATCCGTTCCGTGATATCCTCGCAGGTAAGGATATGCTCGCCGGTGGCAAGCTGTACGGGGATGAAGTTGATGGTTTTGGACGCCTGATCCTTGCAGGTCACATCGAAGGTCCTCGAGAAAAGCTTATGTCCGGGCTTCGAATGTTTGATGTCGTTAGTCCAGACCGTGACCACATTTTTTCTGTAGACGGGATCGGGGAATGCCTTTTTGACCCACTCCCTCCCGTTGGGCACATCGTTCAGGTCGTATCCGAAGATCTCTTTGAATTTCGGATTAATATAGGTAAATGCCCCCTGAGGGTCGATCATTGTGATCCCGAACGGGGCATTGTCAGAAAGGATCCGGAACCTGTTGCGTTCGTTCCGCAACGTTTCTTCGGCCTGCTTGCGCCCGGTAATGTCCCTGAGATACACAAGATAAACGAATATGCCGCGGGAAGGAATAACGGCGGCGGACACTTCAATAAAGATCGCCTTCCCTGTTTTTGTGATGCCTTTGAACTCGTATCGCGACGGCACCGGTTCGTTCCTCTGGCGCCTGTTGTTTATGCTGATAAGCTTTTCCACGGCATCGGGATGGGCGACGATGGTAACAGGTTTTCCGATGATCTCGTCGGCGGAATCGTATTCGAACATGTCGACGAATCTCTTGTTCACATACTGGTGCTTGTTCTCGTGGATAATGGCCACGCCGTCGTTGGAGTGCTCGATGGCGGTCCTGTAACGCTCCTCGCTCTCCATGAGGGCAGCTTCCGCCTTTTTCCGCCGCGTGATGTCCTGCATCGTCCCTTCGTAGTACAGGGCGTTGCCCCTGTCGTCGCGGACCTCCCGGATGTTGATCAGTATCCATTGGAGGCTCCTGTCCTTGCGGTACATCTGTACCTCAAAGTTCTGTACCACTCCATGTTTCTTAAGCAGGTTGACAAGCTCTATGCGGTTCGCGGGGTTTACATAGAGCTGCCGGTTGATGTTCGTTATGGACCCGATGAGGTCCTCGGGGGAGTCGTACCCGTGGATGCGGGCAAGCGACGGGTTGGCGCTGAGGAACCTCCCGTCGATGCTCGTCTGGAATATCCCCTCAGTGGCATTCTCGAACATTTTGCGGTATTTCTCTTCTGTTTGCCGAAGCGCCGTTTCGACGTCCTTCCGCTCTGCGTCTACCTTTTCGAACCGCACGACGCACTCGCGAAGATCGGATATCTCCTTCAGCAGCTCATCTTCTTTGTTGCCGGCCTTTCCCATGGAATATCCCCTAAGAAATTATTATAAAATATTTTTAGTATTTTGGAACGTTATAATTGTAAAATATCTCGATCGCTGAGCAGCAAGAGTATTGCACCGAAAGGAGAGGGGAGCATGAACGGCGCGGAGATGCTTTTGAGAACGGCGGCAGAGGCCGGCGTAGAGGTCTGTTTTGCCAATGCGGGGACCACCGAGCTGCCCATCGTTATTGCCCTTGATTCAGTACCGGGGATCAAGGCGGTCCTTGGCGTCTTTGAAGGTGTATGCACCGGCGCCGCTGATGGTTACGGCAGGATGGCCGGGAAGCCTGCCATGGCCCTTCTTCACCTGGGCCCCGGCTTTGCGAACGGCATTGCCAATCTTCACAACGCCAGGCGGGCAGGCACGCCCTTGCTGAACGTCATCGGCGAGCACGCGACATGGCACCGCGCGGCTGACGCGCCGCTGACGATGGATATCGAGGCGCTCACCGGCGCCGTTTCAGGATGGCAGCGAACGAATGCGTCTGCCGGGCGTATCTCAGACGATGTGGCGGATGCCATAGCGGGCGCCCTTGCGGGGCAGATAGCGAGCCTGATCGTTCCCCATGACCATCAGCTGCGGGAATGTCCCGGTGCTGAGATCACCGGGGCCCGATTTTCTTTTGCCCCTATAGACGGCCGCGAGATGGAAAGGGCGGAGCGGGCATTGAGTTCCGGCAAAAAGGCCGCGCTCATGCTTGGCAGGAGGGCCCTGCGAAAAAGAGGCCTTGAGGCGGCGGCGAGGATCAAGGCCGCAACGGGCTGCAATATTGTCACGGAGACCTTCCCGGGATATATGGAGCGCGGGGCGGGGCTGCCCCGCGTGAGCCGTCTTCCCTATTTTCCGGAAGACGCGATCGCCATGCTTTCCGGATATGAAACGGTGGTGATAGCGGGCGCGCATGACCCGGTAACCTTTTTCGGCTACGAAGGCATCGACAGCTTTATTATCTCGCGAAACCAGGAAAAGATCCAGATCGGCATGGGCGGCCAGGACATGATCGCCGTGCTTGAGCACCTTGCCGGCTCCCTCCGCGCGCCAAAAGGGACGGCCATGGATGACCATATCTTCGCTCCGTCGAATCGCCCCGACATTCCTGCGGGAGAATTGACAGGGGAGAAGGTCAGCCTCGTGCTGGCGGCGCTGCAGCCCGAGGGCGCGATCATTGTGGACGAAGGGCTTACCACGGGATTTCCCTATTACCAGATCGCGGCAGGCACGCCGCCGCATACGCTGCTGACCATTACCGGCGGCTCCATAGGCTACGGCATGCCCTGCGCCGTAGGTGCGGCCCTTGCATGCCCCGAAAGGCCTGTCATCAACTTCCAGGCAGACGGGAGCGCCCTCTATACCGTTCAATCGCTCTGGACGCAGGCGCGTGAAGGGCTCAACGTGAAGACCCTCCTCTGTTCGAACAGGAGCTACCACATCCTCGAGATGGAGCTTGCCCGTGCGGGCATTACCTCTCCCGGGCCCAACATCAGGTCGCTGGTAGGGCTTGACGGTCCGGCGATAGACTGGGTCAAGCTCGCGGCCGGCTTCGGCGTCCCGGGGGCATCGGTGAGAACCGCCGAAGAACTCGCCGGCGCGCTCGGCAGGACCCTCGCTGAGCCGGGCCCATTCCTCATCGAGATGATACTGTAACGGGAAATGAGAACGACAATCTTCAGGCAATCCTTTTCTTTTTGTGTTAAAATAGATGGATTAACATAGACGAGGTGAATTATGACGAAGCTATTGGAAAAGGCGTTTAAGAAAGCGTCCAAACTGCCACAGGTTGAACAGAATGCCCTTGCTAAATGGATGATGGAGGAACTGGAAGCTGAAAGCAAATGGGAGAGGACATTTGCCGCGTCTGAAGATGTGTTGGACAAACTTGCCGATGAAGCTATTACCGAACATAAGCGGGGGAAAACAAAACCGATGAACATCAAGGCGTTATGACCTCCCGGACCACTGAAGGCTTCTGGAAATGTTACGAGAAGTTGCCGGAACAGATAAAAAAAGAGGCCAAGAATGCTTATAGAAACTTCAAAAATAATCCGTACCACCCTGGTCTGCATTTTAAGCGAATACACTCAACCCGACCAATTTTTTCTCTCCGTATAACTAAAGACTATAGGGCTGTGGGGATAGAGCACGATAAACAGATGCTATGGTTTTGGATAGGCTCTCACGGTGACTATGACAAGTTGTTGAAGCAGTTAAGAACCACATAACGAACAAATGCAACGGCGAAGGGTTTTTGCGGGGTGAACATCAACGCCAGCCTGTCGCCCAAATCGAGTGAATGCCGGAAAACTGTTTTACTCTCTGCTCCCTGCGCATAATTTACCTTTGCAGCGATTCAGTTCCGCTCGATGCCCGAACTTGACCTGGTCTTCAGACAGCGGGCATCGGCCTTAACGAAGCCTGGCCGCAGGTCCGCTTCACCTCATCGGCAATGGTCGCGGGGCACCCGGCTCGATGCCGGGTCGCTCCAAATTATGCTTGAAGTCGCGACTCGTGAAAAGTTCCTTCCTGCTCATTATGCAATTGTATTTAAGCAACAGGCCGTAAAATAAAGGCGGAAAGTTTCTCTCTCTGCCCTCAGCGCTCCTCTCTCTGCTGTATTTCTCGCTGAACGCATCACGCCATGGAAGCTCGGTCCTATTTAGTTCTTCCTGCAAGCCTCAACCGACAAGTTTTCCGAAACTATGAAGCATTCAAGTGGTAATCGTTGATCTGGCGACAATTTTCTCCTTGAAATTCTATTACGCTTGCAGGAGAATAGAAAAATTGTATGGGAAATCAGAAAAGTCATAGGAGTTACCAACACCCTCGAATAATCTGGTAATCGTTATTGGTCAATGGTGGCATGTGAAGGAGGAAAAAAATATGAAGCGCCGAATCCTGGAAATTGGCCTAGTAGTTCTTATGTTTTTTTTGGTTTTTACCTTTGCAAGCGTACGTACTGGGCATGGAGCTGAACAAACACCGAGGGCACAATATTCTCTTGGTGTTCAGCGAATCTTAGTGTTGGCGGTCTCATTCTCAGACACTAACCAGGAGATGCCCCTTCCTCAAATAAGAAGACGTCTTCTTGAACCTACCGCTCAATATTTTGTTCAGGCTTCCTATGGAAAAACCACGCTTATCGGTGATGTGAGGGGTTGGTATAAACTCCCTTTACCTTTAAGTAGATATAAAGTTCCAGCCGAAAATGCTCACCTTATCCGTGACCGTCATTTGGTTCAACTATTTGTGCAAGATGCGCTCAATGCAGCAGAAAAAGATGTGGTGTTTAGCCAATACAGCCATATAATCATTGTTCCTGGCGTGAAATCTGGTTTCAATGTTGGTTACGGGTCACCATGTTTAGCAGCCAATCCTGGAATTTTAGCAGGAGGTGGTCAGCGTGGGAATGGGCGCATGGTAACGATTACTACACGTGGAGGGCAGCAGTTTAGTGGGGGCATAATAATAGTTGCCCAAAATGTTCCTTATGGAGCCGCCGTCCATGATATGGCCCATGCTATGGGTGGAGTAGTAGACAGGAACCGTGTTATCCCTTGTCTCTACAATGGGAAGTTACAGTTAACTGTTGGTCTTGTCGATAAAGACTCACATGCTAAAACAGCGGTTTACATGGGCCCGTGGGATGTGATGTCAATGCATGCTACTATCAGTAACGGTAGGTGGATAGCTCCAGGAATGTCTTCGTGGACACGTCTTCGCATGGGGTGGATCGACGGCTCCCAGGTAGTGGAGTACAAACCAGGAGAACGTCGGGTGGTTACGTTGCAACCATTGGGTGGTGGAAAAGGAACGTTGGTAGTCAGGATACCAGGTCCCGGAAACACTTACTACCTGTTGGAAAACCGACAAGCATTGCCTGGCGATATGATCCCTACCAGTGGATTGTTGGTGCTTCATGTGGATGATTCACTTGAACCTTGGGAAGGCATTGTCCGTGTAGTGAATGCAAATCCCAAAATGCCCAATTTTGGAGATGCGGCATTTGGAGTTGACCCGGAGAAGAAGTCATCCCTGAAACTTAAGCAAGATATAGCTGTCGAAGTATTGTGGCAGGAGGATATGAATATGGTCATATCGGTCACCAATGAGTCCGTAGCGCCGGACATACAATCAGTCGCAAAACGTATTCGGGAGATCGATCAGCGATTAAAAGGCTTAGGTTCTGTGCAGGCAAAAGCAGACCTCACAAACATCAAGGAACTGCTACTTCAGATGAAAGTTGATGATGCCAGAGCAAAGATTGAAAATACCAAGTGGCCTTAATCTGTCTTTGTACCAGTAATCGTTAGCTTTCAGGGCTATCTAAGAGTGAAGACTTGTAGGTGAAATTATTATTTAAGGAACTTCAGAGACAACACATTTATCTTACAATTGGTCAATTCTAAAAACATATTACTCCAAGTGAACCGTTGGGATGTTGTTGATTAGGGGCATGCGAAAACGACCCATAAGTCACGATAGTCAACTACGTCCCCAACCTCTAACGCAAAGAAAAATTATCCCTTTGAATTTTGCGCAATATCCTTTATGATAATAAAAGAAGAGACACATCAAAATTCTGACAAAAGGTGCAAGCAGATGGGTGGGAGAAGAAAGAAAGACGGGGACATCGCAAAAGTTCCCGGCAGCATCAGCGCCGGCATGATCGAATCGCACAAGATGGCTATCGTGGGACAGCTTTTCCGCGGGATCGCACACGATATAAAGAACCCGCTCGCGATAATATTGCAGGGCTCGGAGTTTTTGGGATTGTCCCACACCCTCGATGATTCACGAAAAAAGACGCTGACGATGATCGGGAACGCGGCGGTGAGGATCGACGGCATACTGGAGAACATATTAAGCTTTGCCAGGCCCTCCGGAGGCCAGGCGCAGATAAGCGATATGAGAACGCTTATCGATGAAAGCATCGCGCTGCTGGGGCCTCAGCTCAACACAGGCTATATACAGGTAGGAAGAGATTTTCCCCAGTCTCTGCCTGGATGCAAGGTGAACAGGAACGAAATAAAGCAGGCCCTCGTGAGCGTGCTCATGAACGCGGCCGATGCGATCTCAGAGGATGGGATCATATCGATAGAGGTGAAGCCGGTCCTTTACGAGTCGGGAGAGAAAAGCGTGGCGGTCATGATCACGGACAACGGGTGCGGCATCCCGGAGGAATATCTCAGCCGGGCCTGCGAGCCCTTTTTTACAACGAAGACGGACCGGGGCAGGATCGGCCTGGGCCTTGCCGTTGTCCGGGATATTATAGAAAGGCACAAGGGGTATCTCAGCATCGAGAGCAAGGCGGAAAAGGGCACAAGCGTGCTGCTTGTGCTGCCGGCGGTATTATCATAACCCTGCCAAGGGGCATGGATGATGAAAAAAAGGATCCTTATTATCGACGACGAGAGGGATTTTTGCAGGATGGTGAAGTTTAACCTCGAACGGACAAAGCAATACGAGGTGCTGTTCGCCACCGACGGCAGATCCGGCATAGAGATCGCCAGGAGCAAGAAGCCGGACCTCATCCTCCTCGACATCAGAATGCCGAAGATGAGCGGCGGGGAGATCGCGGAGGAATTGCTGGACGATCCTTCGACGCGCACAATACCGATCGTCTTTCTCACGGCGCTCGTGAAAAAGGAAGAGGTTGCGAAGCAGAGCGGCTACATATCGGGGCGGCCTTTCATTGCCAAGCCCGTTACCGCGCAGGACCTCATCAAGCGGATAGAGGAAGAGCTGCAGTAAGCTGTCAGCCGTCAGCTTTCAGCTATCAGCATAAAGCCTTTTTTATGTTGACTATCTACTATCTACTGACGACTATCGACTGCCTTTAAGCTGGTTGAATACACTGCAAGAAACAAGTGATAAGGATCAAAACAACTTCTGTCTCACGCCCGCTTCGCTCGAGACCGCAGAGCACGCAGAGAAAGACGAGGAATATACGTGAGCAGGATCATGAGACTACCTGATCCTGCTCACACTTCATGCATCTTCGATGCAGAAGTAAAATCTTACCCGCAAGGGTATGCTTTGCCATGATTGCATCCTTCTCTCAATCATGGCAAGATATATGAAGTTTCCTCTGTGCCCTCTGCGATCTCGAACGAAGAGAGTGGGCGAGAGACGCCTTAAGGGTAAGGTCTGTCTGATTTCAAAAGCTGCATAGCCTCCCTGATGAGGGGCCTGTTTTTCGGATTGTTGTACTGGATGAGGGCGCGGTGCATCTTTCGCTCGCGGAACGTCTTAGCCACATAGATGCGCTTGCCCGTGTAAGGATCTTTTTCCGTATGGTAGATCGCTCCGGAAAGGGTAAGGGGCAGGGGGGTGAAATCCTGGACCTGCTCCGGGTGGATGCCCTTTTTTTTAAGATATCGGGAGAGCTCCAGGGCATCCGACAGCGTGGCGCCCGGGTGGGCGCTTATAAAGTAATTGACGAGATAGAGCTTTTTCCCGGCCTTTTTTCGCGCATCCTCGAACCTCCTGACAAATTGTTCATATGTATCGAAGGGCGGCTTGTTCATGATCTTCAGAACGTGATCGACGCAGTGCTCGGGGGCCACCTTCATCTGGCCGCTTACGTGGAACGCGCAGATGTGACGCAGATATTCTGCAGCGCGGCCCTCGGCAAGCAGGTCGTACCGTAGCCCGCTTTCAATAAAGACATGCCTGACCCCGGGCAGCCCCATGATCTCCTTATAGAGGCCGATGCTCCCTTTGTATCCGGGCTGCAGGTTGCCGCACACCTTTGGGACAAGGCAGCTTCTTTCGCTGCATGCGCCCTTGCCTTCCCACCGCGTGCAGCGCGCCTGATAAAGGTTCGCCGTAGGCCCGCCGATATCGGTTATGGTGCCCCGGAAATCTTTTCTCCCCGCGAGGGCCTTTGCCTCTTTTATGATCGATCTTTTGCTCCGCGACTGGACGATCCTCCCCTGGTGCATGGAGAGCGAGCAGAAGCTGCAGTTGCCGCAGCACCCCCTGTGGGAGACGATGGAGAACCTCACCGTTTCAAAGCCGGGAACGCCGCCCTCTTTATCGTACGAAGGGTGACAGGCCTTTTGATAAGGGAGGCTATAGATGCGATCCAGCTCCGATGGCTTCATGGGAAGGGGAGGAGGAAACTGCGCCACATGATGTGCACCGTGTCTTTGGATGATCGTTTTGCCGCTGAAAGGGTCCTGGTTGAGGGATATGCCCCTGAACGCCTCGTTGAACTTGTCCTTGTCTTCCTTGACCTCCTCGTACGATGGGATCTCAACGAATGCCGATGATCGATCATCGATCATCGATAATCGAGAACTATCTTCTGTGTCTTGCAGCGCATCTGCTGATAGCTGATAGCTGACCGCTGACAGCTTTCTCAGTATCGTTGTTCCCCGTATGCCTTCAAGCCCTCTGCCGTCCCTTATCCTTTCCGCGATCTCCACGATCTGCCGTTCCCCCATGCCGTAGACGAGTATGTCCGCCCTTGAATCGACGAGGATCGACCTCCGCACCGTATTGTCCCACCAGTCGTAGTGGGCGAGCCTCCGCAGGCTTGCCTCGATCCCGCCGATCACGATGGGAACGTCGCCGTAAGCCTCACGCACGCGGTTCGCGTATACTATTGTGGCCCTGTCTGGCCTGAGCCCTGCCGCGCCTCCCGGAGAGTAGTCGTCCTTTTTACGCGGCCTTTTGGCGGATGTGTGGTTGGCGACCATCGAATCGAGGTTTCCCGCCGTGATGCCGAAGAAGAGACGAGGTTTTCCGAGCTTCCTGAAATCGTCGGTCTTCCTCCAATCCGGCTGGGGAATGATGCCCACTTTAAAGCCGGCGGCTTCAAGTACCCTGCCGATCACCGCTGCGCCATAGGAGGGGTGGTCCACGTAGGCATCGCCGGTGACAAGGACGATGTCGGGGCGGTCCCATCCCCTCGATCGAATGTCCTTTGTTGAGATAGGAAGAAAGGTCATAATGATGTGTATTGTACCAGAAGGAAACACCGAAATACAGCGGGTAATCTTACGAACAGCGATGGACGGGAAATGGAAATTGCCTTGTGCAGCCGGCGCGGAGTGTGGTATAAACAAAGTGCCGGAGAGATGTCCGAGAGGCTGAAGGAGCACGATTGGAAATCGTGTGTACGTGCTAAAACGCGTACCGAGGGTTCAAATCCCTCTCTCTCCGCCACTGCCTATTTTTTATGTGTTTTTATAATTCCTTATAAGTACTAAAATACCTTTAAAATTAGTTAGATATCAATTTTGACTGTTCATATGAGTCCATTAAAGACCATTGACAGCCATCAATTTTCTGTGGTAACTTTTTGGGGTAACCATGCTTACCTGTTCTGAGTTACCACAGTTTCACAGAGTTTGAAAAGGGGGCTGCCATATGCCGCTTACGGACATACGCATCAGGAACGCGCGTCCCAGGAAAAAACCCTACAAGATGTACGACGCATCCGGTCTGTATCTTCTTGTCACTCCTTCCGGAGGCAAATGGTGGAGGTTCAACTATCTCCTGAAGGGAAAGCAGAAGACCATCAGCCTCGGCGTGTATCCCGATGTAAGCCTGAAGGAGGCCAGAAGCAGAAGAGACCGGGGGAAAGACCTCCTTGCGGAGGGCGTCGATCCCTCGGCGATGAGGAAGGCGCAGAAGGCTGACGGGGCCATGACTTACGGAGAGCTGACCATGGAGTGGTTTGAGAACAGGAAGTCAACATGGGTGGAAAAACACGCGGAAACGGTCTTGCAGAGGATCAACAACTACATCCTCCCTGCCTTCGGGGATACCCCCGTCACTGAGATCACGACGCCTCTGCTCTATAAGTTCCTGCAGGGCATAGAGCAAAGCGGCAAGATCGAGACGGCGCACAGGGTAAAACAGATAACGAGCATGATATTCCGGTATGGCATCGTGAAGGGTGTCGCAGAGAGGGACCCCGCATCGGACCTGGGGCGGGGGATGCTTACGCCGTCTCGGCCCCAGCACTATGCGACGATCCTCGAACCTGCGAAGATAGGCGCCCTCATGAGGGCGATCGACGGGTATGAGTACGTGCTCGTAAGATGCGCCCTCAAGCTCCTTTCACTCACCTTTGTCCGGCCGGGAGAACTCCGCAACGCCCGATGGGAAGAGTTTAAGTTTGATGAAAGACTGTGGGAGATCCCCGCCGAGAAGATGAAGATGAAACGGGAGCACGTGGTCCCTCTCTCCAAACAGGCAATCGCCCTGCTCAAGGAGTTGCGGTCGTTCTCGTCATACCTGAAATCGGAGTATCTCTTTCCGAGCCTGCGGAGCAGGCAAAGGCCCATCTCCGACGTGACGATGCACGCGGCGCTGCGGCGCATGGGGTACGACACGAAGAAAGACATCACCCCTCACGGGTTCAGGGCTATGGCGCGTACGATCCTTCATGAACGGTTGAAGTTCCCTCCCGAGGTGATCGAGCACCAGCTGGCACACGCCGTTCCCGATGCGCTCGGAGAGGCGTACAACAGGACGAAGTTCATCGACGAGAGAAAGAAGATGATGCAGGCATGGGCGGACTATCTTGATACATTAAAAACATCAATTTGACCTCAACTGCTCAATCTGGCTTACGAGTTCTTTAATTTTTTCCTTATCCATTCTCTTATAAATGGCTTCCATGATCCTGTCAACTTCAGCCTCATTCCAGAGAGACATTTTTTTAAAAGGTTTGACCGGCCTGGGAAACAGTCCTTGTTTTATCAACTCGTACAAATGTGTTCTGCTCACTTTCATTTTCCTTTGTACGTCAACGGGTCTCATGAACGTCATTCGTTCCTCCTTATATGTTTTTCTTAATACATATAG
>JAGOOA010000004.1:0-10892 GCA_017992765.1 Syntrophorhabdaceae bacterium
TCCTGCTGCCCCTCCCTTTTGTAATCATCAGATTTTTATTGCCGCAACTATATGATTATGCTATAAAAACAACACATCGCCGACGTAGCTCAGAGGTAGAGCAGCTCACTCGTAATGAGCAGGTCGTCGGTTCAATTCCGACCGTCGGCTTTAAATTTCAACAGGTTACAAAACACCATTTTTTCCTCTTGTACCACCACGTACCACCTATTTAGAAGCACATAGTGTTTCAAAAACTTAAAAAATATAATATTATGTATTTTGAATACGATAAGTTCCAAGGGGGTTATGTGAAAATCACATGGAATAAATTTAAAAAGCTTATAAATAATGATTTAAAAGATGGATGGATATTTCGAGGCACGATTGATGATTGGGGTCTTAAAACAACTCTTGAGCGCTACTGTAAAGCTTCAGGTATAAAACAAGAAGATCAAGCAGGTGTTGAATACGAACTCATTCGAGAGATTCAGCGCAAGGCATATCTTATTTCAGACATTTCTATCCCCCCTGATCCGGACATGCTTTGGTGGGTCTCCTTAATGCAGCATCATGGCGCACCAACACGTTTACTGGATTGGACTTATTCTCCATACATTGCTGCTTACTTTGCATTTGAAAAAAAGTTTAAGCTTCTTGTTGATAAAGAAGATGATGAGAGTGAAGTAGTAGTCATGGCATTAAATGCAAAAAGGATTAATGTTGAAAGGGAGAGTAATAATAGAACGGATGACATTTCTTATATAAAAAGAATACTTAAAGATATCAAAAACTCAAAACCACATATTCTCGACTTCCTTTTTGAGAAAGCAGAAAAATGCAATTTTTCTCCTTTTGTCCTTGAAGTAAACCCATATCATTTGAATAAAAGATTGTCGATCCAGCAAGGTATATTCTTAATGCAAACTAATATTTCGAAAAATTTCGAAGAAAATTTAAAAAACACAATAGGCAATTTGAAAAACAAAGAAAACATAATGAAATTTGTAATAACCAATACCTCCAAAAAAAATGTCTTAAAAATTTTGGAGTCTTTATACCGCATGAATATTAATCATACCAGTTTATTTCCGGGGTTCGATGGTTTTGCGCAGTCCTTGCAAACAAGAATAAAGTTTTTAAGTACCTTAATAAAAAAACGGTAGACTATAAATATGAGGGAGCTAATGAATAATTATTGTAGCGAAACAACATCCAAATGCTACAAACTTGACCGCATAGAACATAAAATTTATTCCATCCTTCAGACATTGAGCAATACCGAAAAATATTGTGACAAGTTTGATAAAATAGAACACGAACTTGATCTTATCTTTGAATGCATGGGAGTCCGCTACATATCAAAATCAGAACACGAATATTTTGATCGTAAGGTAAGAAAATATAGAGAAAGAGTAGCAGCAAAAAAAGCAAAAGAGGCTAAGCTTCAAAAAAAAGAAATTTCATTCAACATGAATCAACTTGTAGATGAAGTCAATAAGTTAGGATAATGGTGGTATGGTGGTACATAAAATGAATGACAAGTTATTATTATCATTAGACAATCTATTAAACAAGAAATCTCGTAATGAGCAGGTCGTGGGTTCGATTCCCACCGTCGGCTTTTGTATTATCAATTTTTTGTAAAAAAAACCGGAGGAGACCCAGAGATAATCTCCTCCGGCACCGCAGCAGGAAAAACCAGCCGTCCTGCATTCGTTATCTATAATTATTAATGGCTGTTCATTATTGCACTTTGTTTTGACTTTTTTCTGTAAAACAGACTACATTCATGATATTTATTAAAAAAGGACAAACTGATGAAACATGGCAAAACCCGCATGCCTCGCCTTTCCGGCTCTCCCTATGTAACGGACAATGTCGGAAAATTTACGGACGAACTGAAGATGCTCCTCAACATATCGAAAGTCAAGCGCTACCAAAAAGGCCAGATCATCTACATGCAAGGGGAAAGGAGCAAGCACTTTTATTTTGTGGGACAAGGCAAGGTAAAGGTAAGCATGTTCGGCGAAAGCGGATCGGAAAAAATACTCGCCATCCAGGAAGATAACACCTTTTTAGGTTTAGGGGCCGCCTTCGACCGGTACACTCATTTCGATACAGCCACGGCCCTCGAAGAATCGGATATCCACATTATAAACATCGATGAAGCCGAAAACCTCATTAAGGCCCACCCGGAAATCTCATTCCTCATAATCACTACCATTATAAGAAAGCTGCGGCTCCTTGGCCTGCAGGTAAAGGACCTCTCTTTTCTCGATGCGCAGAAAAAAGTTGCCCATATTCTTTTGAGGTTGATGCACGAGGTCGGCGAGCCAAGCGGTAACGGCGTTCTAATCAAAAAACGGATCACCCACGAAGATATTGCAAACATTACAGGTCTTTCGCGCGTGACAGTGACAAACGTTCTGAATCACCTCGACAGATTGAAGCTCATTACTAAAGGCCGCCTCAAATATACTATCACCGACCAGGAAAAACTCGAATTGCTCTTAGAAGCTGATTGATGACCATATCGGGTGCCACAGAAATAACCTGTTGACGCTGTTGTTCGTCAGTTATTCTCGATGCCGAGCAGTTCGTATACCTTCAGGGCGCCAAGCATGGAGTCTATCTCGTATATGCCGACCTCCCGCACGTTAAGGTGCGACTGCGCATTGCTGTGGGTTTTCTCGCTGATAAGAATGCCATTTTTTATTGATTTCGTGATCCCCTGCAGCCTGAAGACCGTATTCACCGGATCACCTATGACCGTGTAGTCGATCTTTTTGTCGAATCCTATGTTCCCGATGACCACCTCACCCGTATGTATGCTGATGCCTATCGTAAGAGGAGTGTTTATTTTACTCAGAAAATAGTTGCTCACCGACTCGATAGAACGTTTCATTTCCAACGCGGCCGCTACGGCATTGTCCGCATCCGATGGACTGGCGACGGGCGCGCCGAAGACTGCAAGGAATCCATCGCCGAGATATTTATCTACGATACCGTGATGGTTGAAAACAATACCTCCCATGGTGGAGAAGAAATAATTAAGCATCGAGACGGTCTTTCTCGGGCCGATCTTTGTAGCGAGCTTCGAAAAACCGCGAATATCGATATTAAGCAAGGTAAGCGTCTTGAACTCGTCTATAAGGGTTCTCCCGGTCTGCTCGCCGTGAATGATCTTGTCAACGACCTCCTTGGGGACGAATTTCTGGAACATCTGTCTTATTCCGCGCTCATGCTCGGTCATAGAAACCGTTTCGCGGTAGAGACGCGCGTTCTCCATGGCAATTGTTACCGAAGACACAATTGACTGGAGGAGTTGCTCGTCGTTTGAAGTAAAATCCCCGTTTATCTTGTTCAGCAATTCTATTATACCCAGCACCTTTCCCTGGGAAATGATAGGCACACACAAGGCGGACCTTGTTGTGAAACCAGTTACCTTATCAACGTCAGAACAAAAATGCGGTGACTGCCTGACGTCGTTCACGATCATCGGCTTGCCGCACGTGGCAGCGTAACCGGCAATGCCCTGGCCGAATCTCAGCTTGAATTCCCGTATCTTTTCGAAATTAACATTGAATGTTACCTTAAATTCCAGCTCGTTATTGTTGAGCAAAAGCAGCGAGCCTGCCTCTACGTTCATAACGATACGAACCATATCCATTGTGTACTTGAGGACCTGGTCGATGTCAAAGGTCGATGATGCAAGCACATTGCCGATCTGAGTGAGCGTATCGAGTTCCTTTTTTCTTTTTTTAATTGACGTGGAAAGCTTGTTCTTGGCAATAGACAGCGCGACGCTCCCTGCGACAATGTTGATAAAATCGCTCGCTCTATGGAAGATCCCGGGCTCATGTGCGTAAAGGGCAAGCATCCCCTTTGTCTCGTTCTCTGTCTTCAAAGCGCTGAGAAGGCATGAGTTATATTTCTGTTTCAAGAGAGATGTCTTTTCATATCCTCCGTTCAGGCTGCTTAGATCATCTATGATCAACGTTGTCCCCTGATCCATTACCTTATCAATGACTGAGCCTTTATACGGGCAATATGAACCCTTTATAACATCTGTCTTTTCCTGTGAGATGATATCAAGAACAAAGAGCTCTTCTGGATGGTCTTCATCTTTTATAAGTATAATGGCAAGGTCAAAAGGCACCAGGGACCGCACATCCTGCAGGAAGCCATTGATGAGCTCGCCCTCTTGCGTGCTTGAATTGATGTTTTTCATTACCTTTTCAACAATTTTAAGATATTCAGCGTCGACCTCATTCTCTTTGGTAAGGCGGAGGTTCTCATATGTAAAGGCAGCGGTGCTTAAAAGCGGGGTTAAAACTTCAGTGTCTTCAAAGTTAAAAGGCGTCGAATCGTCGCGCCTTGATATCGTCACGACCCCGATGATGTCTTTAATCGTCTTTATAGGCATGCAAATAAATGACTTTGTAGCGTAGTTCGACCTGTTGCTCCTCGCAAAGCGGTTGTCTTTTTCGATATCCTCGACGACGATCGGTGTCTTGTTTATAACAGCGTATTTTGCAATACTTGTGGAGAAATCGATCTTCTCTCCTGCCGTCAGCATGCTCCCGAGCCCGATCGTTGACTGTACTATAAAATTTTTACGGGATGGCCTCTCCAGCAGCAGCACAGAGCCAACATCCGCGTTGACAAGCTTCAGCGCACGCTCAAGGGTGATATACAAAAGTTCTTCTGTATCGAACGTGACATAGCAGAGGTCAGAAAGCTCCTTGAGGGTTGATATCTCTGTCCCCTTTCTTTCCAGCTTGCTGCAAGTCTCCTGGAACTGGTTCTCGATAACGCGAAATGAATTAGCGATAACGTTGATCTGGTCGCCGTCCTGACAATCAGCACCTGAAATTCTTTTCGTTATGTCCTTGGAAACATCCTCTGATATCCGTACGATCTTGGTGAAGATATTCCGAAGTATCCAATAGCCGTAAAGTGAGCAGGCTAAAACCGTTAGAAGTACTATCTGAAAAGTATTGTCCCTGAAGATATTATATTTAATGATCAAGAACAGGATGGCTGCAAAGGGTATGGGGAAAAAAAAGCCGAAGATGATCTTAAGCTTGTAATGAAGATCCTTATTGCGGAGCGCGATCTCATTCAACCAGTGATTGTCAGACATAGTCTTTCCATTCATATCAGCACCAACTAATCAGTTCTCATGCACAGAAAAGGCTTTCAACCAGTGTTTGCTCTGTATAAGTATCCATACATTAGCTGAATAAAATATATAGTAACTATTTAATTATAGTACAAGTATATTGTCAAGATAAAAAAATGTTCAAGAGAACAATTAACCTTACTTATTTTGAATATGCTATAACTTATTGTATTTTTGATTTTAATTAAATATATACAATTTTAAAAGTACGTTAAATAATAATTATATTAATGATATAAACAATATATTTTATGTAATTTCTATTTAATTCATTTATAATATTATTATGATTGATTATTATTATTTTATTAACTGATAAATACTATTTGTTCATAGAAGATGGAAATTCTATTAGAATGGCATTTACAGGGCATTCGGCAGCGCAAAAACCGCATTCCTCGCAGAATTCCGGATCAACAATGGCTTTTTCGTCTTGAATGTATATCGTTTGCGGCGGGCAAACCTCTATGCATCTTTTACACCCTATGCACAATTCTGCATCTATCCTCGGCACCATCAGATCACCATCCCCAGGCGGTATCCATCGTGTATCGCGTTGTTAAACCGCCTCGGCCTTTTTGCGTCACCTGTGAAATAGACCTCTCCTGCTATCCCCGGGTCCCTCCACTTCTTCTCTGCCTCTAAAACCGCCACTACAACGCTATCGGCCTCAACGATGTTTGTTTCTCTGCCGGCCAGGTGAACTGCGCCCTCCCCTATCCGTTCAACGCCTGTGTTCATTAAAAAAACGGCCTTTCGTGCCTTCATAAGCCTCACATACTGCCATAGATAAAAAGGGTTCACATCGCGCCCTATTTTGCCGCTTTCTTCGATGATCGTTATCCGGTAATCCCCCTGCCTTAGCAGGAAGATCGCCACGCCGAGTCCGGCGCCGCTGCCGCCGATTATGGCTACCCTTTCCCCCGGTTTTTGGCCCTTCGCCATAATGTCTGAAGGCGTAAGGAAAGTAGCATTTCCGGCGACCGGAAATTGCCTGACCGTTGCGCCTGTTGCGATCACTGCAGTGTCAAAAGCTCCTGCTTTTATAGTATCGGGAGTGCATTCTTCTTCCAGTCGCACCGTGACCCCCATTTTCCTGCATTCCCTTTCGAGCGTTCTTATCGGCCTCAAAAGCTCAACTGCTCCTTCGTCCACCATGGAAGCGAGATTGATGTTTCCGCCGGTTACGCTGTTTTTTTCGAAAAGGACGACCTCGTGTCCTTTTTTTGCGGCGACCACACCGCATTGCAGTCCTGAAGGCCCTCCCCCAACGATAGCAACCCTTTTTTTTCTGGAGGCCTTCTGAAATCCATAATAGCCCCATTCCGGCTCTTTCTCTCTGCCGACAGTGGGCCTTACAGAGCACATGATAGGTTGATGGTAGTAAAGCCTCGAAAAACAAAGGTTGCAGGCTATGCATGGCATGATCTCGTCCTCGCGCTTTTCTGCTACCTTTCGCGGCAATTCAGGATCTGCGATCATCGGGCGGCACATCTCCCAAAAATCGATCATAGCGCCTGCAATTGCCCTCTCCGGTATATCGGGAGTAAACTGGCGGAAGGCCATCATGACCGGTATGGCGACATTTTTTCTGACCTTTTCGGCCACAGGCAGCCAATATCCCATAGGGACATCCCTCGTAATGACGGATTGTGAGGATTCGTGCCACCCTATTGTAACGCTGACATAATCGGCGCCCGCCTCCTCAGCGATACGGAAACTTTCAATGCTTTCTTCGATCGTATTTCCACCCCGGTCGTCGAGCAGCTCATGGCCGCAGAGCCTGATGCCGACGGGCATATTGCCCGTCTCGGCCTTTATGCCCTGAAGCACCTCCGTCATCAGCCTGCACCGGCTTCTGATATCGCCTCCGTATTCGTCGTTCCTTTTGTTGGTATAGCGGGATATAAAGGTTGAGATGAGATAGCCCACTATCCCGGATATCTCTATCATGTCAAATCCGGCTGCCTTTGCCCGCTTTGCCGCCTCGATATGGTCCTTCAGCGAGGACTTGATCTCTTCTTTTGTTATCTCGCGCGGCGGCTTGAAATATGAAAGCTTCTGAGGCACTACCGAAGGCATGAGGCAGTAATCCAGTTCCACCCCGCCTTCCCTTCCGCAGTGAAGTATCTGCACGCACGATAGGGCCCCGTTCTTTTTAATAACGTCGGCAATTCGCGCCAGTCCGGGTATAAACCGGTCATCCCATATTGCCATCATCCCCCTAAAGCCTTTCCCCTCGCCTTTTTTATCGGGATAGGCCCCCTGGGTAGTGACAATGGCCGCTCCTCCTTTTGCCTGAGCCTCCATATAGGCAACTTCCCTGTCGCTGACAAAACCGTCGCTGAAGGGGAAATTGGTCTCTGTTGCGGCATATTTGATGCGGTTTTTCGTTTCAAGGCCGCCTATGCGGCCCGGCGAAAATATATGGGGATATTTCTCCATATGGATCCTTTATCTAAGATTTTTTGTATCAAACGTCCTGCGATGTTATATGCCAGATATTCTTGGCATATTCCCTGATGGCCCTGTCGCTTGAAAACTTTCCTGACCGTGCAACGTTCAGAACAGCCATTTTTATCCACCTGTCCCGTTCCCTGTAAACCTTTGCAACCTCTTCCTGACAGGCTACATATGATGCGTAGTCGGCCAGGACACAATAGTGGTCACCATCCATAAGGCTATTTACTACCGGTTGAAAATACCCCCGGTTCTCGGGTGAAAAAAAATCGTTCGAAAGCTGCTCTATTACCTGGCCAAGCTCTTTATCCTGCTCCACATATTGACGGGGGTTGTACCCCTGGCGCAATCGAATGATCTCCTCTGCGGTCAGCCCGAATAGAAAAAAGTTTTCCTGCCCAACCTCTTCCCGTATTTCTACGTTTGCCCCATCCAGGGTGCCTATCGTCAAAGCTCCGTTAAGGGTAAATTTCATATTGCCCGTTCCCGATGCTTCATAGCCGGCGGTTGATATCTGCTCTGAGAGCTCGGCGGCAGGCATGATGTGTTGTGCGAGCGTCACGCCGTAATTCGGGACAAAGACAACCTGGAGCTTATCTCTTACCTGCGGGTGAGCAGAAATAACCTCTGCAACGTTGTGGATAAGCTTGATAATAAGCTTGCACATCATATATCCCGGCGCGGATTTGCCTGAGAACATGATGGTCCGCGGCGTAAAATCATTGTCTACCCTGCCCTCCCTGATCCTGTTATAAAGGGTAATTGCGTGGAGCACATTTAAAAGCTGCCGTTTGTATTCGTGGAACCTCTTTACCTGGCAGTCTAAAAGAAATTGTGGCTCGAAGGACAGATGGAACTCATTTTCAAGGACGTTCAGGAGCCTTATCTTGTTGTCTACTTTTATTTCGGCAAAACTTTTACAAAATTCGCTGTCCTCAGCAAACGGTTCAAGTTTCTTAATCTCTTCAAGATCCTTCGTCCACCCGTCGCCGATCGCCTCATTGATCAAACGGGCAAGTTCAGGGTTTGCCTCGAGAAGCCAGCGCCTGTGCGTGATCCCGTTGGTGACATTCTGAAACCGCTCAGGGAACATAAGGTAAAAATCCGGGAAGACGTTCGTCTTCAGTAATTCCGAATGGAGCCTGGAAACCCCGTTCACGGTATGGCTCCCGACAATTGCAAGCCTGGCCATATGGATCGTCCCTTCACCTTCCCCTGTCACTATTGCCATGTTGTTGCGCCTTCCCGGTTCGTCGGGAAACCGCCGGGCGACGTAGACAAGAAATTTTCTGTCGATCTCCTGAATGATCTGAAGATGGCGGGGAAGCAGGTTGCCCAGAAGCCCTTCGGGCCATGTTTCAAGCGCTTCGGGGAGTATCGTGTGGTTGGTGTAGCCAAATGTCTTCATCGTTATTCTTTGCGCCGTGTCCCATGACAACCCTTCTTCATCGATAAGGATCCTCATAAGTTCGGCGATCGAAATGGACGGGTGCGTATCATTGAGCTGTATTGCAACCTTTTCCGGCAGGGTATTGTAGTTGGAATGAAATTTTTTATAACGCCTTATGATGTCGCTAAGCGTTGCGGCGACAAAAAAATACTGCTGTTTCAGCCTCAGTTCCTTGCCGGCAAAAGAAAGATCGTTGGGGTAGAGGACCTTTGAAATGTTCTCGCTGTTATTCTTGTCTTCAACAGCCTTAACATAATCTCCGCTATTAAAATATGCAAAATCAAAATCCCTCGTTGATTTTGCCGCCCAGAGCCGGAGGGTATTTACAACCTCGTTGCAGTATCCCGGGATCGGGTAATCGTAGGCCATTGCCATGATCTCGTCGGTATCCACCCATTGCGTTTTGCCGCCGGAATGGACCTCAACGCGCCCGTAAAAATGGACAGGGTAGAGGAGTTCGGGCCTTGCGAACTCCCAGGGGTTTCCATACCTGAGCCAGTTATCAGGGGCTTCCGTCTGGTACCCGTCTTTTATCTTTTGAGTAAATATGCCATATTCGTAGCGTATCCCGTACCCATAACAGGGGTACTGTAGTGTTGCCATGGAGTCGAGGAAACAGGCTGCCAGCCTTCCAAGGCCTCCATTTCCAAGCCCGGCATCCCACTCAAACTCAAATGCATCTTCCAGGCTTATAGCAAGAACATCAACGGCTTCTTTATATTCTTCAACCAGCTCCAGGTTAATAAGATAATTTTTCAGCAGCCTCCCAAGGAGAAACTCAAGCGAAAGGTAGTAGAGCCGCTTGGCGTCCACATTGTAATAATACTGCTGCGTTTTGATCCATTTTTTTACAAGCTGCGTCCTTACGGAAAGAACAACCGCATTATACTTATCCCGCTCCGTTGCAGAGTACATATCTTTCGACAGAGAATATGTGAGGTGGTTAAGGATGGTTCGTCTATAGTCATGCTTTTCTGATGCCATAGAATGCTCTCCCCTTTGCTATTATTTCAACCCCTATCGTTACCTTTTTATGCTTTTCTTCTTCTGGCGCTTTTTCTTTTCGTCGGTTCCTTCGCCCTTCAAGTACATTATTCCGAGGCCTGTGCAGACCAGCACTATGATAATGGAAAAGAAGACCTTCAGGTCTCCTGCCGTATATATCAATGAATAGATCATGATAGCAAGAAAGGTTGCAGCAATGGCAAGGAGGACAACGCCTTTTACCTGTGTAGCCTTCATCCATTCACCATTCTATCAAAACTTTTCGCGAAAAGGAATGGAAAAGAGGCGCAAGGCATTAGGGGGGATAAGAAAGCGTGAAGCGCAACACGTAGAGACAAAAAAATAAATCACTTTATGCCTGACGATTTATATCTTACGAGTTAGTTGATTACCGCTGCCTGCTGATGGCTGTTTGCGATGATTTCAGTCAAATTGACCGAGCGGCCTTGCGAACGTATATTCGCCTGGTTCCCTGAGAAATGCGTCGACAGCCTGTTCGCCCGATCCTGAAGTTGCCGCAAATGGCGCCGTTGCTATGAGCCCCGCAGCGCCGACTGCGCATGCAACAATACCAAGGGGACGGGCAATGAGCAGGTCAATGATAAACGCTTCTGCGCGCCCTGTGGCTTTATAGGATTTTCTCTCCTGATCCTGGCAGTATGCGGGAGTGGCAATTACTCCGAGGATCACAAGCGTTAATAAAGCAAAAAGCGTAATTTTTTTCATATCATGCCCCCTGTTCATTACAAAGTGTCTTAACTATTATACCATTAATTCGTTTTTAATCAAGTTTTTTCTATTACTGGGGCT
>JAGOOA010000004.1:10992-87716 GCA_017992765.1 Syntrophorhabdaceae bacterium
CACGTCGCCCCCTCTTCGTGCAAAGCCCGAAGAGACTCCCCCTCTCGCTCATGAATTCGCTATGACATATATATTATACTGGGGCTCACGTCGCCCCCTCTTCGTGCAAAGCCCGAAGAGACTCCCCCTCTCGCTCATGAATTCGCTATGACATATATATTATACTGGGGCTCACGTCGCCCCCTCTTCGTGCAAAGCCCGAAGAGACTCCCCAAAGGCACGGCGATCTGCATTCATAGTCCCGGCAGGCCTATTGCGCGGGATTGTATCCGCCCCACCACAGGCATCGCCTTCAAGGGGTCTTTCAATTTCGTAACGCCAAAAAGATACCTGCCCGATCTTCGGACGACCGTGCCTTTGTACAGCGGGTCCTGCGCAACGACGGTCATCCCGTCCTCCTTGCCGGAGCGTTCGGCATGTGCACCTGATTCTCTGAGATACTTCAGGTAGTTCTCAAACGCACGCAAAGATGCTTCCGGGGATTCGCAGAGAATAATGAATATCTTTGCAGGCTCGTTCTCAACAACCGTCTCGGCAGTCAATCCTCTTTGAAAAAATACATACCCGAGGACGCTCTGGGCAAGATACCTTATCGTATCGGGCGCAACGTCTGGAATATTGAGCATACCGAGCACCTCCGGCAGCGAAGTACCGCCGGGTATCTTGCCAGCAACAGCCTCAGCGCACCTCATCAGCAGTGCGCGTTCATCCGGAACAGTGCCCGAGACCGACAGGCGGACAAAGTAACGATCTTTGAAGAACATCATCTGAGAATCGCTGATAAAACCCTCTGCCCCTATCTTTACCGCTTCCGCGCCGGCATCACGGTAGTTTGAATATATTCCGAAGGCGTCGATCAGCGACCCCATTCTGAATACATCGGCAACAACACCCGACCTGGCGTCTCCTCTTTCGACGTAGAATGCCGAACCCAGGACCTCAAAGCCATATGGCATATAAAGCTCCGCCTCGCCATTGATGTAGACATAGAGGTCCTCCGCTGTATACTGTTTTACCTTTCCTTCAAGCGCCCACTCCCTGGAGAAACCAGGGGCCGGCAATAGGTTCGCGATCCCATCGCTCCCGGCCTGTGCCCGGCAATCGATCGGGAAAAGCAAAAGCATGGTGGCTATCAATGCAAATGTCAGCAGCATAACATTGTTTTTTATCTTTTCATGGGCGGCCATAGAAATGTCCTCAAGAATACATCGTCAGCGCCCTGCGCATCTTGGAAGCGATATCAAGGCCATTTACGCAGCGTGCCACGCATTCATCGCAGCCAAGACAGGCCGACGCCTTCCCTTTGCCGTCGATCTCGTCATAGGTTGACCTCGCAAGCTCCATGCTTCCGTAAGCCTCGGCATACATCAATGAGCGGTTGATATCGCTGATAGCGACATTCTGTGGACAGGTGGCCTCGCATTGGCCGCAAAAATAACAGTAGTAAGGGTCGATGGCCTGACCGTAGCGTTCAAGTATCTTTTCGTCGGTGCGGGTCAGTTTCATCCCCATAACAGAAAGGTCCTCCTTCAGCATGTTCATGTCTTTCATCCCGGGTATCGCCGCGGTCACGTTAACATCCTGCAGCGCCCATTTCAGGGCAGCCTGGTGAGGGCTCAGAGGCCCCAACGCATCGGTCTTATATCCACCCGCCTGGGTCTTCATGGCAATGACGCCAATGCCTGCCTTGGCGGCACGGGCGATCGCTTCCTTTAATTCAGGAGGGCTTTTAAAATTATACGCCACAAGAGCTACGTCGAAAAATTTTTCCGGATCATCGGTGACCGCTCTTAATACCTCTGCCTGGTTCGTATGCGTCGTAACACCGAAAAAGCGCACCTTGCCCTGTTTGCGGAGCTCGGTGTATGCCTCGCGTACTTCGGGCACAAATGCGCGTTCGCCGCTGGTGAGATTGTGAAGCTGGATAACATCGATATGATCGGTCTGCAGTCTTGCAAGGCTCGTTTCAACATCCTGAACGATCTCCTTCTTTGTATTCGAAGATCCGAGCGTCTTCGTCGCAACATAAAGCTTATTACGGATCCCCTTGATCGCCTTCGCCACGATCTCTTCGTTTCGGCCATTCATGTACCGCCTGGCGGTATCGACATAGTTAACACCGAGATCAAACGCAGCCCGCATTACCTCATGCTCGGGCGTAAGCATGGCGCCGAAGCTGACAACCGTTATCCTTAAGCCTGTTCTTCCGAGGGTGCGGTACAGGGGGTCCGGAAATAACCCTGCAGCCGATGCTGCGCCCTTCAGCATAGTGCCGATGCCCGTTATGCCTGCTGCTCCGGAGGCGGTCACCGCGCCAAGTTTGAGAAAATCCCTCCGGTTGATCCGGGCGGCGTATCTTGTCCTGGACATAAAACCTCCTTTGCGGCATTACCCCTTCTTTGACAGGACATCTCTCAGAACCACTCTCAATTCGTCGATGTTATAGGGCTTTGTTATGGCGCCTTTGAATCCGAAAGAAGTATAGTTCGACAGGACGGGGTCGTCCGTGTATCCGCTGGAAATGATCGCTTTGGCATCGGGGTCGAGAGAGAGGATCCCGCGGAGCACTTCTTTGCCTCCAATCCCGCCTTTCATGGTAAGGTCGAGTATGACGCAGTCAAAGGGCCTGCCTGAGCGCCGTGCCTGTTTATACAACAAGACCGTTTCATCGCCATCCTGTGCCAGCTTCACATCATATCCAAGGTGGGCAAGGATCTCATGCCCGATATTCCTGATGAACGCTTCGTCGTCCATGAAGAGGATCCTTTTCTTGTCTCGTGCGCCGCCTTCTCCTTTTTCAACAGGAGCTGCCTTCTTTGAATATGCCGGAAGATAGATCTTAAAAGATGTTCCGATGTGAGGCAAGGATTCTACGGCAATGTGCCCGTTATGCCTCCTGATAATTGAATATGAGATGGCCAGGCCAAGTCCCATACCCTTTTGTATGCCCATATCCTTTGTTGAAAAATAAGGGTCAAATATCTTCGGGATGTTTTCCTGCACAATCCCCGTTCCTTTATCTTCTATCGCTATCTGGACATAGTTGCCCGGGGAAAGCGGGAAGGCGTCTCCCTCTTTTATAACGATATTCCCGGCGCGGATCGTAATTGTCCCTCCTCCCGGCATTGCCTCCTTTGCATTGAGGACTATATTATGGACCACCTGCCGGAATTGTGATTCATCGACTTCTATTTTGTAAAGGTCGTCCTGCAAAAAATACTCGCATTTTACGTTGGACCCGGTAAGGGTAAAACGGGAAACATCTTTTAGGACCGATGCTGCTTTGATCGCCCTTTTAACCGGCTCGCCTCCTTTGGAGAATGTTATAAGCTGCTGGGTGAGGTCCTTCCCCTGGCCTGCGATCTTCTCTGCTTCTGCAAGAAGCGAACATGCCCTGTTCTCAGACGGCACCAGCATTTTAGCCAGTTCTATATAACCCGTTACTCCCATTAAGAGGTTATTAAAGTCATGTGCAATACCCCCTGCGAGGGTGCCTATGGACTCGATGTTTCTCAGCTTGAAAAGCTCATCTTCCATAAGTTTCCCGCTCGTAAGGTCGACAAGGAAGATAATACTTGCAGGTCCGTCGGGAAATTGAGTGCGGGAAACGGTAACCTGCATCGGAAATTCAGAACCGTCCTTTCTCAGGCCTGTGGTCTCGTAGTGGCGAACGATGCTTTCTCCTTTCTCATACCGCACTGCCCTGTCCCATATATCCTCCCTGCAGTAGGGGGCGATCTCGTTGAGCATCGACTTGCCTACCATCTCTGATTCATTCGCATAACCGAACATGTCAAGGGAGCTGCGGCTCGCATATAATGTTACGCCTCTACGGATAATATTTATTCCGATCGGGGCCCCGTCTACGATTGTCCTAAAACGCTCCTCGCTTTCTTTTAATCTCTCTTCATCGCGTTTCCTTTCAGTAATATCCCGCGCAAAGATAGCGATCATGGTGACTTTATTTTTGCTGTTAAGAACAGGATAGACCGAATGTTCGATAAAGCGCCCTTCCCTTTCATCTTCAAAGATAGCAGGCTGCTTGCTCTTCACGACCTGCTGGACCCATTTTTTCCTTCTTTCCCCCACATCAGAAGGTATGAAGTCGTAGATTGATCTCCCGATAAGCTCATCGAGCGTTTTCTTGATTCTCCGTGCATTCGTTTCATTTGACTTCACAATAGTTCCGTCAACGTTCATGAGCAATACGCTTTCTGTTGCAGCATCGATCAGCGCCCTTAACTTCCCTTCGCTTTCCAGCAGGGCTTCCTGGGCCATCTTATGTCTTGTGATGTCGGAGGCCGTTCCGACCACCAGCACATCGTTGCCCTCTTTCACCACTTCCAGGGACATGAGGCAATTGCGGATCTCCCCGGTTTTTACCCTGACCAGCATTTCCATTTCACGGACAAAGCCTTTCTCTGCGATCTCTTCATGAAGCTTTTGATATTGTCCATCATCAGCGAAAATGTTTAGCTCGCGGGCGGTCTTGCCGATAACTTCCCGGCTTGAATACCCTGTTCTCGCCTCAAATGCCTTGTTCACGTAAGTATATTTCCCGTTGATATCGGTCAGGACCAAAGAAACGTTTGCCGCGTCGAGGATCTTCCGCGTTGCGACCTTCAGGTTGTCGGAAACCTTCTCGATCTTGTCGGGCGTTCCTTTGGATGCTTTAATTCTTGCCATCAACGATTCCGGTTGGGATATTACATAGCCTGACAATATCCCGCTACAACTAATTATAAGTGTCTGTAGTTATTTTGTAAATATATAAAATATAGATCATAAAACAAGTTTTACATTGTAGGTTAAAAACCGCGTCTCCATTATACAAAATAACGGCCAGATTTGTGCGGCTGGTTGACTTATTTTTATGAAAAAACATATAATTTTATTACCGGAAAGCAGCACTTCGAATGGCGGTTTTTTTAACTTGATGCTTACGCAGGTAATATGAGAACGAAAAAATGAACGGACATATCTTTTTTGAAATAGCATCAGTACTGGGGCTTGCCGCGATCTTCGGGGCTGTTGGAATGATGCTGCGCCAGCCTCTCATCGTCGCATTCCTCGCAACGGGCATCATAGCCGGGCCGTCAGTCATGAATCTCATACAAGGCTACGATCAGATCCAGCTTCTGGCGCACATCGGCATCTCGCTCCTGCTATTCCTTGTAGGCCTCAAGCTTGACCTGCGCCTTATGCGCTCCACGGGGCCCGTTGCGCTTGCAACCGGTATGGGCCAAGTGGTCTTTACATCCCTCTTCGGATTCCTCATCGTATACGCTATGGGATTTTCTTTTGTAGGATCGCTTTATATCTCTGTGGCGCTGACCTTTTCAAGCACGATCATTATCGTCAAGTTATTATCTGATAAAAAAGAGATCGATTCCCTCCATGGGAGGATCGCTGTTGGATTTCTCATCGTGCAGGATATTGTGGCTATTCTCGCGATGATCGTTCTTTTGGCGGTCGGGGCCCAGGGAAGCGAGGGCATATCCATACCAAAGATCATCCATATCGCCGGTAAAGGCTTCGGGCTCCTTGCCTGCGTCGGGATACTTGCCAGATATGTTCTCCCCGGCCTTACGAGGAAGCTTGCCTGGAACCAGGAACTGCTTGTTCTTTTTGCAATTGCCTGGGCCGTCATCCTCGCATCGGCAAGTGAATATCTCGGCTTCAGCAAGGAAATAGGAGCATTTCTCGGCGGCGTCTCCCTTGCTTCAACCCAATACCGGGAGGCAATAGGCGCCCGCCTTGTGGGATTAAGGGACTTTCTCCTTCTCTTTTTTTTCATCGATCTCGGCGCCCGCCTTGACCTCCTTTCGATAGGGCACCAGGTCGTTAATTCGGTCTACCTCTCACTCTTCGTCCTTATCGGCAACCCCCTTATTGTCGTCGCCATTATGGGGTTCATGGGATACCGTAGGCGTACAGGCTTCATGGCAGGGCTCACCGTCGCGCAGATCAGCGAGTTCTCCCTCATACTCGGAGCCCTCGGGTTGAGCCTTGGCCATATTGACTCCAGCGCCATGAGCATTATCACCCTCGTGGGCGTCATCACTATCTGCATGTCGACTTATATGATCGTCTATTCCGGCACCCTTTACCGGTGGCTTTCATCACCATTAAAATTATTCGAGCGCAGACATCCCTATCGGGAAGAAGAAACTACGGGGGCGTGCCTTGTTCCCGAGGTTGACGTGCTTCTTATCGGGTTGGGCAACTACGGGAGCGGACTTGCACAGCACCTTCTGGAGCGGAAAAAACGCATAGCAGGAGTTGACTTCAACCCCCAGGCCCTTCAAGCTTGGCGATCCCGTAACATCCCCGTCATTTTTGGCGATGTCGGCGACCCTGAGTTTCTCGATAATCTTCCTCTCGATTGTTCAGCCTGGGTGGTCAGTACAGTCCGGGAAACAGACCTCAACCTGACCCTGCTCCACCTGCTTAAAGAGCGTCGTTACGAAGGCAAGATCGCCCTCGCAGCCAAGGACGAGGAGGAAGCGCAGCTTTACGCAGCCCGCGGATCCCACGTTGTGCTGAAGCCCTTTGACGATGCATCAGAAGAAGCTGCCGACTCGCTTACCGGGGCCATGCACCTTCTACCCGAAGATATCGACTGGCCGCTCGGCCTTCGCGAGATCCGCATCCGCAAGGGCTCCATTTTTGCCGGGCAGCGTATAGGGGATCTTAATTTACGTGCCGAAACGGGAATCTCAATAATGGCGGTAAGCAGGGCCGGACGGGTTTTTCTTGAGCCTGACCCGGATTTCCGTCTTTTTCCAGGAGACCGTATAGTGGCGATGGGAGAACCGGATGCCCTGAGGCATGCCGAGGACATGCTCCTTCAGGTCGAAGATCGGGAGACGCAAACCGTACCAAAGCGTTTTGCCATGGCAGAGGTGTTAGTCGGGCCTTCTTCGCCGAACCTTGGAAAGTCTTTCTCTGATATCCAATTCCGGAAAAGATACAGCGCGACTGTGATAGGCATTATCCGGGCCGACCAGCGGATACCCATGCCTAAGCCTGATGAACGGCTCACATCCGGGGATAAGCTAATCGTTCTGGGGTCGCCGGCTTCCATAGACACAATAAAAGGAATGTCCCCGCTGTAACGAAAGGAAATATACGGCTTAACGGCAAAGAAAGAACAGGAGGAAAATACAATGATCTTTATGCTTGGTTTTGCCGTGGGGCGGCTGCTCCACTTGAAAAGAACATGCCCAAAATGCAAGAGGCACCAGGTAGTCACCCAGGAAAATAAACATAAGACAGTAAAGTGCAAATACTGCAAAGCCGACATCCCTCCTAAAAAATAAGCTGAACCATCATCCATGACAAAAGTGGCCCCACCCGAAAACAGGTGGGGCTGGGGGTTGTGGGGGGGGGTTGAGGTACTACTTTATTTTTGTGACAAATTCTTATATAGTATATCAGGTAATATATCTTATAATAGATTATTATTATATCTTTGTCAAGTAATTATACATATTTATTTTAAACAGGGACTAATTAAAAATAATTTAGATATAACCTATGATCGGTCTCTCTTTTTATAAAAATAGCGCAGCCACCGAATTGTATTTTTCCTGGGTATGCCTTAAATGCATCTCGATAGTTTTTTTCAGCCCTTTGGCATCTTTATTTTCTATGGCCTCCACCATCTTCTTATGGTCTGCAAATGCCTCCATCGGCGAACCTTTATGCGCCCTTAGCGCTATTGCGCGCAGCCAGTGGAATTTATCGTTCAGGCTGGACATGATGTCAATAAATACTTCGGACTTTGTCGCACCGTAGATAATGTTATGAAAATCGGCGTGATAGCTTGTAACATCGTGGAGGTGACCCTGCTCCGAGCATTTCTGGGATTTCTTTATGTTATCCTTCAACTCCTTTATAAGGTCGGGTGTTGTGTTTTGAAGTATTAGAGGAATGGCAAATGTCTCCAGGGATGCCCTGATCTCCAAATACTGGTTTACCTCTTTGGAAGTTAACTTTTTTACAAAATAACCCTGCTTCCCATTGCATTGTACCAGTTTTTCGCGTTCCAGTATCAGCAATGCCTCTCTCACCGGTGTACGCCCCATGCCTAACTCGGCCGCTATCTGCTTATCGGATAATTTTTCGCCTGGCCTCACTTCGTAAAAGATTATCTTCTTCTTGATCTCTTCATGCGCTTTGTGCCTTTGTAATTTGTTGTTTCTCATTATTATCCGCTCCTAATATATCTATTAGTATATTTTTATGTTATCCTTTATTGATAATTTTGTCAATATTCACTATTTGCTTCATCGATATTAAATCTACTTCATTACTTTCGCAAAAATATACTTATGTCCTCGGCAACACCTGATTCCGTTCTTATCAACCGGTCTACCCTCTTCCAATCTACCTTTTCAGAAAGTCCCTGCTTCTCAATGATGTTGCGCGTGTGCTCCTGAAGAGATACTATCCGCTTGTAGACATCGCTTCGAACCTCCAGATAGATCCTTCCGTCGGGCACTACTGCCAGCTTCACGGGCTCATAAATGATCTCTCCCTGGGTGTCCACGTCCACCAACCGGTATAATTGCTCCATATGCTCGGGAAGAACCCTTATACATCCGTGGCTTCGGTAGCGATAGACGCTCTTTGGCCATATTGTCTCATGAATAAGAATGCCGGGGATGGATGTCACTAATGCAAACCTTCCGAGGGGATTATCCGGACCGGGAGGTACGATCTCTTCTACGGGTTTCCCCTGAAGTACCGCCTCTGCCTGGATAGATTTTGGCACATACCACGTCGGGTTTGTCCTTTTTTTGATGATCTTGAACTTCCCCGTGGCCGTCTGCCTGTCTTCCAGACCTTTCCCCACCCCTACGGGAAAGGCCTTAAGGCCCCCGTCTTTAAAAAGGTAAAGGGTTCTGTCGGGGATGTTGATGACGATCCCGTCCTGCAGGGATTTCGGCACGATCTTGCGCGTGTTCAGCTTCAACGTCGTGCCCTCCTCTGGATATAGGTTCGCGCCAAGGCCATTCCACTTTGGAATATTCTTCCAATGGACGCCGAACTGGGCTCCTATCAGCTCAAAGCTGTCTCCCTTATTTACAACATATGTAGTCTCCCCTCCAATGATCGTATGGGTACACAATGCATGGAAGGGAAGTGATACCACGAAAAGGGCAAGGAAAATGAGAGTCTTTTCAATCTTCATAAGCTTTACCGGTATTTTAATAATACACTATATAGACATATAAAATAAACTGAGATTTTCAATTATGGCGTGCACTTGTGCCGGGATATGGATATCCTTCCGTCGTTTCTTTTGGGTTGCACATCCTTCAACGATTTATTATGATACCTCATGAATACTTTCAGGGCACTGCTTTCGTGCCCCCTTCTTGCGCCCTCCTCCCTGTTGATAGCTTCTTTGCTGATAATATCCTCCCCTTGCCTGGGAACGCCGCCCCCCGACACTTCCCGCTTTTTTCTATCTGGCGACTGTAAGATAAGCATACGGAACGACCATAGCGGACGGGAAGCCGATGTGAACCTCATTGATGCCGATGGGAGGTTGAACAAAAATGCCCTTATTGAGATCGATACGGTGTTCGGCCTTCCCGCCAGCCGCAAGGGAGAGCATATCTCGCTCAGGCTTCTCTTTTTATTGGACTATTTTTCCGACATGGTCGCCCCTGGCAAAACGATCCATCTTATTTCGGGCTACAGGAGCCCTGCTTATAACCAAAAGCTTAAGAATTCCGGCGGCAACGTAGCCAGGACAAGTACCCATATGGACGGAATGGCGATAGATTTTTATCTGGAAGGAATCGACGGCAAGGCCCTTTGGGAGGCCATTCGCCGGGAGAACTGCTGCGGCGTGGGCCATTATGGAGGCGCAAGCGTCCACCTCGACTCCGGAAGGCCCCGCTTTTGGGAGGCGGCAACGTCAAAGGTCGGCACCAGAGAAAGCGAATTCAACCGCAAGCTTTATCTCTCAACTGAATATGATCGCTACAAACAAGGAGAAAAGATTCGCTTCTTCCTCACATCCTTAAGCGATTTTCCGTTCGGGATCAATAGAAAAGCTACGCTGTTCGATAATATTGAAGGAAAGGATAATGCGGCGTCCATGATAATTCAAGCCAGGGACGGGGAAGAATGCATTATAGTCAAGGATAGGGATGCGGCGCGGTCGATCTATTCGACGCTGCCATCAGGAATAGAACCGGGTCGATACAAGATCCGATTCGATTTTTGCAGAAAGCCCTTTGAACAGATGCCGGCCACGACCTTATCGAACGAGATAGAGATCGTCAAAGAATAAAAACCGGAAGCCAGGCATCAGCCGGCGTTCCTGCGCAGTACGATATTGACCCCCTTCCAGGTCGTAAGCACTTCTCCCGCCTGGTTCAGCACCTCTACCAATCCTTTGACAGCACCTCTATCGGTTTTGGATTTTGAAGGCCTTACCTCCAGTATCGTCAGTCTTACCGATAGCTCATCTCCGGGGCGTACCGGCTTCAGCCATCGCAGCTCATCTATTCCCGGGGATCCCAGGTTCGCCAGGCGTGAAAAGTAACGGTCGACGAGGAGCCGTGTTGCGAGGACAACCGGGTGCCACCCGCTCGCAACGAGCCCCCCGAAAGAGCTCTTCGTAGCCGCTACGGGATCGGTGTGGAAGGCCTGCGGATCGTATTGTGAGGCAAAATCGATCATCGCCTTCTCATCCATAACGATCGCCCCGAATTCATACACTGAGCCCGGCACGTGGTCTTCAAGATACAGGACTTCCTGGTGTTCTCTTTCTGAAGTATTGATCAAGCTCTCCTCCTCATGGGCAACCAATCCCTGCGTGCATGACGCACAAGGCTGCCCGTCATTCAATCCCCTTCTACTTTTTATCTGATATATTACCTGAGGGTACCTTTGTTTCGCTGCCTTCCAGGTATGCATTAGCCTTCCTGAGGCGGAGCCATTCGTGTACGTTAAGCTTCTGGAGCCGCGCCACCAAAACCAGCAGGATGCGCCGTATCAATTTCAGCTGGAGTTCTATGGGAAGGTCATTCAGCTGATCAGCGCTGAAAGTCAGGATCAGGCACTCTGTTTTGGTTACAACGTCTGCCATGCGGGGAGATCCCATTAGGCCGACCTCGCCAAATATATCCCCGGCGCCGAGAACTGCTATGACCTTTTCGTTCAGTACGACTTCCACGTGGCCCATTACGAGGATGAACATTCGGAAGTCCGTCTCTCCCTGGGTTACGACACGGCTATCGGGCTTTGCCTTTATCCACGACCCCCCTTCAAGAAGGGCGCCGATCTCATTAACGGTGAAGCAGTCGAAGAACGGAATATCTTTGATCAGATGTAAGACGACCTCGATGGCTTCTTTCATGTTCTTAACGGCCCTTATGAGGATATCTTTTTATAGTCAAAGTATAGATGCAGATATTCTGTATGTCAAAGAAAATACAACGATGAAATTCAAATGCCCCCGGCATGACTCGAACATGCGGCACATGGATTAGGAATCCATTGCTCTATCCACCTGAGCTACGGGGGCAAGGTTTGAGATTATAATAGTTTTTCACTTCTGTTGCAACAGTATATCGCAACTTTTGCTTTTCTTACCTCCTTATCTTTTTATTTTCTCGGGGTTCAGCGCAGCCCGTCTTCCCCTTTTGCCTCTTCCTTCCTCAGTCCCCCTACCCTCGGGTTCGGCCTTCCGCCGTCGGTCACCGCGACTGCGAGAAGGATCTCATCCGCCTTCGGCGCGTCGCCTACCGATACGGTCATGCCGTCAAAATGAGAGCGCACAAAGGCTGCGTCCTTGAAATGAAGGGGTATATCGACGGAATCCCCCATCCTGCCAATCTTCTTTACCGACGGGATGATCGCCTTGCCTCCTCCCACGGCGCTGCGAAGCGGCGTGCCGAGCTTGGGGTGCAAGAGCGCCGCCGCATGTTCAAGCTCGCCCCGCTCGCCAACGATGGCTGCTTTCCCGTAACTGTCGACCTTGCTGCCCTTCCCCAAAGCCTCCACCGCGCGCTCGGAGATCACCTTGCCTATCTCTTCGCTGTAATCTATCAGCGGGTTCAGGTCTTCCTGGTATGTACCGGCATAAGGATTCTTTATGACAGCGATCGCGGCGACCTTCCTTACGGCCTTAGCGGCCTTTTTTTCTCCCTCTATGAACACATCCTCGATAATCGTTACGATCTTCCTAACCTCCATTGTGCACCTCCAGCCTTATATATTCATCACCAGCTATCGTGGTGACCATTCTCTCCTTTAATAAGAACACAGCATCGTATATGACATGATCTTTCTTTAAACGGTACGCCTCCGTCAATCCTCTGTCGAGCGCCTGTTCTGTCTCTTCATGGCTGAGATCAGCGATGCTGACGGTAACAAGCTCGTCGGGGATATCGGTGGACGGATCGACCTCCGATGCCTTTTTTCGCTGAACCCTGTCTGTAACCACATTCGTCCTGTTGCAGAGAAATGTAGCGGCGGCATCGGCTACCGCACCGCTTTCGGCAACGACGGTAACGATGTCTGCCAGTCCGAGTGTGAGGCTGCGTCCGCCAAAACCGCTTGTTGCGATCCCAAAATCATCAAGGCCGTTGATCTTTAATACGTACGGCGTCGTTCGGCCCGTTCTTATATCTCCTATGCCGATCGTTATCTCGCGCCCTTTTCTATTGTGGACGGCAATATCGCCGCCGTTATTGACGGTAATAAAGTCTGTCTCTTCATCCCTGATAAGATCTCTTACCATCTCCGACACGGTTCCTGCAACTGCGGCCATCGGGGTTAACGTTTTTTCATCAACCCTTTTCACTGCATTTATCATCTTCACGGCTACTTCCGGCATATGTTCGGCCCTCAGGACCCTCTGTGCCTTTTGCCGCAATACAGGAAGGCAATCCCGTATGTCCCCCAGTATTGCCGCGAGATAGTCCTCGACCTTTTTCCTGCCGATGTCGTATGCCTTGCCTCCTCTTTCAACGGTAATAACAAGGCTTGCAGGGCCAACCTCTATAAACATAATGGCTCACAACTCATCGTTGACAGCTCATAGTAAAAGAATCAGGTTGAGGCTAAGGTTGAGGGTAACCAAGGTTTGCTTAGCCTTAACCTTAACCTTAGCCTAAACCTTAGCCTGTTTTTTTTGCTGACGGCTGATCGCTGATCGCTGATTTCAGCGCTTCTTCCACAGGCCTTATTGCCTCCATATGTCCCCCTATCCCCTTAAAGGTATCGAGCCTCATCGTGTATTCGACGGGCAGAACGAACGAGGGCGTCGGGGTAAGATATATGCTCCCGTACTTTATCCTTGCCACATCGACGAGGAAATTGATCCCGCCGCCGGGAAAGATAAAGGGCCTCGCTCCGCCGATGGTGACCATCACCTTTTCCTCGTGCACCGCCCTTGTCATTTTGATCGGGTTCTTAGTAACGCCGGCCCGCGCGGATCCTCCCACGCCGGCGGCAAAGATGGCGCTCACCCGCGACTGCTCGCAGGAATCCCTTAAAACGTCTATGAACTTCACCGCTTCAGGGGTGGGTTTTTCCTTTTTCAATTGACCGTCCCTCATCCTGTAAAAAGAATATCTTTGTCCCGTCGTCTCAGTGATGAGCAGCGTCATGCCGTCGGGACACCTTTTTGCGTCGATGTCCTGAATGGCATCGAGCGGATCTTCTATCGTGGTCCCTCCCCACCCTGATCCCTTTTCGAGAAAGTAGCGTCCGTCAGTGCTCTTCTGTCCTTTTATCATGATCCCGGATCTTGCCTTGTTGAGATATCTTCCTGAGGGGTGCTCGCTGAAAAGGCCGGTAATATGTCCATCAAGGACGACCACCTCGTCTGCGGCATTGAACATGTAGGGTGCGAAAAGGCCCGTTGTGGCGCTTCCGCAGCCAACCCGCATCCTTTCCACTGAGACGCCGTTCACCTTTGGTGCGTTGCCGAGGGCAAGTTCCACGATGGAGCCATCATCGATCTCGAGCCGAACCTCTTTTCCCTGGAGAAGGTCAAAGATCGTCCTGGCGGCGAAAAGCCCGTCCTTTGATGTCAGGATGTTCACTCCGCCAAGCGACATGATCTTTGAGCCGTATTCTTCTGTGCAGAGATGCCCGATATGCCTTTTGCCTTTCCTGCGTACAAATATCTTCCTGCCCTCTTCCCCGAGGTGCATGTCTGTATCAACCTTTAATTTTATCCCGCTGTAGCTGAGAGGCGCCTCTGTGACAACGGTTACGATATCCACGCCATCCCTGATGCCGCTCACGATGAACGGGGACGGCCTGAAGTCGGGATAGGTTGTTCCCGAGCCGATACCGGTCAGCAAAGGCCTTTCGATGAGCGGGTCTTCGCCAGCGCCGATGATGTCAGCGATCTCGTCGTAGGTGTGCACCCTTCCCTTTCTGAGGATATCGCCTTTTTGATTGTAGTACCGCATGCACGCGCCGTATGAGCCCTCGGGGATCCGGCACATGATGGGGCATGCCTTGCATACAGGTACGTCGTCTTTCGCCTCGATGCTGAAAACGTCTTTCGGGCATACCTTCATGCATGTCCCGCATTCTACGCAGCCGTCGCCGATCTCGACCTTTTTCTTTTTAATGGTCGCAACGCCAAGCGGACACACCTCTTCGCAGAGCCCGCACCCTATGCATTTATCAACGTCGACCTTCATCTTAAACCCCCTCTTGGCTCATAGTCCATGGCAGAACATCCGTAAGTCGTGAGTCGTAAGGCGTAAGGGGTTTAAACGCCCAACAACTAACGCTTTACGTCTTTACGCTGTCATCTATCAGCTAATAGCTGCTTTACGGTTTGGTGGAGGCGTGTTCCTGCTCACCTGCGCCTTCACGACCCCATCAATGAGGACCATTGCTATCCCCGGGATGTCCCCGCACTCTATCGCCGCCTTTGCGTCCTGTCCTGCCGATCCCATGGGCGCGTCGATGATCTGCAGGTCCGCATCGTCGTCTGCCTGTATTATCCCGTGTGAAAGCCCGTAGGTCTTTTTCGTGTTGCCTGTTGCCAGGCAGACCGCAACCTCCGCCGGAACGCCGCAGAGCGCCGATACATAGTTCACCATCCTCCAGATGCCGAGCGGTATTACCCCCGTTCCGGAAGGCGCATCGTTGCCGATAATAAGCCTCCCAAGGAGATTGTTGTTCTTCATGAACCGTCCGATCTCAAATGCCGTGAGGGGGTTCCCGCAATGGACGATCTCTATCGTGCATTCGGTCTTCTCGATCACCCTTATCGCCTCTGGGATGGGGATGCTCGTCGGCCCGCCGTTCAGATGGCAGGCTACCGTCGGCTGCGCTATCATGACGTCATCGCAGGTCACCGTGGAGCTTCCCGGCACCGACGTGCCCCCGACGTGCATAAGGACCTTCATACCGTATTTCTTCGCCCATTTCACCATCTCCTTTGCCTCATTGGCGGCCTTGACGCTCCCCAGTCCTATCTCGCCCACCAGCCATACGCCGTCCTCTGCAAGCTCTTTAAAATCAGCTTCCACAAGCCCTTTCTCGAGGATCAGCGCCCCGCCGTAAACCTTGACCCCTGCCGGCCTCAGCTTCGCGAACGATCTCTGCGCAAGCAGCGCGAGGGCCTTCGTGCCTTTCGGGTCCGTGGGCCTGCCCGGCAGATGGACCTCTCCCGCGGATATCATGCTCGTCACCCCGCCATGGAGACTGCTGTCGATAAAGTTCAACTGGTTCTGCCTTGGCGTGAAATCGCCGAAGACAGGGTGGGAGTGGGAATCGATGAAACCGGGGCAAACGGTCATGCCCTTTGCGTCGATCGACCTTTCTGCATCCAGGCCGTCTTTCCCGATCGCTTTGATCTTCCCGTTCTCGATGAGTATCGAGACCGGGCCGTCGAGCACGGGATTTTGAATATCGCCCGTCATTACCATCCCTATATTCTTAATCGTTAACGAACCCATATGCGCCTCCTTGGTCTTTATCGTTGTTCATCTATGCCCCCTCTCCCTGACCCTCTCCCGCAAGGGGAGCGGGAATAATGATACTGCTGTGCTGCCTGTGCCCTGGCCCTCTCCCGCAAGGGGAGCGGGGATTCCGATTCACCCTTTCGCCTTTTCCAGCAGCATCTTCAGCCTCTCTATATGACAGGGCAGCTCGAACGGCCTTACGCCCGTTGCGTCCTTTATCGCGTTCACAATGCTTGCCGCCTGAGGGATCAGGGCCGGTTCGCCGACTCCTTTTGCTCCGAAGGGGCCCGTCGGTTCCCGGTCCTCGACGACAAATACCTCCACATCGGGCATATCCATCGATGTGGGCATATAGTAGTTGTCGAAGGATCCGCTCTTTCCCGGCACAAATTCTTCCATGAGGGCAAAACCCACGCCCATCGCTATCCCTCCGTAGATCTGCCCCCTTACGTTCTTGAGATTGATAGCCCTGCCCACATCGTGGGCCGCATAGACCCTTTTAACCGTACAGTACCCTGTCTCCGGTTCCACCTCTACTTCCGTCATGTGCGCTGCGAAGGCGTATGTTGCATAGGGTGAGCCTTTCGACGTTTCAGGATCAACGGGCGTCGTCGGCGGGTCAAAAAATCCATTATGTTCGAGGAGCTTTTTGTCTGTCTCTGACGCGTAGATCTCCCTGATGGGCCTGCCTTTATAAAATCCTTTTTCATCGAGGTATTGCCTCATCTTCAGCGCCGCGTCAAACACGGCGCCTCCGGAGATATATGTCTGCCGGCTTGCAGAGGATGACCCCGCGTCCTTCGATGTGTCCGTATCGCCCCTCACCAGGATAATATCCTCTATCTCCAAGCCAAGCGCCTCCTGAAGGATCTGGACGAGTGTTGTGTCGGAGCCCTGCCCTATCTCACAGGCGCCCGTGTGGAGCGCGATCTTCCCGTCCCCGGTAATATTAAGGCACGCGTTGGCGGGATTCGATACGCCGGTGTTGCCGATCCCGTAATACATGCATCCGAGGCCAAAGCCTGTATGGTCGTCCTTCTTTGTGCGTTTTCTCCAGTACGGCTCAACCTTTTTTAAGGTCTCGATGATCCCCACGCTGTTTTGCAACATCTGCGATGTAGCGGTCAACGATCCCTTTTTGAGGGCGTTCATCATCCGTATGTCGAAGGGGTCCATTTTGAGCATCGAGGCAACCTCATCCATCTGGGATTCGTGGGCAAAGGCAAGCTGGGGGATCCCGAAGCCTCTCATGGCGCCGGAGACAGGGTTGTTCGTGTAGAACATCCTGCTGTCGACGTGAACGTTCGGGATATCGTAAGGTCCTGTTGCATGGAGGGCGGCTCTCAGGCATACGGTCTCGCCATACGATGCGAACGGCCCCGTGTCGCCGATAATGTTTACCTTTACGGCAGTTATGGCGCCGTCTTTCCTGGCGCCCGTTTTATATTCAATATAGAGGGGGTGCCTCTTCGTATTTGAAAGAAAGCTTTCTTCCCTCGTATACCTCATAACAACAGGCCGTTTTGTATGGTGTACCGACAAGGCGATAAAACCTTCGACGGTAATATCAAGCTTGCCCCCGAACCCGCCGCCCGTTGTCGCCTGGACCACCTTTATCTTCTCTTCCGGTACCGCAAGCAGCCGGGATATCTCTTTCTGCTTATAATGGATATTCTGTGTTGATGAGATAACAACTATCCTGCCTTTACCGTCAGGATAGCCTACGCCTGACTCCGTCTCCATGAAGGCGTGGTCGAGCCACGTCGTTGAATAGGTATGTTCTACTATAACGTCAGCCTCTTTAAAACCTCTCTCTATATCGCCTTTTATGACCTTTCTGCGGCTTAAAAGGTTCCCTTTATCGTGGATGAGAACTCTTGAACTCTCCGGCATAAAAGGTCCTGACACTACTTCAGTATCCTCATATTCGACCTCGATGAGCTGCAATGCCTTTCTCGCGGCTTCTTCGGTTTCACCGAGGATAATCAGTACCGGTTCCCCGATATACCGCACCCTCTCCTGTGCAAGATACGGCTGGTCTTTTTTGATGATCCCGAAAAGATTTTCTCCGGGTATATCATGGCAGGAGAGGACCTTGACGATGCCGGGAGACGCCATGGCAGCCCTTGTATCGATCCTCCTGATAAACGCATGGGGCCTTGTACTCCTGAAGATACAGCCGAAAAGCGCCCCTTTTGCGCTCAGGTCTTCAGCATAAACAGGCCTGCCCAACACTTTATCCAGTGCGTCGATCCTGTTGATCTCATTGCCGATGTACATTTTTCACTTAACCCCGCAGCGCTTTTTGAACAAGGCCTTTCACAACGGGCAGCTTATATGCAAAAGACGGCCTGTCACCCGTGATCCTTCGTATCTCTTCTACGACAAGTGCAGCCGCCTCGCCTATCGTGTGATCGTCCTTTTTCCTGCCGCTCAAAAACCCCTCAACGTTCCTTGGTCGAAAAGGCATCGGCGTGCAGGAGCCTATCGCCAGCTTAACGTCAACGAAGCGGTCCCCATCTTCGCGGACCGCCCACGCAACCGACAGCCGGGAGATCGCCCAGGCAGCGCGCTTCGCTATCCTCCTGTACCCTTCCCTGTATCCGGGCAGGCCTTTGATGCACACCCGGGTCAGCAGTTCGTGGTGCTTCAGAGAGGTTTTGTAAGGCGCAACGATAAAATCGTCGAGCCTTTCCTCCCGTTTTCCTTCTTGCGATTCGATCTTAAGCACGGTATCGTGGATGAGTAGGGGCGGGATCGAATCAGCGGCAGGAGATGCATTGACAAGGTTGCCGCCAATGGTTCCCATGGTGCGTATCTGTGGCGAACCTATCCACCCGCATGCCGCAGAGAGGCTCCTCGCCAGATCGTTGAGCATGGCTGCCGCGCTGATCGCAGAGTGCGTGATCGCCGGGCCGATCGCGATATCCGTGCCATCGCCGGACAGGCGCCTGAGCTCTTCAATGTTCATGATATCGACAACGTTGCCGCACAGCTCCCCCCTCTTCATATTCACGAGAAGGTCTGTGCCCCCGGCGATCACCCGCGCATCATCAAGCAATGCCAGGTAAGCGAGGGCATCCTCTTTCGTCTTAGGGCTTACACTTGCAAAGTCCGGCAGCATCTCGAATCGCCTCTACAATCTGGATATAGCCAGTGCACCTGCACAGGTTGCCGCTTATTGCTTCCCTTATCTCACTGTCGCTTGGATCTTCATTCTTTATGAGCAGGCTGTATGCAGACAGGAGCATCCCGGGGGTGCAGTAGCCGCATTGTACAGCGCCTGCTTCGATAAAGGCCTTCTGCAGCGGGTGGAGAAGGTCTGCGTCACCAAGGTATTCAACGGTCTTGACATCGTGCCCGTCCACCTTTGATGCCAGCGTCAGGCAGGAATAATGGGGCTCGTTGTCGATCAGCACCGTGCAGGTCCCGCATTCGCCTATGCCGCACCCCTCCTTGACGCTCTTTATCGAGAACCGCTCTCGCAAGGTATGGAGCAAAAGCTCTCTATCCTGTACCTCACAGAAAACTTTCCTGCCATTCAATACGAAGCTAACGTTCTTCATATCAATAGTTCTTTAAACACCGTCCAGCCCTACCTTCCCATAAGGCCCGGGAGATAAAGCACGATTTGAGGGAAGATCACGAGGATCACCGCCACAATGATAATTGAGATCAAAAAAGGCATAGCTCCTTTGAAGATATCTGCCATGGGTACGTCCTTCGCTATCCCTGCAAGGGTGTATACATTAAGGCCTACCGGCGGAGTGATGAGCCCCGCCTCCATCATAAGTACGGCCAAGACTCCAAACCATATGGGATCGAAGTGGAGGGCCACGATAACGGGAAATATGACGGGCAGCGTAAGCACCATCATCGATACCGCGTCAAGAAAGCATCCGAGCAGAAAATAGATCGCTATAATTATTGCCAGGACGACATACCGTGATACTTCAAGGCCGGCAATCCACCCCGATACAACGGCGGGTATCGTTGAGAGGGCGAGGAAGTAGCTGAAAACGGTCGCCCCTGCAACAAGAAAAAGCACCATAATAGAGATCCTCGCCATTTCAAGAAGCGAGGCGAAAAGGCCCTGCCAGCTCAGCTTTTTCTTCACGAGAACAATAACAAGGAGCGCCGTGGCCCCTATGGCCCCTGCCTCCGTAGGATTAATGTATCCAAGGTATATTCCACCCATGACAATAAAAAAGACAAGAAGCGTCTCCCATATTCCCTTCAGGGCCTTGATCTTTTCCTTCAGAGAGACGTCGCCCTCTGTCGCAGGGGCAAGAGCTGGATTTATCTTTACCTGGCCGACGACAACAACGATGTACGCAAATGCAAGCAGCAGGCCCGGCATGATACCTGAGATCAGGAGTTTTCCGATGGACTGCTCTGTCAGCATCCCGTACACCACAAAACCAAGGCTTGGCGGGATAAGAAAGGCGAGCGTCCCCCCCGCTGCCACCACCCCTGTTGCCAGCTTGGGGTGGTAATTAAATCTTTTCATCTCGGGGAGGGCAATATTGCCCATCGCCGCGGCTCCAGCAACGGAAGAGCCGCTCACCGCGGCAAATCCAGCGCAGGCAGCGATAGTAGCCACCCCCAAGCCCCCGGGGAGCCTCCTGAACCACTTGTCAAATGTCTCGTAAAGCTCTCTCGTGATGCCTGCGCTGCCGGCAAAGCCGCCCATAAGGATGAAAAGGGGGATGATAGTGTAGGGGTAGTTCGCCGCAACCTCGTATATCGTCTTCGCAACAACCGGGAGCGCCGCTCCAAGCGAGGTGAGCGTCCATATGCCGATAAAGCCGACAAACATCATGAGAAACGCGATGGGCATTCCGAGCAAGAGAAGGGCCACTACAAGCGCGCTACCAAGGATTCCCGCTACGATGGGATCTATCATGCTCCTATTGTCTCCTCATCCCTGCTATCGTATTAAATAGATCGACGAGAAATTCCAGCCATAAAAGTAAACCGCCGACTGCCACGAGGAGCCTGAAGGGCCACTGGGGAACTCTCAGCATGTCCGATACGGTCTTCTCATGTATCCCCTCTGTAAAACCCTGCCAAACCATGATGCTGATTATTACCATGCACAAAAGGGTCGTTACGATCTCTACGACGCCCCTGGTCTTTTGAGGGAATTTCCTGGTCAGGAAATCGACGCCCACGTGGCCTTTAACCTGCTGGGTGTATGCAGCGCCGAGCAGAACAATGATGCTTAGCATATATTCGGAGAGCTCAAGGGTGCCGGGGATCGGCTTATTGAAGAAGCCCCTGCTGATAACATCGCCCGTCGTGATGAGCATGAGCGGGATAGCAAGGAACATCCCCACAGCGCAGGTAAAGTAGGTAATGCGCCTGATCACCCTTTGAAAGCCCTCTATTTGCCTCATGTTAAGCCCGCAGCCTCAGGCCTTCTTAAACTCAGGCGGACATGCTACCAGTTTAACGTTTCTTTTCTCGCACTCTTCATTCATGATCGCAACGGTTTTCCGTGCAGGAAGCCCCTTTGCTTCAAGATCCTTCACCCAGGCCCTTGTCACATCCTGGAATTTTGCGTACCACTGTTCTGCTTCTGCCTTGGGAAGGTCAATGAACTTAACGCCTTTGTCGGCGATCTCTTTCATGATCACCTTGTAAGCAGCCTGATTGAGGCCGCCCGTTACTTTGAAGGGGTTTGTGCACACCTGATCAACAAGTTTTTTCTGGTCCTGGGGAAGCTTGTTCCAGGAGTTCATATTCATTATCGTTCCTTCGGATACGCATCCGAAGGTAAGGATCGTAGCATGCTTTGCCACTTCATACAGCTTAAAGCCCTGGATCAGAGGAGGGCATGTCACGATACCGTCGACAGTGCCTGTTTCCATGGCCATGTACACATCGCCGAGGGGCATAAAGACAGGTTCTGCGCCCAGCGCCTTTATATAGTTCGTCTGGTGGCCGCCCGGAGATCTTAATTTCATGCCTTTAAGGTCCGCCAGCCTGGAGATGGGCTTTTTCGACCATATGAACGACTGGATGCAGCCATTGAGCTCGAGGACCTTCACATTCTTAAATTCTTCTTTCAGCGCCCTGCCGTACACCGCATTGCCTATGTCCGCAGCCACATCTTTACCGTCAACCCATACGGCAAGGGAAAGCACATCGGTCAGCGGGAAACGTCCCGGAGTCCACGTAGCGGTAAAATAGCCCATATCTGACATGCCTTTGGCAACGATGTCAAAATGCTCCGGGCCTTTTCCGAGGGCAGCCCCGGCGTACATCGTATAGCCCATCTTGCCGGCGCTCCTTTTCTTCAGTTCCTCGAGCATCGGGATCCATACGGTCTTCACCTCTTTGCCTACAGGCGGGTGCCACGTGCTGAACTTGATATTTGTATTCTGTGCAAGAAGCATATTCGGATCAAACATCCCCATACCCACGGCAGCCCCACCGATAAGAGCGCCTTTCAAGAAATTCCTCCTGCTTAAATCCTTACATTCCTGACACATAAGCTCCTCCTTGTTTTGATTTGTTGCCCCCGTATATCATAATAACGGCTGTAAAAAAATACAACCCGCTTTTTTTCGTCCACGTTAACAGATTCCTGTGGTCATTTCGGCCTATACCCACCTCAGCGTCACCGTCTTTTGATCTAAAAATAGCCTTACAGAGTCCGCCCTCGATTTTGCTCCCCCAAAAAAAGACCCTTTTTTCGACCCCAATGGGAAGAAGGCATAAGGCTGGGGGATCCCGGCGTTCACTCCTATATTGCCTACTTCACATTCCCTTATAAACTTGCGGGCGGTTTTGCCGCTTTCTGTGATTATGCAGGCTGAATGGCCATAATCCGATCCATTTATCAACCCTATAACCTCATCAAGGTCTTTCGCCCTTATCAAATTTGCCACAGGTCCAAAAGACTCCTCTTTTGCTATCCCCATGGAATGTGAAACGTTTTCAAATATCGTCGGGCCGATGAAATACCCCTTTTCGCAACCTTTCACTTTTACGCCTCTCCCATCGAGAGCAAGCCTTGCCTTTTCTTTTAGGCCCTTCTCGATGAACATCTCGATCCTTTCTTTTCCTTCCACGGTCGTAAGGGGGCCCATCTCCGCCGATTCATCAAGGCCGTAACCAAGCCTCATCCTTTGTGAGGCATCAATGAATTTTGCCTTTAATTCGTTATATTTGCCCCCTACAACGACGACATTGTCGGAACCAAGGCATCTTTGCCCTGTCATGCCGAAACAGCCCCTTAAAAGGTACTGTACGGCATTGTCGATATTCGCATCGGGCATAACAACGATATGGTTCTTCCCGTTGCCGTTGATCGACGATCTTTTGCCTAAGCTTCCGCATAGTTCAAACAACTGCTTTCCCACCCCGGATGAACCGATAAATCCAACTCCGCTGACCTTGGGGTTGGCGATCATCCTCGTGTTGAGCTCTACCTTTTTTCCAACGTGAATAAGATTAACAACGCCCGGGGGAAGCCCGGCCTCCGCAGTTACTTTGAAAATAGCGTCAGCAGCCGCCGGACACTGCCAGCTCGGGCTGACAACGACCGTGCAGCCGCACGCAAGTGCGTATGGCACGAAAGAAGACCATGCGTGCATCGGTATGTTCCCCGGCGTGAGGATAAGAAATACCCCTACCGGCTCCCACAGCATATAACAATCGATGCCCGTTGCAAGCTGCTCGACGTGCTCGCCTTTATATGCGCCGTACATCGAGCTTACGGCCGATTCAACGTTCTCAATGCACCGCTGTATCGTTCCGTGCGCGTCATCGATCGTCCTTCCGTGGTCCTGGACAAGGACGCGGGAAAGCATCTCGTGGTGTTCCGCAAACTTCGCCCTTAGCTTTGAGATGTAGTTGGCCCTGTCCCTGAACGGCGTCTCTTTCCATTTTTTGAACGCTTCAAACGCTGCGTCAACCGCATCGTCCGCTTCCTTCTCGGTTGCCACAGGGACCTTTGCGATCGCCTCGCCTTTCGCAGGGTTGGTATTTTCAAACATTGTCCCTGATTTTGAATCGATCCACTTCCCGTTGATATAAAATTTTAATTTCCCGTAATGTCTTTTTATCTCCGGTAATAATGCCATTCTATCCTCCTTATGCCGGAATACCTCTATTAATTGTCCTGCTCTGCGCTCTTTATCTTCTTCTCTCAGCTTTCTTAGAACGTCGGCGGCGTTATCACCCACAGTATGATCGCGTTCTCTTTCCCTTTGTTCCCCCAATCATGCGGCAGCTTCGAAGAGAAATAAAAGCTCTCGTTCTCCCGTACCGTGTAGATCTTGTCGTTCAGCATCAGCTCGAGCTCGCCTTTTATGACAAAGCCGAACTCTTCGCCTTCATGGGAATACATGCCATGAGACCCTCCGCCAGGCCTGATGACCGTATAGAAGGGCTGCATCTTTTTGTTCTTCGTTGTCCTGACAAGGGATTGTATCCTCGCGTCCCACCTCTGGAGCTGTATATCGATCCTTTCTTTTTTTCCCGTGACTATATCCTCATCCTTTACGCTTTCCATGAAAAAATCAACAATATTGACATTCAGCGCTTCCGCTATCTTTTTCAACATCGATATAGAAGGGTCCGTCTTGTCCCTTTCAAGTTGGGATATCAATGAAGAAGTGCATTCGACAAGGCCTGCAAGCTGCTTCAAGGTAAGGCCTTTGCCTTCCCTCAGTTCACGTATTTTTTTTCCTATGTTGACCATAACAAATTTAAATATTTGTTAACAATTTAAATTATATTTAACAAAGGGTCAACAAAAAAATACCCTGTCCGTCATTATTGATGCCGCCCTGCGCAATGCGTGTGCACCGCGAAATTATTGACCGGATTATTTGACATTAATACCCTATTTTGTTATAAATTTTTATAATTTTCCATGGTAATAAAATGCACCTCTTTCAATACAATACTTAATCCACTGCAAGGATGACAAACAGGTGAATGGTTTAAAATTCATACATCTCATACGGAGGTAGTCATGGGCAGCGTAGATGTCTTAGAAAGCAAGCGGCCTGTTCTCGGCATCAACAGTCTTGGCAGGATAGGGAAGCTATCGTTGTGGCATCATGTCGGCAGAAAATACTTTCAGGAAATTATCGTAAATATCGGCAGGGACTCCGGCACGGGCTTGAGCTCTATTGCACAGTTCATAGAAAAGGATGTGACCTACGGAACGATCCACAAATTTTTATACGGAATAAAATCCGGTCGCATCATACAGATAGTCGACGAAAAGAAGGGCAAACTTCTCATAGACGGCATTCCTGTTACGATCTTGCGGGAGGCGAGAAACCCTGTAGATATCGGATGGCGTAATTACGGTGTTGACCTGGTGGTTGAGTGCACCGGAAAATTCAGAGACCCTACCCTTGCCCCTGAAGACCCGAAGGGTTCCATAAAAGGGCACCTCGCAAGCGGAGCAAAGGTCGTCATCAACTCTTCCGCTTTCAAGATCAAAAATAAATCGCTATCCTCACCGTCCGATACCGTTACCCTCATCTACGGCATAAACCACACCGCCTTCAACTACAAGAAGCACCTCATCGTATCTGCTGCGTCCTGCACGACAACGGGCCTCGCCCATATGGTAAAACCGCTTCTCGAAAATGCTGAGACCAGCAAGATACTTACCGCCTCCATGTCGACGGTACACGCGGTTACAAACACGCAAAGCGTTCTTGATAATTTGCCCAAGGCAGGAGAAAAGGACCTGCGCAAAAACAGGAGCATCTTTAATAATATTATCCTGACCTCCACAAATGCTGCGGAGGCGTTGAGCCAGGTTATCCCTGAGGTCAAAAGCATCGGATTTATGGCAGATTCCATAAGAATCCCCATCAATACCGAATCGCTCATCGTTCTTAACGTCACCTTCCAGTCGCAGTTTCACGAAGACGGGACAAGAACCTCCGTAACCACAAAGACAATGAACGATATCTACAAAAAAGCCTCCGAGAAGGACCTTGAGCACCTTCTCATTTACTCTACCGAACAGAACGTATCGACGGACCTTATCGGCACAAACGCCGCGATCGTGATCGAGGGCCAGTTCAACCATACTCGCACGGCCTTTATAGATGTCGACATTTCGCAGATTCCGAATATACCCGCCGGGATAAAAACAGGCGCTCCCAAAAACATCCTGAGGATACCGGTAGTACACGCAAAGGTCTTCGGATGGTACGATAACGAATACGGCAGCTACACCAACAGGATGGGAGACCTGACAGTGTATGTGCACAAGTCGCTGCGGTAGCCGTATTTTGGTCTGTCCTATATTCCTATCTGGTACGATGCTTCAGCATCGCTTTCATGGCGGCCGTAATACACGGCGCCGCTCCATCCATCGATGCAAATGAAGTCACCGCCGATTATCTTTTTATTGTACACAGTGCAAAAGCCTTCGGACTCATGAACTTTTAGCTTTCCGAACCCGACAACGCCGACCTTTCGCAGCTGAGGGATAGTCACCGCTGCGTGGGAGGTCCCTCCCCCTCTTGCGGTGAGAAGTCCTTCTACCTGGAGAAGGATGCCGACATCATCCGGAACGGTGTCGGGCCTTATCAATATAAGCGGGGTATCTGGTTCCTCTGAGCGAAAACGACGAATTTCATCCTCGGAAAATACGGCCCTTCCGCAGAGGGCGCCTCCGCTTACCCCTATCCCTGAGCCGAGAAAAGAGCTGAGAAGCTCTTGGGTCTCTTTAAAAAGCTTTCTTTTTTTTGTTTCCCTTTGGATCATATCCCGCGTCTGCAGGATATAAAGTCCCTTTTTTGTCGCGTTCTCAAAAGTGAATTCTATCTCCTGGTGGTTGAACCCCTTTTCGTATATCAGCACCTCAACGAGCCGTATCAGCTCATGGTAAATATCGGGAAAATTTTTCTCCAGCGATACGCTGGAATCGCTTCTCTCCGCCATTCGTTGTTTTTCTGAGATCGGAAACGTCCCTACGAGCCCCGATACGATATCGTCGCCCTGCACGCCGAAGATAAAATCTCCGTATAGGGCGATATTGGCCGATGAGCCTTTGGGGTCCCTTGTAAAGATGACCCCTGACCCCGAATTCTCATCGAGATTTCCGAACACCATCGATTGTACTATAACAGCGGTTCCCCACTCATCGGAAAGGTGCATCTGGTGCCTGTACGTCTTAGCCTGCTCAGAGTACCACGAATCGAACACCTGCAGAATGGCCTCCCGCAGCTGTTCGGCAGGATCATCGGGGATCTCCACGTTCCGCTGCCTTATCGCCTCTTTATAAGAAAGCGCGAGCCGCTTCATCTGCGCAGAGTTAAAATGTATCTTGCGCGTTACGTTGTACTGCTGTTTGAATCTATCAATGATCTCATCGAAAACATTTCTTTCCAGACCCTTGAACATCCCCCAGGTCTGCAGAAACCTTCTGTAGGAATCCCAGGCGGCCCATCTGTAATGTCTTTTTTTTCCAAGGCCTTCCGCAATCGCTTCATTTATGCCGACGTTGAGAAAAGAGTGCATCATGCCCGGAAGGGAGATCGTGGCTCCGCTCCTCACGGACAGGAGAAGGGGGTTTTCTGGATCTCCGAATTTCCGCCCGGTCAGCCTCTCCAGTTCGACCACCTCGTCGTAAATCCTCAGGCTCAAATCCTTAAAAATATATTTGTACGCAATAACTGCGTCATATCCCCTGAAAACCTCGGTCGTTATTATGAAGCCTGGAGGAACCGGAAAATCGAAAGACACCAGCTGTTTCAAAAAATATCCCTTGTTGCCGATCAATATCTGGTTATCCATGCTTTTATTTCTCTTGTGGATGGGCGATATTGCCAGTTCCGGTATATATGCCATGACGAGGTTGAGGATCTGTTTGTTGTCTTTGAACTTTTCAAGTTCAGCGCTTAATGTCTTGATAATGTTATTCACGAAATTATCGAGCACCTGGAGCCCGAAAGCGGACGATATCATGGAGCGTATAAAATTTTCCGAGCGCTGGTAGGTCTGCTCTTCTTCGTTTGTTATTTCTGAACTGACCGTTGCCCCCTCACCCTTCTGAAGTATCTGTTTTATAACTATCGACAGGTTGTTCCTGTGGGCATCAATGTAATAATCGCGGATGATGTCCTGTATGCCTTTCTCAATAAATTGGAAGATATCGATATACTGATCGATAGAGAATTGCCTCACCTGCAGCGCGCTTGAAATATATTTCATCTTTGAAACGAGACCTTCCGTCGCGATCCCTTCAAGCTCAAGGGCCTTTACATAGACCCAAAGGTATTCATGGACCCTGGTAAGGGTGCTCTTTGTTATAAACTTTAGGTTCAGCGACTCAAGAAGCTTTTGGAACAGAACGCCTGCAAAATTCTCAAGGCGGAAGGCCAGGCCCATCGCTTCGAACTTTTCTTCCCTGTAGGTTCCGTACATCGATGGAATGCCTGCTGCAATATGCCGCTTGTAATAGATATTTTCAAAGGGCGCGATCTCTCCCGGAGTAAGTATCTTTTCCTTCAGGGTTGAGAGCAGCTCCATCATAATAACGAGGGCACGGTAGATATTCTTATTCTTCAGGGCATACCGCAACCCCCTGATCTTGGGCAGCTCAAACATGCAGGAAGCTTCCAGGTCCTGCAGAAGGTCAATCGGTTGATAGTTGTATTTCTTGAACAAAAGCTGGTGGAGCCTTATCATGAGCGCTGCGCGCTCTTTGTCCCTGTCCGATACGCCGCCGATCCGATTAATTTCATCCCTGATCTTCTGGATATCCCATTCGAGAAGGCCGCAGACATCGCCATTCACTTTTGGAAGAAGCTCAATGAATATCTGATGCATTCCATCGAAGTATTCTCCGCTGTTATGCACCTCTTGAAAAACTTCTTCAGGCAAATGATTCTTCACATACTCTTTGTCCCCGGAATGCCAGTACCGGAATATATCTTCAACAAAGGGCACAAGGAGGCTGTTGCTCTCCACATGCGACTGCTTCCTGAGGAAATAGACCAGCTTATCGTTCCTCATTGTAAGCTCATCCACTTTTGTCGATGTGTCCCTTAATTCTCCTTCTGCGCCGATCTCGGTGAAATAGACGGGAAATATCCTCAGGAGCTGCTTCACGAGATTGTAAGCAGGGGCTATATCTGCATGAAGCAGAAAGGAAATGTCCCGCTGCAGGAGGTCGGTATCTTTGACAAAAACTCCTTGCAGTTTCAGGTTGATAATAAACGCCGACAGGAGACGTTTTGTCCATCTCGGCTTCAACGAAACAATCTCCAGCCATGCCTTTATATTCTTTATATGGGCAGGGTTTGCCTGCACCTGCCATTCAGTGTTCGATCCTTTTACGTCCGGGGGCTGAAATCCAAATGCTATAAGCTCGTCTATGAAGGTGTCTACGAGCGAGTGGCTGTTCTGCTCAAAAATACCCTTCGCGAATGTCATAATGCAATCAATAATGGCAGCCCTATGCTGGTGCGCTGCGACATTCTTTTTCAGCAAAAGGAATACCTTTCTGACAAAGTCGTGAAGGTTGTGGCCGCTTTCCTCCCTGAAGACCTTTCCAAGGCAACGGTTGATCTCGAGCAAGGTATTGTTGTGTATATCCGAAAGGCCGTTGACGCTCATGACCTTAAAAAGAAAATCAAGCTTGATGAGATAGTGCTTCCCGGCAAAGGCTTCCTTTTTTTCAAGCTCATCGGCAAGGGCGGAATAGGCGTTCACTATCTGGAAAAAATCCGGCATAGCGCCGTAGGCTTTCAATGTATCTTTTTGTCTTTTACCGTGCAGGTTCTCAAGCTTCCCGATCAGCAAAGACATGTTCTCGTGAGCAAGGGGGTTTACAAGCTTCAGGTACAGGTCAGCCATCTCGCGGGATGCGCTGTCGCCCGGCAGCCATTGCGCAGGGTCAGGCTGCGTCAGCCAGAATTCGTATGTTCTATGAAAAACCTTGTAAAGCAACAATTCGAAGGGGGCGGTTTTGAAATAAGCGCCATGCTCTGCGGCAAAAGGCAGGATAGCCTTGAAATAGCTTGAACTTTTTTTTAACAAAAAGCTGCCGTCTCCTGCAACCTTTAGAAGTGAATCAAAGATGACCGGGAATAATGAAAGGTTCCTTTCCAGGAACTCGTCACTATGCGTAAACATCATGCTCATATATTCAAAGAGGTACCGCACTGCGTCATCGCGGACATCTTCAGGCGCTGCCGATGAGATGACGCGGAGATAGATATCGCCAAGCATTTTCAGCGCACCGAGGCCGTTCTTGTGGCTGTTGAAATCGTAAAAATCTCCGACGGAGAGCGCCTTAAGCTGAGTTAAGACATATTCCCAGTTTACATAGGGGTGGTGGAGCTCTGTAAGAAGCTCCCTGGTGCGCTTAAGGACCCCGTAATGATCTTTTGCTACGTCGAGAAGGATCTGGTATTCTTCCGGTATCTCAACAACTGCGGCAGTCCTTTCAAGGTTCACCTGCAGGGCCGTCGACTGCCAGTCTGTCCGCTTTTCTTCCATAACTATAGATCCTCACAACGGTCAAAACCGCCATAATAATATACACATTTGGCGTGGAATAGACAAATATTTGAACTGCTCATGGCTGATAGTGTAAATGCATGATGGGGAGATTAAACCCCTTACGCCTCACGCCTGACGACTTACGGATTCATTCTTGTCTTCCATGTTGCAGCTCGATGACCGTTACTTCGGGCGGCGCCAGGAAGCGTATCGGCGGCCCCCATGTGCCGGAGCCCCTGTTGACGTAAAGGCGTGATCCGTTCTGCAGGCTGTGGTATCCCGCGCACAGGGGAAAGAAAAGCCCTGTTATATATCTGAAAGGAAAGATCTGCCCTTTGTGCGTATGGCCTGAGAGCTGAAGGTCGAAAAGCCCCGTCGCATTTTCGTCAATGACCGGCGCATGCTTCAAGAGGACCGTGAACAGGCCCCGCGGCAGCCTTGAGAGAAGGAATCTTTCAGGGACCTCGGCGTAGCTGAAAGGCAGCCCGGCCTTATCATCCACACCGGCTATATTGATGACCCCTTCGACGGTCGCCCCTTCGCCTCGCAATACCCTGAAACCGGCCCTCTGGGTGAAATCGAGCGCTTTTCTTATGCCCGCGTAGAATTCGTGGTTCCCTGTCACCGCGAATTTTCCGTATCGCGGACTGATCTCCCGGAGCATCCCCGTAAGCTCGTCAAGGCCGTCGAGCTGCCCGTCCACGAGATCGCCTGTAGAGACGAGCAGATCAGGGTTAACGCTCCTGACCGCATCGACGACGGCCCTCAGCCTCTCCTCTCGCACGATAAGGCCCAGGTGCACATCGGAGATCTGGGCGATTGTGATCTTCCCGATAGAAGAGGGTATCTTCGAAGTCCTTATAGCGATCCTCTCGATGGTGACGCTCTTCGCTTCCCAATAGCCGTAAGCAGTTGCGAGGAGCGCATATATCATGGGAGCTATGAAGAACAGTTTGTACGCGGCGGCGATATGAGATACGTCTCTTTTTGCTACAAGGCCCGCGATATGGAGAAGCATGCGGATGATGTCTATGCAGATCGACAAGGAGAAGAAGAAAAAGAGGAATGCCATCCAGGTATATCCCGCGTAGGCCATGAAGCGGGCAAAATGCTCATGCCCTGCCCTCTCCGCGAGGCGCACGGCGAAAGGCGCAAGGGTCGTCACCAGCATAAAGGCGACGATGAACACGTTCGGGACAAGCCTGAGATGAAAAGCTAATTGCAGCTTTACGAACACATAGAGGTGAAGGGTACCGTAAAGGAGAACAAAGGTAATTAAAAAAAGGGTCATCGACTGCCGGCCGCTTTCCCGAAAAGCTTTCCCTGAAGTTCATCAAAAAGATCGTACGCCACCGGCACGGCAACGAGGGTGAGCAGCAGCGACGTCAAGAGGCCCCCGATCGTTGCAAGCGCCATGGGCGAACGAGTTTCAGCGCCCTCCCCTATTCCGATAGCTATAGGCAGCATGCCCATTATCATCGCAAAGGTCGTCATAAGTATGGGGCGGAGCCTTACGGGACCTGCCTGAAGGATCGCATCCCTTCTCGACATGCCCCTCGCTCTCAGCACGTTCGTGTAATCTACGAGGAGTATAGCGTTCTTCTTCACAAGGCCCATCAGGAGAATGAGCCCTATAAAGCTGAAGATGTTCAATGTCTTGCCGAAGATCAAAAGGGCGCCGAAGGCCCCGATAAAAGAAAATGGCATGGAAAGAAGAACGGTAAAGGGGTGTACAAAGCTCTCGAACTGGGCGGCGAGGACCATGTACGCCATGATTATGCCGAGCATCATCGCGAACATTAAATAGCCAAAGGACTCTGCCATCACGTCAGCCTGCCCCTTATAGCGGCCGGAATAGCCCGAAGGAAGAACATTTGCAGATATCCTGTCGAGTTCATCCTTGGCCTTGCCGAGCGGCGTTCCCTCGAGGTTCGCAAAAACAGTCACCGCCCTCTGCCTGTCAACCCTGTTGATGATGCTCGATCCACCGCCTTCCTGAAAGGTGGTTATATTTGCAAGCTGCACAAGCCTCCCGTCCTTTGCCCTTACATATACCTTCCCAATATCATCAGGGCTCATCCTGCCCCCCGGCGTTAACCGCGCCCTCACATCATAGCGCCTCCCCTTCGCCTCATCCTTGAACTTTGTGACATCAGCCTCGCCCCCTATGAGAAAATTCACCGTTTCGGCAACGGACTTGATATCTACACCGAGGTCAGCGGCCTTATCCCTGTCTATAAATACCCGCACCTCAGGCTTTCCTGTCTCAAGGGAGGTGTCAAGGTCAACAACGCCCGGCAGCTTCGAAAACTGCTTCACAATATCGCGCGTATATGTTTCGAGTTCCTGAAGGTCCAGCCCTCTTATGCTGTATTGGATCGCCGTCTGCCTCTGCCCCCCTCCTATCATTGACGCGTTCTCAACGGATGCCCTGAGCCCAGGTACAGCCCTCAGCGATCTCCTTATCTCTGCCTTGATCTGTTCCTGGTGTTTTTTTCTTTCAGACTTAGGCTTAAGGTTGATCATCATATTTGCCTTGTTAAGCTCTCTTGTCGCCCCTCCTCCCTGGGAATACAGAACGGTGGTCACTTCAGGGACCTTTCTTAATATCCCCTCCACGCGCCTGCACATGCGGTCTACTTCCTCGATCGAATAATCCACGGGGGTTTGCAGCCTGATGATAAACCTGCTCTGATCTTCCGATGGCGTAAATTCTTTGCCTATAAACTTCGTCAGGGAAAGACTGAGGACAAAGATAATAACGGCAATGGACAGCACCATCTTCCTGTGGTTTAGTGCGAACCCGAGAATGGCCCTGTATTTTCCTTCCAGCCTTTCGTATCCTCTTTCAAGCATATCGGATGCCCTTTTCAGGTAATGATGCCGGGCCAGCCTTCCATAAAAAGAACTTTGTTTGTTTCCTCCCTCTTCGCTGAACTTTCCATTACTATGTTTTTTCAGAAATAATGACGACATCATAGGCGTAAGGGTAAAGGAAACAAACCACGAGACCAGCACCGCAAACACGACCGTCATGCCAAACTGGAAGAAGAACCTCCCTATTATCCCTTTCATGAAAGCGACTGGAATAAATATTACTATTATGGCAAGCGTGGTTGCCGAAACCGCGAGCCCTATCTCTGACGTGGCGAAGGTCGATGCCTCGCGGGGGCCCATTCCCTCTTCGATGTGGCGGTGGATATTCTCTATAACAATGATCGCGTCGTCGATGAGAATGCCGATGGAGAGGGAAAGGGCAAGCATGGACATGTTATTGAAGGTAAAGCCAAAGGCGTTCATTATGGCAAAGGTCGAGATGACGGAGGTGGGTATCGCTAAAGCGCTGATAAGCGTTGTGCGGACGTTCCTTAAAAAGATCAGTACAGCGAAGATCGCGAACAACCCTCCGTAGATAAGGTGGTGCTGGACATCGTTGATTGACCGCTTGATGAAGTCAGACTGGTCAAAAGCGATGGAAAGGTTCATTCCTGCGGGCAATGTCTTTCTGATCGTCCTTAGCTCTTCTTTGACCCTGTTGACAACTTCAACGGTATTCGTGCCCGACTGCTTCTGAATGCCCAGGTTCACGGAGTTCACGCCGTTGAAACGGGCAATCGTACGCTTTTCCTCCATCCCGTCCTCGGCGCGCCCTACGTCTTTTATTTTTACAGCAACCCCGTCTCTGTAGCCCACTATGAGGTTGTTAAAATCCTGGATGGTTTGAAATTCGCCCTTTACCTTTACAAGGTACTCTTTTGTATCACCTTCAACCGACCCGCCGGGCAGCTCAACATTGCCTCTCGCGAGCGCGCTGGATACGTCCTGCGCGGTAATCCCGTGAGACCGCAGCTTGTCGTTGTCCAGCCAGATCCTTGCCTGCCTCAGCCTCGTCCCGTAGAGCCTTAGCGCCCCAACGCCGTTTATCCTCTGAAACTGCTCCTTCAGGACCTCGTTGGCATATGTGGAGAGGTCTCGCGGCGATTTATCGCCGTGAAGGGCAAACCACAGGACCGGCGTTGCGTCGGGATCCACCTTCTGAATGATCGGCTCATCGATATCGGTCGGCAGCTTGGACCTGATGGTTGAGACCTTTTCCCGCACGTCCTGTACCGCGAGATCGATGTCTCTTTCCAGAACAAATTCTATGCTTATTACAGATGCGCCTTCTGTGCTGGTCGACGTGATCGTCTTGATCCCGTTTATGGTGTTGACCACCTCTTCGATCTTGTCTGTAACATCGATATCCATGATCTCAGAGCTGGCGCCTTCAAGGGTTGTCCTGATATTTACGATCGGCAAGTCAACTTTCGGGAAAAGGTCAACCCCGATATTCGGGTAGCTTACAACCCCCAGCACAACGAGCACCAGGACCAGCATCGTTGCAAAGACCGGGCGCTTTACAGATGTATCAGAGAGCCACACAACAGCCTCCGGCTGGCGATCTCAGTTTTTTTATTCTTTGCTTTTCGCTATTCACTTTTCACCTTTGACTGCTGGATATTTACCTTAACCCCCTCTGAAAGGCTCTGCTGGCCGGCGACAACGATCTTTTCCCCCTCTTTTATCCCCTCAATGATCTCCATCATCTCGCCGTATTTACTCCCGATCTTCACCTGAACCTCTTTTGCCCTGTCCCCGCCAACAGTGAATACCTTCACCTTCTCCGCTTCGTACAGGAGCGCTGTTACGGGCACCACCACCGTGTCTTTTGCGGCGCCGGTGTATAATATTACCTTCGAGAAGAGGCCCGGCTTCAACATGCTCTCGGGATTAGGCACCAGCGCTTCCACTTTCAGCGTTCTCGTCTTTTCATCGAGGCTCGGAAAAACTATACTGACCTTGCCCTTGAAATCGCTGTCGGGAAAGGCGTCGACCCTCAATATCACATCCTGGCCGACCTTGATCTTCCCGACATCCTTTTCCGTCACGGCAAAGTTGACCTTAAGCGGGTTGGTTTGTATAAGTATAAAAAGCGGGGTGCCGACTTTCACGAAGTCTCCCGGCGAAACCTTTTTCTCCTTCACCTTTGATGCTAGAGGGGCATAGATCTTCGTTTTCGCGAGCTTTTGCTTCGCAATTATCAACGCCGCCTTTGCCCTCTCCACCTCAGACTCCGCGTGGGCCAACCTGGTGGAAACATCGTCAAACTGCTGGCTGGTAACGAGCTGTTCTTTGAAAAGCGCCTCTTTTCTTGCAAACTCGGTTTTCGTATTTACAAGCGTGGCTTCGGTTTGCCTGAGCAATGCCTCTACCCTTATCACCTCGTGAGAATATTCAATATCTTCCATTGACGCAAGGAGCATGCCTTTTGTGACTGCCGTGCCTTCATCGGCCTTCACGCTTTTAATAATTCCGTCTATCTCTGCCCCTATATTCACCTCTTCGAATGGATTCAACGTCCCTGTCGCCTCTATGAAAGGGCGCAGCTGCTGTTTTTCCGACATCTTGACGATTACGTTGTACATTTTCTCTTCGGGCGCTTTGTCATCTTTTTTGCTGCAGCCATCCACAAGGAAAAGGCATGCTGCGGCAAAAAATACACATAGCGCCACGCGTGAGAGTCTCTTTTCTTTCATCCCTTTGCTCCTTTGCATCCGGCATCATTGTTTTTGAAGCGCTGTGCTGCCGCCCGTAACAAAGTGCAGCAACGTGCCCGTTGCCCGTTTTAACCTGGCGATAGACAACTGGTAATTGTATATAACATCGGCCAGTTGCCGCTGGGCGGTAACAAGCAGCGTATTGGCATCCATCACATCTATGCTGTGGGCAAGCCCGTATTCGAACTGCCTTGTAACGGCATTGAAATTGTCCTTTGCAAAGAGGAGCTGGTCCTCAAGGGACTTCAGGGTGCCTTTTTGTGTAAGAAAATCGAGGTATGCGGTTTCAACCTCAACTGTCACAGATTTTTTGATATCTTGAAATGTATAATCGACCTGTCTCTTTTTTGCCGCAGCCTCCTGTACCTCCGCGTTTCTCAGCCCCCCCTCGAAAAACGGGAAGACCAGCCTGACGCCGCCATACAGGTTGTCCCTGATGATGCCCGGCGTTTCAGGACTCTCGACCCTTTTCTGGTATGCTCCTTCAACGGCAACGGTGGGCCAGTAGGAGCCGCGCGCAAATTTGACCGCTGAGTCGGCTATGCTCTTCTGCAGGTCAAGCGATTTCAGCTCTGCACGCTCCGCATACGCAGCCTCTTTCAGGCAATCTATCGCCGGCATTGTACATCCCTTTATAACGCTGTTCAATTCGTCGCCGCGGGAGCCTTCCGGCGCTTGGCCCCGATCATCCTTCACGTCGAAGTCACCCTGAACGCCGACAACCCTTGCGATGAAAGCCTTGGCCAGCTTCTGGACATTTTCGGCCCTGATCAGGTCGGACCGAGCCCCCGATAGCTCTGCCTCCGCCCTCAGGAGCGTGGTTTTCGTAACCTCACCCACCTTCAGACGGGCCGAAGCAGCGTCCCGGTACTTTGTCAGCCGCTCCACGTTCTGTTTTGCGATATCAACAACCTTTTTTGCCTTCAGCAGTTCATAGTAGGCGCTTGTAACGGTAAATATGTAGCCTTCTTTAACGGCGAAAAGATCATGCCTGCTTTTGCCGATGTTGTTCTTGGCCATTCCGTAAGCGATGAACTCTTTCCCTCCAAGGGAAAATGACTGATCGAGCCTGAAGCCCCAGTTCGCCGTTTCATCGGGCTGCGTCAGGCTGTCGTTGTCGTTTGTCTTGTTGTCCCGGTAGCTCGTATAACCCCCTACCCCCGAGAGCTTCGGCATCAAAGCCGCTACAGCCTTGTCTTTCCCCTTTTCGGCAATAAACAGGTCCTCTTCGGATATTTTGATCTTTTCCGAGCGCTCCAGAGCCATTCTGTAAAAGTCGTCGAGGTCATACTCCAAAGCAAAAGCCCGGGAACATACCACGATGACCGCCAGATATAAAAAAAAATATCTTTTCACGTCAGCCCCCGTTTTTGATTCTATGGGTTATACAGAACAAATGTCTCACGCTATTGCCGTCTTATGTTTTGATATGATTGCAACTCTCCTTCCCGCCTTACAGCCCTATGCTTTTCACAATCTGGTACATAGCCACACCCCCCGCATAGGAAAGTACGGCCATAAAGATAACGGAAGCAAAGAATAATTTCCAGTTTCCCATCTCCTGACGCATGACCGTTATAGTAGGGGCGCACGGGAGAAACACCATCAGAACAAATAGGAAGGCAATGGCGGATGGATGGCTGACGACTGACGGCAAAACGCTCATCAGGCCCTGTTCCCCCACATTGTAAAGGACGCCGAGGGTTGCGATGGCGTTCTCCTTGGCAACTATAGTTGACAAAAGCGCAACGAGCATCTTCCAGTCCATGCCGAGCGGGGTCCCTATAGGCTCGAGCAGCTTTCCCACCCAGGCGAGGAGGCTGTTCTCGATCGCTCCGCCGGGGACATTCGACATGATCCACAACACAACGGAAAATATGAGTATCACGGTGCCCGCCTTCTTTACGAAGGCTATCGTCCTACCCCACACCACTTTGATAATGTTCTTGAAATCAGGCTTGTGGTAGAGCGGCAATTCCATAATGAATGGCACCGGTTCATCTTTATAAAAAAACCTGCTGATTATCATGCCTGACAGGCCAAGCAAAACGATATTTAGTACAACCAAAAACCATGAGACCACGAGCGCATTTCCTGCAAAGATTGCAGCGGTAACAAATGCTAATACCGCCAGCCTTCCGGTACAAGGTATGAAAGGCGTTAGGAATATTGTAAGCAGCCTTGCCTTTCTCGATTCAACGATGCGTGTGCCCAAGACAGCAGGCACATTGCATCCAAACCCGAGGCACATGGGCATAAAGCTCTTCCCGTGAAGCCCAATAATATGCATGAATCGGTCCATCACAAAGGCAGCGCGCGCCATATACCCGATATTTTCAAGAAATGTCATCGAAAAGAAAAAAATAACGAGAATTGGCGTGAACGTCAGCACCGAGCCCGCTCCACCAATAACGCCGTTTACCAATATCCCTCTTACCCACCACGGCTCGCTTATCAGGCTGGCATCAATCCACCTGCCAAAAGCGCTCGTGATCGTTTCAAGGAGCTTTTGCAAGGGGAAACCTGCCTTGAACGTCAGCAAAAAGATAATCGCCAGTATCCCCAGGAGAATCGGGACACCCAAAACGGGTCGGGTGAGGATATGGTCTATCCGGTCTGTTATAAGCACCTGCCCCCGTTTAAAACGTGAGACGGCAGCCCTTGTTGTCTCCTCGACCCAGTCGTATCTTCCTCCCACAACTGCCCTTAGCGCATCCTCGTGTTTAACGAGAAGCGATTGGACTTCATTCCATACATCAGGAGGTATAATGCCTCTCACGGCATCCGATACCTCAGGATCGCCCTCCATAAGTTTAGTAGCGACCCAGATATCATTATAAGGTATAGGGAGATGTTCTTTGATCATTTCGAGCAGCTTAAAAAAGATCTCCTTGTGATCCGGTGACACCTCCGGCATCCTCGGAACATATTTCAGCTCTCCCTCTGCAAGCTGAATAATTTTAGTAACGAGTTCTTTGATCCCCTGGTTCTTTACGGCGACCATGGAGACAACCGGTATGTGCATCGATCTTTGAAGGGCATTGATGTCGATATATACGCCCTGCCCTTCTGCAACATCAACCATGTTTACCGCAACAATGACAGGTGACCTTAAAAGGAGTATCTCGGTGAGCAGGTAAAGGCTTCTTTCCAGGGCGGCTGCATTGACAACAAGGACAACAACGTCAGGATGCTCATGAATAATAAAATCTCTCGCAATTCTCTCTTCTTCAGAAAATGCGCTTAGGCTGTACGTCCCGGGCAGATCGATTATCTTTAGCTCAAAGCCGTCGACGTTGTGAAGCCCTTCTTTCATCTCGACGGTTTTGCCCGGCCAGTTTCCGACGTGCTGCGATAAACCGGTGAGGATATTAAAAACGGTTGTTTTTCCTACATTAGGCTGTCCGGCCAGGGCCACTAAAAGACTCTTTGTTGATTTTTGCTCCTTACCTTTCTCCTCTGCAGCCGCTATCTTTTCAACCAGGATCTTATCCGCCTGTCCTTTGCCGAGGGCAACTCTGGTATCGGATGCGAGGACAATGATCTGCCTTCCGCTGTTTCTTAAGACCCTGATCTTTATGCCCGGCATTATCCCCATGGCGGCAAGCCTGCTCGTGAGCCCCCTGCCTCCGGACAAAAGATGGACTATTCCTTCCTCATTTTCTTCAAGCGACGTAACGGGAAATAACTCGTTGTCCATTCACAATACCTTTTATAGATTTTCAAGGAGCTACAAGGCGTTGTCCTGCGCGATAGACATCAAGAAGCGCTGTCGGGTGGTCAATGACCACGCCTTTCTTGTCAACGCCCAGGAAACCCACTGTTTCATGAACGGGTATGCTGACAGACCTGAAAAAGGCCTTCGCCGTTGCGTCTCCGCACTGTATCCCGATATCCTTCTTCATCCCGCCCACGATGATTAACAATCCTTTTCGACCATTTTTGCCCTCCGGTATCGTCTTCTTCAAAAGGTATTTTTCGCACCAAAGGGCCTGGCACCTGTCTATCATGGTCTTTGTCTGAGCAGAAAGGCCGAAGAAAAATACCGGGGAGGCCACGATAATCCTTTCTGCTTCCCTGATAGCGGTGTAAATCTTTTTCATGTCGTCCTCTATGACGCACTTGCCGTTTTGTTCGCATGCCCCGCAGTTCTGGCATGGCTTGAGGTTCATATCGTTCAGCCTGAACAAAACGGTCTTATTCCCTGACTCTTGAATCGCCCCCAGCGCCTCTCCAAGCAGTATATCCGTGTTTCCGCCAACCCTCGGGCTTCCGTTAAAGGCAACGACCTTCATCACTCCTCCTGGAATCAGCTAAGCATAAAAAGCCGGATCCGGCAGGCATCGACAGGATTATACTGTCGGCTGCGAACTGAGAGCTCCTGCGCTTATCTATCAATCTACCCTATAGAAGGCGGCCTTCTTTGCCTTGCAGACAGGGCATTCATCGGGCGGCTCGCCTTCCACTGTATTTCCACATACTTTGCAGACATAATAATCAACGGTTTCGTTCTTCCCGAGGTTGTCGAGGGCCTTCTGGTAGAGCGCCGCATGTAATTTTTCCACTTCGTTCGCGAAATTAAAGCTCCGTAATGCCCCGCTTTGCCCCTCCTGCTTTGCGTCTTCGATCATCTGGGGATACATGCTTTTGAACTCGTGGGTCTCTCCGCCGATAGCCTCCTGGAGGTTCTCTTTTGTGCTTCTAACGCCTTTCAGCTCTCTGAGATGGTTATGGGCATGGACAGTCTCGGCTTCAGCCGCTGCCCGGAAAAGCTTAGCAGCCTGCCTGAACCCCTCTTCCTCGGCCTTTTTCGCAAATGCCAGATATTTCCTGTTTGCCTGTGATTCGCCTGCAAATGCCTCCTGAAGGTTTTTTTCCGTCTTTGACATGATCAATATGTCCTCCTTAAAATTTTTCTTTCAGCTATGCTGTTATCAAAATCTGCCGTGGTACTCTTTTACCTTCTGCGCGAAGGTCCTGCCAAATTCGTAGCACTTGTCTTCGTCCTCCGACGACGGCTTATACAACACCTGTATTCCCGGCTCTACCATCTCGAGCCCCATGCGCTTTAGCAACTCGTAGACCTCTTTGACGGCGCCGCCTCCCCAGCCGAAGCTCCCGAAGGCCCCGGCAATCCTGTTCTTTGGCCGAAGCCCCCCGAGGTGATGTAGAAACTCCGCCACCGATGGAAACATAACGTTATTGATCGTGGGCGTTCCTATTAAGCAGCCTCTTGATCTCCAGAACTCTTTAATTGCCACGCTCATCGGCGTAGCCCGCAGCTTTATGACCTTGCAGTCAACGCCCTCGTCTTTAATCCCTTGCATAACCGGGATCGTCATCAGTTCGGTGCTATGCCACATGGTATCGTAAATGATCGCGACCTGCTGGTCGGCCTTGCCTGTTGCCATATCAAGGTACGTCTGTATGATCTTTCCGGGGTCCTTTCTCCAGATAATTCCGTGGTCAGGGGCGATCATATCGATCTCAATTCCGAGCCTCACGATCTCTTCGATCTTCGATTTGATCAACTGTCCGAAAGGCATGAGGATGTTCGCATAATAGTCAATCACGGCGTCCCTGAGCTCAAACTCAGAGTGGCACCCGATAAATTCATCGTCAAACCTCGAAGAGGTTGCTATGTGCTGTCCAAAGGCATCCTGTGAGATGAGGAGCTTTGCCTCCTTCACGTAGGTTACCATGGAATCGGGCCAGTGGAGCATCGGCGTCTCGAGAAAGACCAGGGTATATTTGCCTGTGTTCAGCGTATCTCCGTTTTTCACGACCTTCATGGTCCATTTGGACGTATCGCAATGCCTGTCAAGGCCCTTCTTGCCTTTCTCCGAGATGTAGATCGTGGCGCCAGGCATATGTTCCATAACTGTGGTTATTCCGCTTGCGTGGTCGGGTTCTATGTGATTGATCACAAGGTTCGTTATCTTTGACGGGTCAACTATCCTCCTGATGTTCTCTATTGTCACCATGCCAAAATCATGCTTCACCGTATCAACGAGAGTTGCCTGGCTGTCGTTGATAAGGTAGTTGTTGTAAGAGGTGCCGTTTTGCGTAATGTATCCATGAAAATCCCTAACGGCCCAGTCAATTGCGCCTACCCAAAAAATTTCAGGCTTGATCTCTACCGGTCTCATTTTTTCCTCCTCTGCTATGATCTTGATTCTCTCAACGTCCTCAAACAATGCCTTAGTGGTAAGTATAATACGTCTCTGTTAACTTTGCTATTTTTGATTTGCCTTTAAATAGTCGAGGCAAAACTTCAGCGCGTCCTCTCCAGGCAAACCTTTCGATCTCATGCTCTTCATATATCTGTCAAGCAGTGGTTTTACGCGCTTCGCCCACCTTTCATTTTCTTCGTTCGACAGCTGTATTATTTTATTTCCCCTGCGCAGCGTAAATCCCCTGCCTTCTTTATCAAGCTCATCCCACAGCTTCCCTTGCTTCTCGATCCATTCTTCGCTCATTTTATCAATAATATTCTTGAGATCCGGTGAAAGGGCCTCCCATTTTTTCTTGTTCATAACGACAAAAAAACCGGTTGTGTATGCAGCGCCGAAATCTTCAATAGAATAATTGATGACCTCCCCCAGCTTAAACTCCATCAAGGACTCCATGGGATTCATTATGCCCTCTGCAAGGCCGTTGTTGAGAGCATAATAAGCCTCTGTCATGGGCATGCCTACCGGAATTCCACCGAGCGCCGATACTATCTCGGAGCTCAGGCCCGTGGAGCGTACCGTTCTGCCTTTCAGGTCCTCAAGCTTATCGACGGGTTTCCGCATATGGAGGATCCCGGGGCCATGGGCGTGGAGGTACAGCACCTTTACTTCGCCGAGTTCTTTCGGGTTGAACTTTTTGTAATACTCGTTGATCATTTTTGTCGCAACATACCCGCTTTTATACCCGAGAGGCAGGTCGATGACCTCTGTAAGAGGAAATTTTCCCGGCGTATAGGCAAAACAGCTTAAGCCAATGTCTACGCTCCCTCTCACAACAGCGTTATATGTCGCCTCAGGCGGCACCAGGACCGCACCAGGGTAATATTTCATCGCTACCCTTCCATTTGTCCTCTTTTCCAATTCTTTATTCCACTCAACGGCAAGGAGGCTGATCCTGCTTTGTGGAGGAAAAAAATTAACATAGGTAAGGGTCACAACCTTTTCCGCCCGCGCCGTTGAAAAAGATGTGACGAGTATAAAAATGATCAACGCTAATGAAAAATATCTGCTTATCCCGGCATCTTTCATATATATCTCCTTAATATTATGAAATTTTCTGATAATAAAAACCACATTTATGATGCCAAGTCAACACGCCTTATTCAACACATAGGATAAAGACGGCAACCCCTCCATTATGTTGACGGCAGCCAAAGGACATGCTATGAAAAGGATGTGTACACGACGAGGATATACTATCAGGACACCGATGCAGGGGGCGTTGTATATTTTGCAAATTACCTCAGATTTTTCGAAAAATCATGGTTCCGGCATCTTCTGTCTATAGGGATATCTATCCCGGATTGGGAAAGGGATGGTACGTACGTTATCGTTAAGGCGGTTTCTCTCGACATAACAGAGAAATTGTTCTATGGAGACGAGATCGCCGTTGAAACATCCGTGAGTGAAGTGAAGAACGCCTATTTTGTTCTTGACCACAAGGTTTCAAAAAATAACAAAACCACTGCAAAAGGCCGGACGACAATGGTCTGCATCGATGCAAATGGCAAGCCGAAAAGGATCCCTGAAGACTTTAAAGCTCGGCTTATGAGCTCTTCCCCCTAATGGCCTCCCAGCTTTTTAATATCTGCAGGCCCATATGCAATTGAAAATCTTCATCTTCAAGGGTCTTGGTATTGAAATCCTCTAATTTCTTGATATTTTTTTCAGTTTCATTCCGCTTTTCCAGGTCCTTCTCTTTTATCGGAACGATCTTTTCTTTTGCCTTCACCATATTATTGTCCACCGCAATGTCCGGCGTGATGCCTTCGGCCTGGATCGACCTTCCCTTCGGCGTAAAATATTTTGCCGTAGTAAGCCTTACCGCAGAGCCGTCGCCAAGCGGAAATATCGTCTGCACAGAGCCTTTTCCAAACGTCTTGGCGCCGACGACTATCGCCCTTTTATAATCCTGCAATGCGCCCGCTACGATCTCGGAGGCGCTCGCGCTGCCTTCGTTGACCAGCACTACGAGAGGGCCGAGGTAGTCTCCGTTCTTGCTCTTCGCAGAGAATTTCATCTTATTTTCTTCTCTCTGCCTTCCCTCTATTGAAACGATTATGTCATCTGAAAGAAATTTGTCGGATACCTCTACGGCCTGTTCGAGGAGTCCGCCCGGGTCATTTCTTAAATCCAGTATCAACCCCTTCAGCGGCTTTCCCTTGTTGCTTTTTTCAAGTTCTTTGAATGCGTTATCAAGGTCCTTCGCCGTCCTTTCCTGAAACTGCGCGATCCGTATATACCCGTAGTTATCTTCAAGCATTCTGTATTTAACGCTCTTTACGACGATAACGTCGCGGACAATCGTGTACTCATTGACGCGCGTTGCGCCTTCTCTGGCGATCGTCAAATTCACCGGCTTCCCTTTTGCTCCACGTATCATCTTCACAACATCCATGAGGCCCATGTTCTTCGTCGGCTTTCCATCAATTCGTACGATGTGGTCCCCGGATTTTATCCCTGCCTTGTAGGCCGGAGTATCCTCTATCGGAGTTATTACCGTCGGGAAACCGTCTTTTATTGTGATCTCTATGCCTATGCCTCCGAATTCCCCCTTTGTCTCAGACTGCATGTCTTTATACATGTCTGGAGGGAGAAAGGAGGAATGAGGGTCAAGCGATTCAAGGATGCCCTTGATCGCGGAATATATGATATCTTTATCTTTCGTCTCTTCGACGTAATTTTTCTTAACCAGGTCGATGACATCGGAGAACGTTTTTAAATATTCGTAGATCTCCTTGTCATTTGTTGACGAAACGGTTCGTTTCCCCTGGGCCCCCATATAAAAACCAAGGAGAAAGACCACCACTAAAAAAATGCTTAAAGATAGCTTTGTTTTCCGGCCCATTCAAAGTCCTCCTGCACTGATAATACTATAATTTTCATAAACTTTCAATCGCAATTAAAAGGAACGATTGACTATTCCTTTAAAAACTGTTGTATTATATCAAATCCTAAAAGGGGGTATACAATGCCTGTATATATCATGCTCAGCACGCTGACAAACGAGGGAAGGAAGACCATTAAAAATAACCCTGAACGAATTAAGGAAGTTGACAAGGAGATCGAAAAAATGGGGGCAAAGGTCATTGCCCAGTATGCAATCCTCGGGATGTATGACTTTCTGAGCATTCTTGAGGCGCCGGACAACGATACCATAGCAAAGGTATCGACCGAGCTCGGGTCAAGGGGGACGATTCAGCTAATGACGCTCTCCGCAATACCCGTCTACGAATTTGTAGAAAAAATGGGTTGATCCACTTACGGGAGCGGGCCCAGCAATTCCTTTTTATTAAATGATCTATATTCTCCAGGCCTGAGGTCGCCCAGCCTCAGATTGCCCACCCTGACCCTCTTTAGCTTCAGAACCGGGTGGTAAACCGCATTCCCTATCTTGCGTATCATCCTGTTCTTTCCTTCGTCAACGATCACGCTGTACCAGGTATTTTTTATAGAAGATCCGGCGTATACGATCGATTTTACCTTATACACATCTCCTTCAATGTCTATCCCTTTCTGCATGCGCATCATTTCATCCCTGCCAAGTATTCCTTTGAACTTGACGAGATATTCCTTCTCCACGCAGTACCTTGGATGCATTACCCTGTTCGCGAAATCCCCGTCATTGGTAAAGATCATCAGCCCTTCCGAATTATAATCCAGCCTGCCCACCGGAAAGATCTTTTCATCGAGATCAACAAGTTCGCGCGCAACCCTCCTCTTTCTGACGTCTATAAGGTCGGAAATGTAGCCGACCGGCTTATAAAGAGCGATGTTGACATGCTTTGTATCTGGACCAAGGGCCAGGCCGTCGAGGAGAACTATATCCACTCCGGGAATCACTTTATGCTGCGGCTCAAGCACAACAATCCCGTTTACCTTAACCCTTCCTCTGCGTACCAGTTCTTCTGATTTTCTTCTTGATGCTGCTCCGTTTCTCGCTAAATATTTAGACAAACGCATTGACATATTGCGCTATAATTGAGGAATATAGAGGATTATTGATCTTCAGTAATTAAAGATTATCAGTCTTCTTTACCGTTTATCTTCTGTAAACGTCAACGCTTGATCTTGATGGCGGCCTCAGCTCGCCTGCCGCCTTGAAGGCCCTTTTCGATTCCCTGTCTGTTGATGCGGAATAGCCTTTGTCAATATATGACATCCTTTTATCCCAGGCTTCGACCATCCTTCCTTCCCATGCCCTCTTGCCTGCGAGGTATGCTTCCCTTTGTTCGAAGTCTATGTCTTCTTCTAATTTTCTGTATCTTGTGTCCCTGTCTTCCTTATAGTCTACGAATTCTCTCTTTCTGTCGGACTTTCTGATATCTTTCAAAAAAGACCTGTACTCGTTGGATTCAACGTCGCTTAAACTTTGGCCAATGTACGTGCCACCGCTTGCTGCGCTGCTTTGACAAAACCCGCTCAATGGAAATACGAGCACTGCAATAAATAATAAAATGAGATACCTCATTTAAGCACCTCCGTTAATCTTTATAAAGCTCAATAGCCGACCCTTTAACTGTTTCCGATGGGACCGACCTCATCATAATGGGCTCTCTGACTGTTTTTCTAAAAACCTTTATATCAATTTTCTCTTTTCCGTACGTAGCGTCGAGCACCATATCAATACTTACATTATTTTCATCCTTTAAATCAAGAATAATCTCTTTACTGATCTCCTTCTTTATTTCAAAGACCTCATCTTCATTTTCGAACACGATAGGCACAAACGAGACCAGCAGCCTTTTTCTTCCCTTCTCAAACTCTTTTTCATATGAGAACCCTTTTTGGATATCTGCTATCTGTTCCTTGTTCACTTTTACGTTTACAGCGCCCGGGCTGATCCTGTTGAACCTTGATTTATCGTTTTGAAATTTATATTTAAAGTTCAGCTCCTTTTCAGATTCACGCCGTATTATTTCCCTCTGCTCTTCTCTGGTGGGAAAATAATCTTTATGGCTTAGCATCATGCTGTACGAAACAAGCTCTTTCTCGTGAAAAGGCTTGTATGGCGCGACCATTTCAGCAACAGCGCTTGAATAGTCCTTTGCGCTCATCGTCAAATTCACTATTTTATCGCTCCAGTTCCTGTCTATAATAAAAAGGGCTACGTTCAAGGCATTTCCTTTTACTTGATAAACACCTGTAAGGACTACATCGATATTGAATGTCTTCATGCTGTTTTTTAATTTATTGACGTTATCTTCGTTAAATCTGTTAACGTTCCAATTAAAATAATGGTTTTGATAATTTATGTAGTTTTTGTAGATATTTTTTGTGGCTGTCATCCTGCGTTTTTGTTTAAAAGAATTCACGAGCTCTTCTTTTAATCTTTCCGAGAACGCGGTGGTGTTATTGTTCTCATCATATATGTCATGGACGTAAACTTTTATAGTATCATATGGCTTATATGGTTCTACAATACTATCCAGCAATCTTACCATGTCGTTGAAGAGCGCTGGATTGGCCAACTGAAGCCTTTCCATATAAACGATATTTTTATTTTCGATCTCTTGCTTCATCGCTGTGATTTCGCATATGCTTGTCGATTCATACGTCTTTTGAACTGCACATTTTCCAATAGGGTCGGTTAAAGAAACGTCAGTGGATTTTGCGATCCCCATAATATCGCCCTTGATCACGCCATGTATCTTTCCAAGCGAAATTATAGCCTTATCGCCGTACACGATCTTCAGCTTTTTATCAAGGTTTGTAATGATGTTTCCTTTTATGGGCTCCGCGATGGCGCATTGTATGGATACAAATGCAAATATGATTGCCGTGAATAGTATTATCTTTTTCATTTAACCCTCTTCTTTATAAAGATTTCTTATTATCCTCGGGGTAATGAATATAAGCAGCTCCGTCTTCGAATCTTTTTGCGTTGTTTTTTTGAACATCCATCCAAATAACGGTATATTTCTTAGCAAAGGAACGCCGGATTCGCCTTCGTTTTCTGTACTCTCATATATTCCGCCGATCACGGCGGTTTCTCCATCTTTTACGTACAGCATCGTTTGGGCCTGTTTTTTATCAATTGTTGGGACCCCTGCTGAGGTGTTGATGAAGTCCGCTGAATCCTTCTTTGCAATTACATCCAATTTTATATAGCCATCTTTTGTAACTGTCGGCGTTACCTCAAGCCCCAGTGTAGCTTCTGCAAACTGTGTCTGTGTCCCTGATTGCGACACTGTCTGATATGGAATTGATTTGCCTTGAGTAATAGTCGCCTTCTTATTGTCAGAAGTTATTACTTTGGGGCTCGACAGTATCTTCCCTTTTCCGTCAGATTCAAGGGCTGAGAGCTGAACGTCAAGCATAAAGCTGTCCGTCACGCTCCCGATGAATATGCCGAGGGTTCCGCCGCTTCCCTTGCCGACCGCGGCAGGCAGGTTGACATTGTAAGGGTATTGTGCCGTACCCCTAAGCGCCACGAGTCCTGTTGTTGCAGTATACGATGCGGCCGCCGAGGAGGACCCTGCATCTTTCGCTCCCGTGATCTCTACTGCCTTGCTCCCAAAAATACTGCTCCCTGTGTATCTCTGGCCCCACTGTATGCCAAGCTCCTTTGAAAAATCTGAAGTTGCCTGAACTATCCTGCAATCTATCTGTATCTGCTCGGGCTTTACGTCATGTTGTTTTATCACCTTTATAATGGTAGCTACATTCTCCTTTGTATCCTTAACGATGAGCGCATTGTTCCATGGCACCTGCGTAATGGTTCCGTATTCAGAAAGGAATCCCTTCCTTGCCCCTGCCGCCGCCGCTCCTCCCGTACTGTCTCCCTGCAGCACCTTGACCATGTCTGCCGGATTCGCATAGCTCAGGTAAACCGTTTCGGTGGACATCTCCTCGCCTTGCTTCAGCTTTTCAAGCCTCGCTCTTTGAGCTGCAGCCTTTTCCTCGCTTTCCTGCTTCTTTACATCAAGAAATGTCTTGTAGGTAGTTACCCTTATCAGGTTCTCCTCTTCCATTTTTGCAAGCTTGTAATTCTTTATTACTATGTCGAAGGCATCGTCCCATGGCACATTATCGAGCTTCATGGTCACCTTGATGTCTTTTACATCGTCAGAGATAACGATATTTTTTCCGGATACCTCTGTGAGCGCACGCAAAACATTTCTTACGTCAGCGTTAATAAAATCAAATGAAACCCTTGGGGTGGCCTTTTTGGATGCCTGAGCGAAGCATAGCAAGGGTATGATACAAACGGTAATAAAAAAAAGTATAATTGCTCTTTTACTCATAATGTTCACCCTTTTCATTTTTTGGGGATATCGACAATTATATTTCTGATATCCCCCTTTAATTTGTAGCCAAAAATAACCCTGGCATCCTCCACGTCTACTACCCAAAGGTTCTTGTTCAGATAGTCATATTTTTTAAAGATTATTCCGTGACCCTGCATATCCTCCATCATTGCAAGCCTGCTTTTGTCTGTTCTCAGGATCCCGACGAGCCTCAATTCTTCGAGCTCATATCCCGCATCCTGCACAACGCCTTTCTTGTCCTTGACCAGCTTGCTTTCCCTGCTTCTTTTTGCCTTGATAAGATTAACAGGCTCAAAGGGATCCCTCCTGCTCTCCGCAGAATAGCTGAAATTGTTTAGTGCGGGAGCGGACTCCGGCGCCGGTTTCTTTTCGGGCGTCTTCTTCGGCTCAGCAGCGCAGATGCCGGCGCATTCCAGCACAAAGACCAGGATAAATGCAATGATACTACTTTTTAGCAGGTGGCGCACTTTTGTCATCCTTTTTTGTCGGAGGAGCGGCCTTCTTAGGCGCCTCCTTTAAATATACATAGGCTCTTGCCGTACAGACGCCTTCAATGGACGTCTTTGTCATCGGGCCCGTCCCTACAAGGCTGAAGCTCGTGATATTTATGATCCGCTCAAGTTTCCTTATGCCGTCAAAGAAATAGGCGACGTTATGATAGGGGCCGGAAAATTTGATCTCAAATGGAAGTTCAGCGTAAAAATCCTTATTTTGCAGCTGCTTTGGCTCAAAAAATTTCAGTTTCAGCCTTGTCTCTTCGCCGACGTTTGTAATATTCCGGAGCAGGTTCGGTATATCTTTTGATTCCGGCAACTGCCTGAGCATGCCCCTGAGCATTTCCTGGAGCTGCGCATATTCCTTCCTGTATTTGTCCATATTATTTTTGATGTTTACCAGCCGGTCGAGGTCCTTCTTTAAAGTTTGATATTCCGAGATAAGCTTGTTCTTGGTCTCAAACTGTGGGGTGAGGATAAAATGAAATATCAACCCGAAGATTATGATATTAAGCGCAAGTATGATGATAAGCTTATAGATCTTGGGGATCTTAATTATCTTTTTACCGACAGCTTTCGGATCGATTCCTATCTTCATAATGAAATATTTCCCAGTATTATAAATTTTTTCAGTATCAGCCCTTCCTCATTCACGTCCTGCACGTTTTTCAGTTCAACATTTTTGATGTATGGAATTTTTGATATGCTGTCGACAAAATCAGAAACAGATTCGGACCCCAACGAACGGCCTTCAAGCTCGAACTTGTTATCGGTTTTTTTAAAGCTTTTCAGCCAGACGCTTTCCTGTATAGAGGATGTAAGGTCGTACAAGGTTCTTGCCGCCAGCACCCTTCCGTCTTTCACCTTATTGATAGCGGTAATTCTTCTCTGTATCTCCTTCTTTTCTCTTTCCATGGCAAGGTATTCATTATAAATACCCTGCAAGGCCGCTATGTCTTTCTTTGTCTTTTCAATAAGGTTCTTATAGCGCGCTATGTCCTGGGTATTTTTATAGTAAATACCCCCCGCGATCCCCATGGTAATGACAAATACAAAAATCAAAAGATAGATGTCGTACCGTAATGCGCTTGGCTTGATCCTCTTGCTGCTGGGCAATAAATTTATCTTTATCATGTTAAGTCGGTCACCCTCGTTGATAGGTACAGCGGCACCACCATGAACTCCTTGAATTCGTCATGCATATGGATCTTGCTTTCGTCCTCTTTCAGAATAAGGAATGGATTAATAACCTCAACGGCTACACCGGTATCGTCCGTTATCTTCTCTTTCAAGCCCTGTACCAGTGAAGAACCTCCCGTCAAATAGACCATTTCGATCGATTCTTTCGGCTTCGTCGCCAGGTAAAACTTAACTGTCTTACTGATCTCCGATGCTATGTTGAAGATAAAATCTTCAAAGAGATAAAGCACGTCGCTGTCGCCGGCTATCTTCTTCTCTTCCGCTTCTTTATAGGGCAGCTTTGTAGTTTTTTCTATCTGGCCGGTAAGATATTTGCCGCCCATCAATATTTCTCTGGTGAACTCTATATTTTCACCCTTCAGTATGGCGATATTGGTCACCGATGCCCCTATATCGACGGCAACGACAGAAAAATCTTTCGGGCTGTATAGCTGTTCTATGAGGTTCGTAACGGCAAAGATATCTACATCCAGTATCTGCAGATGCAGTCCCGCCATATTAAAGACAGCCATATAGCCGTCTACGATCTCCTTTTTCGCTGCCACGATCTGTACGTTCATCATGTTCTCTTTTTCAGGATCGACGCCCATTACGTAATGGCTATAATAGATATCCTTTAACGGAAAGGGTATGACGTTTTCAACCTCCGTATCGATCATCTTCTCAAGCGCGCCCTCCTCGAGGAAAGGCGTGGTGATCTTTTTTGTAATGACCGAATAGCTCGACAGGGCGCAGGCGACGTTTTTGCTTTTTATCTTGTTATCTGAAAATATTTGCTTTAGCTCCTGTGCCACAAAATCGAGATCAACGATATGCCCGTCGATCAGAAGATCCTGCTCATATGTTTTCTTTATTATGTTCTGCAGGGTCAGCACGTTTTTAATACTTTTTAATGTGCATACCTTTATCGACGTCGTACCGATGTCAACGCCGGCGAGCTCGTCCAGCTGACTGAAGCTGAAGGCGCTGAAGAATGAGGGCTTTTTGATAAGCGGGGACTTCATTTTTTTAGCCTTGGCCTTTTTCCCTTTGCCGGCAGGCTCTCCCTCTGCCCGTTCTGCCTGGATTTCCTGTGGCGCAGAAGCTTCGGCTTCTTCGTTCTCTCTGTTTTCTTTTACGATGTCGTTATCAGGCGTCATGAATTTTCCCATACCGTCCTTAGCTTATTTGACACATCTTCCGGCAAGTACAGGCAAGCGCTTTCCATGTGCAGTTTATCAAAATAATTCGAATCTGCGGCATTTACCGGCGGCAGGAACCTCCTTGCCACAATCCTTGCGTTGGCCCGGAAATAATCTTCTCCTTCTATGCCGGAGAATACCGAAAGGTTGAATCCCGATACGTTTTCCTGTTTAAAGTATGTCAACACCTTTGTAAGGCCCGTACAGAAATCTCTTATATCTGCGGCAGTCAGTTCAAAAAATGAGCTCTTTTCAAAAATACACCCTATGTCGCCGTTCCCCCTCGGCGCAAAAGGGACATACCAGTGCGCATTGCCCAGTTGTTTTATGAAACGCTCATTCAGGTTCATCTCTTCCCGTATAAGTTCGTCCCAGTAGATCTTTTTTGTCTCGTTGCGATACCCTTCGCTCTTTTGCACCATCATGCCGTGGTAATTGGTGGGATATTCACCGGCTATCGCCTGTATATGGGGATGGAGAATACTGCTTCCCGACATGGGCATATAATTACAATTAATAGAAAAATATCTGACTTCCTGATCTCTTTCTCTGATGATCCTCAGCACATGGAGCAGTGCGCTTAGCCCGTTATAGAAGTAGTCATCTTCTATGAGGCCGTCCACGCTGATGAAATGCTCCTTTGAAATAATGGCAACGAGGCAGTACTTGTCAAAGGTCAGGACATTGGGAATAACGGTAACATCGCCTGCGGTAAAACGCTCGAAGCCAAAGACATCTTTATCAAATTTTGATGTCATATCGTTTATATTCTCAGGACAGAAAGGGCATCGAACGTTCAACGAAGTCTTGATCATTTCGTCAAAATTAAATTTTTCGAACTTTCTTGCCGGAAAATGGACGATCCGCGATGTAATCTGCGTCAGGGGATCCCACCTGATCTCTACCTTGCCCTCCCTTAATGCAAACTGGTTAAAAGGATTCAAATAAACATTTTTCTGAATTATTTTTTTGAACTCTATCACCTTGACATATCTAACAGAAATGTAAATTTTTGTCAACATTTTTTTTTGCACTTAGCATCAATATGCGCCTTTTCCACTTAAGATTGCTCTAAAAGTACTTAATAATATTACACTATCTAACCACAAAGACCAGTTCAACATATAGAGATAATCCAGTTTGACCCGTCGTTTATAATCGACGTCGCTGCGCCCGCTTACCTGCCAGAGGCCGGTAATTCCGGGCCTTATGTTCTCGTAGATCTCTTTGTATTCCTGGTAGAATTTCTCAACCGCCTCACGTGAATCCGGCCTCGGCCCGACTATCGACATGGTGCCCGCTAAAACGTTTAATAATTGCGGGAGTTCGTCGATCGAGGTTCTTCTTAAGAGCTTTCCTATCCTTGTTACCCGCGGATCCTCCTCGATCTTGTTTTTCTCTTCCAGATCCCTAAGCGACTCCGGGTTTTTCTCTAAATATCTTTTCAAGGTCTCTTCGCTATTGATGTGCATCGTCCTGAATTTGATCATTTCAAACTCGGACAGGCCCTTTCCGCATCGTTTATGCCTGAAGAAAACCGGACCGCCTGAATCTATCTTGATCATGGCGGCCACGACCGTAAAGATCGGAATACACAGCATCAGGCCTAAGCAGGAAATGGTTATGTCAAAGGCCCTCTTGAGAAAAAGCCTGTTATGCGACAAAAGGCCGTTCGTGGTGGTGATCAGCGCAAGGCTCTTATTGATGTACGTCTTGATCTCCGTGTTCATGAAGGACATTCCCGTCGCATCAGAGACGATAATGAGATCTTTAAAGTTCGGCTTCAATTGCCGTATCGTCTTTTCATCGGCGCTCTCAACGGAAATAAAACAGACGGCCGCACGATCCCCGGCAAGAGAGGTGCCCTCTCTTCCGGTTATCCTGTATCCCGCATACCATTCGTCGTCGAGAAAGGACCTCAACGCGTTCTCGACTTTCCCGTCTTCGCCGGTATGGATAACCGCTTCCCTGCGAAAGTCTGCGATCCTGTATAAGAAAAACCTCACCAGCGCCCTTACGGACGTCATGATGAACGCCATATATATGAAGCTCAACGTAACGACTATCCTTGAAACCGCCTCGGTCTCCTTCTGCAGCGAAAGGATGACCCAGACGACCAAAAAGGACATAAAGAGGCTCTTCAATATATGGAATGATTCGTCCCAGTAGGTTATCAGGATGCCATAGCCACGGTGGTAAGTGATCATCACAACAACCGCCAGCGGGATCCACCACCTGGCAAGATATGATCCCATGCCATGGCTTAGCGGTATCAACTCAACGAAGCCGCCAAGCCAAACCCGCGTATAGAAGGCCAGGGCGATCGACGCGTAGACAGATATGATATCTGACGCTGCGAATATTCCTGTATGGGAACGCCTTGTTCCTGTCATGTCCTTCCCTGCGGCGGCGGCGCTGCCGATACTGTATCATAATGAAGCCCCAGATGGTACCCGCAATATTTGCAGACGGCTTCGCACAGGGCGTATGCTATCCAGGGATATTCCTTTGCCTGCATCAGGTATTTTATCTGCCGCCTGAAATAGCTCCTCCCCTCTTTTCCTGATCGGGCGTATTGCAGGAACCAGGGATGCTTTCTGAAAGAGGCGCCCGCACAACGATACCGTCTGAACTGTTCGGCCAGCGAATAATCGTGGGAATGCATCACCTTCGCCTCGGGCACGTAGGCGATCCCGTAGCCGTTGGTCACAAGTTTCGCCGCGTAGATCATGTCCTCGAACATTATGATATTGTCAGGGAACATGCCGAGCCTTTCGAATTCGCTCCTCCTGATAGCCGAAAAGACGTTGCTGAAAAAAAAGGTCTTGATGCCCATTCCGGGGACATCTTCAAGCCTTTTGATCGTTGGAGTTTCAGGGTAATTAAAAAGCCTCGCGAACCTTTCAGTGGGTTTCGCTCCTGCCCTGGGGATCTGCCTTCCGTACGACGCGGCGATGTCCTCCCGCCCGAGGGGCTCTATAATCCTCTCGATACAGCGCTCATCGCAGGGCAGTGCATCCTGCGTGAAAAGAACAACCACATCTCCCTGAGAGCGCCTGATCGCAATATTCCTCGCTCCCCCGTGGTTAAAGGCCCTCTTTTCGATAGATATCACCTTTCCTCCGTAGGACCGGACCACTTCAGGCGTCCCGTCCGTTGAAGAAGAGTCTATAACCACCAGCTCGCACTTCACTGTCTGATTTTCTATCATTGTAAGAAAACCGTTGATCTCTTCTCCGGCATTGAAGGTGGGAAGTATTACGCTAACCATGGAGCATCTTCTTGAGCTTCGATCGTGCGAATCCGCTTCCCAGAAGCGGGGTCATTGTGCTGAATAAATAACCGTTTGAGACCCTTCGCCGATTCATTATGGCAGACCGCCTTCTCATCATCTCCGGCAGCATTGTCAGCGCATCTCTTTTAGCACGTATATACAATTTCAACTTCTTATGTTTTAAAACAAAGTAGATGAATTCGGCAATGATGCTCATCACAAATTGAGGGAGGCACCTCAGGAAAATTCCGGCCGGGACATCTTTGACCCTCACAATATCCCTGTTCCTTATCGTATAATATACGGCCATATCGCTCATATTGCCTATCGACGATCTCACTTTATGATATACCACTGCCTCAGGCACATAAAGGACCTTCCACCCTGCAAGCTGCGCCCTGAAATTGAGGTCTGTATCTTCATGTATGAGAAAAAAATCCTCATCAAAGAAGCCCGTATCTTCGATCATCTTTCTTCTGTACAGCGCCGCGCATGCGCAGGCCCCGAAGACATACTTCCTTTTGCCGTACATCTCTGGGGGTTCACCCTCTCCCCGCTTAAAACCTTGCAGGGACCTGGAAAATCCATCGCCAGCGCTGTCTATGGCGGACGATCCGAAGCCGATGATCCTGGATGCGCATATCCCGGTCCCCTCCTGCGAATCCATAGCTTCAACAAGCCTCTGAAGCCACTGCGGCTCCGCAAAGGCATCGGCATTCAAGAGCGCTACGTATTCGCCTACAGCACATTTCAGGCCTGACGCGTTGCCTCCGGCGAAGCCTGCGTTGACCTTGCCGCATACGACCTTGCCGTTCTTTCCGCCCTCAGTGAGCAGCTCCCGTACAATAGACAAAGTATTGTCCCGCGAATCATTGTCAACAACGATGATCTCGCAGTCTCTGTACGACTGCTGCTGAAGGCTCAATATCGCTTCACGGATCGTTGCTTCTGCGTTATATGCTACAACGATAATGCTCACCCGCATCGGCTATTGCACCCTTTTGGATCCTTCAATGCGTATTCGCTCCCTGCCAGCTTATTTTCAATATCCCGGAACATCTTCATGACCTGCTTCTTGAAGACATCGAAATTGAAACAATGGCTTCGCTCATATGCCTTTGCGGCAACCTCTCTCCTTTTGCCGGGGTCCAGTACAATCTCCATGGTAAAGGACCGCAGCTCTTCCGACGTGCTGAACCTGTAGCCGCTGACTCCGTGCTCGACGATCTCCTTCTGCCCTCCTCCGTCGATCACGATCGGCACGCAGTAGTTCTGCATCGCCTCAACTGTCGTCATTCCGAAATGCTCAACCAGGTGCGGATCGCTTTCGCCCAGGCCGCATGCGTGCCAGAAGATCGCGGCATCTCCGTACAGCGTCATCAACTCTTCGTACCCGACATCAGGTCTCAGCTCTATACTATAAGGCTGCGACAGCACAGCCCTCTCTACCTTTTTGAAATAGGGGTTTTCCGGGAAACTCCCGCCTGCAACGATGAATTTCCACTCTTTCCTTATATGCTCGTATTCTTCCGCAAGCCGGGTAAATGCCCGGATCATCTCCAGCTGTTTCTTGCTCCCCCCTATCTCAAACCGCGCCACCGACAGGATAACGTTCTTTTTCAAGGACGCGCTGCTCATCTTGTTGTACATGTCGACAGGCGGATAAAGGAGATGCGTGGGCTCCAGCCCCCATCTCTTCTTTATCCATGATGCGGTATATTCTCCGTTGCTTATGAGGTAATCGTACCGGTCGGCATTGAAGAACCTTCCCCGCTTTGTATCGGGGAAATGGCATACGAACAGCGACAGCGCCGAGAGGGGCTTCACCTTGCTCAGCATGTTGGCGTTGATAAATACATCATAATTGATGCTCTCTTTGCTGATCACATCGAAGGGGTTCTTGTATTCGAACACCGCCATGCTTTCGTTGATAAAATATTCATCGAGCTTCTCATAAAAAGGGATCTTTATGATCTTTAACCTACACTTCGACAGATCGATATTGAACCACTTTTTATACAGATCTATCCCGAGGTCCTTGTTTGCGATATACGTGACGTCATATTTGTCCTGGAGGGCCTCCGCCATCTTCGCCACGTACCTCTGTCCTCCGCCGGGAAAATGGAATGCATGATCGTAGATCCCGATGGTCATCTTCCTCAGCCCGAGAAGAAGCTCGGCCTGCGAAAAAAAATGGTATGCCTTCACGGGGCCAAAGATCGAAAGGACATCCTGCTTTATCGTATTTATAACCTCAGTGGCATTTTCAATCCCATGGCATTCGATCAATTTTTTTATTGAACCCAGGAGCGCCTCATAAAGAGGCCGGTGCTCCCCGTTCCTATAAAAATGCGATGTTTTAATGCTCCCGGAAAGACGTTGCGGAAAATGCTTTGCAAGGCACAGGAACCTGTTCCTGGTGCAAAGGTAATCACAGAGCTCCGAGGAAGACGATCCGTGGAATTTATGGAGCACAACGCTCAACGGCGAATAGAGGATCTTCCACCCTTTTGATCTGCAGCGAAGGCTGTAGTCTATATCCTCGAAGAACATTATAAGATCTTCGTCAAAGCCCCCTACCTCCTGCAGGCAGGCCTTCCTGATCATTGCCGACCCGCCGGTAAAATATTCTATCTCCGCGATCTCTTCGTACTGCCCTTTATCCTTTTCTTCAAAACCCTTATCGCGGAAATAAAAATCCTCGACCTCTTCGACGCCGACGCTGTTTATCGTCTCCCTGTCAAGAAAAACGATCTTGCTCTGGACGACCCCCGCCCTGTCGTCTTCTTCCATCGCTTTATAAAGGCCCATGAGCCAGCTCTCTTCTACGATCGTGTCGTTGTTGAGCAGCACGACATAGTCGCCTTTTGAATGTTCTATTCCAAGATTGACCGCCCTGACATAGCTGTTGACATTATTTCTTAAAACTATAACTTCGGGGAACTGTTCCTGCAAAAGCTCTATTGATCCGTCCTGCGAAAGATTATCGACAACGATCACCTCTACCGTGGACCCATGTATGTCCATCTCGCGCAGGGACTGAAGGCAGGGCTTCAGAAATTCCTTGCCGTCACGATTTACGATGATCACCGAGAACTGCTGCGTCGTCGGGATCACGGCCTTATTTCCTTCATGATGCCTGCTTTAATTTCCTCAAAAAGCTTCTGCGCCTGTGAGCGCTCAGCCGCCGTTTCCATGCTGCGAACTACCTTCTTTTCTGTAAATCTGTTCTCCGGTGCAGATCGTGCGAGCCTGCATCCTCTGCCCTTGGAGGACAAAGCCGCGACTGCGTTGGCCATCCCGTAGACGACCCTTCCCGCCAGCTTCCCCGCGAATGCCGGGAATCCTTCGTTCCTGATGATCTTGGCCGCCTTCTTTATCTTGTTTGTTATTTTTATAAGGTGTATCTTGCTCATTTGACTATGGATCTCTTTATCACCCTTAACGGATCCAGCACCAATTTCCCCAGCGCGTAATCTTTTGACCGCCTGATAGCATCGTAATCCTGCTTCAAACGCTGGTTCTCGCGGTAAAGGCTGACAGGGTCGGGGAATTCCCTGCCGTATAGCTGAAGGTGGTTCAGGTAGATCTGCCGGAACAGAAATTGCCTTTCCTCATCCTCCATGTTTTGGATCATGGAACCTTTCCGCACGCGATAGAAAAAATGGATTTCGGGCAGCTTATGCACCGACCTGCCCATCTCGATCAAAGAAAGCCACAGGTCCCAGTCCTCATAGCCGTAAAGCATATTAGGATTATAGCCGCCGGCGGCTTCCCAATCCTGTTTTCTGAAAAAGGCGCTGCAGAATATCTGGTTCTCTGCAAGCTCCTGCTGAAGGCTGTATTTGTGCAGATTCCATCGTCCGGTCTTTTCACCGAACATTTCAGCTTCACAATATACAATGCCGGCAGTTGCATCGCTGTCGAGTATTCTGGCTGCCTCCTCCGCATACCTGCCGCTTATCTTATCGTCGGCATCAAGGGGCAGGATATATTCGCCATGGGACACCCTGATGCCGGCATTCCTGGCCGAAGCGAGGCCCTGATGGGGAATTGTAAGAACCGTTGTCTTTTGTTCCGAGAACCCGGCAAGCAGCCGGTTCGTCGGTTCATCGGTTGAGCCGTCGTTGACGATAATGACCTCGATGTCTTGAAGCGTCTGGCTTAAGGCGCTTTCAACGGCCTCACCGACATATTCTCCATCGTTATAGCAGGGTATAATAACCGAAATTTTTGCCATCTGTAGATTTTAACAAAACCGGCCGAAGCATGTAAAGCCACTTTTGTTCTTCAGAGCAATAAAAAAACCAAATACCGATAGATAGTTACGGTCACTTTCAATATCAATAGGTGCAGGATTCGGGCAACTATAGACGATAGTTAAGGCTTTATGATAGAATAACCATAATAGCATGCCTGAGATCTTTACAACGTATGAGCCCGATAACTCCTTAAAAAAAGGGTATTCATTGGTCTTTTCTGAAATATACAACGATATTAGGAAAAACCGGTGGCTTACGTATCAGCTGTTCAGGCGTGATTTTTTCACCCTTTACAAGCAAACATATATGGGCATAGTATGGACCTTGATCATACCCATTGTCAGTATAGTAATTTTCATAATCCTCAATTCATCGGGTGTCTTTTCATCGGGCAATATTACAACGCCCTACCCTGTCTTTGCCGTAACGGGCATGATGTTCTGGCAGATATTCTCCGGCGTCCTCATCTCGTCATCGAATTCCCTTGCGAATGCCGGCCCGATGATCGTCAAGATAAACTTTTCAAAAAAATCCCTGGTTATCGCCTCGCTTGGAAAGGCGCTTCTTTCTTTTGTTATACAGTTCATGCTCCTGGTCGTTCTGTTCTTCATCTATGAGATCCAGCCATGCCCGGAGATTGTCCTGATTCCTGTTTTTATTGCCCCCCTTCTTGCCCTTGCGCTTGGCTTAGGGTTTATATTCTCGCTTTTGAACGCGATCGTAAGGGATGTTGGCAATATGTTGTCAATCCTCGTTACCTTTTTGATGTTCCTGACGCCCGTTTTCTACGCCAAACCATCTGGGGGCCTGCTTGCCCTTGTCACACAGTACAACATCCTCTATTATCTGGTTTCCATACCGAGAGAGCTCATCCTGTCCGGAGCAACATCGGAGCTTGGCGGCTTCCTCATATCATCCCTTTCATCGTTTATTCTCCTTATCGTATGCCTTGTCGTCTTTCATCTCACAGAAACAAGGATTGCCGAAAGGGTCTGACGTGAACAGCGACCTGGCCATACAGACCGAAGGTGTATCAAAAAAATTCTGCAAATCCTTACGGAGATCCATGGCCTACGGGATGAAAGATATAGGCAGAAATTTAATGGGCCTCAGCTCTCATTCCAATGTGTTGAGAAATGATGAATTCTGGGCGCTCCATGACATCACTTTTGATGTAAAAAGAGGAGAAACGCTCGGAATCGTTGGCCCCAATGGTTCGGGCAAGACCACGCTTTTAAAGCTGCTCAACGGCATCTTCTGGCCTGATAAAGGGAAGCTAAGCCTCAGAGGAAGGGTTGGCTCTCTCATCGAGGTTGGGGCAGGCTTCCATCCATTGCTGAGCGGCAAAGAGAACATATACGTAAATGCGGCGATACTCGGAATGACCGGAAGCGAGGTAAACGCAAAGATGGATTCGATCGTTGAGTTTGCCGGCATCGGCGATTTTTTGAACGTTCCGGTAAAATATTATTCAAGCGGCATGTTCGTGAGGCTTGGATTCTCAATAGCTATTCATTGCGAACCCGACATACTGCTCATCGACGAGATATTGGCCGTTGGGGACATCGCTTTTCAAAACAAGTGCCTCAACAAGATATCGGGCATCGTCGAAGAAGGCGGCAGGTCAATTGTCATCGTGTCTCACGACATGAACGCGATCAGTTTGCTCTGCGATCGCTGCCTGTTGCTGCATAAGGGCGAACTGGTCTTAAACGACAGGCCGGATATAGTAACCGAAAAGTTCAGCTCTATCTTTGTTAACGAAAAAGAGACTGCGTTCTCTGATCTGTTAAGGATATCCTTCGTCAATGATAAAGGCGAAAAGGTCATTGACCTCCACTGCGAATCGACATATGAACTGATCATCGACATGATAGACATAACGATCGAAAAAGGCCTTTTTATCGCCTTTTCCTTTATCAATTATGAAAATAAGTTCAGCTACCGCATGCAGACCGACGTCTTTAAAAACATTAAAGGCCATCTCCACGGAAAAAAACTTGTTGTGCACTTTGATAGGTTCGGCATTCCAAAAGGCTATTACACGATCAGGCTGGCGATAAGCGACGGCTCCTACATTAACAGGAGATATCATTTTGAAGAGACGATCTATTTTAAAGTAATGGACAGCGTCGATTCCCCTAAATTCCTGCAAGCCGAATGGAGCTTGATAGATTGATATTTTTTAAAAAAAAGAAAAAGATAGGGCTCGCCGGCTGGTGGGGCGGCAGAAATGAAGGCGACCGGTATATACTGAAAGCCCTGAAAAGATCCTTTGGCGGGGATTTTGATCTCGACGTAATTAACATACCGTTCCGTGGTGATCCTTCTATGATCGGCTGCCTCAATAAGCTTGATTTTTTAATTATCGGGGGCGGAGGCCTCTTTACGACCAACTTCCCTGAGCCTTTTGACGCTTATGATGAATGGGGCGAGTCGCTGAAAACGCCTTTCGGTTTTCTCGGCGTAGGAGTACAGGAGGTTAATGAAAGGTTGTCAGGCACTTTTGCCTCCATCGTTGAAAAAAGCACTTTTTTTTCCGTGCGCGATACCGGCAGCTATGAAATCTTAAAAAAATATTCAGGTAAGGCCGATAAGATATTCGACCTCACGTTCCTGTCTCCGCGGAAGATCATAACAAGCGGAAATGACCGCACGATGGGGGTCAACCTGCGGGTGTGGAACTTTGATGATCACCGCACCTACGATAACTCCGCCTGGTGCCATGCAATCAATGGCCTGAAACAGTCGAAAATAAAAATACCGCTGTCTTTTCTCCGCGGCATCGACGACAGGAAGGCGATGGAAGGCATTGCCTCCGGCTATTCCCGGACCTTCAGCATGGGGCTTTATAAAAAGATAGGGCTTATGCTGGGAATGAGGCTGCACAGCCTGATCTTTGCGGTCCAGAACACTATACCTCCCATAGGCATATCCTACACGCCGAAGATCCAAAGGTTCTTCGACGACATGGACCTGCGGGAATTCTGCCTGGGCATCAACGATCATCACAGGCTGAGCAGCCTTGTCGAAAGAGTAAATGATGAGAAAAAAAGGATCGCATCGGTACTTGACGGATATAACGACCACGCAAACAAGGCGGTCGCGAGATATATTGACAACGTTGTTGAAACAATAAAAAACCTGTAGGCGGGCACAGCATGAAATATTACGAAAGCATACCGGACAATTTTCTGTTAATACGATTCGTGGCAACAAGATATTGTAATTTCCGGTGCCCCTACTGCTACCTGACCGACGATCAGAGAAATAAGAAAAAGACCGTCTTTTCACATCATTCCCCTGATGAATGGATTGACGCTATCGATGTTTTCAAGGACAGGCATCTTGAACTATATTTCACCGGCGGAGAACCCCTCTTGCTTGATGATTTTATATACCTTCTAAAGGCAACGCTCGATAAGGAATTCGTTCACTCCGTGAGGATCGATTCCAACCTGTCAAGGCTGGATAAATTTTTAACGAAGATAAACAACCCGAAGGTTAAATTTCTTGCAAGCTTCCATCCCACACAGGTCTCCTTCGATAAATTTATCAATAAAATAAAGGAGCTGAAAGAAAAGGATATGCTTGCCCTCGTTAATCTTGTCATTTCAAAGGAGAATATGGGGCTGCTCGGCAGGCCCCCGCATGAGCTCGCTGATTTTCTCGCCGATAAAGATATTTTTTTAAATATTGCGAAAGACTTTGAAAGAGGTCTTAAATACGGCTACGATGAGAAATATAAAGAATATATCGATAAGCTACAGTACCCGGTCGACAATATCTATATGAATATGCAAAATCTGCACAGGGGGGCATTTTGCGGCGGGGGCAAACATTATATATCAATAAGCAGGCACGGCAACATCTACTCTTGCGACGGGAAAGAGCACGGCAACATATTCGGCCGTCCAGATCTTCCTGAAAGCCTTATAACGTGTGATATGACTTATTGCCCCAGCATAGTTTCCTATTCCTTTTCAACATCCAATGACTTTTCCCCCGTCGAACATTTGCATGATTACGTCAAAAGAAACAAAGCGTACAGGAACAACCTCGACAGATCCTACCTGGATTCGCTGTGGCAGCATATTCAGGACAATGACCTTATTCCAAGTGAGAAGAATTCTTCGGCCAATACCAACAAGACATTTATTGATAAATTTCGTTCAGGTATTATCAGGAAACTGAAGACGCTTTCTTAATATGGCGACGACAAACAGCAAGGTCAGCATTGTTCTCCCTACATACAACGGCACAAGGTTCCTGCACGAATCCATCGCGAGCTGCCTGGGGCAATCCTACAAAAATATCGAGCTGATCATCGTGGACGATTGTTCCACCGAAGATGTCTCGCGCATTACCTGTCAGTTCGATGATCCGAGGATGATAATAATCAGGAACAAGGCCAACCTGGGCCTTCCCGGCGCATTGAACGAAGGGTTCAAGACCGCTGCAGGAGATTACCTGACATGGACCTCCGATGACAATTATTATGCTCAGGGCGCCATCGAAGCGATGTGCGGCAAGCTTGACGGGAACCCTGCTATAGATTTTGTTTATTGCAATTATACGTTCATCGACAATGAGGGCCGCCTGGGCGAATCGATCCGGACAGGAGTACCGGGCGAGCTGGATTCGTCCAATTGCATAGGCCCCTGCTTTTTATACAGGAGAAGGGTTTACGAGGTTGTGGGCGATTATGACCGGAGTTGCTCTCTGGCCGAGGACTACGATTATTGGCTTCGCGTCAGGAAAAAGTTTGTCATGGAAAGGATCGATGCCTACCTGTATTATTTCAGGCTCCACGGATCTTCTCTTACAGAAAGATACAGGGATACGGACTATCTGCGCAGGCAGGTCGAGATGGTGAGAAAGAAGAACATGTCGATAGCAACGTATTATTTCTTAAGGAGCAGAGAATATTTTTCCCTGGGCAACAACAGGGAGTCCTTCAAATTCGCCTTTTTATCGGCCCTGTTCAATCCTTTTAACAGCCATGTCTGGGCAATAATGGTCAGGACCCTCTGCAGAAAGCTTCGAAAAATATTTTAAGTTACAAAAGTTACCAACGTCCCCGATCTGCCTTGCCTTGAAGGTATTTTACCAATGATTCCCTTGATACCGTCTCCCGCGCTTTGGCGCTCGAGATGGTATATTTTTCACTTTGTGCGTCTTTAAGATTGGCCTGCGCTACAGACAACGCGCGAGTTGCGTTGCCTTGCCTGAAGTAGATGTCGGCTTCAATATCTCTTATCTTGTAAACATATAGGCCATTGGGGTTTCCGGATTCTGCATACTTGTTTAAATAGGGGTCGATCCTGTGCGTCCAGAGGAGCGCCTTTTGCATGTCGCCAAGGGATACGTAATAATTGGTTATCTGATAAATATAATATGCCGATGATGGATAGTATGAATGGGCCTTGAGCAGATATTCCTCTGCCTTCTTTTTGTCGCCGAGCAATGCATACGCTGTCCCGGCCACTAAAAAAAGCTCCGAGTCTTTGTCTCTCGACTGCTCGACGATCATAAGATTGCCCTGAAGCATGCGTTTGAATATCCCTTTTCTTTCCGCGTCCTTCTCGTTCGGAAATACATTGTTCAGTACGTTTATTGCCTTTATGCGTCCCTCGTTGTCGAAAGGCATCTCGTGAATGGAATCCATATATGCATAATATGCGTCCTTTATAAAACCACCCTGGAGATATACCGCGCCGTTATCGATCGATTTTTTTGACAGGTTTGCTCTCACGGTAAAGAACAGGCAGCCAATCAGCAGCACAAGGACAGCGCAGACGAGGACATGCTTAAAGCCTGTCTTCGTCGAACTCTCCACCGACCCTGGCAGCATGGTGAAGGAAAACACAAAAAAGGTTATGACAAAGGCAGGGATGTCAAAGGCAAAATCGACAGCTCCAAAAAGGATGATCGCGCCAAGCGCGACATACGCAAAGATGCCCTGCTGCGTCTTTGCCGATCTCGATATCCCGTAGAGGACGCCGGCCATATACCATAGGGCGCACAGCAAGCCGATCAGGCCGAGCTCAACGAGTATCTTCGTTGCAACGCTGTGCGAATACTGCGTGTATACGCCGCCGTCGAACGACCTCCTGTACGCGTATTCAAATGCCCCGGGCCCGTAGCCGGTAAAAGGTCTTTCCTTGAAGGCGCTGATCCCGTTTCTCCATATCTCCGTCCGCGTGTTCAGCGTGGTGATCTGCGCCTGGGTGATCTTTGACTTCTTTTCCAGCTCGGCCCTCACGCCGGCCTGCACGCCTTTCTGACCTGCGAAGAGAAGGCCGTAGAGGCATGCGCCGGCAAGGACCAGTATCGCCAATCCTGAGAAGAAACCCTTCAGGTCCTTTTCGGTCACAGTCATCGAAATGTACAGAAGCACCTCAATGGCGGCGATCACCATTGCTATCCGGGACGTAGTAAGGATGATCCCGGTAATGATGACTGCCGACATCACGATGTAGGGAATCTTTTTTCTTACAACCCCGTAATGGAGAGCGACGGGGAGTAAGCACGCCAGATACCCTCCCAGCATATTGTGATATGAAAAAGAAGAGGTTGGGATGGCCTGCCCCCTTACGATCTCACTGAGCACGCCGCCCTTGAATATCTCAAAAAGGTTCGGGAACAGGACAACAAACTGGATGATGGCGCAAAGCGACAAAGCGAACGCTCCCGCCGCAAGGGCCTCCAATAATCCTTCCTTTTTCGCCGAGAAGGCATACACCGTAACACAGCACCCTGCCAGCAAAAGAACGCTGATCTCCCGGAGCGTGGAGAAGAGGCTCCACGTATAGGCAAGACCCGCAGCGTTCATCGCCAGGAAGGGGACAAAGAATATCAGGAACACGAGCAGGGACGTGCGCGTATCCCTCTCCCGGGCGTACTGCAGAAAAACCGCTGCGATCAACAGTATGATAAAAGATGTCTCGATCCAGAATTTATCGATATTTATATAAAAAAGATGGAGATGATTATTGCCGAGAAAAGGGATGAGGAAAAATACGATTATTGAAAAAAGCTTCTCTAACGCTGCCATCCAATCCAATTGTACTCCGCAGCGCGCTGCTTGGCAACCTTATTTCTTTGCCGGAGCAGCCTTTTGAGCAGGTTTTTCAATGGGTTTTTCTATGTTGGTGCTCAAAGCATAAGAGATCTCGCCCCCATTTCCGTCGGATATCTTCACCTTGAAGTCTACCTTGCCTGAGAAATCCTCCTTCACCGGCCACTGGACAAGGCCTGTATTACTGTCGATCGTCATACCCTGGGGCGCTGCTTCCAATGCGTAGGTCAATTTATCCCCATCCGGGTCAGTGGCTTTGACCTGGTATTTCATGATATTCCCTTCGAATACCACCTGCTTGTCTTCCGTAACTTTCGGCGTTGAATTCTTTATCTCTGTGGATAGCATCCTTGGAAGACCTGCCATCTCTCCAAGATAAGGTGTGATCTTAACGATAATCCGATCCCCTCTTTTGAATCCGCTTATGCTGTCACCACCGCCTTCAACAGGCTGGCCGTTCTTTGTCCATTCGTACCGAAACGATACCGGTACGTTGCCTATCGTATTTCCTTCGGCAACAACCTTAAGTTTATCCATATTTTCAATCGACTCAACCTGTAATTTTGCCTTCGTCACAGACGGCACATCCGCTTTCGCCTCAAAGGACTGTGCCTCTTGCGATTCTATCTTTCCTGCCGCGGTCTGAGCAGCCTTCGCTGGAACTTCTCCCTTTTTTTCCGAACCTGAGTAGATCATATACGTGATAAAGGCTGCTAAAAAGATAACGATGAAGGCTATCGACTTTGCGTCGAACAGCTTTTTTTTGGGCGGAGGCACATACTTTATTCTTCTTCGGATCTTAGTAGGCATAGAGCACTTCGAGGTTTGCCCTTTCGGCAGGATTGTTCTGTCTTTCTCCCTGTATACCTATAGTATACATATAAGGAAAATGCTGCGTGGTAATGATGCCTCCTGCCGACTCTGCCGCTCCCATCCCTTCAAGGACAAGGCCGCTGGTATTGGTGTTTCCTGCTGCAGTATCTACGATCTTCGCATAGACATCGAAAGGCTGCGCTGGAGCAGTACCGGATAGAGTGAACTTGATGTCAGGCGATGTCTTGACATCTAACGTACTGTCGCAGCCTGTCCATGGTGGCGCACTCAGCAGTTTCTTGCTGAAACAACTGTTTGACGTTGCCACGTCACCTACCTGTGCTACCGAAACTGCGGTTATCACACTAAAAGATGCCAAAACATCCGACAGGCAAGAACCTGCTGAGCAATTAAGGGTTGTCAAGCTCACCCCGCTGATCGCCAGGGGAATGATCTCTTTTGTGAGCACTTCAAGCGCGCCGATAGAAGCTTCCTTGGAGGTTGCATATTTCTTCTGCAATGCGGTGTATTCCGTCCCCCGCATGACAAAAAATATGATCACCGCAATCATCGCGGACGACATTACAATGATCGCAAGTACTATCAAAAGCGCTATACCCTTTTTCCCCGGTTTTTGTTCCACCGAGATTTCCTCCCTAATACAGGTCTTTTGGCTTTGCGACAAGCGTATACGTCTTCCACCTGTATCTGTTCCATTCTGTTCCGACATATGTCGCCAGGTCAAAACTTCTCCCAAGGCCGTATTCTCCCATAGTAATAACCTGATTCGGATAGCTGTACCCTGTATCCCGCTGCCCTTCCTGCGCAAGAATATAAACCCTTACCTCTTTGATCTGTTCCCGTATCTGCTGAGCGGTTAAGGTGGCAAGGCTGTTTACCTGTGCATCTACGACACCGTCACCGTTTGTATCAAGCCTGAAGATGACCTGCATGTCTGCTACGCAATCTATCACGGGCAGCTCTGTCAACGCACCGTCATCCTGGTTGACAACCCCTTTATATAAGATACCTGTTCCCGGTGCACAATGGGCGGGTATATCGGCAGGTCTGCTGATGTAATAATCTGTCCTGTTAAAAGGCATACTCGGATCCGTACTGGTGCTCACACCGTAAATCAGATATCTCTCTCCTGTTTGGGTCGGCTTAAATGCTGCAGGAAAGTTGGACCCGTTATAAGCGCAGAAAAAATCTGTCCCATTCATAATAAGTGTAGGCTGGGTCATAACATCGACCCTTGGTCGAATTACGATGACCCTGTCACCGTTTGACAAATTAACCGACGAAGGGGTCCATTGCTTTGGTTGGCCACCGGTCACAATATACGTCCACTTCTGTGCAGCGCTATTAGTGCCTGCTGTAATGGCCTTGATGACAAGGTAGTCAGAGGCGTTGAAACCTGTATCATTACCAATAAGAATGGCCCTTGGTACGCCTGCCGATGAGTCGTTATAATTTATTGCAGGTGAAGTTGTGGCCTCGTTGTAGTTAATTACATTTTTAAAGGCCCATGGCAGCCCATATCCAGCATGTTCTATATCATATCTTAACAATTCGAGGCCTATAATCCCTTCCACCTGCGATTCGACGATCTTTGTCTGCTGTCCCGACTGCTTCAGGGCAATGGTAAAGGTGTTGCTGCTCATAACGACAACAATCGCAAGGAGTGTTACAACGATTAGAAGCTCAATCAGACTGAAACCTTCCTGTTTCTTCTTCACCAATAGTTTTTGCTTTGACATTTTAAACATCTGTACTCATCACCGACGTTATACTGTGTGAACGCTGTACGCCTCTATGGCTCCAGTTCACCACAACCTGCACTGCAATGCTATTTGCCGAAAGATTGCTCACGGTCCACTGCACATTGAATGTTCTTGTAAGATTTCTGAAATTTCTCGTAACGCTGGTCGAGCCGTTTGCGAGAGAGGAAAAGGCGGTATTCCTGAGGTCGTTCATCTTTGCCTCTGCGATCCTTACCGATTCATCGCGGGAGATGTTGTTCAAATTGTGCTCCATTGCAATAACAACAGCCTCAAGAATAGCGAGCATGCTTATGGTAAGGATACAAACAGCGACCAGCACCTCAATAATTGTAAAACCTTTGCTATTGCGCGACACAATTCGCTGCACTGCATACCCCCTGAATCGTTAGTTTTCCGAGGATAATCCTCGTGATTGCAACTTTGATGCAATCATAGGAAGGGTTCGCTGTCGAATAAACACAAATCGTTCCCTGCGTATTTGCAAGACCCCTGGAATTAAATTCGATAGGATTATTGCCATTCCATGTCATTGCTCTGTTGGCCACCGTTGTACCGAAAAATGAATGTGGCTGTCGTTCCTTGCTCGCTGCCTGTGTATCTGATCCCACATTAAGCGCACCGTCTTCATTGGTATCTTCATAGATCGTATACTGACCATTAACGTTGAGATTCACAAAAACAGCCCTGTTTTTGTTCATCGCCATGATCCTCGCGCTCATCATGTCAGCATACATCTCCCTTACCTGGTTCTCGAGCTGGTACTTGCTTGCCAGCCCCCTCAAGTTGACAGCGGCTATACCTGAAAGTATCCCTACTATTGCAATGACTATCATTAATTCAATAAGTGTAAAACCGTTCTTTTTCATTTTTCCTGTATGTGCAATATTCTTCTCATGGGCCGCGGACCTATCAGAACAGACAATCCCTGGCCTCTCGGCGGTACACCCTGAATACCCGTAGTCCTTCGTGATCCTTTCTCTGTAAAGATCGATCCCAGGGATAATTCTTTGATCTCACCGGTCGACACCTGAAAGATCGCCTTACCCGACAATGCCGATGCCGCTCCCTGTGCACCGGTCGCATAATTTAAGGCCCATATGTACGTGTTCCCTCCCAGTGCACATGGATCAGAGGACGGGGCAAAGGAGGTAAAAAAGACAATACCGCTGAAGACTGCAAGCGGGTCAGTAATGATTCTTTCGGCCTTGTAATCTGTGCTCGATGCGTCAAGGGTGATATACCATCCTCGTGAACCTGACGCAAGGGCCGCCTGGGGACTTGAAGTCTGGTCTGTCAGATTTGCCAGTGTGACTGAGTCTGAACAGGTACCATCAATGGTATTATACGTGGTATAGCATGGTTCCCTGATCCCGTAGAGTGCCCTTTGTCCGTCAGCATCATCGATATTTGAACCCCAGTTCGTCCTGTAATAAAATCTGCCGCTGCCGAAGTAAAGCCATAGGTTATTCCTTTTCCGGTCTTGTAGTTTCGCAATCGCGCTCGTCACCGGACCTATGTCGTCAATTACCGTGCTTACAGTCCAGTTCGTGGGATCGGTATCATGATTTGTCAGAATCCTCAGGACCCCTCCTTTTGTCCATGTACCTGCGGTTGTATCCTTTTTAACGTAACCAAGGTAGACCGCATCATCGCTATAACGACCCGATGCCGCTATACCGCCGCCTCTGTCTGCATCAAGGGTGCTATTATAGAGAGAACCGCCGAAGGCATATGGGATACTTGTGTCGATGGTCCTCAGCAGCTGGCCGTTATAAAGATCGACAATAAATATCCGCAGGTTCTGGTCTGACCTTGCAAGGAACTGGTGCCACGTCGTATCGATCGGCCCTGTAGGGCCGGAGGAAAATACAGCAAACCAGCGACCATTTTTGTCCATATCCCCTACCCTTACAATGGCAGGACCTGTTGTTGTGAAGCCAAGCGCGGGATTGGAAAATTCCCACAAAAGGGTCGGCGTTGTCGGGTCAGTTACATCGAGGGCAAAATATGAAGAATACCCTGTATTATTGATTGGCGTATTCACGCAGTCAGTCGTCGAATCATTACAGGCGGTTCCCGCGTTTCTGCATGCGCCCCCCACTCCCATCCCGCCGATAAGGAGCGACTTCCAGCTGTTGACACTCTTGGAATATGTGGGGCTCTGGGTAGTTCCTGAACCTCCGTATACGCTCGCATCGACAAGATATGTCGGATTATCAATGAAAAAGACATGGCAGTAGTTCGGGTCACCCAGATATTTCAGATAGGGTAAAGCGTTCTTGGGTATGAAGCTCCAGAGTTCCTTGCCGAGGTCAGATCCTGATAGTTTCGCAACTTCAAGAGCCGCCTGTCCGGTCCAGGTTTGTTCGAGCTGGCCAAGCTTGAACGCATGAAGCATCCCGTCATTTGCCCCTGCATAAGCCATACCATGCGCCCTGTAGCCGGAGGTCTGGATATACTGCAAATAGCTGTAATCCTGGTATCCATCCGGCGGCGGCATGTGATAGCTGTTAATCGGCACAGAGGCCTGGATACGTGGCGTCGATGAGACGATATCACCGAGCTTCCAGATATGAGTGTTGCCGCCCATAGTGACGCTCCTCGAGCGGTACCCGGTTTGGTCAATACCGTGCAAATAATTAATTATCTTCGTTGCCTCTGCATCGTCGGCAGCATCCATATAGGTCCTCAACGTCGAAGCATTGGAAGTGGAAAAATCTCCTGATAGAAAACTGCTGCCGTCAGTCGTAGTGTAGATTGTTCTTGGAGTTGCCGAGAGGTCTCTCTGCCAGAGGAGCTTCCCGGCCTCCCAGATATTGGCAATATTATCAATATCAATAGAATCAATAGCAGTCCCGTCCGGGGTACCATCTCCGTCTGTATCTGAGTATCTCCGCACCTTTGTCTTGTTTGCCACGCTATCAACATAAAACTGGATGATATAGTCATGGATAAGATGGAGTATCGTGTTGGCTTCCGTATCCTCGCGTATCTGGCTGTTGGAGAGGTAGGGATCAATGTAGTACCACAGGTTCTGCATCTCACCGATCCACGTGACCTCATTCGTTCCTATGAGCCTTTTCGGATAGAAGATCGCCTGCAGAAGATTCGCCCCGCTTCCCTCACTTGATGCAAGGACTGATGCAGCCGTACCTGATGATGATTTACTCAGGATATCCTGGAAAAATTTGGCGAAACCGGTCTCGATCTGGGAAGGATCCGATGATGCAAGGAGATAATTGTCCGGGAATCCGTCATTGTCCGAGTCCCACTCGGACTGGATATCGGGGACATAGTACCCATCTGCATTGGGGCCATTTACATCATTAAAACCACCATATTTGGCAGCAAGAAAGAGCATGCTTTTTTTACCGACGAGCATCGAGGTATTTGATTCCTGCGTGTCGATCACATAAAAAGTAATAGTCTGTTTCCCTTCAAGGTCCGATCGTACATCCGTCGTGTGGGCATAGTATGCAAGGCCCGATATATAGTAAGAATTTGACTTCGGTGCATAAGGGGCTGTACCGGATGCCTTTGCAAGATCCGTAAATGTCTTTGCTGTGTTTGCCCAATCGCATGTACCCCCTACAACACATCCTACGTTCAAGGTTATGGAGCTGCCAAACTCATAGTTCCCAAGTTTGTTGGTCCATGTGGATGAATTGATTGTTGTATCCGCATTACTGGGCGCCCCGTAGTCATTTCCACAACTCCCCCCCGGAGAACTTGTATATGACGTCCCTGGTACCCTTTTGTCGCACCACGGGTTGGCATCATTTATACCAAGCACAACACCCGCCTGGCAGCGGTAAAGGTATGGGTCACGCCAGCTTCGTCCCGAGCCTGGACAAAAATAGGTGAACCCATCGTCCGTTGTCGTCGTCAATCCATTACAGTAGATGTCGGTTGAAGGGCCAAGGTTCTTGAAATACCGGATAATCTCATAGTACATCTCGCTGATCGGATCGTATGACTTATAACCGCTGTTATATCCGAATTTGTTGATGTAGTTTATGATGCCGCTGTTGCCGCCTGTGATGCCATCCGGGTTACTGATAAAGGTACCGTCGGCATTGAGTTCTGCTTCGGAGTTTGTGCACCCTGCTTCTGTCGTGCAGGTAACAATGCTCCCGCCGCTGTCGTGATATTTCAACCCATAGGGGATCTTATTTGTAATCCACTTCATATTAGACCTTAATACGCCGCCATCCCTGTTTATATTCGCATTTCCTGTCATCGCATAGGACATGAGGGCAAACCTCATCCTCGATGCGTATCTCTGCAAAAGGCCCTCCGGTTTATTGTTCGATGCGTTGCAGTTCGTCTCAAGGCCTGAGGCGGTACTGCATACCTTGACCTGAAGTTTGAATGCTGCGGTCACGTTCGTTGCGCCGGTAGTGGTGGGAAATCGCGTCTCGCCGCTGCCCGTCTCCTTCACGGTGCAGTTGGAATTACTGCACACCGAAAATCCGTTTACCTGACGTACGATATACCTCGTTGAGTTGTTGGCATACGGCGAATAAAGGCTGGCAGATTCGTAAGGGATCTGCTTCATGGGGTACCACGAATCACCTGTACCCAAGGTCTGGCGCGCCCCAAGGAGAATTGTATCGCTTGATGTATCGGTGCTCCTGTTCCCGCCTGTCAGCGATCTTCTGAACCCGTCCATGGCAGTCATCGTTGCCCAGTTCAGCAAATTGCCGCTCCACTGGCTCGAACACTGATGGTTCGTCGCATCGCCTGCTACGACGAACTTATTTCCATCGTAAGTATAACATTTTAGAGGATTAAAGTACCCGATATACTCTGTTGAATTGTTGTAGCAATTGTTTGCACCAGAATTTCTGCTGATGTGCCTCCCGCTGGAAGTGGTACGACAGGAAGATGGCGAACACCCGTAAGGTGGGCTGTCCGTTGCGGGATCACCGGTACAGGTGATATCTGGATACATAGCGCCCTGCATCGGCGTCTCTATGGAGAGCATGATCATTACGTTAGGCGGTACGGAGATAGAGACAAAGGGGGGAATACTGCAGTAATCGTTCATTGCAGCTTTTACTGCATGAGGGTTAGCGATGCATAGCATAAAAACAACTGACAATAGAAGAACTGCATTAATATGCCTTCTCATTGCTGTACCTCCAGGATAACTATCCATGTAACATACCCTTGCTCAATATATACCCTCGCCCTGTTAATGAAGCTGACCGGGACGATCGTTCCAAGTGTTATATCAAAGTTTCTTTCCCCGCTGACAGTGACCCGTACATGCCTTGCAAGGGGATATTCAATGCTGTTCATGAAAAGGGAGCTCTCGTTGATGTAATCAACCCTGCCGGATATTGTCTGTGCGCCTTCAGAACTGCAGGAAAAAGAAGGAAACAATAGCGACATCAGCATAATGGCCGCCACCAAAACTAAAATATGTCCGAGATTTACTGTATGTAAGATATATCCCATTCCCCTTTTCATACGTACTCCTTCTCTTACCATACTATCTCCCCATTACCACATCAATGACGTAGCGCACAAAAAAATTACCTACAAAAAGATAGAGTAATGCACCCAGGGAAAGAAACGGCCCGAAAGGGATGGCATATTTTGTCCCTTCACCTTTTGCGAGCATAAGGGGAATGCCTACAATGGTCCCGAGAACTGAACCTGCCATGAGCGAAAATATGACGCCTTTTATACCGGCAAAGGACCCTATCATGGCGAGAAGTTTGATGTCCCCTCCGCCCATGCCTTCCCGTTTTGCGATGAACTTGTACCCTATGGCGATGAGGAAGAGGACCCCTCCCCCGAGAAGCACCCCGAACAGGGAATCAAGTATGTTGAATTTAGGATACAACACCTTGAAGGCAGGCCTGAAGATGGCGAAGAAAAGGCCCGCGGCCAGCCCGCCTATGCTTAATATGTCGGGGATGATCTGGTGATCGAGGTCGATGAAGGATATAACGATCAGCAACGCGGCGAAGAACAGGGAGACGAAAAATTCAAAGGTCAACCCGAACTGCCTGAAGAGGACAAGGCACACGACGGCGGTGAGAAGCTCGACAAAAGGGTACCGCCTGGATATCCTGGCGCCGCAATCCCTGCACTTCCCTCCCAGCAGGATGTAACTGATGATAGGTATGTTATCATAAAACCTTATGGGATGTTTGCACTGCGGACAGTTCGACGGCGGGGCCGTGATCGATCTGAGCTGCTTCAGGAAGATGGAAGGCAGCTTGGCGATAACGATCTCCTCTTCATCACCAACCTCTTCCTTGGGTAACCTGTAAATACACACATTAAGAAAACTACCTATTACTGCGCCAAATATGAAAACAAATATATTTGTTAGTATGCCCATGTCCTGTATGCATCATTTGACTTTCGTAATTGCGCCGGTCTGATCGATCGTCCAGGTTTCATCGTCGTACACTTTATCGTTATTGAGATCTCCATCAGCCTGAGCAATGAATTTCCCGGGATCTGCTGTTTTGATACTGAATCGATATCTTCCCTGAACGGGTTTCCAATGAGAAAGTTTTTTAATATCATCAGTATACGTGCCATATTCCATTTTATGCCTTTCCTCGGCATCCCGGATCACGAAAAGCTGGGTCTTTGCCTGGATCCGGTCCGGCCTTTTTGCGCGCTTGGCATGCATTGGCAGCGCGATCAGCACTATTGCCGACATGACCCCGATCATTATCAGCAGCTCTATGACTGTAAATGCCCTGTTTCCCATAGGCCCTAAAAAAGTATGGGGGGTTGCCCCCCCATACTTGGTTACGGTTAATTCTTTGGTATGTAGGTAGAATCCGTATTGCCGTTCCATGACCATGTCTGCAGGTTGCTTGCAGATGTCAGGTTGAGCGTGGTGCCGTCTACTCCGCTGCCGATGTTCGTCATCGTTACCTGGATTATGACCTCATTGGCAGCATTGCCGTTCACTGTAATAGCTGAAATGTACTGGCTTGGAACCGTCACGCCGAGGTTGCCGGCGATGTCGGCCGTTGCGAGAGCGAGAGAATCAACCCTGCCCTTCTCGGTGTAGTATGCGGCTGCCGCGGTCTTGACAC
>JAGOOA010000004.1:87816-94412 GCA_017992765.1 Syntrophorhabdaceae bacterium
GTAATAGCTGAAATGTACTGGCTTGGAACCGTCACGCCGAGGTTGCCGGCGATGTCGGCCGTTGCGAGAGCGAGAGAATCAACCCTGCCCTTCTCGGTGTAGTATGCGGCTGCCGCGGTCTTGACACCGCCGAGAGCGTGCACTACGCCGCCGACCTTGGACTTTTTCGTGTAGCCCGTGTAGGCCGGGATCGCGATAGCGGCCAGGATGCCGATGATCGCGATAACGATGAGCAGCTCAATCAACGTAAAGCCCTTGCTGTTTCTTTGAATCTTCAACATAAACACCTCCTAGGATTTTATAAATAGTAATACTATTTACGCTATTGTATCACATTTTTTCCCTTTGTAAATGATTTTTGTCACATTTTTTAATGAGAAAACATAATGTTACACTTTATTTATTGCAGTATTTTCTCCCCAAAAATCACAGCGAGCTCCCTGTATCTTTTCAGCCATTCCACCTCCGAAGGCGGGATGCTCTGGTATGCATAGCGGAACAGTATCTCCGCCTCCCTTTTCTTGCCGGATCTTACGGCCGAATCTATCAGATAATACAGGTCCTTATACGTTGTTTCAATGGAGTAGACATCCATGGCCTTTACCAGGGTGTCGTAGGCGTCGCCGAACCTTTTCTGTTTATAATAGACCATGCCGATCTTGCGGTATATCTCGGCGACATCCCATCTCTTTAGCGCCATTCTATAATTTTCAACGGCAGGTTCAAGCTTCCCCATTTCCTGCAATACATCCCCCTTCAGTATATATCCGGTGGCGGACTCAGGATAATTTATAATAATATTATCAATATAGCCTATTGCTGCCTCATGTTTGCCTTCCCGGGCGTAAAAAACTGAAAGGCAATTGTTCACGATCGCATTATCGGGATAGATCCCGGCGATCTTCAGCAGCTCTTTCATCATCGGCGAGTAGTCGCTCAGCATCTTTATTGACGCAATGCTTGTCTGGGCAAGGGCGAAGGGGTCGAAGGATGTTATTCCGTACTCCGCTGCCACGGAAGGGTGCTTGTTCTGGTTTATATACAGCACCTCGCAATCATCGAAGAAGACTATCCTGTATTGCTTAAAAGACTTCATTACGTCCCTGATGAAGGTGTTCTTTATTGAGACCGTGATGAACGACGGGTCGTATCGGTCGATAAGCCTTTGGAGAAACAGCCCGTTCTTAAAGGCATTATTCACTACGTAGAAATCCTCGTTCGTGAAAAGGAAGGGGACCTCCATGTCCATCATGATCTTATAGCGCGGATAAAGCATCCACTGGTGATACCCTCCCCTGTCCGGGTGGTTCAGGACCGTCCCCCCCGTATTGATCTTGTTCAGGAACATCCCCACCCCCTGGGGCAGGTTTCTGAGCGAGAAGGGGAATCTCGAACTATTGCCGAAGATCTCCCTGACGCATATAAAGGGTATCAATAGAATAAATCCGATCAATATGATATTCACAGGCCTTGGCAGAAGTTTTTTCACGTATTCGGCAGATAGAACCGTGAAAGAAGTCCTCATGGCGGGCATGGCAAGGAGCACGAACTCGTATTTAAAGCGGGTGCCCTTAAGAAGCAGTACCGTTCCGCCAACTATAAGGATCAGATGGCTTATTCTCAACGATTTTGTCCCAATGAGAATAATGAAAAAAACAGCGGTCAAAAACAACAGAATGTTGAACATCGAAGGGAATGAAGGGCAGAATTTTGTAAAGGTAAATGAAAACAGTTCAGAAAATACAAAGGGCTGCAGCTCCTGGATATAAAGCGACGCAAAACCCGTCGGCACAAAAGGCATCCACGTCAGCCTTGTGCCATGGGGCGTTGCGTAAACGGCGCCTATTGAGATAATCAGGGGGGCGATCACATGGAGGTCGCCTTTTTGTATTCCCCTTCCCTCCCTTTTGATCCTGTAGATAACCTCAATAAGATAAGCAAAGATTATAAGCAGCATCAGCGGATAGACGACCCCATGGAGGTTCATCCAGAAGACCGCGATTATGGGAAGGAGAAAACTTTTTTCCCGGTGGAACTCAAGGATGTAAAGAAAGATCAGTACAAAAAGATAGGTGAACATGTGAGGCCGGATGAGGTGATAGCGTGGAATGAAAAAAAGAACATACAGGCAGAACATGGCGGTTATTAGAAGATACGGCCTCTCTGTCGTACGCCTGCCGAAAAAGAAAAGAAAGATAAAAACGGCAAGTACGGAAAAGATTAACGCCCTCAGGAAAACAAGGCCGTCATAATCAAACAGCTGGTATATCTTATAGACAACGGCCTGGAAGAGCCAGAAATAATCCACCCATTCCCGCGGGGGCTGGATAAAGGAAAAGTAGCTGTCTCGCGGGATAGACCCGTTCTCAAAGATATACCGCCCGCTGTTGAGGTGGTACCACAGGTCGGTATCCGCTCCGGTGATGGGCCATTGCAGGAGATGGTAAAGGATAAAAAGAAAGAACAACCCGGCATATGCGATATAAATATTGTATGGCCTGTTCATCATCACCTTTTACAGCGGAGCAGATATAGACTAACAATTTACGCAGGAAATATTCAAGGATAAGTGCTGCACGAAATTAAAAAGTATATAGTACATCGTATATCGTATGTCGAAATACAAAGTTAATTATCAGGTGCGAATATCGGGGGTCTCGGCGCCCGAACATTCACCGCTAACACGCTCCATCGATAGACCCCCGAAGCGACGCTTCGGGGTATCATTATTCCCTCTCCCCCTGCGGGAGAGGGTCAGGGTGAGGGGGGAATTATAAAACCTCCCCCTCTCGACCTTTTTTTCATGGATATCCCGACACCGTGCTCTCTTCAGGTTTCGGCTATTTTCTACATAATCCTTTGCCAAAAAAGCGAATTTTTGATACATAAAGTAATATACTATTCGGGGAAAGATGTTCAAAGATAAAAAAGTAATTGTTGTCATGCCGGCATACAACGCTGCCCAAACCCTCAGAAAGACCTACGAAGAGGTCATGGAGCAGGAGGTCGTCGATCTCGTCATCCTTGTCGACGACGCCAGCTGCGACGATACCGCCAAGATAGCGCGCTCGCTGCCGCACGCCAAGGTCTACGTTCATGAAAAGAACAGGGGGTACGGGGCAAACCAAAAAAGATGCTACGAAATGGCCATTGAAGAAGGCGGCGATATTATTATCATGGTTCACCCCGACTACCAGTATACCCCCAAGCTCATACCTGCGATGGCATCGATGATCGGCAGCGGCTTTTATCACTGCGTCCTGGGCTCAAGGATACTGGGAGGAAATGCGCTCAGGGGCGGGATGCCCCTGTGGAAATACATCGCGAACAGGTTCCTCACGCTCGTTGAGAACGTGCTCATGGGGGCAAAGTTGTCGGAATATCACACCGGGTACAGGGGCTTCTCAAGGGAGCTCATCGCAAAGCTCCCCCTGGAAAATAATTCTGACGATTTCGTCTTCGACAATCAGGTTCTCGCCCAGATACTTTGGCTCGGCTATACAGTCGCGGAGATAAGCTGCCCGACAAAATATTTCGCAGAAGCGTCTTCCATCAATTTCCGGCGCAGCGTTCGCTACGGCCTCGGGTGCCTCTCTACGGCGCTTAAGTTCCGCCTTTCGAAGATGAAGCTCCTCAATTCAGCCCTCTTTCCATGGTCCCTCAAGTGAGTTCCCGCACGAATCGCTTTGATGATTTCTTCCGGGACCAAGGCTACATTTTTCTAAAGAACCATCTTTACAACTATACCCTGAGGAAAAGCGCGATATCCGGATCCCTTGCGATAAACAACGGGCCAATCCTTGAGATAGGCAGCGGAATGTCGCCTGTTCTCATATCGAAAGGGCGCGCAGTCTATTGCGATGTATCGTTCGCGGCCCTTCATATACTGAGATCTACGTTGAACCGTGGCCTCTATGTGGTTGCCGACTGCACGGAGCTGCCCTTTAAAGAAGGCTCCTTTGCCAATGCGGTTTGCTCTGAGGTGCTTGAACATGTTGAGGGCGACAGAAAGGCTGTTGGAGAAATCGCCAGGATACTCACACCGCACGGCGGCTTGGTTATCACCTTCCCGCACCGTCAGATCTATTTTTCACACGATGACCGTTTCGTCCATCATCTGCGCAGGTATGAATTGGACGAGATGAAAGCCATCTTAAAGGATTCCGGCTTCACGATCATAAAGGTGGGCAAGGTATTGGGCCTCGTCGAAAAGGCCATCATGATACCGGCAACCTTCATGGCCAGGGCGTTTCAATTCGCGAAGCCCACTCAAAGGAACGCACGCGGAGGGATTATCTCGTCCCGCCTTTTTATTTCATTCTTCGCATTGTTAAATCATCTTCTTGCGCTGCTTGCCCGGCTTGACGCCGCGATCACGCCGCTGCGATATGCGACCGTCCTGATGATAAAGGCCGAAAAAAGGTGAATGAAGGCCAATGCAGGTAAAAAAGATACATAAGATCCTTCTCGCGATCTCCCTTATTATCGTTGCGACATCCGTTGTTTACACGCCGGCCTTGCAGAACGGTTTTGCATGGGACGATGAGAACTACATTGCAACCAACAGGATGGTGCAAAGTCTCTCTCCCCTGAACATCAAAAGAATGTTCACCACATTTTTCTTCGGCAACTACCATCCGCTTACGCTGCTGTCTTTTGCGCTGGAATATCGTCTTTTCGGCCTGAACCCCCCGGCCTACCATGCGACGAACATAATCATCCATTTGATGAACTGCGTGCTTGTCTTCCTGCTGATATATATATTAAGCGGCAGCGTCGTTGCATCATGCATCGTTGCCTTATTCTTCGGAATTCACCCCCTTCATGTCGAATCGGTGGCATGGGTCTCGGGAAGAAAAGACGTCCTGTACACGCTGTTCTTTTTGGCCTCACTTATCGGGTATGCGCATTTCCTTGCGGAAGGAAAAAAGATATACTACTGCCTGAGCCTGCTCCTCTTCCTCTTTTCGCTCCTCTCCAAATCAATGGCGGTATCGCTTCCGCTCATCCTGTTATTAATAGATTACCTTTCCGGCAAGAGGATATCCTGGGCCATGCTCAAAGATAAGATTCCTTTTTTTGGATTATCATTGCTGTTCGGCATCCTTGCCCTCTTGTCGCAGCAAGATGCGATAAGGCATGATTATACGGGCGATTCCGTGCTGAAGAACCTTGTTGTTGCGTCGCACGGACTCGTCTTCTACATCCAAAAGATGCTTATTCCCGTTGACCTGTCGTGCCTCTACATGTATTCGAACAGGCATTTTGATATCATGCGGACAAATTTTTATCTTTCGCCGTTCATCGTAGCCGGCTTGTGCGCATGCGTTATCTATTCGGCAAAATATACCCGCAAGGTAATATTCGGGAGCCTTTTTTATCTTGCCGCTTTATTGCCCGTGCTTCAACTTATACCGGTCGGCCATGCGTTTGCCGCCGACCGCTACACGTACGTTCCTCTTATAGGCATTTTTTACATTATCGCAACCGGTTTTTTGTATCTCTCCAAAAGAAGATGGCGCTTTGCCATGGTCCTTAACATTGCACTGGCTATAGCTCTTATTTTTTCACTGTTCGCAAGCGGCCTCATCGCCTGGAACAGGATACATGTCTGGAAGGACGGCCTTTCCCTATGGGACGACGTGATCAAGAGCTATCCTTTCAGCTCTATAGCTTACAACAACAGGGGTGCTGCGTATTTTGTCAATAAGCAATACGACCATGCGATAAAGGATTTTACCAGTGCAATAACGGTAAGCCCGAACTATGACCAGGCAAATGCCAACCTCTGCCGGGCCTACATAACAATGGGCGATGAGAAGAAGGCCCTCCCCTTCTGTTTAAAGGCGATTCAGATAAACCCGCGGATGGACGACGTCTACATTCTTCTGGGCAATATGTTCCACGCGAGCGATAAAGATAAGGCCATATCTCTGTATAGAAGATCTATTGAGGCAAGACCGGGAAACGAGCGTGCCTACTATAATCTCTGTACAACCTATCTGTCCATGCAGGATTATCAAAACGCAGAGAGCACCTGCCTGAAGGCCATCGAGATAGACCCGGAGTTTGCGGACGCCTACAACAATCTGGCGAACGTCTATCTTGCGACGAACAGGCAGAAAGACGCCATGGCATCCTATAAAAAGGCCCTTGCGTTAAACCCCGGCATCGGCGCCGCTCATAATAATCTTGGCACTATTTACCTATACGCAAAACAATATGACCTTGCTATATCCCATATCGACAGGGCGGTTGCCCTGGGCCACCCGGTGCATCCGGATGTGCTGGAAATGCTCAAGCCACACCGGAAGGAATAAAAGCTTCCGTATATCGTAGTTCGTATATCGTATATCGGGATTGTAAAGTGAAATCCTAAATCCTAATATCGAAATCCTAAACAAATTCAAATATTCCAATGTCCAAAATTCAAAACCAAGCGATCTTGTATCTGTTCGGAATATTCGATACCTGGATTTTGATATTGTTTAGTGCTTCGTGCTTATGACTTAGATATTACATAAAAAATATTTTATCCAATGCATATAATGAGAGCATGGCGTCGGGATATCCCGGAGCAAACCGTCGTGAGGCAA
>JAGOOA010000034.1:0-3979 GCA_017992765.1 Syntrophorhabdaceae bacterium
CCCCTCGTCCGCGGGCGCTTCTGGTTGTCTATCTTGTTCAGGTTGGCAACGATGTAGTCGGTAAACTTTGATGAGGGCGGCTGTTTCTTGCTGTCGGACAGCTCGGCGAGGTTGGCGATCCTTTTTGTCTGTATGCCGGCATCGTTGATGTACTTTATCAGAGAATCATAGCCGCTGTCCTTGGAAAGCACTATCAGCGCAATATCCTTTTGCGACCTTTCGCTTAAGCGCCCCAGCTCAAAGGCAATGTGAAAATCGAGGTTGTTCTTGCCGTCGCCGGCTATCTTGAGCCACTTGATCCGGTTGCCCATGGTCTGGGCCTTCTCGACAAGGTGGAAGGGTATCTTGTTCTGTGATTTGCCGACAAAGACCACGATATCCGTATCGGGTGTATCGATAGGCTCAAGGTCCAGTTTTTGTATGTTTTCAAAGTCGATGAGTATTACCCGTTTCATTGCCACCTCTTGTATGCTTTATGATACCTGTTTTATACGATTTACACAAGGAAAAGTATTGACAGGGAGCCTTAGTTCCCCGCCCTGATGGTGAGGATGTCGCCGTCCCGTACGATGTATGTCTTCCCTTCAAGGCGCCAGAGGCCGGCCTTTTTACAGCCCGCAAAGCCGTTATGTTCGATAAATGCATCGTAGGCGACGGTCTCTGCGCGAATGAACTTGTCATAGAAATTGGTATGGATCGTGCCGGCGGCATCCTGTGCGCTCATCCCTTCCTGTATCGGCCATGCGCGGCACTCGTCCTCCCCGACGGTAAGAAAGGAGATGAGCCCGAGCGTCCTGGAGGAAAGTTGAATGATCCTGCTGCGGATCGTTTCGGTGATGCCGTACTCTGCCATGAGGCCGGCAGCTTCTTCCGGGGCGACCAAGGCGAGCTCCGCCTCAAGCTTTGCGCATGCGGCTACCGCGGGAACGTTCTCCGGCAAAACTGCCTTGATCCCATCAAGGACGCCTTCTATCTTGCGGTCCGTTTCTTCGGCATAGTTTACTACGACCATCATCGGCTTCTCCGACAAGAACTGAAAGCTGCGGAGCATTTTGCCGGTCTCTTTGATCGTGGGAATGGCGCTGAGAGGCTTTCCTTCGTTCAGGTGGGAAAGACACTCCTCCAGCAGGGCCTTTTCCTGCTGCAAGAGGGGGTTCTCTTTTTTCCCGTTCTGATTATTGATCCGCTCAAGGCGCTTCTCTATCTGCGCCATATCGGCCAGGATGAATTCTGTGGTGATGGCGTGATATTCTCCAACAGGGTCAACGGGATAGCCGTTGTCGAAGCAGCGCAGAACAAGGAGGAAGGCATCGCTGAATCGCAGCTGGTGGAGCATCTTGGGGTTCATCGTTTCGTTCCTGGCGTCGCCTTCCCGTATGGCAGCGGTGTCGGCCGCCTCTATCCGCGCATATACGGTCTTTCTTGGCCTGAATATCTTTGTAAGGGCGTCGAGCCGTTCATCGGGGACGTCGATCGTCGTAATAGAGGCGGGATTGCCGGCGTCCCGGTTGTTCATATCAATGCCGCTTAATGCCTGGAAGAGCGTTGTCTTCCCGCAGCCGGCATTGCCAATTATTGATATCAACATAACAGCTCCTTCTGGTAAAGGGAATGAAACGATTTGATATGATACAATTTTTTCCTGAAGATATCAAGCGATGGCCAGAAAATCATTGCAAAGCCTTTGAGATTGCGGGACAATAGAAAAACACGAAAATAGAGAAGACGAAAGACGGAGAAATGCGAAAGGGGGTGGACGAATGAAGTATGCCGATCCGAGAAGGCCGGCCCTGAAGGCAGTGTGTATATTATTTTTTCTTGTCTGCGCCATATTGCCGTTGTCTGCCGTATGTGCTGAACCTGTGACAACCGGAGTGCGGGAAAAGATCGAGTTTGAATCAGAGAACTTCACGAACCTGCCGGACATGCTGAAAGGCAGGCCAACGTCTACGGTGACGATCACCGCGGCGCTCTCTTTTCCCAATGAGCAGAAAGAAAAATACCCGGCTATCGTCCTGATCCACGGCATCGCCGGCTCTTCAGATGCCTGCGAGGGGTGGTACGCCGGGGCCTTTTCCAGAGAAGGCTTCGCGGTCCTGACGATGGAGAGCGCACGGCTGCGCGGGATCCGCGATGCAGCCATAGCAGGCGGCTGGAATCTTTTTGGCGCTATGGTAGCGGATGCGTACCATGCGTTGGACCTCCTGGCGCAACATCCCAGGATAGATGCGCAGCGCATCGCTATCGCGGGGGTTTCCATGGGCGGCGATATCGCCCATATTACCGCGTTTGAACCGCTGCGCGCTTCATACATTCGGGGCGGCCTTCGCTTCGCTGCGCACGTAGCCCTTTACCCGACCCTGACATGGGGCATTGAGGCGGGCAGCGATTCTTACACCGGATCGTCAATACTGATCATGGTGGGAGAAAAGGATGATTGCGGCCCACTTTCGAAACTCCAATACTATCTGGACTACGCAAAAAAGGCAGGATCTCCGGCGCCCGTCGAGACCATAATATACCCGGAAGCGTACCAGGGGTGGGGAAATTCATGGTACACGCCGTCATCATACAAGGCAAACCTTTCAAGCACAGCGAAATGCCCCTTTGCGTTGCTGGCCCCCAAATCGCCCAACGGTTTAACGCTGCTTGGGCCCAGGGGCATAATACCGTTCCATATGGACAGGTGGAATGCCTGCATGGCGGAGGCAAAAGGCTACCATATAGGTTTTGATGAGAATACGCGCAACCGGTCCTTAACGGACGCCGTCTCTTTCCTGCAGAAAGCGATGAAGTAAATTCAGTAAAAGGCAGGTTGAGGTTAAGGCTAAGGTTAAGCAAACTCCGGTTTTTCTCAACCTCAACCTTAGCCTTAACCTGATTCTTCTCGCTGTCGGTTATTTAAAGCTTACCGTTACCTCCACCGGGCCCTTCGGATCCAGGCCGGTATACTTGGCCTTGAGGGTCATGCCCGGCTTTGCAGGTATCATCTTTGTGATCGAACCGAGGGAGAGGATATCGCCTTTCTTTAATTTTTTTCCTTCGGCAGCCACCGAATCCCTGATCCAGAGGACTACGGCCAGTGGGTCGCCGAGGAGGGCGGTCCCTTTCCCTTCGCTGACGACCGCGCCTTTTTCATCGACGACCTGAAGGGTAAAATTCTTCAGCCGCTCCGCCCATTCCGGCGTTGCCTCCAGCGGGATGGGATCGCCGAGAACCCCATAGCGTGAGCCCACATTGATGGCGACGAGGACCGGGCCATTGAATTTGACGCCCTTGCCGCAGACCATGTCAGGCAGCTCTATAAAAGGGATCACCGCATCGAGGTGCTTCAGGGCTTCCGCGCCAGTCTTCGCCTGGTTTATCCCCTCGTCCTTGACACTCACAACGAGGTCGCCTTCCGTCATCGGGACGGTACCGAAATTTGCGGGAACAACGGCCCCGTTCTTGAGGATCATCTTCGCAAGCAGCGTTCCCCGCACAGGCTGGTTGACGCCGAAGACCTTTTGCACATTGGGATTGGTAAGACCTGCCTTGTAGCCGGCCACTTCCCCGAATTCCTTGCCGATGAGCGCGACGAACCGTTCCTGTATCTTTGCCGCCTGCTCCATCGTCATGTTCGTGTCGATCTCGGTGACCGGAGTCTTTTTGAGATATTGTTCTGCAAGCTGTGAGGCAAAGTCGGCGGCCTGAACATAGGAGAACCCCGTAAGAATGGCCATTGCAAGCATTGCTGTGGCCAATACAACAGACCTCATTGCCGTAAGATGTTTCATTGTTTCCCCCTTTTTTTATGATTTTAACTTTATTTACAGACGATTTTTGCATAGCACCGCATATTTGTCAACTATTGGGGCTCACGTCGCCCCCTCTATAAACCAGCTGTCAGCAGTCAGCATACAGCGGTCAGCTAAAACAAAAAAGGCTTTAAGCTGATAGCTGATGGCTGATAGCTAAGCCAGCAGTCAGTGGCGTTGTG
>JAGOOA010000034.1:4079-27430 GCA_017992765.1 Syntrophorhabdaceae bacterium
GCTCCCGTTTCTCTTTCTGTTTCTCGAGGCGGGCTATCTCCTTTTGCCTCTTTTTATGTCCAAAAAATCCGCTATGTTTTGCCAAGCTTACCTCCTCGCAGTTTTTTGGGGCTCACGTCGCCCCCTCCAGTTGATACCGTTAAGATTTCGTTAGGCGTTAGGCGGTTAAACCAATTGTTATGCCTTTCATTCTCCGCTCCATGCTTTCTGCTGCCTTTCTCCCCTCACGACTTACGCCTAACGACTTACGGATTTATTCTTCCCGCCCTCCGCTGGCTTCATGCCGGGGCTTGCGTCGCCCCCAGTCTTTTTTGTGCTTCCCGCAAAAGCCCTATAAGGGCTTCTATTGTATCCGGCGGCAGAAAAATACCCTCCTGGGTGGGTATCAACTCTCCATCGTTAATGATATTATATGCTCGCACATCAATGACCTTGGTCCCTTTATTGTCCTCTATCGTTACCAGCAGCCTTTGTTTCTTCCCGTTTCTTGTGATCTTTCCTATTAGCACTGTTCCTCCCTATTGTAGTTGTTCAATATTTTTTCGATATTTATCCTCCTCCGTTGCTGCTGTTCCGGAGATCCTGAAGCTGTTATCTTTCCGATGCTTGGGCAGGTAAAATTATCTCAGCAGTGCAGGTGAAACCGCAAGCGGATGCCCTTTACCCCCTCTCTTGCCCGCGGCGTTCGCTAAGGACTGTTAGCAATGAACTTGTTTGTTTATACCATATACCGCTCCTTAATTCTATAGATAAAACAAGAATGCTTCAGCGCGTGATACGGTCTTTCCTGTTCCCCCTGTGCCTTGGTTGACAATAAAATATATTATGGGTTGACAATATGGTTGACAATAGTTGTATAATGGTCAGATGGTCACGAAAAAAAGTCTGCTGAAATATCTCAAGGCAAGGCAGCTTGTATCGGGGCGGGAGCTTACCGAGGCCTTCGGGGTATCAAGGCAGGCCATCAATAAGCATCTGAAAGGCCTTATCGAAAACGGGAAGGTGCGCAAAGAAGGCGCCACGAAGGGAACGATCTACTCGGTATGCGACTCAACAGACAAGAAAGATACGTCACAGAGGTTTAAGAGGCGGTATACGCTTGAAGGGCTCGAGGAATACGTCGTATTCAATGAGTGCGATTCAAGCTTGCAATTGAAGAAAAGCCTTTCCCAGAACGTCTTCAACGTTGTACGGTATGCCTTTACCGAGATGATGAACAACGCTATCGAACACTCCGAGTCAAAGATCGGCGATATAGAATTGTTTGTGAATGCCTATAACTGCGGATTCAAGATCAAAGATTACGGTATAGGGATATTCTACTCCGTTTTTAAAAAGCTCGGCCTCCCGGATGAATCGGCTGCAGTAAGAGAGCTTCTGAAGGGCAAAACAACAACGATGCAGGAAAAGCACACGGGCGAAGGTGTTTTCTTTACGTCAAAATCAGGCGATATCGTCACATTCCAGTCGCACAGGGCGGAACTTGTTTTTGATAACAGGGCGAAAGACGTTTTCGTGATGGCGAAAAGATTAACGAAAGGTACGGAGATGTCTTTCCGTATTAGCCGCAACTCAAAAAGAAAGCTCGAAGGCATCTTTAACCTCTACGCGCCGGCAGAGTACGAGCACCGCTTTGAAAAAACAAGGGTTTTTGTAAAGCTGTACCACAAGGAGCTTATCTCGCGCTCGGAGGCAAGACGTATGCTGAACGGCCTTGATAAGTTCAAAGAGATCATCATCGACTTTCTCGGCGTCAGATCAATAGGCCAGGGTTTTGCCGATGAGATATTCAGGGTCTTCAGAAAGGCACACCCGGATATTGCCGTCAGGATAGAGAATCTCAATCCTTCGCTGCAGCCGATTATCGACCATGTCATTGACAATACGGCTGCATAACCTGTAGTTGAGGCGTAAGAGGTGCGGACAACAAGGTGACAATGTCTCAAAACTATTTTTTGCAGACTCGCGACCCGGATATCCTCGAAATGAAAAGAGGGGGCGCCTATTTGTCGGCATTCGGTTTGCCATTTTTGCTCGCAGGGCTTTTTGTACTGCAGATCCCCTTTGATATTGTCCCTGTGCATTTGGAAGAGAGGCCCATAGTCCTTGCCCTGTTGCTGCCCCTGGGTTTTGTTTTTACGGTCGCGGGCGCTGCCCTCGTATTCGGGAGAAGCGGGGTCACGATCAACCGCAGGGACCGCACCGTAGCAAGGTGGTGGGGGGTTTTAGTCCCCGTGAAAAGGACCGAATACCTCCTTGATGCATTTGAATACATCCTTCTGGATATTCATGCCGGGGATAAAAATACAGGCGATACCTGCATAGTACACCTTATCGGTTCCGGTAATACCGCTCCGTTCTACATCCCGTCTCCCGCTGACCATGAAGGCGCCCGCCGGACAGCAGAACAACTGTCAGACTTCCTGGGCATACCATTTGAGGATGCGGTGGTAGAAGGGCAGGCAGATACCGACTGAAAGTATATCGTATATCGTAGTTCGTATATCGAAAGGCAAAAAGCTGTTCGGCGTAAGATATGAACAGGAAGTTGCGATCTGAAAGTATATCGTATATCGTAGTTCGTATATCGAAAGGCAAAAAGCTGTTCGGCGTAAGATATGAACAGGAAGTTGCGATATACTATATACGAAATACTATATACTATTTCCCATAAGCTACGGGCTGCCTTTAAGGATATACTCTTCCACCGCCTTTCCCACCTCTTCCGTGGTAGAGCTCCCGCCGAGATCGGGCGTGCGTATCTTTTTCCCTTCCAGTATTGCCTCGATGGCGTCTTCAACCATCTTTGCCGCCTCAGGGTAGCCAAAGTGTTCGAGCATCATGGCGCCTGACCATATCTGCCCGATCGGGTTTGCAATGCCCTGTCCTGCAATGTCGGGCGCAGAACCGTGAACAGGCTCAAACATGGAAGGGAACTCTTTCTCGGGGTTGAGGTTTCCCGATGGCGCTATCCCCAGGCTGCCTGCAAGGGCAGGGGCCAAGTCCGAGAGGATATCCCCGAAGAGGTTACTGCCGACGAGAACGTCGAACCTTTCAGGCCTGAGCACGAGCGCCGCAGCAAGCCCGTCGATGTGGTACTGGTCGGCCTTAACCTGGGGATACCCTTTTGCGATATCCCGGAATATCTCATCCCAGTATGGCATGGTAAAGACGATGCCGTTTGATTTGGTCGCTGACGTGAGGTGCCGCTTCGGCCTTTTCGCCGCAAGCTCAAAGGCAAAGCGTATTACCTTTTCAACGCCCGTACGCGTAAAGATCGATGCCTGGACGGCCATCTCCTGCTCGGTTCCCGCATACATCCTTCCCCCGACGTTGGAATACTCTCCCTCGTTGTTCTCCCTTACCACGCACAGGTCTATGTCGTTCGGCCTCTTGTCCCTGAGCGGGCTCTCGATGCCCTTGAGCAGCCGGACCGGCCTCAGGTTGATATACTGGCGAAACGTCCTGCGTATAGGGATGAGCAAGCCCCAGAGCGATACATGATCCGGCACTTCCGGATGCCCAACAGCGCCGAGGTAGATCGCCTCGAATCCCCGGAGCATGTCCAGCCCGTCTGGAGGCATCATCTCGCCGTGCGCGGCATAGTATTCACAGCCCCATGAAAAATATTCCCATTGGAATTGGATGTTGAAGCGCTTTCCTGCGGCATCAAGCACGCGAATGCCTTCGGGTACGACCTCTTTGCCTATGCCATCACCGGGGATGACCGCTATTCTGTGCATGTCTACGACCTCCTTAACAGTAACGTTCAATCAAAAGAATTCCTCGAAGCTTTGCTTCGGGGTAAGGATCCAGAAGTCTGACCACTATATTCTTTATTCCAGATACCTCGCAGCTTGCTGCGGGGCAGTTCATTGCCAGTCCGTAAGCATGATGCCGATCCCTATCCGGTTTACGTTGGCGTTGTAATCAAGGAGGCTTTCCCCGTAACCGTTGAAATACTGGATATACCCGCTGAGCCGTTCGTTGTGTATGAAAGGGAGGGGGAAGCTCCAGTCAAGCTGCACGGCGCCCCTGTTGTCGCCGGGCCTGAGGTTGTTGCGCCACATGGCCGCGAGCCTGTGCTTGTCCACGTAATAATATCCCCATATTTCTCCATAGCCAAGGTACTTGTCGATATCAGGGTTGTCGTCATCCTGCTCGTTTTCGGGTATTCTGTACCATGTCTTCAGGAGAAGGTTGAAGTTGTTCCGCTCAAATCCAAAGTTCGCCACGATCCGGTTCCAGCTCCGCGAAAGCGGCTTTGCACGGCCGTTAGACTGATGGTTGATGCCGAGGTTGACGATGCGCCCCTTTAACCCGAGGATATCGTAATCGGTGCGGAAGTTCAGGAGCATCTCCGGTTCGTAGTTCGTTTCGCGGAAGGGTGAAGAAAAAGCGGAGTTATAAAGCTGCCAGAAAGAGAGCTGAGTATAGGCGAACCACAGGTCCATATCTTTGCCGGCGACGTCTTCCCAGAGCTTTACCTTGAAGCTGAGCTGAAACTTTGCCTCGTTATTTTGCGCCCTTGCGTCGGGATCAACGTCAAGGCTTGTATCCTTGTTCGGCGATGAGACATAGGCGGCGGGCAGCAGGTAATTGGGCCTGTGCGCCCTGATCACGGGGGCCTTTTCCCGGCTTGCAGGATCCAGCTCCCAGTGCCTTGACATGACAGACGGCGCCGGTTGTCTCTCGTCGGCCGGCGGTACCGTTGCCGCCGCGTCTGTTTGCCGCGGCTTGTCGTTTTTTGCAGGCAGCGCGGCAGCAGGCTTTTTTGCGGAGCCCCTCCCGGCAAGGCTGTCGAAACATTTCAATCGTTCCATATCGTTCTCGATCGCTGCGCATTGAGCGATATGGTCGGCAATATCGGCGAGCACATAACCGGGAAAAAGGATAAAAAGAGCGAGAATGGTCATCGATAGAAGTTCCTTTTGCAGACCTGAAAGGGGCTCGGCCCTGTATCGCACTATATTCATGATCTCCTCCGATTTTGAGAAAATAATCCTGTTGCAGGGGAAAATCAAGAATAAAGTCCGATAAAAAATTGTTGTAAAATTGCGGGAATTGCCTGAAAATTGTGAAGCGGAGATAGATATGGAAGAATTGTTCGGAATAATGACCGGGATCGGGCTTGCCGCCGCATGCGGATTCAGGATATTCGTTCCGCTGCTCCTTATGAACCTTGCCGTGCTCTCTGGATATCTCAATGTGACGCCGGGCTTTGAATGGATAGGGGGCTATTCCGCGACGATCACATTCGGCACCGCAACGGCCCTTGAAATACTCGCGTACTATATCCCCTGGCTCGATAACCTTCTGGACGCAATCGCCTCGCCCGTCTCAATCATCGCCGGCGCCGTCGCTACGGCATCGGTGATCGTCGATATGCCTTACCATCTCAAGTGGATACTGGCGATCATCGCCGGCGGCGGAGTTGCCGGCTTTGTTCAGGGCGCGACCAGCGCCATCCGCGCGAAATCGACATTGTTGACAGGCGGGCTGGGCAATCCTCTTATCGCGACGCTCGAGCTGGTCGGGGCGGTCGTCACGGCGGTCTTTGCCATCGTGATCCCCGTCCTATGCCTTGCGTTGATCGCTGCCTTCGGCATTATCGCCTTATTCAAAGCCGGCCGCTTCTTCTTCCGGAGAACTACCCGCAGGCAGCCTCCATAAATGACCAAATGTTGGGACAGAAACGCCGTAGTTATTTTGCGGTTGGTTAGGCGAATTTTCCTATTACCTCTTTCCTATTACCTTTATCTTTCCTATCTAAAGGTTCACGACTGCCCAATAGACGCCCCTTACAACCTCTGCCATGTGATCGAAGTTCAGCGTGTCGATCGTATCCGTAGGCTCATGATAATGGGGGTTGCGGTAAAAGGCCGAATCTGTCACCATGACCGCATCGTAACCGAACTTCCAGTAATTTTTATGATCAGAAAGGTCAATGCCCGGCAGGAGGCTCGGCGCATTGATAGAATCAACGTGGATCCCTGAGGCCTGCGACATCAGGTCGCGCACCTCCTTGACGGGTCGTCCCTGTCCCCATTTCCCGACCACAACAATAAAGTTACCCCTGTCAGGGAAGAACCAGCGAAAGGCAAAAAAAGGAAAATGCTGTGAATCCGGTTCTTCCGAGAAGTACCCGATCGATTCAAGACATATCATGACCTTTACCGTGGCGTTGGCGTTGGCAAGTGATTCTGCATGAACGTAACTCCCCATTCTGCGCGTGCGGAAGAAAGGCGGCTCCTCGAGGCTGTAGGCGACGAGGTCCACCCTTCTCTTTAGCGGAGGCTTCAATTCGTGAAGAAGCCTCCCGATCTCGAGGAGCCCCGCAACGCCGCTCGCATTATCGTCGGCACCGGGGTAGGGACCGTACACGTCGTAGTGGGCTCCAACGATGATTCGCTCCTCCCCGCCCCCTTCAAAGGAGCATATGATGTTCTTATATTCCTTTCCGTTGACCGTGAATGACTGGGCCGTAAGGTCGCAGCCGAGTTTTTGAAATTCAGTATGGATGTATTGCGCTGCCCTGTTGAGGGATTCCACGTTCAGGTAATTTCTCGGCGGGTCGATCGCTGTGAGCGCCTTTACATCGGCGTACAGCCTTTTGGGGCTGGCCGGGATCAAAGGCGACTGGTTGTTCATCTTAGGAGTGTCTGCCAGGAGGATGCCGGCAAAGCATAGCGCAAAAGCCAGAGTGCGCAATGCTTGACAGGATGCCATACATCTATTGTAGCATACCGCATATGCTTATCCCATCAGCCGCCTGTATTCCTCCATCTTCCAGCACGAACGAAAGAATGGGCAGTCCCTGCATCTATGGGCCTCATTTCTTTCCATGAGGTATTGTTTCCCGGTGATGCCTTTTATATCATTTTCCATCATCCCGGCGATACAGGGGGGCGTCTGCGATTTGCAGCCGTGCCTGTTGTCGCAGTTGATGCAGTATCCGTGCTTTGGTTTGATAGGAATTTCCATAGGTCAAATAGGTCCTATAAGACCTATATAATATTCTGCCTATCGCCTCACGCCTTCCGCCTCACGCCTTACGGGTGTTTTATCGTATCTTCCCTGCAGGGCTTTTCTTCGTTTCAACTTTGGGAAAGGCCCCTCCGGAAACCTTTTGTATGCCGCCGACCCTTTGACCCTGAACCCCTTTTGTTTTCAGCTTGCCTTCAATGTTCTCCTGCATCTGGCTTGTACATTTGTCCTTGCAGAATATGGAGATAGTGTTTTTTTCCTTATTGATCTCTACCTTCTCCACGCCGGGCACAGAGCGTGCAGATTTCTCCACAGACTTCCAGTCCATCACCTTTGCCTTAGTGCTGAGCTGAAGCACGTAGAATTCATATGCTGCAAAGACCGGAGCTGTCAAAAACAGTGCGGCCGTTAGTGCCATCCCGATCACGATACCCTTTTTCAACATACCAACCTCCTTTTGTTTTATTGCCCCTACAAACCTGTATCACAGAACAACTTTTTTTGTCAATGCAGTGAAAAGGTTGCGCAAAAGAAAAAAGTGGTGATACAATGTATATATAAGGTCATGGAAGACAAAAGAAAACGCAGCCGCGTACTGAAAAAGATAGCCCTGTGGGCCGTTGGCCTCTTTGTTCTCTTTTCTCTTATAGGGTTTTTTGTCGTTCCGCCGATCGCCAAATCGGTCCTTCTCAAGCAGGTTTCAGCAGCCCTTCATCGGGATGTGTCCGTCAAGGCGATCCGGGTCAATCCCTATACGCTATCGGTCACCATTCAGGGCTTGGCGGTGAAGGAACGGGCAGGCTCCGGGACGTTCTTGTCCTTTGATGAGCTTTATGTGAACGCGGAGATCATTTCGCTCTTCAGGAGGGCGCTGGTGGTCCGCGAGCTGAAGGTAACGAAACCATATGTGAGGGTAGTAAGGAACAAGGACGAATCGTATAATTTTACAGACATGGCCCAAAAGAAGCCGGCGGGAAAGGATAAAGGCGACAAGCCGGGGCTCGTTACTTTTTCTTTAAACAATATTGCGATCCTTGACGGAAGCATCGATTTTATTGACAGTCCGAAGGGCGTTCAGCACACCGTGCGCGACATGCGCATTACAGTTCCCTTTCTATCGAACAGGGCGACGCATACGAACATCTTTGTGAAGCCGGAATTTTCCGCGACCATCAACGGGGACCCATACTCAATAAAGGGACAGACAAAGCCTTTTGCCGCGTCACTCGAAACGTACCTCGACCTCGAGGCTAAGGACATCGATATACCGGATTATCTCCACTATATACCGATCAAGATGGACTTCAAGCTCCCATCGGGAAAGGTCGACCTCAGGGCGCGCGTTACATTTACGCAATCCAAAGACAAAGCGACCGAGCTTATCATTGCGGGCAATATCTCCGTCAGGCAGCTTGCCGTGAACGACGCAGCGAACAAGCCTGTTGCCCGCTTCAAATCGCTGGATGTGGGAATAACATCACTGGAGCCTTATCGCAATAGCATAAAGCTGTCAGAGGTGCTGCTGCAATCTCCCGAGGTGAATGCCATACGCGGCGAGGACGGCTCGTTCAATATCCTCGGGCTTCTCCCAAAGACTGAGGAAAAGCCCCAGGAACCTTCAAAAGCGGAAGAAGCAAAGCAGAAGGAAGGCCCTCAGAAGGTTTTCTTTTCTATGGACCGGTTGAAGATCGAGGATGGAAGGATCACCTTCAAGGATCTTGAGCCATCGGAGCCCGTAGATGTGTCCATCCAGAAGATGAACATGACCATGGAAAAGATCTCAACAGAGAAAGACAATAGAGGCGCCATCGATCTTTCCCTTATCATCGGGAAGACAAGCCCCTTCACCGCAAAAGGGGCGATAGGCATAAATCCTCTTTCGGGGGAACTATCCGTCGACGCAAAAGCGATCCCGATCGCTCCTTTTCAATCTTACTTCAACGACAAGATCAAGATCTATGTCACGGGCGGGGGTATCTCCTCGACAGGCAAAGTTGCATTGACGCTCGATGGATCAGGGGCTCCGATGGTAAAATTTTCGGGCAACCTCCTTGTATCGAACTTTTCATCCGTTGACCAGGAAACGGCCGGCGATTTTCTCAAGTGGAAGGCGCTCTCCCTCGGCTCCATCAACGCCGGGTACAACCCCGTCGCCCTGTCTGTAAATGACGTGTCGATCTCCGATTTTTACACCCGGATCATCATCTATAAAGACAGGACGGCCAACCTCCAGAAGATATTTTCTGGTGAGGCTGCGGCGAAAGAGCAACCGGCCGCAGAAGTAAAGAAGGAGCAGATAAGGGCCAAGGAGCAAAAAGAGGCAGGGCCGGGCGATAAGCCCGCTGCGGCGAGCAGCCTCCCCGATGTGATGATCGGCAACATCACGCTGCAGGGAGGGGTGGTCGATTTTACCGACATGCATGTTCAGCCGACCTTCTCGGCTAAGCTTTCCGAACTCGGAGGAAAGATATCGCGCTTCGTTCTCGGGAAAAACCAGGATGCAGAGGTCGAGGTACGAGGAAAGATAAACGAGTTCATCCCGCTCCATATCGCCGGCCGCATAAATCCCGCGAAGGACAATCTCCTCATAGACCTTACCGGCACCGTCCGCGATTTTGAGATGACGGAGGCGACCCCTTATTCGGGAAAATACATCGGATATGCGATAGAAAAGGGGAAGCTCTCCCTCGACCTGAAATATTCCATCGCCGGCAAAAAGCTTGATTCCCAGAACGTCATCTTCTTCGACCAGCTTACCCTTGGCGACAAGGTGGAAAGCCCCGACGCGATCAAGGCGCCCATGAAGCTTGCCATTGCCCTCCTGAAGGACAGGTCGGGCCAGATAAAGCTTGACATCCCCGTATCCGGGAGCATTGACGATCCGGAGTTCAGGATCGGGCCGATCATCTGGAAGGTCATCATGAACCTTATCGTCAAGGCGGCGACCGCGCCGTTTGCCCTTCTCGGCGCGCTCTTCGGGGGCGGCGGGGAACAGCTCAGCTATGTTGAGTTCGATTATGGGAGCGCGAAGCTTTCAGATGCCGCGATGAAAAAGATCGAAACGGTAACAAAGGCGCTCTCTGAAAGGCCTGCCCTCAGCCTCGACATCGAGGGCCACGTGTCTCCCGAAGAGGACAAGGAAGGCCTGAGAAGATACCTCTTCTCGAAAAAAGTGAAGGCCCAGAAATTGAACGACATAGCGAAGAAGGGACAGGAGGCGCCGCCCGTTGACGAGATAAAGGTGGAGCCGGCGGAATACGAGAGGTACCTCAAGAAGGCATACAAGGCGGAAAAGTTCGCAAAGCCCAAGAACATCATCGGCCTCGCCAAGGACCTTCCCGTCCCGGAGATGGAAAAGCTGATGATCACCAACATCGAGGTTACCGATGACGACCTGAGGCAGCTCGCATCGCGAAGGGCGCAGGAAGCGCGCAGCGCGATACTGAAAGCCGGCAAGGTAGAGCCCTCGCGGGTGTTCGTGCTTGACCCGAAGGCCCTCGGGCCGGAGAAAAAAGAGAAGGTCAAAGACAGCCGGGTCGATTTCAAGCTGAGATAGAGAGAGGATACGGCGGTGGCAGGAAAGATCATACATTTCCTTAAGGCGGGTATCTGGGAAATGGACCTTGAAGGGCTTCCCCCTATGAAAGCCCGCGCCGTTCGCTTCCTTCGCACCTTCCTCGTTGCCGTTTCGGGGTTTGTCGAACACCGGTCCATAGCGCAGGCATCGATCCTGACCTACTACACCGTTCTTAATATCGTCCCGCTGGTGGCGGTTGTCTTCGCCATAGCCAAGGGCTTCGGCCTTGACAAGGTCGTCGAGAAACATATCCTTGAAATGGCGGAAAACGCAAACTGGCAATCGGAAGTGACGGAGCAGCTGCTCATGTTCGCCCGTTCTTTCCTTGAGCAGGCAAAGGGAGGGGTGATCGCGGGCATCGGCGTCGTCCTTCTCTTCTGGACCGTTGTGTCCATCCTCGGCAAGATAGAGGATTCTTTCAACGCGGTATGGGGAGTGACAAGGCCCCGCACCATCCTGAGGAAATTCACCGATTACATGGCAACCCTGATCCTTACGCCGGTGTTGTTCGCCATCGCGAGCAGCCTGACGGTCCTCGTGACGGGCGAGGTGGGGATCATCGTTCAAAAGATCAAACTGCTCGGCGTCTTCAGCCACGCAATCTTTTTTCTGCTTAAGTTCCTGCCCTACGTCTCTTTGTGGGTGCTTCTGACCGTCCTCTATACGATCATGCCGAACACCAAGGTTCCTCTCAGGTCGGCCGTCATCGGCAGTATCGTGGGAGGGACCCTCGTACAGGTCGTCCAGTGGCTTTATATTACCTTCCAGATAGGCGTTGCAAGCCATGGAGCGATCTACGGAAGCCTTGCCGCGCTGCCGCTTTTGTTCGGATGGCTGCAGACAAGCTGGATGATCGTACTTTTCGGCCTGGAGATCGCTTATGCCCACGGACACAGCGAAACCTACGGTCTTGAGCCCGATTATTCCGGCGTAAGCGCTGCATCAAGAAAGATCATGATGCTCTCCATCTTCAACCTTATCGTACAGCGGTTCTCGGCAGGAGAAAGGCCCTTTTCTGCACGGGAGGTAGCCGGGAGGCTCAAGATCCCCCTTGCCCTCGTGCAGGAGCTTCTCGGGAACATGGTAAGGGCAAACCTTATTACAGAAGTACTGGATGAAAAGAACTTCGGTGGTTGCTTTCACCCTGCACGATCGGTAGAGGGATTTACCATGCAGGATGTTATACGGGCCTATGAAGGAGAGGCGGTGTTATCCGGCCAGAGCTCGGAGGATACCGAGAAAATGTCACAAGAGTATAAAAAGCTCGCCGATGCCGCCGGGAACCTGCCCGAAAACCTCAGGATCAATAAACTGTAGAGCATAAGACGGTATATCGTATTTCGTGAATTGCAAGAACCGATGCTAGTCACTCGATACTGGATGCTGGTCGCTGGATGCTTGATAATCGACCACATTTCACAGGATTTATTCCCTTACGCCTCACCGATTTATTGGCATTTCTATATACGAAATACGACATACGATCTGACACGAGCCTGTTCATTATATTCCCCATCCTCCTGAGACCGTGATCGTCGTGCCCGTGATGAAGGATGAATCGTTGGAGGCGAGGAATGCCGCGACGCGGGCGATCTCTTCGGGCTCGCCGATCCTGCCGAGGATGGTCTGGGCGATGATGGGCTCTTTGTATTTATCCGGCATCTTTATCATCGGGGGCGTCCGTATGAGCCCGGGCACGATGGCGTTCACCGTCACGCCGTCAGGGCCGCCCTCCCTCGCGAGGGTCTTTGTGAGACCGATAATGCCCGATTTTGCCGTTGCATACGCCACCTCGCCCTTTGCCCCCAGCATTCCGTAGACGGAGCTGATGTTGATGATCCTGCCCCACTTTCGTGCGCGCATTGCCGGGAGGAGCCATTTGCTCAGAAGAAAGGGGACGCCGACGTGTATCCCGAGCACGGCGTTGAATTCCTTTTTGCCTGTTTTCGTCGTAACCCCGGGCCTGTCAAACCCTGCATTGTTGACGAGGATGTCTATGTGTACGTCCCGCGTTATCTCTGTGATCAGTTTGTAGAGCGGTTCCGTATGGGTGAGGTCGATGATCTCGGCGATGACGTTGCCGTTCTTTGCGGCGATCTTCTCGACGACCCCCGGCAGGGTCTTTCTGTTCTTGTCGATGAGGACGAGCCTTGCGCCTCTCTCGGCAAAGACATGGACGCACGCCTCGCCGATGCCTTGCCCTGCGCCCGTTATCAACGCCGTTTTGCCGCTGAGATCCATGTGAGCCCCCTCGCTTCGATCTTGATCAAAACAGGTCTATTGTACCGCAAATGAATTTCTGTTGCAACGCGATACGCGCTGCCCCCTATCTTCTCAGGGCCCACAAAGATGAAATGAAATTATTGACCGGCGGCTACATGCGAAGACCGTCAGGCGCGGCGCATTCTGCGTACTGCGATGAACAGTAATGAAATATCGAAGGGCGTCCCTCGCCCAGATCCATGGAGATTATCATTAGATCATCGTTTATGTGCAATGCCCAGCTTTTTCATCTTGCTTCTCAACGTGCTGGGGTTCATGCCCAGCATTTCGGCAGCGCCTCCAGGTCCGTGGACCTTTCCCTTGGTTTCAACGAGGGTCTGCCGGATATGATCCGAGACGACCTCATCGAGAAACCGGCGTCCATTTTGCCGTGAGGAGGGCCGAGAAAGATCGATATAGGCGGACTGATAAAAGGGGAAAAGGCGGTCAAATATCAGCGGTCCGCCCTTGCTGAGGATCAGCGCGCGCTCAACCACATTTTCCAGTTCACGAACATTCCCGGGCCAGTCGTAGCTTGTAAGACGATCCATGGTATCACGGCCGAGCATCGGGGGCATCGGGAGCTTCAGCTCTTTTGATTTTTTCTGAATAAAATAATCGGTCAGCGCGGGGATGTCTGCTTTCCTGCTTCGCAGGGGCGGGATCACAATGGGGAAGACGTTGAGCCGAAACCATAGGTCCTCCCTGAAGCGGTTCTCCCTTACCATCTCTTCAAGGTTGCGATGCGTTGACGCGATGATCCTTATATCCGTCGATATTGATGCCGAACCTCCGACCCTCTGGATCTCTTTGTACTGGATCACGCGGAGCATCCTCACCTGTGCAGCCGGCGGCAACTCCCCGATCTCGTCCAGAAATATTGTCCCATTATGTGCCCGCTCGAAACAGCCGCGTTTTTGGGCTACGGCACCGGTGAACGCGCCCTTCTCATGCCCGAAAAGTTCACTATCGAGGAGGGTCTCCGGAATGGCCCCGCAATTCACTTTTATGAACGGACCGTCCTTACGGGGCGATGAATAATGGATCAGATTGGCAACGACGTCCTTGCCGACACCGGTCTCTCCGCGGAGCAATACAGGGCTGTGTAGAGGGGCTACCTGTTTTATCATATCGATCACGTCCTTTAATCCGGATTCCATGCCGATAAGTTCCTCACCGGTCAGGCGAAACAACCTCTGGCGCAGGTAGCGATTGTCGTCTTTCAATATTTCCTTACGTCTCAGCACCTCCCCGTGCTCCAGGGCGTTTGACAGGGCGATAGCAAAGGGTTCGTGCAAAAGCGCCAACAGCCTGGCATGTTCCTCCGTATATCTGTTTTGTCCTTCTGTCTTCAGGGTGAGGCTTCCAAGCCATTTGCCTCCTCTCTCGAGCCGCAAGACCAGCAGCGACGAGTTGAATGATGCGCCAAGGCGGGGAATCACCTGTTCAGCCACAGGGTCGAGAGCGGGGTTATTAATGATCCGCACAGTCACAGGATCGGGGTGGTATTGAGTGACAACCGTCAGTTCCTTTGGACCATCCTTTTCAGGTTTTTTTTCAGGTCTGGCCATAAGAGGGGTGAGGATGTTGAGCTTGATCGCCTTGTCGCGGGTTGTGAGAAAAGTTGTTCGCACCGAACCGAGGCCTTGATCATAGAGATGTATTCCCATGCGGTCTACGGGTATGACTTGCGCGATTACCGAGAGGCAGCGCTGCATCGCCGTCACCATGTCGAGGCTGCTGCAGATATGCAGCGTCACCTCCCTGAATAACTCGTTCTCGACCGCCATCAGATCCTCGTTCTCAAATGCCATCAAACCCTCGTTTTGACGATCCTTTTTGATATATCAGGATCGTCTTATTATGATATTTCGCAAATATACCATCAAATTGCGAAGGGGAGCAATAAAATTCGTTATATTTAGCAATTTATCCAGCTGTCCAAAGCTATCTATTTGATATTATGTATTATTTTGTATGGCACGATTTCTGCTAATAAGGTATCTGACGGCAACATAAATAAATTAAGGAGGTAGTCATGAAAAGATTTGTATCAACACTATTGGTAATGACGCTGATCGTCGGCTTTGGCGCCATTGCGGCAGCAGGGTTGGTCTATGATCGGGCTGAGGCGGCCGATTCAGAGGAGGCGACCGCGTCAGTGGAGGCGCAGGCCTTCCCATCAGAAGGCCCGGCGCTGGTGTTCGAATGGATCGATTTCGTAGGCCCTGATATAGATTCAAACTGAATCGGGATAAGACGGAATGAGTTCGAAGAGGGCCCCGGTTCATCGAGGCCCTCGAAAAGAACGATTGAAGCCTGTCGGCCACGCCCTGGTATGAGACGTCAGTAAAAGAGGGGACGATCGAGAAAATAATGACGTGTTCATAAAAGATCAACCAACCGATCTGATTTTATCCAAAAGCATCTTATAAATATCCTCCAATGAGAACAACGCTTACGACCACGAACCCCGATGAAAGAAGTGAAGGCCTATCAAAGGCCAGGCAAAAAAAGAAGTATTTAGAAAGACCGCCCTTCTCACGCCGACCCAGATCTTGAGACCATCGCGCCCGAGGTAGGCTCGAAGCACGAAAAGATCGCGTGATCCTGTTAAATTTACGGCCTGTTGGCATTTGACCTTTTCGGGCTATTAGCGTGGTACTCGAACGGGTGACGCAAGGATAATATTGAGATTGAGACCGGCGGGCCAGCCGGCATGATCGAATGTCCTTGACACAAAATTATCTCACTCGTTACACTGATTAAAAAATATGAAGGCCAGACTGATGTTTTCGCTTCATCCCGGCCTGATGACAGGAAGGAAAAAGAATGAACACACGTACGATCGTAAGACCGGTCCTGGCGAGCGCGATTATCGTTCTGACGTTTTTCTCCGCAGCAGGCGCCCAGGGCGCCGCTTCGGGCACCACGAAGACACTTCGCTTCGTTGAGGGGCAGATCAAGACCTCCAACGGTACGAACCACAGCCGGGTCAGCACCGATCTTGCCGGAGGGATCGTCGCCGGGATAAGCACGCAGCTTCTTAACCAGCTCATGGACAGCTTAAGCGCAATGCCGCCGGTTCCGTCTGCGGGCGCTCAATCCGGCCCCACCGCTACCCAACCCCCTGCCGGCCAGAACATTGTAATAACGACAAATCCGAATACGGGCGTTATAACAATGGCGCCTGCTCAAGCACAGCAGACGCCCGTTGTCTTAAGCGTAGGCCCCGGTCAGGCTTCAGGCTCGGCCCCTCAGCAAAGCGTATCCAGCGCGGTGATCCAGTCAGAACGGGACAGGATAAAGAACCAGTACGCAGTTCCCTATGCGGGGACTGAAGCCCCGATCGGGCTCGGCATAGGGCTCGACACGTTCTTCGTGCCCCCGGGAAAGGCGAACAGCAGGTTCGAATCGGATCTGGAGATGACCTGGTCTTTCACGAAAGAAGAGCTCGACCACTATAACTCGCTGCTTCAGCTAAAACAACTTCTGCCGGGACTTCTGCCCATCGGGGCGATGAAGATGAAAACGGCGAGATCAAGGTGCGTACGCGAGGTCGGCGCCCGTGCGGACCTCGGGGTGGACCTTAAATGGAAAAGCGCTTGGCATAACAAGGTGGCGTCCATCAATATCACGGACCTGGGAATGGAGATCAATCAGCAAGACAAAGACAAATTGGGTTATTCGAAGGTTGAGCACAGCGATACGATGAACGTGAGCGATATACCGGGGCTCGTTATGGGGCTTGTTGAAAAGGTGAGCACCAAGCTGGGCTCCAAGGCAGGGAGCGCCGCCGCAAAAGAGGCGGGAGACAGCCTTGCGAAGAAGATATTCGACGAGATGAAAATAGGGGTGCTGGTAACACAGACAACCTACGACAGGTATGTTACCGTGAAATTAGAGATGACGGCGAAGGACATGACCGGCCAGGTCATGAATAACGTGAGCCTTGATAAGGACACCCTCACCTTTGATATTGAAGGCGGCGACCATATCCTGCATATAAGGATCCCGGAGAACTGCCCGCCGATAAAGAGCATAGCCCTCCGCGTAAAGGACGCGACGTACCACTACATGGAATCGGGCAACGTAGAGCTCGGCATAAGCGCCTCATACATCCCCGTCGAACTGAAGACCGGCAAGCTCACGGAGGGCATCGGCATGTATTATCCCAACGAGCATAACGTCAAGGCGCGCGACGAGGACAAACCGTCCTTCACTGTGACCGGGGGTGTTCTTGCATATGTGCCTTTTCACGGTGTCGTTGTGAGCAATGCGGACCCCGCATTCGGCATAGAAGGAGTAAAAGTGGACCTCCATGCGAAAGACAGGTCATTCCAGAAAACAGAGTACACGCACCCCGATGGGAAATTCTACGGCGATTTCTATGTAGCCAACGATTCGGGGAAGGCGCCGGAGGCCGTCATAACCGCATCGAAAGAAGGATACCCTGCGGGCCGCTATACAGCGCAGTTCATCAATAATGCCGACGGGTACAAGATAAGCATGCACCTCTCCCAGGACCAGCTTATCGTTGTGAACGGGAGGGTGCTCGATACGCAGGGAGGTCCCATCGAAGGGGCGGAGGTACACGCGACAAAAGGGACAACCGACGTTTGGGTAACGACGGCATCTGACGGCAGGTTCTATTTCAAGATACCGAAAGAGGGTGCAACGACCTTTTCGGCGTTCAAGAGCGGATACAACATTCCCTTGGCAACCAGGACTTTTTCGGCAAACGATACAACGGCGACCGTTGACCTGAGGGCGACATCCCAGATGCTCCCCGGCGTAATAAAGCTGGTCTTCCAGGGGCCGGGCAAGGCTTCCCTGTCAGGCCTTCACATAAGGCGCACAAGCGGAGAGGAGTTCAACGTGGGCGTCGGCAGTGACGGGACGATCAAGATACCATCCCAGGCGAACGAAACGCTGACATTGAGCGCGTCCGGGTTTACGTTCAACCCTAACAGCGTAACTGCCGCATTCACCGGCAGCCAGCCGGGACAGGAGAAGCAGTTCGATATTGCCGTAAGCTCCGTATGGGCGAGCTCTGTGGCCATTACGCCGTCCGCGGCGACGATCGAGACCGGCGGGATAAATTACAGCGACGGCAGGCAGCAGGAGAGGGCACAGCTTTCGGCGACCGTAAAGGATATGAGCGGGAACGCCATGAGCGGCATTCCGGTGAGGTTCGAGGTCGTGTCGAAGACGCAGACGGCGGCGGTCAAATTTTCGAAAGAAGGAGGCAAACCAGGCTGCGGCTACGGCACGAGCGACAGCCAGGGCAAGGCGACCGTCGACATCGTGGCGTACAATACGCTTGGCACAATGACGGTAAAGGCAGTGGCGCTGGACAAATATCTTGTTACCGGCAACATAAGCGATGAACTGTCGAGCACAGGCACGGTTCAGATAACCATCGTGCCGACGACACGCGTCTCTCAACCGGCAAAGCCGGCAGCGACAGTAAAGGTATATACGAACAGCAAGGCCGTCCTGGGGGTCGCTACGCCGACCGTGGAGAAGGGCGGAGAGTTCGTGTTCCACCTGTCCCAGTCGCTTGGCAATCCGGCGGTATCGCCGTTGAACCCGTCGGGGCAGGTGACCGCCTACGCAATAGGCTTTTCAAAAGACAACGCCGCCTGGCAGGAGGAGACGCACGAGGTCGCTCCTCCGCTTTCCATCCCAAAGACGTTCAACGAAAAAGGAAGCTACAAAGTAGGATACAAGGTGCGTGAGACCTACGCCGGGCAGCAGATCTGGTCTGACAGGGCAGAGGCGCCCTTCAACGTGGTCGAATTCACGCCGCCGGCGGTTGCCCTGACCGTTCCCAATACGACCGGCACGGTCAACCTGCCGCTGAGCTATTCGTTCAACGTGACGGCCTCAGCGCCCCTTCAGAATATCCTTTTGACCTTCGGCGACAACGACATGGACATCGTCCTCGACCCGGGGCTTCTAAGCGGCAGGGCGTCATGGTCCGGTAGTTTCCACCACGTTTACAGGAATACCGGGAGCTACACGATGCGCCTTACGGCAGTTGACCAGAATTCCAGATCAGCGGAGGCGACCAAGAGCATAACCGTTCAGTCCGTCGCAGCCCTCAACGACACCACTGCCCCGACGGGGAGCGTCAGCATCAACAGCGGGGCTGCCTCTACCAATGTGCGGGGGGTGATGCTCCGCATAACCGGGCAGGACAATCAGGGCGGATCAGGGATATACAGGCTCAGGGTCTCAAACGACGGGACCACCTGGAGCGCATGGAACAGCATCAATTTCGCGGACGATGTCCCGCAGCCGAACATTTCCAAGGATTACGCCTGGCAACTTTCGGAAGGTGCGGGGACGAAGACCGTATATGTGCAGTTGAAGGACGCAAGCGAGAATGTATCCGGCGTTTTTACCGGTACGATCCAGCTTCAGGCGGCGAGCGTGCAGGTTGCAGGGAGCCTTCCGCCACCGACGGTTACGGACACCTTTTACACCAATGCGCCCGCCCCGCACGGCAGCGTAACGATAAGCGGACGGCAGGGCAACAATATCTCAGCGTCATTCTCCGCCACGAACGACTGGGCCATCGGCATTAATCAGATGGCGCTGTCGTTTGACGGTACGAACTGGACCGGCTGGACGCAGTTTGAAACAAATAAACAGATAGACCTGACAGGCCATCTTGATGCGGCGAAGCTCTATGTGACCTATGGAGACAGGGCAGGGGGGAAAAGCCCGGTCTATTCAGCCGACATACCGCCGGCATCCCAGGCCCCGGCTGCAACTCAAGCATCTCAGGCAACGGCGCAGCAGGGCGGGCAGGCACAGGCTCAGGCGGCTTCACCCTCAGCATCGCAGGCGCAGACGGCTCCCTCCGGGCAGACGGCCCCGTCCCCCGCCGGGCAGGCACGGACAACAAGCAGCACTGCCGCCGCGACGCAGAGGCCTTCGGAGGAAAAGAAGCAGCCGCCCAGGGAGGCCGTTAAGGAAGAAACAAAGAAGGAACAAAAGATCGACCTGCTCATTGAAGACATAAGGGTAGCCCCCAATGTATCGTTGGGGCAGAGGACCGATGTGGAGGTCAGCATACGGAATAATGCAAGCATAGAGATAAGAAACTGCCGGGTAACCTTTACCAGCGAGGACGGAACGACGAAGAGCGAAAGAGTGTCCCTGGATCCGCAGGGAAGGGAAAGGGTTAGATTTGAGTGGACGCCCCGTAAGGATGGGAGGCAGAAGATCTCCGCTGTCCTGGAGTATAAAGAGGATGTGAACAATACCAACAACCAGGCCAGCGAGACGGTTGACGTAAAAGGCAGGGAGAAAGAGGAAATAAATGTCTCCCTGGTTGATATAAAGCTGCCTCAGGCTTTTGTTGTGGGACAAAAACAGAACATAGAGGCGACGGCCAAAAATGATTCGGCGACTGACGTAAAGGGGTGTACGGCGAGATTCGAGGCGGAGGACGGCTCTTCCGATCGCCAGCGAGTTGACCTGAGGTCCCGCGCGTCCGAAAACATCCGGTTCTCATGGACGCCCCGCCGTGACGGCAGAAATAAGATCAATGTGATGATCGAATGCAAGGAAGATGATAATACGAAAAACAATTCCCTCTCCAGGACCGTTGAGGTGAAACCGGCTGAAGGGAAGATGAAGAAGTTAAAATAAGCGGCTCTCAGTCGTCAGCTGTATTGTAAAAGGTGAAAGGTGAAAAGCGAGAACACCCGTAATTCGTAATTCGTTAGACCTAAAAGGGAAAAGCACAGGTGCAAGGGCCTTCCGCCTTTCACGTCTCACGAATTACGGATGTTCTGATCGGCTAAGACTGTAGAAAAACAATAATTGTGGTATAATATAGATTATGAAGAAAAGACTTTCCCTTGTCTTTGTTCTCGCCGTATCTCTTTCGCTGGCGCTCCCTTCGGCATCCTATGCCCGGCATTACAGGTACTACCGAGGGTGCTGTGGATGCTGGAACGGCTGGGGCGTCGGGGCTGCGATTGCGGGAGGGGTCATTGTCGGGGCGGTCGTCGGTAATATCATAGCCCACAGCGCTGTCTACAGCCCGCCGCCGCAAAGGGTCTATTACGTCCCCCGGCCGAATGTGGCCTATGCCTACCCGGACCCGGAGTTTGTTGCCAGATACAGCCAAAAGAGATCTCCCGGTGAATGGGTTACCGTTCCGGGCCAATCAATAAACGGGAAGTGGGTTCCGGAACATAAGGTTTGGGTGCCATCGCAGGTAAGGTAATACCCCCCCCTCTCCCTGGCCCTCTCCCGCAAGGGGAGCGGGAATAATGATACTGCAAGTGCTGCCTGTGCCCTGGCCCTCTCCCGCAACTCGATGATCGATGCTTGATACTGGATACCGGTGAGGACAACGTCAGGTGTGAGAAATAAACCCGGTGAAAGGCTTTAACTTTTTTACATTTCATGTCTTTTGGTTTGCCATGAGCCGTGAGCTATCAGCTATTAGCCATTCTGCCCTGGCCCTCTCCCGCAAGGGGAGCGGGGGTAATGATCCCCAGACGAAGAGCTTCGGGGAATCCGTTGATTGACAGCATGATCACACGAAGGTACTTCCTGAGGTTCCTTGCCGGATTGCCGTTTTTGACAGGGTTGCCCTTCGCCCTGCCCAAAGTATGGGCGCAAGCGCCGATGAACGGCAAGGTTTCCCCTGGGATGCCTATCGGCCGGACATTCTCGGGCGAAGAGCTCCATTACGACATCGCCTTCTGGCTCCTCAGCAAGGTCGCTGTCGTGAAGATGACCTTTGCCCCCGGCGCAGGGGAGGGCAGGTATGCGGCTACCCTCCAGGGACAGACAGTGGGACTCACGGGGTTCATTACCCGCAACCGCACGGATACGTACCGCGCGGTCATGGAGGAGATTGACGGGGGAAGGCGCCTCAGGTCCGTTTCCTTTGAGGAGCAGGTGCGGATAGGAAAAAAGACAAGGAAGCGCACGCACACCTTTGACCATGTGAACAGGAAGTGGGTCGAGCGGAATGTCCGTATGAGCGGGGCTGCCAGTGAAGAAGCGCATATCATCCCGCCGGATAAGGACTATAACGACTTCCTTACCGCTTCATACAATTTCCGGTACGGCGTCTACGGAACTGTGGAAAGAGGGAACATATACCGCGTGCCGGTCTTCCCGAAGAGGGATGTTGAAGCGTACGATGTGAAGGTCGCCTCAAAAGCTGAAGAAGAGAGCCTGAGGGAACGCATATCTGTGCCGGACGGCAGCGAATACCGCATAGAGCTTGCAATGGACCCCGAGGTCGTGCATTCAGAGCAGGGCCTCATCAAGGGGTGGCTTGCGAAGGAGCTCTACCCGGTGGAGGGCATAATGGAGGATGTCTTTCTCTTCGGAGATGTTCACGGAACACTTGTGAAGAGAGTCAAACCTGTCAAACCGGGCCTTGCATGAGAGCCCTGCTGCGGCAATGCCGCCGCAGGGCTAAATGAACCGCTCGAATCGCTCCCGCGTTGCCTTGCAGACAGGACAGGCATCCGGGGGTTGTTCCCTGGCGCAGAGGTAGCCGCAGACCCTGCACCTCCAGACAGGATAGGGAAGGTCTGCGAGATTGCCCCGCATGTTTCGCGTGGGGATCGTTCTTTGCTGTCGTCTCTCTTCCGGCTGGAGCCTTCTTTCAGGGATGGATGTCAGGCGTTTTTCGCCTTTTAACACTGTCCTTGACACGTAGAGGGCGCAGTAACAGGCGCCATATTCATCGAGGTCAGGGTCCCTGTAATCGCAGGGGCATATGATGTCGAGGTCGTCCTCTTTCGTTCCTGACGATAGCCTGCACGGACACGACGGGTACCCGTAGCGCATCCGGTTTACGATAAGGCTTCTTACAAGGTCTTTTGCAAACTCGCTGTCGGGGTTGAGAGAGTAGCCCGATGCCTTTGCGTCGGCGTTGAGCTTCTCAAAGAGGTCGTCAACCTCCTCCCGGCTTATTTCTTCTATGCTGCTCATAACCCCACAGCCTCCCTGATCTTGTCCTCATCAAAACCGACGACGCATCGCTCGCCGTTGACAACAAGGGATGGAAAAGAGCAGCGCGGATTCCACCGCCTGATCTCTTCAAGGGTCTTTTCTTTCTCGTCGCCTTCAAGGCTGTCCACATCTATGTAATCGTAGCCGATGCCCTGCTGCTGGAGAAATAATTTTGTCCTCTTGCACCAAATGCAAGTACTCAGGGTGTAAAGCATAAGGTTTGCCTTCCTGTCTCCGTCAACATGCTGTATGCCCATGTGCACCTCCTTTTTCATTATAGAACAGCTTGGTGATGGTTACAATCAATAGCTTCCTCTATATCGTTACCCCCTCTCCGCTAGCGGGAGAGGGTCAGGGCAGAATGGCTAATAGCTGATAGCTCATGGCTCATGAAGATCGTATATCGTATATCGATAAACCCGTAAGTCGTGAGGCGTGAGGTGAAACTGCAGCAGGGAGCGGGGAGCTTAGGGCGGAGAGTCAAAAGACCCCTTACGACTTGGTTGTTCCGCTATGCGCCATG
>JAGOOA010000064.1 GCA_017992765.1 Syntrophorhabdaceae bacterium
ATTCGTAGCTTCTGAACAGGGCGACTACCTTGCCGATGATCTCCAGCTTTTTTCCCTCATCCTCTCTGATGACAAGCGGCTCAATGTTGTCGTTTGCCGGCAGGAGTGTGACCTCTCCGTGGCTTTTTTGAAAGCGTTTCACAAGTACCTCGCCTTCTACGAGGCATGCGGCGATATCGCCGTTCCTGACCGTCTTCTGGGGTTTCACAACAACAATATCCCTGTTCCTGATCCCGTCATTGACCATGCTGCTGCCTTTTACCCTCAAGAAAAGATGGTCCGCCGCGATGAACTTGTCAAACCTGACGGAATCGCCGGGGTCGATGGGGACCATGGGGCTCCCTGCGGATATCTCGCCTATGATGAGGGTCTCTGCACCCCTGATGACCCTCAGGCTCCTCTTCTTTCCCTTATCGCGCTTTATATAGCCCTTTCTCTCGAGGGCCGAGATGTGGTCGGATACCGTTCGCACAGAACGGATGTTGAAATGCGAGGCAATCTCCCTGAACGTAGGAGGGTACCCGCCGGCAAACAGCCGGCTTTGGATAAAATTAAGGATCTCTGATTGTCTCTTCGTCAGCATGGTCTTATTTCGTCATCAGCTGTCAGCCGACAGTATATCGTATATAGTATATAGTATATCGTGTATAAACCAGAGAATTCCTTTGTGTTTTTCAGCCTGCATTCAACTTGTTCGGTATCTCGATATACGATATACTATATACTATGAGTTAATAAATCGCCTTTTCGAGGAGAAAATCGGTAAGCTCCTGAACCCCCTTTTTCAATGCCTTCGTGTGAAATCCTCCCTTCCATGTCCCCTCGTAAAATATGTCTGATACGACCAGAAAGGCAACGCCCTGCAGGCCCCTGAACGCGCATACGGCGTACAGAGAGGCGACTTCCATCTCTACGGCGAGGACCCCCTCTTTTCCATATCGTTCTACCTTGTTCGCCGTTTCCCTGTAGATCGCGTCGCAGCTCCATATAAGTCCTTCGTAAAAACCCTTTTCCCTGGCCGGCATCAGCCATTTCTCAGCCCACGCCGAGTAGACAATGTCCGCCTGATCATCGAGATAGTGGTGCGAGACGCCGTCTTCCCGGAGTGCGCCCTTGCCTACGATCAGATCGCCTATATGCAGCGTATTGCGTATTGCCCCGCAATAGCCACAGAGCACAAACTCCTTAACGCCGAATGCTGAAAGTTCTTCGACGAGCGCGGCAATATTGGGCCCCCCAAAGTATGACCTGGTTATGACGGTACCGCCCTGCGGCACCCGGTATATCGAACGGAACCCTGACCATTGGTCGATGATCACGGCCCCCGTCCTGTGTACCAAGCTCCTGAGATTCCCCGTATCAAATACGACGATAGCCCTTTCCGGCAGGGAAAGCTCCTTTTTTTTGCGCCCTGAAAATGCTTCCACTAAGTCGGCAGGATCTAAAAGAGGTAAGGAGTTGTCAAAAAACCGTTTCAATAAACCTTCTTCTCAGTTTTTTGTATGTCTCCAGGAGATGCTCGGAGATTACACGCGTTTCCCCCAGGACAGGCATGAAATTTGTGTCACCGAACCACCGAGGCACGATATGGATATGGATATGCTCTTCAAGGCCCGCGCCTGCCGCCCTTCCAACGTTGATGCCGATATTCAACCCATCGACCTTGAATTCTTCCTTGAAAATGGCAACCATCCTTTTTGTAATGCGCATCATGTCGAGGGATTCTTCGTCGGTCAGGTCCTCTGCTAAGCCTGTATGCCTTACCGGCACCACCATAACATGGCCGTTTGTGTAAGGGAAACGGTTCATGATCACAAAGGCCTTGCCCAGCCTTCCAACAACCAGGGCCTTCTCGTCATCTGCTGCATCGACGCACAAAAAACAACCCTTGGCGCCTTTCGCCACAGCGCCGGTGACATATTCCATTCTCCATGGTGCCCATACTCTGTCCATATTAATCCCTCAGGAAAAGATATTCTCTCCAGTTTTCAGGAAAGGCCTTAACGCCCAGATGGAGCATCAACATATAAAAACCATTAGGACGGGAAGGCCTCTTCCTTGGATGCATTCCCGCTTCCTCGGGGAGTTTATCCCCTTTCTTCAGATTGCAGCGGATGCAGGACGTGACGATGTTTGTCCACTCTGTGATCCCACCCCGTGATCTTGGGATAATGTGATCGCATGTAAGCCCCTTGGAATCAAATCTTTCTCCGCAGTACTGGCAGATATAGTCGTCTCTTATGAAGATATTCCTTCTGGAGAACTTCACCTGCGTATGGTTGTTGCGGACAAACCTCTGAAGCCTGATAACCGCCGGCAGCCTGATGCTTATCGAAACGCCTTTTATCTCCCTCTCATACTCCCTCAGGACCTCTACCTTCCCGAGAAAAACAAGCGTAATCGCCTTTTTCCAGGATAGTACACTGATGGGTTCAAAGGTTGTATTCAGAAGGAGTGTCCGGTCCATAAATCAACTGAAAATTAACGTTTTTGGTACCTATTGTCAAGGTTTTTCAAAGACTTATAACGATGTGAAAAGCGAAGAAGGGTCCAGTTAGGCGTCAGGCGTCAGGCGTCAGGCTTTTAAACCCTTACGACTGGTTGGATCACCCCTCTATCCTAATTGTTTTTTCTTTTGTAATTTAAATAATTATATGGTAATTAAGATAAATAACATCACAACAAAGGAGCAACATATGCCTATCTTTGATGAAAATGAAAAATTGGTCAATCAGGATAACGATGAACTCCCCTTGCTTCTTGACAACCAGGATGTGCCGAAAGATAAAAGCAGGTTCAAATCCCTTATGAAGGATATTCCCGCAGGGTTGATCATTGCCTTTATACTGATAATAATACTTGGCATCATGGTCGTTTCACTCGGGGCTAAGGTATCGTCTCTGTCGGCAGATCTCGCAAAGATCGAGGGGGTCAAGACACAGCTTTCATCCATTGCATCAAGGCTTGAGGAGCTGAACATGGACAAGGCACGAGTGAAATCAAGCCTGGCACAGATGAAAGGCGATATCGAGACGCTGAAAATGCAGAAAGAAAAGGTTGAGGCGCAATTAAAGAAGCAACAGCAGCCGAACGGGAAAAAGAAGCTGGCATTGAAAAAGACAAAGCCGGCAGTAAGGAACTAATAAACAGCTAAATACGATATAAGGCAGTATATCGTATTTCGTATATAGTATATCGCCTTAACCACTACCAGCTCTCAGCGATCAGCTTTCAGCCATCAGCCTAAAGCCTTTATTGTTTTGGCTGACGGCTATCTACTATCGACTATTCACTGATATAAAGAGGGCGAGCAACGGTATGACCACATGGGGGGATGCTATTGAGCAGCCATACCGGAATGCCCGCCCGGACATTTCCTCGTTTCTGTATTAACTAATTATATCATGTTCCCGGCATCAAGGAAACATAAATATTCACTAAAATCAACTCCGGCTTATCCGGTCGCCTTCGGCGCCCCTTAGCCCGTTTTGCTATTTTCCAACATTTCGTCATAAACCATTGTTCCACAGCCTTCCATTTCAACGGCTGCACTTGTTCCCCGCACCTTCTTGCCCAGATCGTTACCTACTACCATGTACCAGCTTAACTCGCTGGGCATCGTTTCGATCGCGCCCATGGTGTGCCTGGGCGAAGGGATGCTGTAGGAAAACGTAACCGCGATGGTAACCGGTTCCCGCTTATCAGTTTCTGTCCTGGCCTCAACCCCTATACGATACAGGCCATCCTTTTCCGGGATCACGGAAAAGGACTTCTCACGGTTTCTGTGCAGCGTGGGAACCGCTGAGCCGGAGACATCCCTGATTGACAGCACCGGTGTCCCGCGTCCTTTTAAGACCTTTCCTCTCACGACATATTCCATGTTCTTTTTTAAGAACACATCGACTGTCACCGCTTCCCCGTTAACAACCTTCTCTTCGAATCTCTGGAGAAGCTTTTCATTCAACATAAAACGTGTAATCGCTTCAGATATCCTGCCCATGGTAATTCCTCCTTCTTTTATTTTTTTTATTTTAAATTTATCAGCAGCACGGCTGTGCTCTTTTGCATCTTTCCTCAACTTAATATATTCATGAACAAGCATGCTTGCTCCTTTTTTCACTCACTTCGTTCTTGTGCGACGGGTTCAGGACGCCTCGCGATAAGACCTTTAAGGCTGTTTCCTGCGTTATGGCCATATGGTTCTTGTTGGAAAGCACTATTTTGCTTCGTTCTACATACACGATCCCGAGAAAAGAGGACCATATCACCTCTGCAAGCGCCCTGTAATCACATTGAATGAATATCTTTTCCTCTACTGCGTACCTGACTATCTTATGCTGCAGGGCAACCACTTTCGCGCCCAGCCCGTGAATGACTTTGCGCAGTTCTTCGGGGAGGTTGCCGAGCATCTCCGTCTGGTGAAAATACAGCCACGCGGTAAAGACCAGATGGTCTTTTTCGTAGAATTTCTGAAAGCATTCCCATAGCTTTTCCAGCAGGACCTCTTTGAAACGCTCCCGGTTGTCGTATAATTCCTTCAGGATACTCTCAAAGTAGTCGGCATGAGATGCTATGGCGCTTACCATTATCTCCTCTTTGTTCTTGAAATACAGATAAAGCGCGGCCCGGCTGAGCTCCGATTTCTCCGCGATCTTTTCCATGGTAATTGAATGGTAGCCGTCTTTATCGTATATGCTCATCGCTGCGCCTATTGCCAACTCCTGCCTTGCTTCCCTTTCGCGCCTTCTTCTTTCTATGATACCCATATAGACATCTTCTCCATATGTTAGACTTTATGTCTAAATAATAAACCTGATGTCTTTATTTGTCAAGTAATTTTTTAAATTCTTCAGATGAATATAAACTGCCATGCCACAAGCAGATGGGTATCAGAGGATGGGAACGACATGATCATGCACCCTCACCCTACCCTCTCCCGCGGGGGAGAGGGAACGGCGTCACTCCGCGGCACGCTGCGGGGGATAACCCGGATTGAATGGTACATAGAATTAAGGGACATTTTACAGAAAGAGGCCGTCACGAGGACGGCCTAAGTATCTGAAATAACAAGTGGGCCGTGGAGGATTCGAACCTCCGACCAATTGATTAAGAGTCTTATGCTCTTTTATTTACATTAATTATATCAATATGTTGTATATCATTTTATTGACTACATAGTCAACACTCTTTTACGCTTTGAAAACCAATCCTACGCAAATATCATACCGATGCCAGCGTAGACAGGCATTGCATACCCTTTGAAAACGATCGTGAAGAGGATGAGCGCCCCCGCCATCGGGAGGAGGATAAGTTTCCATTTCCTCTGGTCGAAGTTCAAGATAAACTGCAAAACGAGCACGC
>JAGOOA010000035.1:0-8889 GCA_017992765.1 Syntrophorhabdaceae bacterium
ACCTCCTCGCAAAGGTCAAAAAGGCGCGGATGACCAACGGGCCTTCTTACCTGCATATCCTTTCTGTCTGCCCTACGGGCTGGCGAATACCCTCCGACCTTGCCATACGGTACGGAAGGCTGGCGGTTGAAACAGGCGTATTTCCTCTCTACGAGATAGAAAAGGGGAAATACAGGCTCACGTATAACCCGGAACCGTTACGCCATGTCGTGGATTATATGAATGGCCAGGGCAGATTCAGGCATCTTACCGTAAAAACTATTTCCCAGATACAGGAAAAGGTGATAAAGGATTGGGGGAGAATGAAATATCTCTGTGGCGTTAAATAAAAGAGGTTTTTCACTCATACGAAAAGGGGGATTACATGGAGGTTGATACTGCCGCAATCAATACCATAGTTGACAAGTATGACAAAGATAAATCCTATCTGCTTGCCATGTTCCAGGATGTTCAAAGACAATACCGGTATCTGCCGAAAGAAGCCATTCAACATATCTGCGACAGGCTTCGCATACCATTCAGCAAGGGATATGAAGTCGCCACATTTTACTCTTCCATCTCGCTTACGCCGAGAGGCAAACACACAGTCCATGTATGCCTTGGAACAGCGTGCCATTTAAGAGGAGGCCCGAATATCCTCGACACCTTTGAGAGGGAGCTAAAGATCAAGAGAGGAGATACAACCGAAAACGGCCTTTTCACCCTTGAGTCCGTAAACTGCCTCGGCGCCTGCGCCCTTGCCCCGCTGGTAAGGATCGACGGGCACGATTATGGAAAAACAACACCGGGAAGCGTTAAGAAAATAATCAAAGAATATGGAGAAACGACATGATCGTATCGATCAGGGAGCTCGACGAAATAGCGGCAGAAAATAAACAAAAGTCCGGGGCCTATAAAAAGGTCGTAAAGATCTGCTGCGGTACAGGCTGCGTATCGTCAGGTGCGCTCGAGGTCTATGATAAGCTTACCGGGTTTATGAAAGCAGAGGGCTTGACTGATAAGGTACTTGTAAAGAAAACGGGTTGCCACGGATTATGTGAGAGGGGGCCGATCATCGTTTTCGGCGACGACGAGATACTCTATCAGACTGTCGGCAAAAGGAATCTTGAAGACGATGCCCGCCTCCTGTTGAAGACGATCCAGGACGGAACGATCGCTGAGAGCCTGCTTTATAAAGGTGACGATAAGACAAAAAGATATGTATCACCCCGCGATATCCCCTTTTACGCAGGCCAGACAAGGATTGTCCTTTCTCAAAACGGCATTATCGACCCCGAGGATATCGAAGAATACATTGGCCTGGGGGGGTATCAGGCTCTCCACAAGGCCCTCAAGACAGATCCCGCCGAGATCATTGAGTGGATCGAAAAATCAGGGCTAAGGGGAAGGGGCGGGGGAGGCTTTCCAACCGGTACAAAGTGGCGCTCCTGCAGAGATGCTTCCGGAGAGCCGCGGTATGTCATAGCAAACGGCGATGAGGGTGACCCGGGGGCCTTTATGGACAGGTCCCTCATGGAAGGAAATCCGCACGCTGTCATAGAAGGGATGATCATCGGCGGCTATGCTGTCGGCTCCAACCAGGGTTTCATCTATGTAAGGGACGAGTATCCCCTTGCGGTTCAGAGGCTCTCTATAGCAATTGACAAGGCAAGGGAATACGGCCTCCTTGGCTCGAATATCTTCAATACCGGTTTTAATTTTGATATCAAGATCTTTCGCGGAGGCGGCGCCTTTGTCTGCGGCGAATCTACGGCCCTCATGTCATCTATCGAAGGCAAACCAGGCGAGCCCCGGGCAAAATATACCCACACCGTCGAGAAGGGGCTATGGGATAAGCCCTCAAACCTGAATAACGTAGAAACGTGGGCCTGTGTCCCTCATATAATCAACAAAGGGTGGGAATGGTTTGGCTCAATCGGAACAACTCAAAGCAAAGGGACGAAGGTCTTTTCGCTGGTAGGCAAAGTAAGGAATACGGGGCTTGTTGAGGTTCCCATGGGCATTACGCTCAATGAGATCATCTTTAAGCTCGGAGGGGGTATCCAGGGAGACAGGAAGTTCAAGGCCGTTCAAACCGGAGGGCCTTCAGGCGGCTGCATACCCGTCGAGTATCTCGAAATGCCTGTTGATTTTGATTCGCTGACCAAGCTTGGCTCCATGATGGGTTCTGGCGGGATGATCGTCATGGATGAGCGGGATTGCATGGTCGACGTGGCCCGTTACTTTCTTAAATTCCTTGTAGATGAATCCTGCGGCAAGTGTACCCCATGCAGGGAAGGCGTCCGGCGCATGTTCGAGATCGTCGACGACATATGCAGCGGAAAGGGGTCGAAAGGAGATGTGGAACGCCTCGAGGAGCTTGCGAGGGCGATCCAGTTGGGCTCGCTCTGTGCCCTTGGCCAAAGCGCTCCAAATCCCGTTCTCTCAACGATCAAATATTTCAGGGACGAATATAATGTTCATATAGAGCAAAAAAAATGCCCCGCCGGCGTCTGCAAGGCCCTTACGACATTCATCATAGATCCGGATAAGTGTACCGGCTGTATGCGGTGCGCCGCCGAGTGCCCCGTAACATGCATCAGCGGCGAGAAGAAGAAGGCCCATACGATAGACCAATCGAAATGCACAAAATGCGGCACCTGTTACGATGTATGCAGGTTCGGTGCAGTAAAGTACGAATAGGGAGAAGCTATAATGGTAGAGTTCACTATCAATGGAAAAAAGGCCAGCGCAGAGAAGGGCGAAACCATCCTTGACGCCGCACGCCGCGAAGGATTCGATATCCCCACTTTATGCTACCATGATACCCTCGGTTCTGACGGGAGGTGCAGGTTGTGTATGGTCGAAGTCAGGAAGGGGAGCAGAAAAAGGCTCGTAACATCTTGCCTGTATCCTGTTGAAAGCGGTATAGAGGTTTTTACTGAATCTCCCGATGTTCTCCTCGTGAGAAAAACGGTCTTAGAGCTTCTTCTTGCCAGGTGCCCCAACTCTGAAGCCATACAGTATCTCGCAAAAGAGCATGGCGTAGATAAAATAAGATATAGCAAAGACAACGATAAAGGCAAATGTATCCTTTGCAACCTCTGCGTTAAGACCTGTGAATTCAATGTGGGAGTTGTCGCTCTTTGTATGAGCGGAAAAGGCCCTTTGAAGAAGGTTACAACTCCTTACGGTGAACCATCGCATGAATGTATAGGGTGCGGTGCCTGTGTAGCCATATGTCCGACAGGACACATATACATGGAGGACAAAGACGGGGTAAGGACGATCTGGAACAAACGTTTCGAGCTTGCGCGGTGTCCTAAATGTAACAGATACCATGCGCCACTTGAACAATTGGAGTTTATCTCCTCCAGATCGGGCACCCCGATGGAACAGCTCCTTGTCTGCCCCAGTTGTAAATAATTTTTCAGAAGTGTGACGGAGAACATTGAAAAAGGCATTTATCTCCGGTATATTGAAAATATATGTTGCAAACATTTTATAAAAGTATAAAATATAAGTAGCTGATATGACTTATAAAGTCATTAGCTCATCAATTTTTTGCCACAAAAGGTGATAGGGTATGCCTTTTGATCTTGAGAAAATAGGACGATTTTTAAAAGCGAGAAGGGAAGAGAAGGGGTTTACCATTACCCAGATCTCCAGTGTTCTCTGTGTGCGCAAGTCTTTGATCGAAGCCATGGAGCAGGGAAACTGGGCTATGCTTCCCCACCACGTTTATGTCAGGGGCTACGTCAAGGAATATGCAAACTTCCTCAATGTTTTTAGTGAGATCGCCGATGATTTCGTGGAGGAAGAAAAGGCTGCCCCGCCGGAGATTCCCGTCCAGCAGATGGTCGAACCACCCCGAAAGAAAATCCCGCGGAAAGTATTTGTATATTCGGTGATCTTCTTTGTTTTGCTTGGCTACCTGATCGTAAACCGTGTGCAAAGAGATCAACAGCCGTATGCTCCTACCGTCGAGGCGACAAGCCACATATCATCTACGGGCGTTTTCAGCCCCGGACCTGCGGATAATATGCCGTCTTCGTCCAATGTCCCTGACAAAAAAATGCTTATGATCTCCTGCCACGAACGGACATGGATCAGCGTTATCATCGATGGCACGGAAAAGAAGGAATTTATGCTCAATCCCCAGGAAGTCATCATGCTCAGCGCCAAGGAGAGGTTTGACCTCCTCATCGGAAACGCGGCGGGGATAAAGATGTTCCTGAATGGCAAGGATGTACAGTTCTCAGGGAAAAACGGTGAAGTAAAAAGGGTCCAGCTGTCGTAATATCAAAACTACTGATCAATGATGCTTACTGGGTAAGTCTTTCCATCTCTGAAGCGGAGATATCGAAATTGGCATATACCTTTTGAACATCATCGGAATCTTCCAGGGCTTCCATCAGTTTAAGCATCGTTTCTGCATTTTTGCCATCCAGCTTTACTGATGTTTGTGGGATCATACTGATCTCTGAAACGATATATTTAATACCGTGGTCATCAAAGATCTTTTTCACCGATTCAAAGCCAGACACATTGGTCATAACCTCAATCTCAGTGTCAGTGTCAACAACATCCTCTGCCCCTGCCTCAAGGGCTAATTCCATGATCTTTTCTTCGTCAACGCTTTTTTTATCAAAAGATATGTACCCTTTTTTCTGAAATATCCAGGAAACGCAGCCTGCCTCGCCAAGGTTGCCGTTGAGCCTCGATAAGATGTGGCGTACGTCCGCCGTGGTCCGTTTTTTGTTGTCTGTGAGGGTCTCTATAAGTATTGCCACGCCTCCCGGGCCGTACCCTTCATAGGTATATTCCTCATAGCTCTCGCCTTCTATAGCCCCGATCCCCTTCTTGATCGCCCGCTCAATGTTGTCTTTCGGCATATTTTCAGCCTTTGCCTGAAGAACGGCGACCCTCAGTCTTGAATTCGCTTCAGGGTCGCCCCCGCCTATCCTCGCAGCAGTTGTTATCTCTTTTATGAGCTTTGTGAAGATCTTCCCCCTTTTAGCATCAGCTGCACCCTTCTTGTGTTTGATGGAACTCCATTTGCTATGTCCTGACATTGGGCCCCCGGTAAGTAAGAATGGTGGGCGATATTGGATTCGAACCAACGACCTCTGGTATGTGAGACCAGCGCTCTAACCATCTGAGCTAATCGCCCATGCGTTTTACTTTTAGTATATTATAGTTGAAAAGTCAATATTAAGCCAGCACATGATTTATATTTCCTTTTAATTTAGAATTGTTTAATATCTTTTTATGAGCAAATACGTCTTCGGCCCCATAACATCGAGGCGGCTTGGACGCTCTCTCGGTGTCGATATTATTCCGGGCAAGTATTGCTGTTTCGACTGCATCTATTGCCAGATCGGGAAAACCACAAACCACGTGATCGAAAGGAAAAGCTTTTTTGATCCTTATATGATTATCAACGAGATAATGGAAAAAGTAAGCAAATCCGATCATATCGATTACATAACATTTTCAGGTTCCGGCGAGCCTACTTTAAACTCTGACCTGGGCCTGATGATCGATGAAATAAAAAAAACATCTGCTATCCCCGTATCTGTCATTACGAGCGGCGCATTGCTCTTTCAGGAAGACGTGCGGAACGACCTTTTGTCTGCCGACGTTGTGTTGCTGTCACTGGATGCCGTCAGTGAAGACATATTCCGGTACATCAACAGGCCCCACCTGGTGGTGGAGATAGAGTCGATCATTTCAGGACTTAAACTTCTAAGGAAAGGCTTCCGGGGCAGGATATGGCTTGAGATTATGCTTGTAAAGGATATTAATGACGACGAAGAAGAGCTGGGAAAGATAAAGGAGGTCGCCGATTCGATCCATGCTGACAAAATACAATTAAATACGGTCACGAGGCCTGCCGGCGAAGATATACCGGGGATGCTTACAAAAGACGAACTTGAAAAGGCATGCTCTTTCCTGGGCGATACGTGTGAAATAATCTCGACGTTTGAAGAAAAGCCCGTTCAACATGATGAAAAAGAGTGGTCTAAAGATGTTCTGGACATATTAATGAAAAGATCCTTAAGCCTTGACGATATCGTTAAGATCACCGGGATGTCCTTCTATAAGGCAAAAAACAGGCTGCAATTGATGGAAAATGAAGAACGCATCAAAAGTTATCATTTTCATGACACGATATATTATATGATCAACAGGTAAAGCATCGTGTGCTCGTGAGATAATCCCGTTTTTGCTTTTTAACGATAGGCGGGAAATTGTTATTGACAAACACTTCCCGCAGAATTTACTATAACACCTATATCGGGGAGGGGGTGGATCAATGGACACGAAAAAGTGGTATATTGAAAAGATGATGGAGCGGACCGTACAGGCCTTGAAAGAAAATTATTTCGATGCCGCCTTTTTCACAGACAAAAAGGATCTTATAAGCAGGGTAATGGGTTATGTAAAGCCAAAGATGAAGATCGGGATCGGCGGATCCATGACCCTAAGAGAGATAGGGCTCGTCGAAAAGATCAAAAAGGAAAAGGTGACAGTCCTCGACCATTGGGAGGCCGGCCTTTCGAAAGAAGAAATACAGGCGATGAGGATCCAGCATCTGACGAGCGATCTTTTTCTGTCAGGGTCGAATGCGATCACCGAGAACGGAGAGATCGTGAACATTGACGGGTTTGGCAACAGGGTAAATAGCATCACCTTCGGTCCGAAGAAGGTCGTCATTGTTGTCGGCTACAACAAGATCGTCCCTGATGTCGAGGCCGCTATCGAGAGGATCAAGGATGTCGCGGCGCCCATGAATGCAAAAAGGTTGAATCTCCCGTTGCCCTGTGCGAAAACGGGCTATTGCCACGACTGCAAGTCGGAGCAGAGGATATGCAGGATCGTCTCTATACTTGAGCGAAAACCAAATGGAACGGACATATCAGTCTTTATAATAAACGAATCTTTAGGTCTTTAAATAAAGGAGGGAATATGAGAATTAAGCGTGCGGTGGTGAGCGTGTCGAATAAATCCGGTCTCAATGACCTGGCGACATGCCTGAAGGATTACGGGGCAGAGGTGCTCTCTACGGGCGGGACAAAAAAATACCTTGAGGGTCTTGGCCTGAATCCATTGGAAGTAAGTTCATACACGGGTTTTCCTGAGATCATGGACGGAAGGGTAAAGACCCTCCACCCTAAGATACATGGAGGGATCCTTAACATACGCGACAACGCAGAACATCAAAAGGCGATGGAAACCCTTGGCATCAAGCATATCGATATGATCGTGGTAAATCTTTACCCCTTTAAAGAAGTTATCAGCAAAGGGTGCACATTTGAGGAAGCCATAGAAAACATTGATATCGGCGGGCCATCGATGATCAGGGCGGCGGCAAAAAATTACAAATATGTGACCGTTGTGGTAGACCCTGATGATTACCAGAGGGTAATAGACAACATGAAGGCGAACAACGGCGGGACAACAGAAGATCTGAGATTCTATCTCGCGAAAAAGGTCTTTTCAATTACGTCGGATTATGACGGCGCAATCTTTTCATATCTGTCAAAAGTTTAGGATATAAGGAAGGGTGCATGAACATTCTTGCAATCGGCGGCGGAGGTAGAGAGCATGCCCTTGTATGGAAGCTGTCACACTCAAAAGATGTGAAGGCTATATATTGCATACCTGGCAACGGCGGTATCTCGGATATGGCGGAATGTGTTGCAATTGATGTCAGCAAAACAGGGGAACTCCTTGATTTTTCAAAAAGAAAACATATCGACCTGGTTATTGTGGGCCCCGAGAATCCCCTTGCCGAAGGCATAGTAGACGTCTTCGAGAAAAATGGGATACCGATATTCGGACCAAAGAAACGGGGCGCCATGATCGAAGCGAGTAAGGTCTTTGCTAAAGAGCTTATGCGAAAATATGAAATACCGACAGCGGCGTTCAACGTATTTGACCGATATGAGGATGCCGTGAAATATCTGGACAGCCTCGTGCCTCCTTATGTTGTTAAAGCCGACGGCCTATGCGCAGGGAAGGGCGCCTACGTGATCTGGGACCAGGCGGAAGGCCGGAACGTTCTCGAAGATTTGATGATAAAGGGGATACACGGAGATGCCGGAAGGAAGATCGTTATAGAGGAATACCTCCCGGGGGTTGAGGCATCCTATCTCGCCTTTACAGACGGCACGTCCATGCTTTCCCTTCTTACTTCGCAGGACCACAAGCCGCTGCTCGACGGCGATAAAGGGCCCAACACAGGCGGCATGGGCGCCTACACCCCCATACCATTCGTAAACGATGCATTGGAACGGGAGATCAAGCTCAGGATCATGGAGAGGACTATAGCGGCGATGAGGGACAACGGCATCGTCTATAAGGGCGTGCTCTACGGCGGGCTTATGCTGAAAGGGAGCGACCCCTATGTCATAGAGTTCAACGCCCGTCTTGGCGATCCCGAGACGCAACCCATCCTTTTCAAGATGGAAAGCGATCTCCTGCCTATCCTGATGGCGTGTGTAGATGGAAAACTGAACACAATCAAGGAGATACGGTGGAAAGAGGGCGTGTCGATATGCGTTGTGGTTGCGTCGAAAGGATATCCCGATAAACCGGAGAAAGGGCTTCTTATCAATGGACTGGAGAAGTTAAGAGGCAGAGAGGATATTATGGTATTTCACGCCGGAACGAAGAAATCGGACAACCGCTATTATACCTCTGGCGGAAGGGTGCTGGGTGTTACAGCGATGGGCAGCACTTACGAAGATGCAATGAAAAGGGTGTACGAAGCAGTATCCATGATAGAGTTCGACGGCATGCATTACAGGAAGGATATCGGGGCAAAAGCGCTAACGGGGAAAGTTTAAGGATAGGGAGGAAAAGATGGGCAAGGAATACAACATTGCGGTAATCCCTGGTGAC
>JAGOOA010000035.1:8989-25427 GCA_017992765.1 Syntrophorhabdaceae bacterium
TCCATGATAGAGTTCGACGGCATGCATTACAGGAAGGATATCGGGGCAAAAGCGCTAACGGGGAAAGTTTAAGGATAGGGAGGAAAAGATGGGCAAGGAATACAACATTGCGGTAATCCCTGGTGACGGGACTGGTCCTGAAGTCGTTGCAGAGGGCATTAAAGTTATTGATACCATATCGAAAAAATTGGGTTTTGCCTTAAAGTACACCTACTACGACCTTGGGGGAGAACGTTATTTAAGAACAGGTGAAGTGCTGCCGGACAGCGTCCTCGATGAGCTAAGGCAGTACCATGCGATCTATCTCGGAGCCATAGGCCACCCCGATGTTAAGCCCGGCGTGCTGGAAAAAGGAATACTCCTGCGTACGAGGTTTGAGCTCGACCAGTACATCAATCTAAGACCAGTGAAGCTCTACGAAGGTGTCGATACCCCGCTTAAGAATAAAGGGCCAAAAGAGATAGATTTCGTTGTAGTACGTGAGAATACGGAAGGATTATACGCAGGCGCGGGCGGCGTCCTGAAAAAGGGGACAAAGGATGAAGTAGCCACACAGGAATCGATAAACACGCGGAAAGGTGTCGAGCGCTGCCTGCGGTTTGCCTTTGAATATACAAAGAAACGAAACAAAGAAAAGAAGCTTACATTATGCGCGAAGACAAATGTCCTTACATTTGCCTCCGGCCTTTGGGAGCGCGCCTTTTATGAAGTAGCGAAGGATTATCCCGATGTGAAGACCGATTACGCCCATGTAGACGCAACCTGCATGTGGATGGTGAAAAACCCGGAATGGTTCGACGTGATCGTCACCGATAATCTTTTTGGCGATATTATTACCGATCTGGCAGCGATGATACAAGGCGGACTGGGTATTGCGTGCGGCGGGAACATCAACCCTGAAGGCGTATCAATGTTCGAGCCGATGGGAGGGTCTGCCCCGAAATATACCGGAAAGAACGTGATCAATCCCCTTGCGGCAATCCTTGCAGCAGGGATGATGCTTGGGTTTGTAGGTGAACAGGAAGCATCTGATATTATTGAAAAAGCAGTTCAAAGGGCACTGAAAGAAGATATCAGATCGCTCGAAGCGGGCAAAATGGGCATGGGTACAAAAGAGCTCGGGGATCTTATTGCCGGATATGTATCAACGGTTTGATCGTTTTTGAGGCCGTTGTTTTGCATTTCCGTCCTCTTTAACCTTTTTGCTGAGGGTATTTCTGTTAATACCTAGTAGTTTTGAGGCCTTCGAAACGTTATTGCCTGAAAGCTTCATGGCCGACCTGATTAACACCTTTTCAATAAGGTTCTGTACATTCATAAGAATGTTATCATGGTCATTTACTTTTGATTTCAGTAGATTATCTACTATATCTTCAAGTTTTACTTCAACATGTTTATAGTAACCATTGATATTATTATCAACCATGGATAAACTCTGTTTTTTAAGTGAATAAAGTATTGTAGCATAATTTCATTTTTTTAGGTGCAAATAATTTAGTTGACAAAGAATATAATTGCATATATTTTTTACTTATATTGTATACTGTATACATTTTATAGACTGAGCGGAAGGAGCGGTAATTTGCCTGATCGGAAAATATACTCGTATTCTTCAATACTTATTCAAAACAAAGAGCGCCAAACATTAAAGAGGTATTAAAGATGAAGATAGAAAAGATCGATCATATCTGCTTCGCGGTAAAAAACCTTGAAGAAACGAAAAAAATATACAAGGATCATTTTAACCTGCTGCCAGCCTGTGAATATATTGCTGAATCAGAGAAGATAAAAGTGGCCCGGTATTATATCGGAGAAGTGGCCGTTGAGTTTATGGAATCAACCTCTCCTGACGGAGAAGTAGCCAAATTCATCGACAGCAGGGGGGAGGGCGCTTTCCTCATATCATACAGAGTGGACAACCTTGAAAAGTCAATGCGGGAGCTTAAGGAGAAAAACGTCAAACTGATCGACGACAAGCCAAGGGAGCTTTTCGGAACCCGGTATGCCTTCGTTCACCACCCCAACAAGCTTCACGGGGTATTAACGGAGCTTCTGGAAGGGGATTTCGATATCAATAAATAAGCCGAAGGGAGGAAGAATGCGCGCATTGGTAGTAGGGGGAACGGGGGGTATGGGACAGGGAGTTGCCAGGGACCTTATCAAACAGGAACAGATTAAAAACGTAATTCTCGGCGATATAAACACAGACCCGAACCGTGTGCAGGAGAAGTTGCGCGCCAGCGAAAAGGTTTCTCTGGTGAAGATAGATGTCAATGATCACGGCGCCATGGTCAAGGCAATCAGTGATGTTAACGTTGTCGTCAACTGCGCGGGGCCGTTCTATAAGACGGCGGTCGCGGTAGCCAGGGCGGCAGTCGAGGCAAAGGTTAACTATATAGATATCTGCGACGACTATGAGGCCGTCCCCATCCTTTTTTCTTCTGCAGACATCGACAAGGCCGCCAAAGAGGCAGGGATAACCGTTCTGACGGGCATGGGATCGGATCCGGGGACAAATAACGTGCTGGTAAAATGGTATGCAAGTCAAATGGACCGTGTCGATGAGATACACTTATTCTGGGTGGTGAGTATCGCCGAGCTTGCCGGGGCTGCCTGGGATCATAGTCTTCATATGGTTACCGGAAAAATACCCCAGTATCTGGACGGTAAGTTGGAGTATGTAGAAGGCGGCACCGGAGAAGAGACCGCTGAATTTCTCCCGCCTCTCGGCACCTGTGTGGTACGCTATGTAGGCCACCCCCAGCCCATAACAATACCGAGGTACATTGAAGGGGTGAAGAAAGTGGTTATTAAGGGGGCGCTCATACCATTATGGGTAGATGAGCTTATCAAAGAGCAGAAGGAAACGGGCTTTCTTGGCACAGAGGCCGTAGAGATCAAGGGAACGAAGGTTGTGCCCTATGACCTGACCTTACGGCTTTGGGACACGATCCCCAAGAACAGGGACAACGGCCCTGCCGCTTCTGGCTTGAAGGTGATAGTAAAGGGTGAACGACAGGGAAAGGGCGTCACATATACGGCAGATATAGTGGGAAGGATGGCTCCGGGGACAGGGCTTCCGGCATCGATCGCGGCCTTAATGATGTTTGCAGGTGATGTCAAGGTCAAAGGCGTGGTGGCGCCGGAGGGCTGCATCGATCCAGAAAAATTCCTTAAAGAACTGCTCAAAAGAGGTGCAAGGATACATCAGACAGAGACCATATCATCTTTATTTAAACTGTAAATATAAGGAGGGCCCTCATGGAAGAAGCCAAGAAACTGAACATAACAAAAAGCCTGGAACTTTTTGAAGAGGCAAAGACGCTGGTTCCGGGAGGCGTCCTGGGCGCGAGGAAGCCAGGTGATTTTATCATGGGAGAGTACCCGATCTTTCTTGAATATGGCAAAGGCTGCAGGCTGACCGACGTCGATGGGAACGAATATATAGATTTCCTCTGCGGTTACGGGCCTATTATCCTGGGCTATAGAGAGGAAGAGGTTGACGACGCGGTGATAAAACAGATAAAGGATAAAGGTTTCTGCTTCTCCTTGACCCAGCCCTATCAGAACGAGCTGGCGAAAAAACTGAATCAGCTTATCCCCTCTGCCGAACTGAGCATTTTCCTTAAGACCGGTTCAGATGCCACGACCGCAGCTATCCGCATTGCCAGGGCATATACGGGGAAAATAAAGGTCATGCGCTGCGGATACCACGGCTGGCATGACTGGTGCGTGGAGATGAAAGGAGGCATCCCTGAAAAGTTCTATGAGGATGTCCATGAATTTCATTATAACGATCTCGGCAAGCTCGAGGAGCTGATGGCAAAGCACGGCAAGGAAACAGCGGCTATCATCATGACCCCCTTCGGGCACCCGCTTCATCAGAAGATGCAGACGCCAAAACCGGGGTTCCTTGAGGGTGTACGGGAGCTTGCGAATAAGTACGGCGCCGTTCTTGTCTACGATGAGGTCCGCACCTGTTTCAGGCTCAGGATGGGAGGTACTCAGGAACTGTACGGCGTGACCCCTGATTTGACGGTCCTTGGAAAAGGCATGGCCAACGGATATGCGATAAGCGTCGTTACGGGAAAAGAGGACGTTATGATGGCGGCGGCGTCGAAGCTTTTCATCTCCTCAACATTTTTTCCTAACAGTGACGGGTATATAGCAGCCCTGAAAACCATTGAGATCATGGAGAGGGAAAAGGTCGTTGAAAATATCTGGGAGAAGGGCGAGCGCTTCACGAAAAAGATCCAGGCACTCATCGACAAGTATGGCATCGGCGCCGAGCTGAGCGGCGTAGCGCCAATGTTCTTCATAACCTTCTCAGACAGCGACCCTGCCATGCTGAAGGGAAAACGTACAGATTTTTACACCCAGATGATCCGTAAAGGCTTCTTTTTTACCCCGCACCACCATGCATATATCAGTTACCGGCATACCGAGGAAGACCTAAGCCAGACACTGAAGGCGATAGATGAATCCATGGCGTACGTAAGTGAAAAATATAAAAAATGAGTTTAATATGAGCGGAGAGAAAAGGTAAAATATGCGATGTCCACGTTCTTTAAGGGGGTATCTATGAAGGATGATTTCAACATTGTCGGCAAAAGGGTCGTGAGAAGCGACTCTCTTGACAAGGTCACCGGTGCGGCTTGGTATACCGCTGATATAAAACTTCCGAACATTCTCGTCGGGAAGGTCTTGAGGAGCCCTTATCCTCACGCGAGGATCGTCAGTATTGATCTTAAGCGTGCGCTGAAGGTCCCCGGCGTTAAGGCGGCCATCAGCGGTTTTGATGCATACGGAATAAAGTGGGGCGTTTTTCGGTACACACAGGACCACGCCATGCTTCCGACTGACAAGGTCCGCTATATCGGGGAAGACGTGGCGGCCGTTGCCGCAGTAGACGAAGAAACGGCGCTGGAAGCCCTTTCATATATTAAGGTGGACTATGAGCCGCTGCCGGCCGTCTTCGACCCTATAGAGTCCATGAAGGAAGGTGCGCCGCAGATCCATGCGGAGCATAAAAATAATATCAACATACACATTCACATCGATGTGGGCGAGGTAGACAAGGCGATGGGGAAGGCCTTCCTCGTCCGTGAGGACACCTTCAAGGCGGCAGGTGAGGCGTACGCAATGATGGAGCCATACGCGGTCGTAGCTTCCTATGCAAACGGCTACCTCGACCTCTGGATGCCCAATGCCGGGCCGCATGTCCGCGCAAAGGCGCTTTCGAACCTTCTCAAGCTGCCTCTCAACAAGGTGCGCATCCGCCATATAAACTCCGGTGGAGCCTTCGGAGGCCGTTCTGAAGTTGCGCCCGGCGACCTTGTTGCATCGCTTCTTTCCATTAAAGCCGGCAGGCCAGTCAAGCTTGTGCTGACGCGGGAGGAGAATGCCACCAGCTCGCGGCAGGTGCACGATATCATAGCAACAGTAAAGACGGGCATGAAGAAAGACGGTACCATTATAGCAAAGGACTACCGGGTCATATACAATGGCGGCGCCTACAGCTCGACGGGCCCGATAGCAACATCCATACCATTTTACGTTTACGAAGAGTGCTATCGCTTTCCCAACGTACGGTATAACGGGTACAGGGTATTCACAAACAAGGGTATCCGGGGCATGTACGGCTGCCATGGAAGGGCATTTCTTGCCGGCAACGAGGCCCAGATGGACCTTATGGCGAAGGAGCTCGGGGTCGATCCTGTAGATATACGCCTGAAGAACGGGCTGAAGCCCGGCGAAGTAACGGCAACAAAGTCGAAGATCACAAGCTGCGGGCTTAAAGATACGATCAAAGCGGCTTCGGAGAGGACAAATTTCAAAAAAAGATGGGCGAGGAAATCCGGTCTCAAAGGGATCGGCATGGGATGCATCGCGATCATGTGCGGTTTCCCCATGGGTTTTCGGTCAGGTTCGTCGTGCTATGTCAAGATAAACGACGACGGGCAAGCGACGCTCGTGACAGGCCTCGTCGATAATGGGCAGGGGAATGAATCCATGGTTATCCAGGTTGCCTCTGAGGTGCTCGGCATTCCCATGAAAGACATCAACCTCGTATGCGCCGACACAGAGGTGACAAACCTCGATCCGGGTGCATATTCCCAGGCCGCGGCCTTTGTGGGAGCCAATGCGGTGAGGGTTGCCTGCGAGAATGCGCGCAAGAAGATCGTCAGCATCGCAGCGCAAAAGCTGCGCGTAAAAGCGGCAGATATAGGCTTGAAGGATGGGTTGGCATATTCAATGAAGGAGCCTGACAAAAAGATGCCTATCTCATGGGTAGTGCGGGAGGCCTTTTTCAGGGGCGAGCCGGTCGCAGCGACAGGTTCTTACTTCCCCAACATCGATTTCGAGAGGGAATGGGTATCAAGGCCCTGGGGGCAGATGGCAGGAACATTCTCATTCGGAACCTCTGTTGCAGAGGTCTCCATCGACCCGGAGACGGGAAAGATCGCGATGCCTCGTTTTACAACGGCACATGACTGCGGCCGCGCAATTAACCCTATGGCGGTAGAAGGGCAGATGGACGGCTCGGTCCAGCAGGCAGGAGTGGCGGCGATCACGGAAGGAAACCTCTGGGACAAGGGGCATTTACTGAACCCCGACCTCCTGGAGTATAAAGTACCCCTTGCGTGCGATATGCCTGATATCGATACGATCATAATAAGCTCCCTGGACCCCGAAGGGCCTTTCGGGGCAAAGGAAGGGGGGCTTACGGTACGCATGAATGCATACAGCGCGGTCGCTTGCGCCGTTACAAATGCTACGGGGGAGCTCTTTGAGGAGCTTCCGCTGACGCCCGACAAGGTTTTAACGATGCTGGAACGGAAGAAGGGGGTGAAAGGATGATCCTACCGAAATTTGAATATAAAAAGGCGAAGAACGTCGCCGAGGCAGTTGCCTTTTATAATGATCATAAAGGGCGGGCACGATACCTTGCAGGCGGCACAGACCTGATCCCGTTAATAAAACTGAGGTTGTCAACGCCAACGGCTGTCATAGACCTGAAGGACATTGAAGAACTGAAGGCCGTTTCCCGCAATAATGGCGGATGGTTGACCGTAGGCGCAAATGTGACCCTTTTCAATCTTAAGAACGATCCCGTTGTCAGGGAATATTTCCCTGCGCTTTATGAATCGCTTGACGCTACTTCCTGCGAAACGCTCCAGATGCGAGGGACCATCGGGGGAAACATCCTCCAGGATACGCGCTGCCTCTTGTACAACAAATCCCTGGAATGGCGGACAGCGAGAGGGTTCTGCTATAAGATGGGAGGGGCGGCATGCAACGTTGTCCCCAACGCAAAGGCATGTTTTTCGAACTATTGCAGCGACAACGCGCCATCGCTCATAACCCTTTCCGCACAAGTGAAGTTGGTCGGGCCGCGGGGCGAGAGAACAGTAGAACTGGAGAAGATATTCAGTGGAGATGGGAGGAGTCCTTTTTCAGTAGAACCGGGCGAGATCCTTACGGAAATCCTCATCCCATTGAAAAAGACCCAAGGGGCATACGAAAAGTTGCGGGTAAGGGATTCTATGGACTATCCTTTGGCCGGGGTTGCGGTAACTGTAAAAGGAGCAGCAGCAAGGGCCTGCGTCGGCGGTATTGGGTTGGCGCCGCGGTCATACGACATTAAAAATATTAACGAAAGCACAATCAAAGAGACTGTCGACAGGATATATGCTGATGCCAAGCCCGTGTCGAACACTGTACTTTCAGCTATTTACCGTAAGAGAATGGCAGGAGTGCTTTTGAAAAAGGCGATCAAGAGAGCTCTTCAGGAGGGATGGAAATGAAGACAATAAGGGTCAACATTCAGGTGAACAACGAAAAGAACGTGCTTCAGGTAAAACCATACGAAACCCTCCTCGAAACCCTCAGGGAAAGGCTTAACCTTACCGGGGCGAAAGAGTCCTGCAGCATGGGAGCCTGCGGGGCATGTACGGTAGTTGTCAACGGGATACCTGTACGGTCATGCATCGTACTGACCGCCGAGGTTGACGGCGCCGTTATCACAACCGTAGAGGGCCTTAAAGAGAACGGAAAGCTCCATCCGCTCCAGGAGGCCTTCATGGAAAAGGGCGCTGTTCAGTGTGGCTTCTGCACTTCAGGTATGATAATGACCGCAAAGGCTCTTCTTGACAGAAAAAAGAAGCCGACAAAAAAGGAGGTCATCAAGACGATATCTTCAAATATATGTAGGTGCACAGGCTACAAAAAGATAGTCGAGGCGGTGGAAGAGGCAGGAAAAAAGATGGCATAAGGCCATTTAGCAGGCAGCCGACTTGACACCGGTTTGAGCTGTCGTTATATTTAGATACACGTTAAGGTGTTATCATGAAGATAAGGGTAAAGGTTGAATCAAACTTAAGAATAGCCAACGTATTTGAACCTCCTTTAGATATGGAGCTGCAGGATGGAGAGAATACCCTGCAGGATGTCCTTCAAAGACTGTACGAAATGTATCCATATTTAAGATTCATCGATAAAGGAGAGATGGGAGATGACCTCCGTAATCTTTACCTCAACGGAAAAAGCCACTTTATTTTTTCAGAAGGACTTAAGAAAAGGGTAAATGAAGGAGACACTGTCAGAGTAGAAGCTTATATGGACCCTCTGGCAGGCGGATAATTATAAGGGTCGAAGAGCCAAGACTCACACCTGAAAAATTTAAGTTAAATTTAATTGTTCTGATAAGAGATATTATGTTAACTAATATATTATATCTTTCTTAAGCCCTTTCTCTTTAAGCCCTCTTTTATTGTTTCTTCGGTTTCTCACCTTTAACTTTTTACCTTTCACTTTTCACTGTCTTCATTGATCTTACGGCATGAAGTTCCTGAAGATATCCCTTGCAATGACGATCCTCTGGATCTGGTTCGTCCCTTCATAGATCTGTGTTGCCTTCGCATCCCTCATCATTCTTTCAACGGGATAATCTTTTGTGTATCCGTAGCCGCCGAGTATCTGGACCGCGTCGGTAGTAACCTTCATCGCGACGTCTGCCGAATAGACCTTGGCCATTGCAGATAATTTATCAACCCCGATAGCGCTCATCTTATCCCTTTCGTAGACCTTCATATCAAGGAGGTGCGCCGCATCGTATACGAGCGCCCTGGCCGCCTCAACCAGGGTGGCCATGTCCGCTACCATGAATTGTATCCCCTCGAAGTCGGCTAGCTTCTGGCCGAACTGAACCCTTTTCCACGCATATTCTGTAGAAAAATCCAAAGCTCCCTGTGCAATGCCGACGGCCTGCGCTCCAACAGCGGGCCTTGAAAGATTCAGGGTGGACATCGCTATATCCCATCCCTGGCCTTCTTTGCCCAACAGATTGTCCTTTGAAAGGCGGACATTATCGAATATGATCTCGGTGATATCGGAGCCTATCATTCCCATCTTATCTTCGCTTTTCCCGATGATGACGCCCGGATAATCCCTCTCAACGTAAAACGCCGATATTCCCTTTGTCCGCAGCTTCGGGTTTGTATTCGCGAAAACCGAGTAAAGTTGGGCATTTGCGCCGTTTGTGATCATTGATTTCTTACCGTTCAAATAATAATATTCTCCATCTTTTACAGCAGTTGTCCTCATATGCGATGCATCAGACCCTGCTTCCGGCTCGGTTAAGCAAAAGGCTACTAAATAAGGCTTATCAGGGTCGGCTATTTTGTTGTATATGTATTCTTTTTGTTCCTCGTTTGCCGATACCATGATGGGCATTATGCCCACGTTATGGGCAAGCGGCACGAGCGAAGACGCACCAGATATCTTTGCCAGCTCTTCGATGACAAGGCACAGAGATGTTATGTCTCCGTCAAGGCCGCCGAACTTCTCCGGCAGCATGAGATAAAGAAAGCCATGTTTTTTGTATATATCAACAAGATCCCACGGGAAAGCACCTGTCCTGTCTATCTCTTTTGCCCTCGGGGCAACCTTTTCCTTTGCCAGTTTTTCAGCTATCTTTTGGATCATAATGTGCTTTTCGGAAAGATTCAACATCCAGCAAGCCTCCTTTTAGGTTGACAAAATCGCTCTACTTCTAACATAATTTTCCTATAAATTAAATAAAAAAGGAGCCTGCAATGTCTACTGTCTATTTTACTGATTTCAGGGCTACGCCCAAAAGAAGTATCCTTGATAAGGTTGGAGACCTCTTGAATCGTGTCAAGCTCAATACGAAGATCAGGAAGAATGACCTCGTTGCAATAAAGCTCCACTTCGGTGAGATGGGAAATACCGCATACCTGAGGCCAATATTCCTCAGGGTGGTGGCGGACAAGGTAAAAAGCGCAGGCGGAAGGCCTTTTCTTACCGATACGAATACCCTTTACAAAGGTTCCAGGAGCGATTCCGTTGACCACCTTATGACCGCCGTGTTGAACGGTTTTGACTATTCCTGCGTAGGCTGCCCTATTGTCATCGCAGACGGCCTCAGGGGCGGCAGCGGGATAAAGGTCCCGGTTAAAGGAGAGATCCTTAAGGAAACGAGCATCGCGAGGGATATTGCCGATGCCGACGCGATGGTCGTCGTTACACATTTTAAGGCTCATGAGCTTTCCGGGTTCGGCGGTACTTTGAAAAACATCGGTATGGGCTGTGCAACACGTGAAGGCAAGCTCGTTCAACACAGCGGCGTTGCGCCGCAGGTAAATGCCCGGACCTGCATAGGGTGCAAGACATGCGTTCCCTACTGTCCCGTTGGGGCGATTTCCGTAAAGGATAAAAAGGCATCTATTGACGCTAAGAAGTGTATCGGCTGCGGCGAATGCATTATCATATGTCCGACAAAGGCTATCGAGGTCCAGTGGCAACAACCGGCCGACGTCTTTCAGAAAAAAATGGTCGAATATGCCTGCGGCGCACTCAAGGGGAAAGAAAAGAAATCGGTTTTTCTGAGCTTTGTCATGCAGGTCAGCCCTGCCTGCGACTGCTACCCTCATAACGATGCACCTATCGTTAAGGACATAGGTATCCTCGGCTCAATAGACCCCGTTGCCGTCGATGCAGCAGCCTGTGACCTTGTCAACAATGAGGAGTCTGTCCCTGGTACGGCGATAAAAGCCCGTCTGAAGAGGGGCGAAGACAAATGGCGGGCCATCTACCCTTCCATCGACTGGAACATACAGCTTGACCACGCCGTAAAGATGGGTCTCGGAGAGAGGGAATACACGCTGGTAAAGATCTGATGACGTGAGCTGTCAGCAATCAGCTATCAGCATACAGCAAAAACCTATAAGGCGTTAGGCGTCTGGAATCTTCCTTGAAGAGTAATGTATGAGAAGTTTTGAACCTTTCACTTTTCACCTTTCACATTTCACAGTTTTAATCTTATTTCCCGAATACCTGTTTCAACAGTTCCGTCGTCCTTGCCGCGGGGTTGGTGCGTATCTTCTTTTCTTCCTCGCCTACCATGAAGAAAAGCCCGTCAAGGGCCTTCGTGGTGACATAATGGTCAAGGTCGACGGATTCCATGTTCCCGAAAGGCACTGATGAGGTGTATTTCCCGGTCATCTCCTTGTAAGAGCGCGTTACTCCGACCTTGTTCATGCTTGCAGAAACAGACGGCTTGAACTCGGCATAGATCTTGTCAAAGGTCTTCGATTTGAAATATTCCGTTGCTGCCGTATCATTGCCTCGAAATATCTTCATCGCGTCATCGAAGGTCATCTCCTTGATGGCGTCGACAAAGAATCTACGCGCCTTCGGCGCGGCATTCTCGGCGGCCCGGTTCATGCTTAATATAAAATTGTCCACCTGCTTCTGGTAGCCAAGCTTTCCAAGGACATCCGCCGCCGTCTGGATGTTCTTCGGAAGCAGTATTTTTATCATCTGGTTCGTAAAATACCCGTCTAATTTCGAGACGGAGGTTACCGCATTCCCGGTACCGATGGAAAGGGCCTCTTTAAGGCCTGACGCGGTAGTAGCCTCATCGGAACCGCCGCCGGCAGAGGGAATTTTTTTGATCCCCTTCATGATATCATCAAGAGGGCCTGCGGAACAGACCGGGACTGTTATGAAAAAAACCAGAACAAATAAACAGATGGATCTATTCATGGCAACCTCCTGTATTTTAGAACCATTTTTTTCTTTTAAAATAGAAGATCATAAAGATACTGACCGCAAGCATGACCAGAAGGACAGCAGGATAACCCCAGCGAAATTTCAACTCAGGCATGTACTCAAAGTTCATGCCGTAAAGGCCCACGATAAACGTGAGGGGGATAAAGATCGTCGCAATAATGGTCAGCACCTTCATGACTTCGTTCATTCTGTTGCTTATGCTCGACAGGTAGATATCAAGCATGGCTGCGAGCGTGTCCCGGAACGTCTCGATCGTGTCCATGATGTGGATGCTGTGATCGTAAATATCCCTGAGATAAACATGCGTGGAACTGTGTATGAGGGGCGATTGGTCTCTTTCCATGGCGCTTATGACCTCCCGGAGAGGCCATACGACCTTGCGGAGGTAGATCATGTTGCCCTTCAGCGCCTGCATTGCCTTTAATGTGCCCGCGCCAGGGTTTGCTATAAGCCGCCCCTCAAGGTCTTCTATCCTTTCGCCAAGCGTTTCGAGGACGGTAAAATAATTGTCTACGACAACATCTATCAGCGAATACATAAGATAGTCCGCGCCCATCTTTCTTATGCGCCCTTTGTCGTTTTTTAACAGCATTCTGACGGGATCAAAGATGCTCCCGTTATTTTCATGGAATGTTATGACAAAACGTTGTCCGAGTACCATGCTGATCTGTTCAGCGCGGACAACAACACCGCTTTCGTCAAAATAGATCTTTTTCAGAACAACGAAGAGGTAATCGTCGTAATCCTCCATTTTTGGCCGCTGATCCGAGTTCATTATATCTTCGAGAAGCAGCGGATGGAGGTCGTAATGCTGCCCGATCTTCTCAACGGTCTCAGCGTGTGAGATCCCTTCTACATTGAGCCAGGCAACGCCCGGCGTATCTTTCACGGGAAGATGCTGCTCTAAGTCCTTTACCTCGATCTCCCGGCACTCACCCTCGTTGTAAAGGAGGACTGTGATCTTTGGTTCCACCGGTTTTTCTTTCCCGATGTGAACGAGCGAGCCGGGAGGGAGGCCGGTCTTGGCAGAGCGCTTTTTCAATGACCCTGGTTTCAACTTCTCCCTCAAGGCAATCGTAACAGAGGGTGCCCCATCTGTCAACATTTAGCGTTTTAAAAAGCAGGACCGCCAAGGTTATTCTTTGTTGTTTTTTTATTCGTAAGATGGCAAAATGATTTATGCACAGCCGCTCTTAACATTTCGAACAGAGGAGGAGATGATGCTTAAAGAGTTCAAGACATTTATCATGCGCGGGAACGTGGTAGACATGGCAGTTGGCATAATCATCGGCGCCGCCTTTACCTCCATCGTAAAGTCTCTCGTTGACGATGTCATTATGCCTCCTATCGGTCTACTGCTCGGCAATATCGATTTTTCTAATTTCTTTCTGGTCCTGAAAGAAGGCAAGGTCGCAGGACCATACGCCACGCTCGCCGCAGCGAAGGCCGCCGGCGCTGTTTCGCTGAGCTACGGTCTTTTTATCAATACGATCATCAGCTTTCTCATCGTCGCCTTCTCAGTGTTTCTTATGATCAGGCAGGTGAACAGGTTCAAGAAGGAGCCGCCCCCGCCGGAGCCCGATACGAAAGAATGTCCATACTGCATGTCGTCCATATCCATCAAGGCAGTGAAGTGCCCGCACTGTACATCGGAGCTGAAATGACAGCAAACCCGTGAATCGTCAGGCGTAAGTCGTAAGGGGAGAAAGGCAGCAATCACCTCACGCCTGACGCCTTACGACTGACGAGATCTTTCTTCACCTTTCACTCTTCACTGTCTTTATCCTCGGTCCGGGATATTCGTATAGATAGCATTTGATTCCGCCGTTATATAGTTTACGGTTTTTGACCGCCCTCTTCCCGAAGAGCGTCTGGAACTGCGGATGTGCTGATAGTATGAAGAAGGTCCACAAATCAAGCCCGGAGAACACTTCCCCCATCTTTTTGTAGATCCTTTCGATCTCCTTGCTGTCCCCCATGCGTTCCCCGTATGGCGGGTTCGATATAATAAATCCGTATTTCTTTCGGGAGCGGAATTCCTCAAATGAGAGCTTCTGAAAGACCACGCAGTCCCCTACCCCCGCCTTTTCGGCGTTCTCGCGGGCTTTTTTGAGGACCCTGAAATCGTTGTCTGAAGCGAGTATCCTGAAAGCGGCGTCGTTGATATTGATCTCCGCCTCCTTTCTTGCTGCATCCCATATATGGCGGGAGACCTGGGGCCATCCTTCGGACGCAAAAGACCGTTTCAGGCCGGGTGCGATGTTTCTGCCGATCATGGCCGCTTCGATCGGTATTGTCCCTGAACCACAAAACGGGTCGGCAAGTATCCTGTCGGGGCTCCACCTGCTTAAGAGAACGAGCGCGGCTGCGAGGTTTTCCCGGAGCGGCGCCTCCCCTGCCCCTTCGCGGTACCCTCTCTTGTGGAGACCCTGGCCGGTCGTGTCCAGGGTGAGCGTTGCCCTGTCCTTGAGGAGCGAGACCTCGATCCTGTACAGAGGTCCCGTTTCGGGAAACCGGTCTATTGCATGTCTCTCTTTCATCGCCTCGATAACGGCCTTCTTCACTATGGACTGGCAGTCTTTTACGCTGGAGAGCTTTGAATTCACCGATCTCCCGATGACATGCATTTTAGCGTCAACGGGGATCATCTTATCCCACCCGATATCCCGCGTTCCCTGAAAGAGCTCTTCGAAATCCCTTGCCTCGAAATCGGCGACCCTGATAAGCACCCTGTCAGCCGTCCTGAGCCATATGTTGCATCGCGCTATGTCCTTCTCGTCCCCTGCAAAGGTGATCCTCCCGTTCTCTACGGTCATATTATCGTAGCCGAGGCTCCTCAACTCGCGGGCCACAACGGATTCAAGGCCGAACGTTGAAGTAGCTATAATGGTATAAAGTGCCATGTACGATCCGCCCTTTAATGTCTTATCTCTTTTTTGCTGCCTTTACCCTGAGGACGGTGCAGGTATCTTCAGTAAGGTCGCATCCATCAAGATTACACGGCTCAACATGGACAACTATATCCGCTATAAGCATCTTTTCCTTTATCATTTTTTCAAGATCGTTGGCAAGCATATGCGCCTCATCAATGCTTAGCTTTTTGCAAATGAGAAGGTGGAAGTCGATGTATTTCTTATTCCCGGAAAACCTTGTCCTGAGCTTGTGGTATCCCGCATACGGGTAAGGAAGGTGGCCGATGATCTCTTCGATCTCTTTTTGAGCTTTCTCGGGTATGCTTGCATCCATAAGGCCATAAAGGCCGCTTTTCAGGATACGGATAGCGGAATATATAATAATGCAGCCTGTTATCACCGCAAAGAGAAGGTCAAAGAAGGCTCTTCCCGTGTAAAAGGTAAGCGCCATTGCGATAAGCGCGCTTGAGTTTGAGTAGATATCGCTCGTATAATGCAGAGCATCGGCCCTTAGGGTGTTTGAGTTGGTCTTTTCGCCGATCCTTTTAAGTGTTGTCATTATGATAAAAGTAAACGCAAGAGATAGAAGCATAACTCCGGCATCAAGCATGGAATAAACAATAATTTCATCATGTAAATATTCATGAACGGACCTGTATATGATAAGCGTGCCTGATGTGACGATCACAACCGCCTGTACGACCTGCGCCATGTCTTCTACCTTACCGTGGCCGTACTGGTGCGAATCGTCTGCAGGCTGCGACGCCTTCCATATCGCAAAAAGGTTCATTGTGGACATGAAGACGTCGAGGAGGCTGTCGAGCCCTGACGAGACGACTGTCATAGAGTTTGAGGCAAAGCCGATAATGAATTTACTTATCGCGAGGACGAGTGCCAGCGATATTGCTGTGATCGAAGCCTTCTGCCTTATGTCCATGATCCAACGCCCTTTGGTCGTTATGAGCCTATTGAACCAGCGGGTTCGGGGGAGGCTCAGCAACTTTGATCTTGCCGAAAGACTCCTCATACCTTTCGATATTCTCCTGGAAGGCGCTTGCAATGCGCTTCATATGGCCGGGCGCCACTATGATTCGCGAAACGAGATGGGGCCCGTTGGGCGATTGCAGGAACCAGTCAATTATGAACTCTTCTGCTCCGTGGGTCACGAGCATGGCATTGCTGTAGCGGCCCCTCGACATGTCGTCGCCTGTATTGATGGGCACCTGCGGCTGAGCATCAGTTTTTGCAGACATTCTTCCTCCCGTTGTACATTCCTATTTTTTAAACCTTTCAAGTATCTCCGGCGGTGCTTTGTCCGGCGATCCGCAGTCAAAAGGCGGCTTGGGGTCATACTCCATCCCGAGTTGTATGGTCTTTGCTGCATCGTCGCCGGCGATCTTGCTCACTAAGTACAGCGCCATATCGATGCC
>JAGOOA010000036.1 GCA_017992765.1 Syntrophorhabdaceae bacterium
AACAACCACCCGATGAACCGGATCACGTCTGTCGTTAATGAGGATCTCCCCGCCTTCATCGGGTCAAAAAAGACCTTTATCGGACCGCCTATCTTATAAGACCCTTCAAGTTGTTTGATCCCGTCCTTCGATTCCCCAAAAGTGTACCAGGGGATAATGCAATCCTGACCCTGGTACGCTTTCCCGTCAACCTGGTACCCATAATCGATCCTCAACGTATAGCGGGATTCGTACTTGGCATTAAGGAGCGTATTGATCCTCTCCCGTTTGAGAATGGTTCCTTGCGTTGACGCCCAGTCCTTCTTTGCCATACCTTCGATGATGCGATACGAACAAAAAACCAGTATGAATACTCCCACGGCCAGCATTATATATCCGGCAAACGAAACAATACGCTGAGCAGGATTCATGATAACCCCCCGGGCATATACTCCTTCTGCCTCATCCAAGTATAGCAGACCCCGGTAGGTTTGGGAAAATTAATGGGGAAAGAGCAAGCCGCGTTCGTCAACCATGTCTCCCCGTCCCTGTGTCCCCCTGCCTTCTATTTTTTGTGATTGATTATAGTTGTCAACGAAACTTTCGGCGTGATACAATCCCGTCATGATCTATGAGATAATCAAGAAAAACAGAAGCTACCGCAGGTTTTTCCAGGACCGGCCCGTGCCGGAAGAGGCGCTTAAAGATCTCATCGAACTTGCCCGCCTCTCTCCGTCGGCCGCCAATCTGCAGCCCCTTAAGTTTGTCCTGTCAAGTACGCCCGACAGGAACAACCTGATATTCCCCTGTCTCGCATGGGCAGGATACCTGAAAGACTGGGACGGGCCCGAGGAGGGCGAGAGGCCATCCGCCTACATCGTGATCTTGGGCGATACAGAGATCACTTCGAATTTCAGCGTCAATCATGGTATTGCCGCACAATCGATCCTTGCCGGCGCTACCGAGATGGGATATGGCGGATGCATTATCGGTTCAGTCCAGAGGGAGAATCTGAGGGCGCAGCTTGCGATACCGGAACGATATGAGATTCTTCTCGTGATCGCCCTTGGGGTCCCAAAGGAGACAGTTGTTCTTGAAGAGGTCAGGGATGGAGATATAAAGTACTGGAGGGATAAGGACGGGGTCCACCATGTGCCAAAACGCTCCCTCCGGGATCTGATCCTGAACCTGTGACCTGCTCCCGGTCGCGGGATGCAAGGTCCACCGGAAGCCAGGAAAGGCAAGGGTTGGTCGCGTTGATCAACCACATCCCTATTTGTAAGAGGCCAAGCCCGGCAAGATCTTTCAAGGCGTAACATGAAGCGCAGAACGTGGTTGAATAAACTCCTACCTCTCTTTGTTGAAACAGAAAGAGAGAAGCCCCGCGATATGCTCTACATCGCCCAGGAAGCGCCCCCGCCTTCCACAATCCTGATGCTCGGGATCCAGCACGCATTTGTGGCGCTCATGCTGGTAGTATACCTGGTGATCGTCAGCCAGGATATAGGGCTAGAAGGCGTCCAGCGAAGAGGATTTGTGTCGATGGGCATTGTGGTGATGGGCATCGGTACTCTGCTGAACAGCCTTACCACCCGGGTCAGCGCCGGACATTTGCTTGTCCTTATCCCCAGCCCGGTCACAATGGTGGTTTTCATCCCCGTCGTGATGACGTTCGGGCTAAGCGCCGCCTCTGGCGGCCTGCTGCTGTCAGGCTTCATTGTCTTCCTCATGGGCCGTTTCCTGCCTAATTTGCGGGTCCTCTTTCCACCAGAGGTCACCGGAGTTTTGCTGGTGCTTTTAGGAATATGTTTGCTGCCCGGGGGCGTGCGGCGGTTTATAGGCCTGAGAGAAGGGATCGCCTTCTTCAACACGGGTTCAGTGATCATCGCCCTTTGCACACTGGGAACTATCACGGCGATCTCCGTCTGGTCTTCGGGGCGTATCCGGGTATTTGCCCTTATCATCGGCGTCGCCGTTGGTTTGCTGATTGCGTTTCTGACCGGACACTTCAGCGCCGCTGAGCTGACTGCCGTGGCGGGACAGCCCCTGTTTGCCATACCCTTTGAGGACTACAGGCCGCCTTTTCCCACATGGGTTCCCGGTGCGATCATTCCGCTGGTTTTGACGCTGCTCATCAGCGCGGTGGACGGGATTGGCTGCGGTGTAATAGCTGACAGGATGAACGACAAACAATGGCGGCGCCCCGATCTGCCAATGATCGGCCGGCTGCTGAACACGATGGGCATTTGTAATGCCATAAGCGGACTGACAGGAACGCTGACGGTCGCCTGTTCATCGGCCAACCTGGGCCTCATGCACACAACCGGTGTATCGTCCCGGCGAGTAGGGACTGCGGTTGGCCTGATGCTCATCCTGGCTGCGTGTATCCCTAAGATCAGCCTGTTCATTATTCTTTTGCCGAGAGCGGTCATCGGGGCAATTCTGATCTACACGGCCGCCTATATGATCGTCTCTGGAGCGGAGCTAATTATGTCGAGGCTGCTTAACAGCCGGAGGCGGGCGACCGTCGGGCTTGGCCTGGCTGCGGGTATTGCGGTATTGATAGTTCCGGAGCTGACCGCGACGATGCCCTTAGCGGTTAAACCAATTCTGGGCTCGGGGCTTCTGGTCGGGGTCCTGTTCGCCATCGTTTTGAATCTCATCTTTCGTATCGGCGTTTCCCGGTATGGAGAGATCGATCTCGACCCGCAGAGGCCAGCGATACAGGCGATGCGGTTCCTGGAAGAAAACGGAGCAGATTGGGGGGCGAGGAGGGACGTCATAGGACATGCCGGCATAGCCGTGGGCGAGGCGCTGGAGACTCTGCAGGGGGCCGGGTTGAGCCAGGGGCCTATGCATCTGGCAGCCGCCTTTGACGAATACAGGCTGATATTGACACTTGACTACCCCGGGCGGGGGATTCGTCTGGCCGAAGAATCTTCCGTTGATCTGCAGGCGCTTCTGGATGAAGAGCATGACGACAAGGCGCTGGATGAAGCTATGGCCGTGGTATCGGCAGGGCTGATCCGCAACATGGCAGACCAGGTCGAGTGCAGCGAGCGCAACGGATGGGGTCGTATCCGGCTGATCTTTAACCATTAGCTACTTTCCGGTCTATCATGATCTGTTGCGGGAATAGTGGGGGATTGCCATAAATATAAATATGCCCGCGGCGATCAAGATCAAAAAAGTGCTGTACCGGTATATCGCTTCGAGAGATACTTTATCGAGAAGGAAGCCGATCACAAGCGACCCGGCCCCAATGCCAAGATCATAGGAAAATAAGTAGGTGGAGTTGGCTGCGCCCCTTTCACCGGATTTGACCATGCTGTTCACGGCAGCCTGGCATGTCGGCATGAGTATCCCAAAGCCAAAACCGTTGATCATGCCTGCTATGAGGAAATGAGCGGGGTCCATCGCGTACCCGAGCCACAGCATTCCTGCGGCTATCAGCACGAGGCCGGTCAGTATGAGCTGCGAAACGTGGCCTTTGTCAAAAAGCCTGCCGGCGAACAGCCTGGAAACAATGATGGTTATTGCAAAAAGGACGAAGAACATCCCGACATTAGGAAAACCCTTTTGCGTTGCGTAAATGCTGACGAAGACAATGATCGCACCGTATGCGACCATGATAAAGAACATGCAAAGGGAGATGGGAAAGGCCTTCTCATGAAACAGACTGGGAAGGGAGAACCTCTTTCTCGGCACCTCCTTTGAGGGCGTTTTTGCGCAGAGGGCGCCCAGCACAGAGATGAAAGAGATGCCAAGGAGCGCATAGAACATCACCTTTGGGCCATGGCGCTCGAGCAGCTCCAGGCCGAAGACCGGGCCCAATGTCATCCCTACAGGAATGGTCAATGCGTACACCCCTATGCCCTGTCCCATGTGCGAAGGAGGTACGGTATTGGCGGCGATCGTCACATTTGAAGTGCTGGAGATGCCGAACATGATGCCATGTAAAAACCGTATCAGGATCATGCCTGAAACTGTGCAGGCCAGCGGGTAGGCGCCATAGCTGACGGTGATTACAGCAAGGGAAATGACCGATACCGCATACCTGCTGTAGTTGTCTGCCAGATACCCGGCAATGAGGCGCACAAGGATCACCGAGGCGGGGAAGGCCGCTATTATCAGCCCGACGCTGCTGCTGCTGAACTTCAGGGTTTCTAAAAGGTACAGCGGCAACGTCGGCAGCAAAGCGAAATGCGCCCAGGAGCTGAACAGGGTTGAAGAGGTGATCGCTATAAATTCCTTTGACCAGAGTTTTTTCTGCATTACCGGTATGTGGGAATATCACTTAATCTTTCATGAAGAATTTTCTTAGCTTTTGTATCATGAGGGTCTTCATAAGTCAATCCTGATGATTCCCCACAGCTTGCTGCGGGGTAACAATATTTCGTCTACTCTCGCGGAGAGGGTAGGGTGAGGCACAGATATCGAAGCCCCTCTCCCCTCGCGGGAGAGGGTCAGGGTGAGGGGGCATAGTCATGCCGTTTTATCCTGAAGGGCGGAGCATCAGTAGAACCTATATTCGAGGGACAGGGAGATGCTCTTCTGCGCCGACCAGACCTTGACCCCGTCCCCCCAGCTCATATCGATGCCAAAGGGGCGGTTCAGAAGACGATGCGAGCCGGTGGTGCTGATCCGGAGATAATCAAGGTCAACGCCGAGGAAAAGGTTTTTCGACAACCCTTTTTTCAGGCCGATCGAAGCGTGCCAGGCGTGGCCGTAGGTGTCCTCGCAGGTGAACCGGTTGCCCGCCCTGAGCAGGTGCTTGTCCTCGTTGGCGCCTTCCACGTAGGCCACGTCGAACTGGGCGGTCAGCTTCAGGTCCGGTATGCCGATGTACCTCCCTGCATCGATGCCCGACCGCACCCCTATAAAGTACTGCCAGTATGTCTGCTTGAAGCGGATAGTGTTTGACGGCAGCAGGTCATCAGGCGCAACGCCCGTCAGGTCGTACTGTATTCCATTGTGGGCAACAAGGCGGAGATGCTGGTAGCGCATGCCCACCACGGGGCGCAGGCTTAGCCATTGGGGCAGGCTCAGCCAGTCGGAAACCTCCATGTCAACATCGGCGCTGGCCATATAGCTTGGCTCCATGCGGCATCTCGATACGCTGTAGGTGGTCAGGAGATCGGGGTCGTTGCTCTCCCAATCCGAGTCGTACATGCGCCCGCCGGCATCCCCACGGGAGTTCGTGAGCACTTCAATGCCCATGGAGAACCGGGGGAAGCTTGCCCTCAGCTCCCCTCCCGCCCACCATGAATCCAGGGGAAATTCCAGCCTGCTGATAGGGGCCACATTCGGCGGAAAGGGATTGCCGAACTCGTAGGAAGTGTGGCTGTTGTCTAAGCGCTTAACCTTTACGCCAAGGGAGAGGTATTTCGACAGCCTGACGGCCTCTTCTTTTTCAAAAGCGTGCGCTATCGGATCGATCGCCGTAAGGACAAGAAAGAAGGCGAGGCAGAAGAGGCCGTGCAGGACCCGCAGAAGGGGTATTTTCATGGGTAGAATGATAGCACGGGGTAGGCGCCTGTGCCAGATAAAAAACAGAATAGGGCCGGATGCTCAAGGCATCATCTTATTACCGGCTGGAATTGATAGATGCGCAGGTCGAGCTTCGGATTTTCGAATACCTTCATTCCGTTGGGCTTTTCGGTGACCGTCGTCCCGCTCGGGAAGAGGGTAATTCTAGCTTCAAGCTCTCCGGCTCCGTAATCGATTGCGTCTGCTCGCAGTGTTGGAAACCCTGTACCCTTACTTGGTTCGGGCGGCTTGAATTCCGCTTGAGGGGTTGTGCCGATCAGTATGCGGCCATCGGTGAATTTTGTCACCCTGCTGCCGTCCGGGAAGTCGGCGACCTGCGTCCCATCGCTTTTTTCGGTGACCAGGTGTTTATTGGTTGTGGTCAATCCAAAACTTTCCCATAATGGTTGCGGTGTTTCTTTGTCAGCGGGTATTGTGTCGAGCATTACACGGCCGTCGGGGGCTGTGATTACTCTTGTACGATCTGGAAAGTCGGCCATCTTTGTGCCATTGGGAAATTCGGTGACAGTGTTTCCGGAAGGGTATCTGGTGACCTTGTAGCCTTTGCCCCGTTCTGTCGTGCTTGTTCCATCCGAGTACTGGATATATGTCCAATCGTCGACAACGGTTCTATCGATTATTGTGACAGGGGCCTCGGGTACTTGAACCTTCCTGGTGCCGTCCGGCAGCCTGGTCACTATTGTTCCATCTACCTCGGTTATTGTTGTCCCATCGGGTAGTTCGGTCACCGTCGTGCCGCCGGTGTGTTGGGTGATGACCGTGCCGTCCGGCCTTTCGGTCACCCTTGTCCTGGGCGCAAAGCCTCCTTCATCGCCCATGCTCGTTACCGTCGTGCCGTCCGGAAGTTCGGCCACCGTTATGCCGTCGGGGGTTTTGGTCACCTTCATGCCGTCGGGATGTTCGGTGAATATCGTGCCATCGGGGTTTTCGGTCTTGACGCTGTTATCGGGGAACTTGGTTATGATCCTGCCATCGGGGTAGATCGTCATCGTGGCAGTGGGTCCTTCGGATGTGTTCGCATCGCCGGGAGCATAAATAAATTTTACTACTCTCGTACCGTCGGGTTTAGTCGTTATCCACGACATTGCATTTTGTGCGTATTCTTCTATCGTACCGTCAGGATGTTCGATAGTTGTGATTGATCCTTTCTCGGTTATTCTTGTGCCATCAGGTTGTATGGTTATAAGTGCGATAGTGTCCGAGGCGCCCCACGCTTCATTAAAATATTCAACGGTGATTCGCTTTGTTCCGTCGGGGAATTCAGTTATTGATACCTTATTGCTGTCGTCGCGCATAAACTCTTCAAGCCCTTTAATATTGGTATCAATAAGTTGTTTATCAAGATCCGTATTTGGGTATGGAGTAGGCGTGAAAGGATTGACAAAAAGGCCTTCCTGGTCGATCCTCGTGAGGGTCTCCTGGTCGACGGGTGATCCGCCATCCTCCGCGGGCTGCGGTCCCGGACCCGGCCCCGCCCCGGTCCCCGGATGGGGGAGCTGTTCATTCCAGATAAAGTAGGGGTAGGATTCGTTCTGGCCGATCGCCCAATTATTGCTGAAGTCCCAACCGGGGAAGCTCCCCTGCTGCTTCATCTCTTCTGTTGTGAGGCCCGTGCAGCCGATGTCGCCGTTGCCAACGCATTGTGCCTGGCCCGAGGTTTCCTTATTGCAATATGCATCGCTGATCGTGGCGATGCTGTCGTTGTAGCCCACCAGCGAGCCGAGGTAGCTCCCGGCGCCGGAAACGCTGCCCGCCGCATAGACATAGATGATGGTGCCGTCGTTGACGCCCACGAGCCCGCCGACATGGCCGCTGCCATTGGTGCCTATCACGTTGGTGATGGCATAGCAGTTCGATATGGTGCCGTCGTTGACGCCCACGAGCCCGCCGGCATGGCCCCCCTGCACGGTGTTCGGGCTGTAGCTGTAGGAATAAGCGATCGTCCCGTCCGCGTTGTTGATGCCCACGAGCCCGCCGACGGCCGCAAGCGCAGCCGTGCCAGATGCGCTGCTTTTGCTGTAGGAATAGCGAATGGCGCCCCCGGCGTCCATCCCCACCAGCCCTCCAACGGCCGAATAGCCGTTGACCGTACCGGTGCTGTAAGCGTTGCTGATCGTCCCGCCGTAGTTATATCCTACCAGCCCTCCGACGAAATACCTCCCCGTGATATCGGCGTCGGTCACCCCGACGTTCCGGATCGTCGCATTGCTGGTATTGCCGAAGAGGCCGACGTCGTCCGTTGCGCCGCGGTTGATGTAAAGGCCGCTGATCGTATGGCCGAGGCCGTCGAGGGTGCCCCGGAACTTCGCCGCAGCCTTGCCCACCGGCACAAAACCGGCCCCGCTGTTCCACGAGGCGGTGGCCGAGGCGTCGATATCGCTGCCCAGCGCGTATCTGCCGAGCAGCCCGCTATTCATGTTCTGGAGGGCGTTCACATCGTTGATCACGGTATAGGCATTGCCCGCGATGAAGAGGGAAGGGTTGCCGCCCGACAGGGTGATCTTTGCGTTGTTCAGGCTGTAGTTGCCTCCGCTGCCGTCCCCGTCGAAGTTGGGGGTAATAACCATCCCCGCGGTGTCGCCGGTGGCGGTAATGTCCTTATTGATCTCTATGTTCCTGTGAGCCTCGAGGGTGAGGATGGTGTTCGCGCCCCACGAGACGCCGTCGTCTATGAAGATATCGCCGCTTTCCGCCCCTGCCGCGGGCGTCCGGATAAGGATATTGTTGCTGCCCAGGTCTGTGGAGAGCTGAGGGCCGGTGATGTCCCCGCCTGTCGGCGCGACCTTGTAATTGGTGGGATCTATAAGCCATGTGCCTGTCCTGCCCGATGGTGCGTAGGTGGTGACGATTGCCCCGTCCTCAACATGAACCTTCGCCGCGGAGGTCTCGATGAACCCCCCGTCGCCGCCCGCTGGCGCCGAGGCGTCGAGTACGCCGCCCACCATGATGCCGTTATTCTCCATACCGCCGAGAAGATAGATGCGTCCGTTTCGGTTTTCGATCGTTCTGGCTGCGATGTGGCCTTCATTGTTGACCACCGTCTTCATCACATCGGATGCCACTTTGGCGGATATGATAACCTGCCCGCCGTCCGCGGCAATGCTCCCCTTATTGGTTATCCCGGCGTCGCTGCTCCCTTCTGTTGTACGTTCCAACACGGCCTTGTCGATGGTAAACCCGATCAGCTCGTTGCCCGCAAAGTTGAGGGTTACCTCATTGCCCGCCGCCAGAGAGGCCGTTCCGAGAGGCGATGAGATCGAGCCTTCGTTGGTTATCGACGGGGCGATAAGGACGGCGTAGCCCCCTCTTTCCGCCTCGATGTGTCCCTGGTTCGTTATTCCGGCAGCCGCTGCGCCCGGCCTTTCGGCCATAATGAACTTGTACCTGCCGCCCATGAAATCCTCATTGTTCATGTTCAGCGTGGAGCCGACAAAGCCTCCCACATTGATGCGCGCCCCGTTCCCTACGAGGAGCCCGTTGGGGTTGATGACCCACACCTGCCCGTTGGCGGATAGCTGGCCGTGTATATATGAAGGGTCAACGCCGATCACGCGGTTGAGCGAGATGGAGCTTGACGACGGCTGGAAGTACTGGACCTTTTCGTTGGCACCGATGCTGTAGCTCTTCCAGTTGATGATGGACTTATGCGTCGACTGGTTGATATACATGGTGGCGCTGTTCGGCTGAGAGATCGTCGAGCTGCCGGCGGCCACGGCCCCGTCCTTCGGCAGCGACAGGGCGGCCTGCGGCAGGAAGAGAAAGATGGTAAAAATGGCAAAAGCGCTCAGGCACAGAGTGACGGCTGCTGGCCCCGCGCCTTGAGCCCCCGCGCTTTTGTTCTTTGCGAGAGTCGATATTGTGTCCTTCATATCCTGCCCTCCCTTGTTCTCAAAACGAGGTGCCTTATTGCGGTAATTCGCCCCCGTCATTCAACATTCATCATCGCCTGCAGATAGTAGACCGAATTGCCGGCATTGAAATTCCCGTTTATCCGCGGTACAGCGCAGTCAACCCGAAATGAAAAGAGGTTCCCCCCGTAGACCCTTATGCCCGCCCCGGCGGAGGTGAGATAGGCCTCCTTGTATTCTCCGGGCTGGACGTTGTTTCTGTAAACGCCGCCGTGGTCTATGAAGAGGACGAGCTTGAGCATTTCCCCGATCTTGCGGCCAAATATCTTCTTGTCCGGATAGAGGGGCGAAAAATAAAGTTCAGCGCCCAGGACATAGCCGCTGTCCCCGCTGTACATGGAAGGATCGAAGCCTCTCACCGTTCCCATGCCGCCTATGCCGAACTGCTCCACCGAAAAGAGCTCTTCATTCGACAGCTGCCCCGAGGCCCTGATAAGTGCGTAGCTGTACTCCCCGATCATCTGTGTTCGGGCAAGGTCGCCCGTGAACTTGGTGAACCCTCCGCTCGCCCCGAGCCTGCTTGTGCCTGTCCCGTCCCTGCCCGTTCCCCCGAGCAGGTAGGGTATGCCCTGATGCCATGTTGCGGAGATGGAGTTCCTGCCCTTAAGAGCGTCGAAAAAGTTGTAGCTTGCGCCAAAATTGAGGCTCCGTACGTTGTCCTTGCTGTTCAGGCTGTCGAGCATATAGTCGTACATATCCTTGTAGTCAAAGCCTGCCCTGACCTCCAGCGTCCTATCCCTCTGCTTTATGAAGGGGTGCGTCAGGTAGATGCCTGCCGTGTGCGCCTTGCCGTTGATGTCGAGGGGGATAAGGTATTCCCCCGCCTCATATACGTTGTCGGCGTAATACACGCCGAGCTTGGTCCCGTTGTAGTTTACGGGTATGAGGTATTCGGCCCTGCCGTAGGAGAGCTTGTTGAGATCGATGCGGTCAAGCCCCGTGACGCCCCTCAGCATCAGAAGATCGCCGTCGGCAATAAGGCTGCCCGCTTCGAGCGACAGGGAGGCGCGGTGTTTGCTGATCGTGCTCGAGCCGAAGTTGTCGTAGCCTAGGCCCATGGATATGTACCGCTTGTCTGACGCCGTCGCCAGGATGTCCGTTGTTTTTGGCTGGCTGCCCGCCTTTAGGGACGTCTTTACGTTAAGGGAAGGATATTCGTTGAGCAGGAGTATCGCCCGCTCCAGCCTGTCTTCCATGAGGGACGGGTCTTTCCGCGCCTGCTCGAGGTGCTTTACGATGAATGGGCTTCCGTAGTGCTTGTTGCCTGAAACGGAGATGCTCCCGACCCTGCCTTCAATTGCCTTGATCACTACCGTATCGTCCTTTATCTCCTGAACGGGGATGAAGGCATAGGCTATGAGGTAGCCCCGCTGTCTGTAAGCGCCGGTTATTTTTTCTGCAACGGCGTTGATGTCTTCGAGTGCAAGCTTTCTGTTCTCAAAGGATTCAACAAGCGAGCGGATCGTTGGCTCATCGATGAGGGTAGCGCCTTCTACCTTGAATCTTTTGACGAATATCTTCTCGGCGTCCCTGTACTTAACCTTGGCCTTTTTCTCTCCTTCTTCCTTCTCGATAACGGGTGGCTTTACCGGCCTTGTTTCCGGCGTGACCTCTTTGCGCTCAAGCTGCTGCAGGACATCGCCGCTTCGCTCCTGCGCGCCGGCGGAAAGAACAAAGGTAATGAAGATCGACAAAACGGCAACAGCAGCGCTTCCCCTCGGCGTCATCCTGTCTACCCCCCTTTTTTTATTTCAACCTTTACATGCCTTCGGCATCTTTATCGAGAGCAATGCAACGGTGAAAAACAGGTTTTCCGACGCCGGCACGAAGGTTTTCGTGATAAGCCCGCCATCAAACAATTAATGCTTAACATGTTGATAGCATTTTGTATAAATAACGTCAAGAGGAGATCATCCCGAGCATGCCTATGGCCCTGCCTTGCCCTTTTTTCTTACATAAAACTGGAAATAGGCAAGGTTGACAAGGCATACCGCGGCCATGCAGAGAAACATCACGGGGTAGCCCGTAAAGGGGACGATAATGCCCATGGCCACGGGCCCGACGGCCAACCCCAGATCCATGATCGCCCGGAGGGTCCCGATGGCGGTGCCCCCGGAAGAGCCCGCATAATCAAGGGCATATGCCATGGAGGCAGGAAAGAAGAATGCGCTTCCCGTCCCCCAGGTCAATCCCGCGAGAAGGAACATCGGAAGATCTTCTGAAAAAGAGAGAATGACCACGGAGACCATTGATGTAAATGTGAAGATCATGATAAGCCTTTCTTTGTTGTAGACATCCATGATCTTCCCTCCAAGGACCCGGCCTACGATGAGCATTACGGCAATAGCGGAAAAGAAATGCCCGGGGTTCTTTATCCCGCAGTTCACCGCATAAAGGGGTACGAAGGCTATGAGTGCCCCCCAGACAAAGCTATACAGAAAATTAGTTACGGCAGGGACAAGGATCTTCAGGTCAAAAAAAGAGCTGCCGGCGGCGGGGGCATCGCGGCCGGGCGGAGCACTATCCTGCTCTTTTAAGGTGCACGAGCAGAGGAAGGCGCACAGCGCCAGCCCTGCGCAGGTCAAAAAGAGCAGGGTAAAGCTGTACCGGTTGATGAGAAACATGCCGAAAGAGGGGGCTACAACCAGCGCAAGGGTTGGCGCCAGCAGGAGGTAGCCAAAGCCCTTCGCCCGGTATGCCGGCGGTATAACGCTGACGATCAATGCGAGGACGGTCGTATCGACGAACGAGAAGGCGACCCCCTGAAAGAGCCTTATGGCGAAAAAGGGCCAGAAAGGCCGAAGGACGATGCAGGCAAGGAAACAAGCGGCAGCGAGCAGGGAGCCGAAAATCATAACGCTTTTTTTTGAGTACTTCAGCAGCGCCCTGCCTACGAGGAACCGGGAAACGAGCGAAGAAGCGGCGAAAACGCCGATGAGCACGCCTATCTCCGTCTCGTTGGATCCCAACCTTACAAAGAAGATAGGAAGGGTGGGGATGAGGGCATGATTGGCAGCGATAGAAACAAATAATATGAGGAACCCGAGAATAAATTCGCGGGTCAGCATATTTTGCGTCGTACTTCGGGGGGTGCTCCCTTCGCTGTGCATGGCACCATAGTATTCCACACCACTGGAGAATCTTTCAACCAATTTGATCGCCGCGCTCATCGAGGGTCAAAATAAGATTTGTCATCTTTGCGCAATAGCGTTAATATAAAAGCCTATGCTGGCCGGCACCATAGAAGAATTGGAAAAGATAAAAAAAGAATGCAGGCGCATGTCGAACAAGAGGTCCCTGCTGTCGGCGGCAGCCTCAGCCGTGCCCGTCCCTCTCGCCGATATCGCCACCGACGTTGTCCTTTTGAAGCAGATAATACCGGCGGTCAGCGAGAAGTTCGGCCTGTCAAAAGAGCAGATAGATGAATATAATCCGCAGATAGCTATTTTTATATACGATATTGCGAAGAGGCTCGGAACGAATCTGATCGGCAGGTACATCACGAAAGAATTGATAATGCAGGTCCTGAAGAAGGTAGGGGTCCGCCTGACCGTAAAGCAGGCGGCGCGGTATGTCCCCGTCGTCGGGCAGGCGGTATCCGCCGGCATAAGCTATACGGCAATGAGGATGATCATCAATGCCCATATTGGTCAATGCTATAAAATTGCGAAGGTTATTATTGAGACAGACAGAGAATGATCTTAAAAAGATCACCCCACTTGACCTGGTCAGGGCGGCCACCGCCGTCGTTGTTTTCGGCATCCCCTTGATAGCAGGCGCCGCGGCCGTACTCGGCTATGGCGCATACAAGGCATTTAAGAAGCTGAAGCGATGAAAGTCTACTTCGCACACCCCTGCTTCAACGATGCGCAAAAGGCCTTCAAAGCAGAGTTCCTCGATAGGCTCTCTTCCGCCTTAACCCACAGGCGGGACATACGTATCGTCGACCCCTTCAGCCATACCCCGAACATAGAGGGGGACCCGGAGGCAAAGCTGCACATGGCGGAGAGCGTCAAGATCGAGTGCATAGGGCTCCTGGAAGAATGCGATATTGTTATTGCCCTTGTTGACGGAGATGATACGGGCGTCGCCTTTGAGGCGGGATATGCCCATGCGGTGAATAAGCCGGTGATGCTGGTTTCTCAGAAAAGCTGTTCGGCGGCGAACGCCATGATGCTCGGGGCGGCGAAGGCGGCGGTCGATAATATCCTGGAAAAAGAGCAGATGGAGAGATTGGCCGGCATGCTGGAGTTGTTCGGCGGGTCGAAAGGATGATCTGACATGGAAGGTGTTCGGTTGCGTCAGATCTACGGTAAATTACAAAGTTTCCTGGGCGGCCCGCGGGAGGTCTACCTCGTACAGTCGATCGAGGTGCAAACGCTTCTGGTCTGTGAAGGGGATGCCGTCATCGGGAGATATGACGCCTCCACCTCCCGCTTCGGCTGCGGCATCCGTGAAGGCTCGTTCAAGACCCCTCCCGGCATCCATCGGATCAAGGAAAAGATCGGGACGGGCGCCCCTGCGGGACGCATCTTCAAGGACCGCATAGACACGGGCATGGACTGCGGCCAGGGCCAGCCAGGGGACAACCTGGTGCTTACCCGTATCCTGAGGCTGGAGGGCCTTGAGGAGGGGATCAACAAGGGCGGCGGGGTGGATTCCTGCGAGCGGTGCATCTATATCCACGGCACCAACCGGCATGACCTGGTGGGAACCCCCTTGTCCCATGGATGCATAGCCTTGAGAAATGAGGATATCATCCGCCTCTTTGAGATCGTCAGGGAAGGCACGCTCGTATACATTGACCCTCCTCCTTTTGTGATAGGCGGGAGGCGGTGCCGGAGCATCCACTTTACCGGCATCTTCGGCAGCGGCATGAGCGCGCTGGCGCAGTACCTGCGGTTCCAGGGGATCGAGGCTACCGGCTCCGATCGCCTGCTCGGCAGCGAGGATACGGCCTCCATGCAGAACATGCTCGAGGGGCTCGGATGCACGATCGCCGGCCAGGACGGATCGGGCGTCGGCGCCTATACTGATGCGGTCTGTGTCTCAACGGCGATCGAGGAGTCGAACCCCGACATCGCTGCTGCCCGTGCGGCAGGTCTTCCTATCGTGCACCGCTCCGACCTGCTTGCCGCGATCGTCGCCTCGAAGAGGACGATCGCGGTGGCCGGCACGAGCGGAAAGTCGACGGTGACGGCGATGATATTCGAGCTCCTGACGGCATGCGGGAAGTCGCCCTCCCTTATAAGCGGCGCTCCTCTGCGGCGGCTCGAAAAGCAGGGGATGATCGGCAACGCCTTCAGCGGCGGCTCAGACCTCTTGGTCGTTGAGGCCGACGAGAGCGACGGGACGCTGGTCAAATATTCCCCGGACTTTGCCGTTGTGCTCAATGTATCGAAGGACCACAAGGAGATCGACGAGATAAGGGGGCTCTTTGAAACGCTCATTTCGCGGTCGGCGTGGGCTGCCACCAACTCGGACGATCCGATCCTTGCAGGGCTGCCCGCAACGGTGAGGTTCGGCAGGAACAGCTTCGCCTCGTGGCGGCCTGACGGCGAGCAGCTTCTGGCAACCTCGGTGAAGCTTTTTCGGAGCGGCATCGAATACCACCTGCCCTTTCCGGGAGAGCATAACCTTGAAAACCTCCGCGCGGCGCTTTGCGTCTGCGAACATATAGGCTGCGGAGGGCCTCGCCTTGCCGATGGGGTGAGAAATTTCGAAGGCGCGGCGCGGAGGTTTGAAATAACCGCAACGGAGCAGGGCGTTTACGTGGTCGATGATTTCGCGCACAACCCGGCAAAGATAGCGGCGGCGGTGAGCGCCGCACGGGGCCTATCGGGCCGCATCATCGCCGTGTACCAGCCGCACGGGTTCGGCCCGACGCGGTTCCTGAAGGGCGAATACATAGCGGCATTCCGGAACGTCTTCCGGAAGAGCGATTCGCTCTACCTTTTGCCCATCTATTACGCAGGAGGCACCGCGCAAAGGGACATCTGCGCGGAAGACATCATAGAGGGGCTCGGCCCCGTGCCGTTCAATGCGCATGCGGTAAAGGACCGCGACGAGCTTCTGGCGAGGCTGAAGGCAGACGCGAGGCCTGGAGACTGCGTGCTCGTCATGGGGGCGCGCGACCCGTCCCTGCCTTCCCTGGTGAGAAAAGTAGCGGACTTGTGGATGAGCGCATGAATGTAGAGCGCGACTGGTCGCTCATCGGGGACGACAGGCATTCCGCTGCATCGCGAAAGTTATATCTGAAGCATTAATAATTCAAAAAATCGATTTGACTAATAGCGGAAATGGATGTAAAAAAACATTCCTGGCATGGTTAACAACGCAGCCCGCTGAGAGTGTCAGGAGAGAAATAAAGAGGGATATATTCAACCATGGAAGCGCTCATTGACGATAAGTACGCCAACAACCCGAACGAAAGGGTGCTCGATTCTGTTATCGGTAAGAGAAATGCCGGTTTGCCCGTAGTCGGAATGTACTGCGGCTATGCCCCCGTCGAGCTTATCCGGGCGGCCGGCGCGGTACCCGTCTTTCTCTGTGCCTTTTCAAGAAAGACGATCCCGGAAGCGGAGACCGTCCTCCCCTCGAACCTCTGCCCCCTCATCAAGTCGAGCTTCGGGTTCATAAAGACGGACACCTGCCCCTTCTACGCCCTCTCCGGGGCGATAATCGGTGAGACCACATGCGACGGAAAGAAAAAGATGTTCGAGCTTATCAGGCACATCAAGCCCACGCACATCATGGACCTGCCGCAGCTTCCAGACGAAAAGGAGGCGCTGGGGAATTGGACCGTCATGGTTCACAAGCTGAAGAGCTTTCTGGAGGATACCTTTGGCGTCAAGATCACCGCCGAGCGTGTTGAATCGGAGATCAGGGAGACGAACGACAAGAACCGCCTTATGAACGATTTCTTCTCCTATGCGGCGCACTCCCCGCCGCTTATAAGCTGGAGCGAAATGTATGAGGTGATCGGTCTTGAGATGGTCTCGAACGGCGATGAATTACGGCGGCTGCTCAAGGGCATTACGATAAAACTCCGGGAACGATTAAGAAAAGGAGAGCATCCCGGCAACGGGCATTCGCCGCGTGTCCTTGTCAGCGGTTGCCCGGTAGGGGGCGATGCCGCGAAGATATTCAGGGTGATCGAGGGGGCAGGAGGGGTTGTGGTCGCGATGGAGGCATGCAGCGGCATGAAGGGGTATTCGATTGAAATTGAAGAGGGCACCGGCGACCCGGTCGCCGCCCTGGCGCAGGCATACCTGAAAATACCCTGCTCGTGCATGACGCCGAACCAGCGGCGATTCGATTCGATCGATGCGATGATCGGCCGTTTCAGGCCCGACGCTGTCATAGATGTCATCCTTCAGGCCTGCCACTCTTATAACATAGAGTCGTACAGGGTCGAACAGCACGTGCGCGGCAAACATCGTCTGCCCTTCCTGAAGGTAGAGACAGATTTTACGGAGAGCGATGTGGGCCAGATCCGAACGCGCGTGGGGGCCCTTTTTGAAAACCTATAAAGATAAATACATACGTATAATAAGGAGGAGTCGATGAAAAGAACAGCTATTGTTTTGTTGACAGCAGTCTTTTGTTTTACCCTTTGCTGGTTGTCCCTCTCTTTTGCAGGACCCATCGATGCATTCAAGGGAGAAAAGGGGATCGTGAAGATATCAGGGGGCACAGTGCATATCCCGGTAATGAAGGAAGCCGCCCGCCGGATCATGACGGCAAATCCCGATATCCAGATAACCATTGCCGGCGGCGGATCAGGCGTAGGGATCAAACAGGTAGGCGAAGGACTTGTCGACATCGGCAACTCCGGCAGGAAGCCGACCGATGACGAGATCAAGCGGTATAACCTCAAGCTCTTTATGTGGGCCTTAGACGGCGTTGCCCTTATAGTGAACCCGAAGAACAAGGTGAAGTCGCTCAGCAAGGCCCAGGCGGCGGACATCTTTTCCGGGAAGATCGATAACTGGAAGGCGTTAGGAGGGGAGGACAGAAAGATCAACCTTTACACAAGGGACGAGGCGAGCGGGACGAGGGAGGTCTTTTGGGAAAAGGCCCTCGGAAAGGGAGCTATCGCGAAAGGCGCGAACGTGGTTGTTTCCAACGGTGCGATGAAATCCGCCGTATCGCAGGACCCTTATGCGATCGGATACGTCTCGGTGGGGCACATCGACAAGACCGTTGCGCCCGTCACTTTTGAAGGGGTTGTGCCTGCAATCGAGACGGTAATATCAGGAAAATATGGGGTGAGCCGCGGCCTTTACAGCAACACGAAGGGTGAGCCTATGCCCCTCACGAAGAAATTCCTTGATTTTCTTTACACCGACGAAGGCCAGAAGATCATAACCGAAAAAGGATTTATCCCTGTTAAATGAGTTCGATAAAAGAGGCGATCGCGGAGAGGGTTTTTCTCCTCTCTACGATCGTAAGCGGCGCCGTCACGATCATTATCTTTGGTTTTATGTTTTTCATGGCGCTCCCGCTCCTTAGAGAGGGGAACATCTTCCGGATCCTCACGGGCGAATGGTCGCCGGGAAACGGTTCCTACGGCATATTGCCGATGATCGTCAGCACCCTCGCAATATCCTGTTTGAGCGTGGCGATCTCTTTCCCGATCAGCATCGGTTGCTCGAGTTTCATCGGGGTGCTCGGGCCGAGGCGCCTTGGCCGCTCTCTCAGAAGGATCGTGCAGGTGATGACAGGGATACCGACGGTGATATATGGCTTTGTCGGCATCTTTCTTCTTGTTCCCATAGTGCGCGAGCTTGGCGGAGGCGGATCGGGCATGTCGGTGCTCGCGGCGTCGCTTATGCTCTCCGTACTCATATCTCCCACAATGATCCTCTTTTTCAACGACAGCTTTGAGAGGGTGCCCGCCCCTTATCTCGATGCGGCGGACGGGTTGGGCGCCAGCGCGGTACAAAAGCTGATCTACGTGATCATCCCCAACGCCAGGAAGGGTATTATCATCGGGCTGATCCTCGCCTTCGGGAGGGCGCTGGGCGATACGCTGGTCGCGCTCATGATAGCCGGCAACTCGGCCCAGGTGCCGGGTTCGATATTTGATCCTGCGCGTACGCTGACCGCCCATATAGCGCTTGTCATCGCCGCAGATTATGAAAGTCTTGAGTTCAAGTCGATATTTGCCTGCGGCATGGTTCTCTATCTTTTCACGTCGGCCATCGTCATAGGCATCAGGTATTTTGCGTTCAGGAAAAGAGGGGCGGAGTGAAGAGGTACAGCGAAAAGTTAATAATCGGATTTTCATGGTTCAGCATGATGATGCTTTTGTTGACGGTTGCCTCTATCATCGGATATCTGTGTCTGAAGGGGTATTCCAGCCTCGATGTCCGGCTGATCTTCGGCGATACGGCGGCGCTCGATGCGCTGTTGTTGAGAAAGCAGGTCTTCAACGGTCTCTTCCCGGCTATAGCCGGCACGCTGGCCCTTGTTGTCATGTCCGTGGTGTGGGCCATACCGGTGGGCGTAGCGACGGGCATATATCTGTCCGAGTATGCCAATGCCAGGATAAAGGGAGCGTTCAATCTCTTTTTTGATGTCCTCGCCGGGATCCCGTCCATAGTTATCGGCCTCTTTGGTTTTGCCCTTGCCGTTTTTCTCCACAAGCACTTTTCACGGGCAATACAGCCATGCCTGCTTGTCTCAAGCGTTGCTCTTGCTTTTCTCGTGCTTCCCTACCTTATCAGGACGACGCAGGTGGCCCTTGAAGGCCTTCCGGAGAGCACCCGTCTCGGCGCCCTTGCGCTTGGCGCGACAAAGCTGCAGAATATTTACTACGTGCTCCTGCCAAAATCGCTTTCAGGGATAATGAGCGGCGTTATCCTTGCCATAGGCCGCTGCGCCGAGGATACCGCTGTAATTATGCTGACAGGCGTCGTTGCCAGCGCTGGGGTGCCGAGATCGCTTCTCTCAAGCTATGAGGCGCTCCCTTTTTATATCTATTACATCTCTTCGCAATATACCGGTCCCGAAGAACTGCTGACCGGCTACGCGGCTTCCATCATCCTTCTCGCCATATGCATCGTTCTCTTTTCCGTTGCTTTTCTCATCAAGAAGCGACTAACGTATATTGCTTTCTACAGGACATGAATACGAAGCAAGCCGGAAATACCAAGATCAGGGTAAAAAATCTGACCTTTTTCTACAAAGGACGTCGCATCCTGGACGGCATCAATGAGAATTTTGAGGAATTTGCCGTCACGGCGATCATCGGGCCGTCAGGGGTTGGAAAATCCACCTTCCTCATGACCCTGAACCGCCTTTGGGAAAATATACCCGAGGCACAGATGTCGGGCAGGATCGAGATGAGGTTCAACGGGGAGATGAGGGATATCTACGAGCGTTCTTTCTCGCCGTCACGGCTGCGAAAACTCGTAGGGACGGTATTCCAGAAGCCGAACCCCCTCCCGATGAGCATCTTCCGCAACGTTGCCTTCCCCCTCAAGCTGTCGGGAGAGAAGGACAAAGGGCTCATTGCACAAAAGGTAGAAGGCGCGCTGAGAAAGGCCTATCTCTGGGACGAAGTGAAGGACCGGCTCGCACAAAGCGCGCTGGCGCTCTCCGGGGGACAGCAGCAGAGGCTCTGCATAGCGCGGTCACTTATCCTGGAGCCGGAGGTGCTCCTGCTTGATGAGCCGACATCGTCCTTGGACGAAAAAGCGGCGGAGGTTATCGAAGAGCTGATCCTTCATCTCAAAGAGAGGATCACCATCCTTGCCGTTTCGCATTATCTTGACCAGGTGAAAAGGATAGCGGACAGGGTGGTCCAGGTGGATCTTTGGCAGGTGCGAAAATAGCAGCATCCCTGCAAATATCGTTCAAAGGGCGCCGGTAATCCGGCGCTTTTTTATCTGCCGGGACAGGGAAAGGTGTGGTATGATGAAGGCGTTCTGAAAAACTGCCGGAGGTTTAAATGAAAACAATGTTTTTTCCCGGGAGCGTGGCCGTCTTCGGCGTTTCCGATGCCCCGGCGAATCTTGCCCGCGTAATAGTAGAGAACATGGACCGCTTCAAATTTCCCGGCACGGTCTACCTCGTGGGGGGAAAGGCAGGATCTCTTGACGGCAGAAGGATCTACGCCGATGTGTCCGAGATACCGGGGGTTCCCGACGTCGCCATCTTCCTCGTCCCTGCCCGAGGCCTGGCCGCCGCGATCGATGCCTGTGGAGAGAAGGGCATACGGCGCATTGTTATCGAAACGGGCGGCTTCTCGGAATTCGGCGATGACAGGAGGTCCCTGGAAGCAGAGGTTCTCGCTATTGCAGGGAAGTGGGGGATGGAGGTCATGGGGCCCAACTGCGTGGGGATAATCAACGTCGAGAACGGGCTCGTCATGCCTTTTTATCCCGTTCATACCGAAGAGCTAAAGCAGGGGCCCGTATCGATAATCTCGCAGAGCGGCGGCATCATACACGACCTGATGATGCTGTGCCACATGGAAAATATCGGTTTGTGCAAGTTGGCAAGCATCGGCAACAAGCTCATGCTCGATGAGTGCGACTTCCTCGAATATTGCGCCGCCGACCCGGGCACCGCGATGATCGGGCTCTATCTGGAGGACATTCGCGACGGAAGGAGGTTCATGGGCCTCGCAGCCGCCGCAGAGAAGCCGGTCATCCTCCTGAAATCCAACAGGAGCCCTGAAGGCAGGGAGGTTGCCAGGCTGCACACCGCCGCCCTGGCGGGCGACGACAGGGTCGTTGATGAGGCAATGAGGCAGGCCGGCGTGCATCGCGTTTATGGCCTTAAGGAGATGGTCGACTGCTTCAAGATATTTTCTCTGCCGCTGCCGAAAGGGCCCGGGCTGGCGATCATGGCGAGGTCGGGCGGGCACGCCGTGCTGGCCGCGGACAGCGCCCATCGCCACGGCTTCAAGCTCGCGCCGTTCTCGGATAGGCTTCTGGGCATGCTCTCGGAGAAGACGCGAAGCGGCGTGATAAAAAGAGGCAACCCCGTCGACCTCGGCGACATATTCGACATCGACCTCTATCTGGAGATCGCCGAAATGGCGCTTCGCGAAGAAGGGGTCGACGGCGTCCTCATCGCCCATTCCTATGCCCCCGGCGACGATGCTTCCCTTACGCGGAAGTTCATTCGCTCCTCTTCGGCCCTGACGGCAGCGTACGGGAAGCCGGTAGTATTCTGTACGATCGGCCACAAGGTCGATTGGTTTGATCTGCGGAACGTAGCCGACCTCCCGGTCTTTGGTAATGTCGATGATGCGCTGGCTTCGCTTTCCATGTCCCTTGAGCATTACCGGAACAGGGCCGCAAAACTGCGGCTGCCCCGATTCGCGTCATCAGGGGGGAGGGCCGCGGCGCAACCCCGCCTGTCCCCCGGCTTCACGCCGATACAGGATCTTTTCGGGCTCCTCAAGGCATATGGCCTTGCCGCGGCAGACCACAGGATCGTGGAAGGGCTTGAAGACGGCCTCGAAAGCGCGCGCAGCATAGGGTATCCTGTCGCACTGAAGAGCGCCGGGCCCGGCATGCTCCATAAGACGGAGGAGGGCGCCGTGATCCTTGATGTCCGGGACGACGCAGCCCTTGTAAAGGCCTTTGGCCGTATAGGGACAGGGCCCTTTCTTGTGCAGAAGATGGCGCCGCCAGGGTGTGAGGTTATCCTGGGAGGACGGACGGACCCGGTTTTCGGCCCCGTTGTTCTGTGCGGACTGGGCGGGGTATTCGCCGAAGCGTACGACGATGTGGCGATCCGCGTGGCGCCCGTTGACGAAGAGACCGCCGGGGCGATGATCGACGGGATCAAAGGCGGCCGGATACTGAAGGGATTCCGAAGAAAGGGGCCTTACGACGTGAAATATCTTGTCGCCTCCATCGTGAACATCTCACGGCTTTTGCTGGAGCACCCTGAGATCAGGACGCTGGATATCAACCCCCTCATCCTGATGGATGAAGGGGGAGGTGGCCTTGTGGTTGATGCAAAGGCGGAGGCCGGTTGACATAAAAAGGATCGTGTGATAATGAGTTAGAAAAAACAGGGGAGGCTGTTATGAGGAACAGGTGCGTGGTCATTGCTCTTGCAGGCCTTTTTCTTGTGTCCATTTTTTCAGGGATCGTAAGCGCCCAGCAGGTGCAAAGCCCATCTGGAAAACGCGTGATAAAACAAGACCTGAAGACGGCGCCGGGGGCGGCGGCAACGACGCCTTCCGCGACGACGCCTTCCACAAGGACGCCTGCCGCAACGAGGACCGTACCGAAGGCGGTGAAAGAAAAGCCGCTCGGAATGCTTACCATCGATCGGCCCGCAAGCGGCGACCACTTCTTCCAGGGCGACGAGGTGGTGATAGAATGGTCGAAGGCGGGGTATGTGCCTGAAAAATGCTGCCGCATAAGCCTTTTCAAGGATAACGCGGAGGTAGTGCAGATCGCGCCGAAGGTATGCGTGAACGGTTATCGATGGAAGATCCCCGATGACCTGTGGGGCCCTTCTTTCACGGTGAAGATAATGACGATAGACGGCAAGGTCTCGGCACAGAGCGCATCCTTTCCCATCAATGCCGCAAAGGCCGACCTGACCGTGGGGAAGGTCACCGCCACGCCCGCAAAGCTCAGGGCGGGCGAAGAGGTGACCATCAGGGTGCGGATCGACAATGCGGGCAATACAAAGAGCGAGCCGCAGAAGGCCTTTGTCATTAAAGGATCGTGGTGGAACACGTGGGGCAATGTCAAGAGGACCGAATACCAGGTCCCCGCACTTTCCTTCGGCGAGCATATCTATATCACCCATAAAGAGACGCTGACCCCGGGCGACTGGATGTTCGGGGCCATTGTGGGAAAGACGTCAATCCCGGGCTTCGGGGACCAGTTCGCGCCTGATGAAAAATATGTCTGGGTAAGCGTATACGGCGACACGCTCCCCGACCTCGTGGTGTGTACGTACGCTACAGTCTATGGGGTACAGGATCCTCCAGATCATGCACCGGGCAGCTATGTGTGGCTCAGGGCTACGATCTATAATGCGGGAGTTATGCCGGCAGGGCCCACAAAGGCCCGCATTCTGGTGGACAGGGCCGGCTCCTTCGAGTTTGATGTCCCCCCTCTCAAGAAGGACGAGAAACACAAGATCAACAAGGTGGTGAAGCTTGCAGACAACGCAGAGGCCAATTTCAGAGTAGAGGTGGATAAGGGGAAAAATTGGACAGAATTATCAGAGACAAATAATGTTATCCACGGGAAGATCATCGTGAAGCGGCATGGAGAAGAGTTGCCGGGGCTTGTAGCGAACTGCTCCGACGGAAAGCAGCGGTCCCAGCAATATCCCTGACCTCGACGGCAGGGAACCGGAATTCCCCGACAGGGGGCCTAGGCTGTATCTCCTTCAATCCGGATGATTCCCCGCAGCGTGCCGCGAGGTGACACCGTCCCCGCTCCCCCCGCGGGAGAGGGTCAGGCACGGGCAGCACAGCAGTATCATTATTCCCGCTCCCCTTGCGGGAGAGGGCCAGGGCACGGGCAGCACTTGCAGTATCATTATTCCCGCTCCCCTTGCGGGAGAGGGCCAGGGAGAGGGGGGGAATGATCGTGCCGCTTCTATCCTCTGATGCCTCGCAGCGCGCCGCGGGGTAAGTTCATCTCTGTGACCGGCCGGTGCAATGAGAGGTGGCGGTGGCGTTGTTTCAGAGGCTCTCTGAAAAATTGGCAAGCTCCTCGGCGACACCCTTAAAGGAAGAAATAAGAGAAAGGTACAGGTAAGATGCCTTCGGCATGCACGCGCCGGCGATGAGCCTTCCCTCATGCACCAGTGCGCACCTGTCGGCCGTCTCGATGGTCTTTACCATATCTGACCTGATATTCTCTTTCAAAATAGGGTTTTTCGTGAGGATGAAGTCCTTTGTGTCCCTGAACTGTTTTTTCATCGCCGTTAAAAGCTCCGTGATCTCCATGGTAGCTTTCACGCTGAGCATGACATTATGCGATAGTATCGTTCTCATCCTGGCGGTCAGGTTCCTTACCGATAAGGCGATCTTTTGCAGAGGGACTAAGAGGCCCAGGGACCTCTTGTCTATTTCGTTCTTCTGCTCTCTGGACGCAATTTTTTCAAAAAAGGACAAATTCGAAGAAAGTATTGCAACGAATTGCTGCTCGCCCTGCTGCAGCATTGCTTGATCCTGCCTGAGAAACCCGGTCGATATATTCTCCAAGGCGGGCGTTGTTGTCTCGAAGATCTCATGCAGCTTTTGGGTCAGTTCCCGCTCTTCCATTATTCGTCCCTCCTTAATGGAAAACCAAGATGAACATTCCTTTATTCGCAGAGGTATATACTATGGTAATAGCACGAACGACGGATTTGTCAATCCGGATGATTCCCCGCAGCGTGCCGCGAGGTGACACCGTCCCCGCTCCCCCCGCGGGAGAGGGTCAGGGCACGGGCAGCACTTGCAGTATCATTATTCCCGCTCCCCTTGCGGGAGAGGGCCAGGGAGAGGGGGGGGAATGATCGTGCCGCTTCTATCCTCTGATGCCTCGCAGCGCGCCGCGGGGAATTCCATTCGTAACCCGGCAAGGTGCGGCGCCAAAAGGGCTTACCGATCATCCTTCATCTCGCCCCACCTGTAGTCGATAAGCTCGAGGAGCACGTTGTTTGTCTTCCTGGGGTGGATGAAGGCATATTCGCAGTCCCGGAACGGCCGCATCGTCCCTCCGCCCGGGGCGGGGATGAAGGGGTAGCCCTTCGGCTCCAGCTCCAG
>JAGOOA010000037.1 GCA_017992765.1 Syntrophorhabdaceae bacterium
TGGAAGCTCTGCTTCAGTTCTTACACCCTAGGCTCACTGGATTTGAAGAAGAACAGAGTTATTAGCAATGGATAAATGTGTAAAGGATGTATCCGGTCTAAACTGTAAAGGATGTCTTAGTTGCACAGTGAGGGGGGCATAATAATGCCCTTTCTATCCTCTGATGCCTCGCCGCTTGCTGCAGGTATCTCATTAAGAAAATATTTGTATTTGCCGCCTCAGGCAGGTAGAATTTCAAAAAAGGGCGCGATCGTTTATTTCTAATATTGCATTGATGTTTACCGATTGTGATCATTTCAACTCGGAAGTGATTGACTTCCGAGCGGCTTACGAGCTCTTTTCAGGTTCTCGAAAACTTACACTGCAAGATTTGTCGGTCCTCGGCATGACAACTCGTTACAGAAACAGAAATGTGCCGACAACAGACGGGCTTCTATCCCGACTTTATCATGTGGATTATAGATGGAAAGAGGCAGCGCATCATCTTTGTGGAGCCACACGGCATGCTGCATGCCAAAGCGTATATCCACGACGACAAGGCTCGACTACATGAGCGTATGCCGGAGCTTGCCAGAGAGATCGGGGAGAGAAGCCGCCGAAAGGGCGTCACGCTTGATTCGTTCATCATCTCCGCCACGCGCTACGAGGATCTGTACCAGCGATATGACGACGGAACCTGGAGCAGGGAGAAGTTCGCCTCAAAGCACATCCTCTTTCAGGAGCGCACCGAGCAGCACGACTACCTTTCAAGACTATTTGCATAACTGTTCTCGAAAGCACTAAGGAACGGTGCAGGATAACGTCAAATGGAAGTGCGGTGATCGTACATCAGGGCTACCCGCTCATTATGCCCGTTAGTTTAATAATGATCATGTTAGATGACCTTAGGTCTACTAAATACCCCATATTTAAACTTTTGTCTTGACAATAGTTTAAATATGTTATTACATAATGACTATGGGTACTCAAACCAAAACAAAAATAAACCGTTTGATGAAACAGTGGGTTGCCGGCGCTCCAAGCGCCACATCCTATCTTGTCGCTTCCGGTTTCAGTCGGGATCTGCTTGTAAAGTATAAGAATAGCGGCTGGCTGGAATCGTTCGGACGCGGAGCATATATCCGTTCGGGGGATAAGGTGGACTGGACAGGCGCTCTCTATACCCTCCAAACTCAACTTTCTCTTCCTGTTCATGTGGGCGGAAAAACGGCCCTGCAGATGAAAGGATATGCCCACTATCTGCCGGCGAGACAGAAGGAAGTCTTTCTGTATGGTCCCCGAGGCCTTATATTGCCGTCCTGGTTTACGGGAGATCGCTTCAGTGTTCAGTTTATTTTAACACGGACAAATCTTTTTTCCGCCGATTTCCGCGAGGGATTTACGGAATTTGAGGAACGCGATTTTTCGGTAAGGATAGCGGCGCCGGAAAGGGCCGCCATGGAAATGCTCAACCTTGTGCCTCGAAAAGTCGGATTCGAGGAGGCTCAGTTGATCATGGAAAACCTGGTTGCCTTACGCCCCGATGTTGTCCGGCGGCTGCTTGCGGCATGCCGATCCGTAAAGGTAAAAAGGCTGTTTCTCTACATGGCGGAGAAAAAGGAAACTCCATGGTTGTCGAAACTTGATCCATCGCAAATCGATCTCGGGAAGGGAAAGCGGATGATCGTGCCGCATGGCCGGTTTGATGCAAAATATCTGATAACCGTTCCCGCAGTTCATGAAGGCTCGTTGTCATGATCAACAATGTTTACTTCAAACAGGCCGAATTGCTCCTGCGTATACTTCCCCTCGTTGACAGGACAGGCATCTTTGCCCTGAAAGGCGGCACAGCGATCAATTTTTTTGTCAGGGATCTGCCCCGCATCTCCGTAGATATTGACCTTGTATACCTTCCCGTTGAAGAGAGGGATGAATCACTCCGGGAGATAAGCTCCGTTCTTGCAAGGATAGCCGGTGATGGCGCGGGACCGGGATTCCCGTAGAGGTACGCGAGACGATTGATGCGGAGAACCTGCTCAACCTCGGAGGCGTCTATGGAGACAAAACGGTCGGCTATCCGGTACAATACGATCACCTTAAGCTGGTCTTTACCGACACTACCGTCGAAATCACGGTTTTCAACCGTGCAATAACGCTTTTCATTGAGAACAACGATCGAGTCCGGCGTATCCACCGGGCGGTGTGCAAACTCGACAAATAAGGGAAAGGTCGATGACAGATGCGTCGAAAAACACGGAGAAGACAGCGTGGTCAGGCCGGATCATTGCCGTTCAGCCGCGCATCCGGCTCACGAGGTCTTTCGACGAGCGGCACCACAGCTACCAGGGGTATGTGCTTCGCATCGAGGGAATATGCGGCGATCAATCCCGCGAGTTTCTCATTGCCGTCGGCGAGGTGGCGCATGAGAAACATCGCTTTCATGCCGGTATGGTATTGACGGGCCTGTCATCCCCGGTAGATGACCCGCGCAATGAAACAGCCGAATTATACAAGACAAGCGGCCTCACAGTTTTGACGAACGCCGGGAATGATCTTCCTGAGGGGCCTCCGTTTTCCGGGGTTCCTCCGGACTTAGCAACCTATCGCAGTCGCGGGCATCGCCGTTTGGACATCCGAACCTACGAAACGAAATGTACCTCCTGTATCTGGGGCTGCAGGATGCCGGTGGAGATGATCATCGACCACTGGAATCCAACCCAAAAGCAATACCGGTTCGAGACCTTTTGTTATGGCCCCAAGAGTTGCTCCCTTTACCGGGCAGGGGCACTTCGAAAGGTACCGGGACGCAAGGGAATGTCCTACACAGAAGAGGACTGGGTCGACGAGGAAGCCACTTCGCACCGGGATTAGACCTCACCTTCTACGGGGAACCGCTTCCTGACCATAACAGGAGTCATCAGCCCTTAAAGGCGGTTATGCGGCGGACCCCATCGCCGTGAAAATATCGTACCGCGTTTTACGGCATTGTGGAATGCCGAATTGATTCCGCTGCTTTATGTGCGGTCCGTTCTCTGGTATATTGAATAGAATGGACCCGAAGATGAAAAAGAAAACGCCTGAAGGCCCCGGCTATCTTGACAGGGAAAGCCTCATCGAGATCTCTCAATCCATAAGAAAACCCCTCGAATTGGCCTTCGGCCCCGCATGCGATGAAGAACGCATCGTTTTCGGCGCTCAGATGCCCGGCTACGGCGCGCGCTCAATACCGGAAAGCGTCGTTATGCGATGGATATCCTTTATGAAAGAGAGAGGCATTATGCGCGTATGCTCTCTTCTTGCCCAAAGCCAGCTCGGATACTTCATGGTAAACCTGCTGGGGGCATACAGGGAGGGGTTTGGGGCCGCCCGCGTACTGAATGCACCTGTCGAGGATTATCATCTTTGCAGGACGGAGATGCTGAAAAAGATCCTTCTTTTCTTAAAAGAATCGGATTCAGCCGGTGAGCCTGTCGTTGTTCACTGTGCGGGCGGAAGGGGAAGGACGGGCTTTGTCCATGCCGCATGGCTCGTTCATGGACGGGGGTTCACCGTTGAGAAGGCGCTTGATACGGTAAAAAAGATGGGAAGAAACCCTTTTGAAGCAGTGGAACAAGGAACGGCAAGGGAAGTGGATCTCTATGCGCTCCTTCGGTCGCATCAATAGAAGGTTTCAATCCGGACGATTCCCCGCAGCGTGCTTCGGGATAACAATATCCCCTCTCCCCTGGCGGGACTTCGCACCATCCCCTCTCCCCTCGCGGGACTTCGCACCATCCCCTCTCCCCTCGCGGGAGAGGGCCAGGGAGAGGGGGGAGAATGATCATGCCGTTTTTATCCTCTGATACCACGCTGCTCGCGGCGGGGGAGCCGACAACGCGTTTGATGCATGTTGTCGCTGGATATTGCGTCGAATGGCTGATATACTGAGGACAGACGAATTAAGAGGAGGCACAACATGTCTATATTTCAAGTGATAGGCTGAGTTACCTGAGTTGATCCCAACGCACCGACAGTTAGTCGGCGTACGATAAGGTTCATTGATGGGACGCAGGTCGCGGTTACCAACCTCCATGAGATAATGGCCGAGCTTTATTCCGTCGGAAAAAAGGCAAATAAGGAAACCGCAGATGAGATCATTGCCGGATTGGAGGCCATGGGCAACTATGTCCCCGCCTCAGAGGTTATCCGGCGGGACTACAGGAATGTCCTCCTCAAGGAATATGAGGAGTTTATTGAGATACACGACAGAGAAATAGACAACAAGATGACGCCTCCTTCCCCTGGCGGAGGAGCAGGCCAATGACCGATAAGATCCATGCTCCATGTGTATTTTTATCTTGACGACCCTATTTGCTGCCCTGGCCCTCCTCGGCGCCTACCGGCGGTATGACGATGGGACATGTGGTGCAGGAATAGAAAAGAATGCCCGAAATGATGATAAGCGAAATGATGATAAGCAGTTTCATTGTTCTCTCCTTCTTTACTTATTCAGTTTTTGAAGCGCCTGTATAATGTCGAACCCGCCCACAAAGGTTTCCTTCTTCCCGTCCTTCTCGATCACGCATGACGGAGTTGCCCCTGCTTTGTCGTCACGGAGGGACCTTATAAACATATCGAATGTCGGCTTGACGTCGAAAGATTTGATCTTGATGCCTTTTTCTTTCAGGAACTCCTCCAGTTTGGCGGCATCATCAATTTTCCGATTCGAGGCTTCTATGAGCGCGTTCCTCACTGCAAGCCCATGCCCGAGATCCTTTTTCTCATTGAGGGCGTATAAAAAATAGCGGGCATAGAGGGACGAGAGTTGATAGAAAGGGGTGTCGATGAAAGTGAACGTAACGATGTTGTTCTTAACGAGGTCAGTAACCACCGGCTCAAGTGAAGGCGCCATCGCCTTGCAGGGAGGACAAAAATAATCTGTGTAGAGCCTCACGGCCACCTTCCCGTTTCCAAAGGCCGAAAGCGGGGTATCGTCCGCATAGGCCGGCGTAGCGGAACCTCTGAAGACAACTGAGAACAGGACCAGTGCGGCGATCACAGATGCTATGATGAGCTTTTTCTTTTTCCGATCGCAGTTCACAATAAATTGCAGCACGAGCGCAGCCGCGAATGCCAGGCAATAATCGCAGTAGGTGTCGTACCAGATCTGAAACCCCACGAGATAAACCTCTACACCTACCCCTGCAGAAAGTAAAATGATCAAAAGCGTGTCCTTTTTCAAAATGGCGAGCACGATCGCGGCCGCCATGTAACCGATACCGATATACTGCAACGGAATACCGAAAATATCCCCCCTCAGGTATGAGCACGCATCGCCGCAGATACTGTAGTAATACTCAATGGCAATGGCGGCGAGGGCAAGAATGATCGTGATAATGTATCGTTTCGATCGGATAAATCGGATAATGCTGTTCTCTCCGGCCCTGGTCATGATCAAGCCTCCAACCCGCGGAGCCATTCTTCTATCGTACGCCTTATCGCGTCCCGCACCTTTCTCGTCTGCTCAAGCCGTTCTTCATGTGTACCGGTGAAGGCAGCGGGGTCTTCAAAGCTCCAGTGGATCGTCTTTGCGACAAGCCCCGGGAAGATCGGGCACGTCTCTGCGCTCCCGGCATCGCAGACAGCCACCACGTATGAGAAAAGCTCGCCTTTCTTGAAGAGGTCGAAGACGCTCTTCGTCTTATTCTGCGAGATGTCGATGCCTATTTCTTTCATGGCCTCCACGGCAAGTGGGTTGAGGGTGCCCGGTTCAAGGCCTGCGCTGTGGGCTTCGAACCTGTCCCCCGCAAGGCTGTTCAAAAATGCCTCTGCCATCTGGCTTCGCGCGCTGTTGTGGACGCACACGAACAAGACCCTCTTTTTATCCACCATGCTCCTCCCTTTATCACAGATAATTCTCCGGCGCTGATGTCGGGATGTCCTTGAGCAAACCGTCGTGAGGCAATTACCCCGTAAAATGTGAAAAGTAAAAGGTAAAATGTTCAAAACTTCTCACGTTTCACCTTTCGGAGATTGTTTCTTTTGTCTCTCACCTTTTACTTTTCACTTTTCACTGCCTTTAATGAGCGTGTTTGCGGGGACATCCCGACATCAGCGCTTGTCCTATGTGAAATAACATGGCTCACCTATTTCCTGCAATTATAATAGCAGACTCCCAGCGGCGTCTCAACGGCATATGGAAAATATTTTCTCTTTATCCATAAGGAGAGGTGGACAAGGTTAACGAGCGCCGGCACCTCTACGAGCGGCCCTATAACGGCGGCGAACGCCTGTCCGGAATTGATCCCGAAGACGGCAACTGCCACGGCGATGGCAAGCTCAAAGTTGTTCGATGCGGCCGTAAAGGAAAGCGTGGCGGCCTGCCCGTAGTGCGCCTTCGCCTTTGCGCTCATATAAAAAGATACAACGAACATGAACACAAAATAGATCAGAAGGGGTATGGCGATGCGCACCACATCGAGGGGGATCTTGACGATGTATTCTCCTTTCAATGAGAACATGACAAGGATGGTGAAGAGAAGGGCGATCAAGGTGATGGGGCTGATCTTGGGGATGAACCTCTCGTGGTACCATGTCTTGTCCTTTATCCTGATAAGAACGAAGCGCGTGATGACGCCTGCCATAAAGGGAATGCCGAGATAGATGAAGACGCTCTCCGCAACCTGGCCTATCGTGATATCCACCACCACCCCTTTAAGCCCGAGCATGGGCGGAAGGACGGTGATGAAGATGTAGGCATAGATGGAGAAGAAAAGGACCTGGAAGATGGAGTTGAAGGCAACAAGGCCGGCGCAGTATTCCCTGTCCCCTTTTGCGAGGTCGTTCCAGACGATCACCATGGCAATGCACCGGGCAAGCCCGATCATGATGAGGCCCACCATGTACTCCGGGTAGCCCTTCAGGAACAGGATGGCAAGGATAAACATCAGGATGGGGCCTACGATCCAGTTCTGCACAAGGGACAGCGTTAAGACCCTGTAGTTCTTGAAGACCTCGCCCAGTTCTTCATATCGTACCTTGGCAAGCGGCGGGTACATCATGAGGATGAGGCCGACGGCTATGGGGATATTGGTGGTCCCCGACTGGAAACGGTTCCAGAAATCGACCACCCCCGGAGAGGCATACCCCCAGCCGACGCCTATGAACATGGCAAGAAAGATCCATAACGTCAGGTACCGGTCAAGGAAAGAAAGTTTTTTTGATACCCCCTCGGTCATTGTTTCAGCCTCCCATAAAGATCGGCAAAGAGCCTTGTGCTCTTAGTTCTTTGCTCTTAGTTCTTTGCTCTTTGCTCATTACAGCAGCTTCTTTATCTCCTCCGCGGAGAGGACCTTGCCCACGCTCTTTACTACCCCGTCTATGGCAAGCGAAGGTGTTATCATAACGCCAAAGTCCATGATCTTGTTTATGTCCGTCACCTTTTCGATCTGGAAATCCACTCCTTTTTCTTTCGCAGCCTTTTCAGCGTTCTCCGCCAGCTTGAGGCACTTTGCACAGCCCATGCCGAGTATCTGGATCTTCATAGTTCATACCTCCATTGCCCGCAAAAGCGGGAAATTCGAATATTGAATATCTAAATCCGAAACAAACTCAAAATATAAAATTCAAAACTATGAAATATTTTTTAACTTCTAATATTTGAAAAATTTATGCTTGTTTCGATATTAGATATTAGAACTTCGAGATTGCCCTTCATCCCGTTATCCCTCCGAACACCATCCCCACGATGGTCGATAGAACAACCACCAGCGCAAAGAACACAAGCGACTTCTTCGTTCCCAACACGCTGCGTATGACGATCATGTTCGGCAGCGACAGGGCAGGACCTGCCAAAAGCAGCGCCAGCGCAGGGCCCTTCCCCATCCCGGAGCCGAGGAGCCCCTGAACGATCGGCACCTCTGTCAGCGTCGCAAAATACATAAGCGCCCCCACGATCGACGCGAGGAAATTAGCATGCCATGAATTGCCTCCCACAAGTTTTGCGATCCACCGGTTCGGGATGATCCCGTTATCCGTACCCGGCATACCGAGGAGAAACCCTGCGATCAGGACGCCGCCGAAAAGAAGCGGCAGGATCAGCATCGTGAAAGACCACGTAGCGTCAACCCATCCCCTGGTCATCTCTGATGAGGCCTTGCCGGTATAGATGAGAAAGAGGATGCCGGCAGAAAAAGAAAGAAGGGGATGGCCGGGGAACGCAAAGGCAAGGATCGCAACAGCGATCACGCCCGCTATGGACAGAACCGGCTTTGCCTTCAGCCACCTGACAAAGGTATAGGTGAAGAGAAGACCGAAGGCGCCAGTGATATACCATTTCATCGAATACACGGCGTACCAGAACCCCTCATCCGCCTGGGGCTTCGCCCAGTTGGCAAACACAAGGACCCCGATCATGGACGCCATGTAGATCGTTTCCTGCCAGAGAGGAAGCGGCGGCTCTTCCGCGGGCATTGCCATCCGCATCTTCTTTTTCTCCGCCTCGTCCTCCCGGAAGATAAGGGCCATGAGCAACCCTATCACGTAAGCAAAGCCTACGGAGCCCAGCGCCCTGGCAAGGCCGATCTGCCAGCCGAGGACCTTGGCGGTTAAAACGATGGCAAGGATGTTGATCGCGGGCCCTGAATAGAGGAAGGCGGTCGCGGGCCCTATGCCGGCGCCCATCCGGTAGATGCCGGCAAAGAGGGGGAGCACCGTGCAGGAACAGACGGCAAGGATCGTTCCCGACACCGAAGCCACCGAATAGGAAAGAAATTTATTTGCCAGTGGACCGAGATATTTTATTACCGACGCCTGAGAGACAAAGACAGAAATGGCGCCGGCAATAAAAAATGCCGGCACAAGGCAAAGGAGCACATGTTTTTGCGCGTAGTCCTGGAGCATTAAAAATGACTCGAGTATCGCCTTCTGTATCGCCATATTCTCAAAGGGGGTAAAATATGCCGCCCCGAAGACCCCAAGGACAATGAGCAGCTTCTGCCATTCCTTCATGGCTTCTCCTTTACCGCTTCACACAGCTTTTGCAGGCCTCTCCCTCTCCGAGCAGACCTTCTGCCTTTTTTTTCATAAAGTCTTCGAGCCTCTTTCTGTCATCTTTTAAGGTATTGTCGGAGATCTTTTCATGGACAGAGAGAATGAGAAAACGCTTGAACATATCGGCATCGTCTATCCGGTAGTGCATCCATTTGCCTTCTTTCCGGTCCTGCAGCAGCCTTGCCTTTTTCAACGCGCGGAGATGGAAGGACACCTTGGGCTGTACCATGTCAAGCGCCGCCACAAGATCGCAGACGCAGAGCTCGCCATGCTCGAGAAGCTTGATGATCCTGAGCCTCGTCTCGTCGGAAAGCGCCTTAAAAATTGTCGCCAGATCCTTCATAACCAAACCCCTTTCGCCGGTTGTACTATTTGTATCCCTCCACATAGACGCTCACCACGCAGCCCTCAAGCGACGTGCCATTCCCCGCTCCCTCCACCAGCGCCTTTCCCATCGGGTCCTCCGTATCCGGCCTGATGCACGCCGAGCTGCCCTTAACCGTAGCCTTGACAGCATTAAACCCTGACTCTTCGACAAGCCTCTTATATTCATCGACAAGGACCGCTCCGGCAACGCACCCCACATATGCGTCGATGCTCTGCTTAATATTCGGCGGCAGCTCTTTCAAAAGGGCCATATCTGAAACGGCTATCCTTCCGCCCGGCTTCAATACCCGGTATATCTCCTGGAAGACCCTCGCCTTGTCCACTGAAAGATTGATCACGCAGTTGCTTATTACCGTATCGACAGAACTATCTGCCACCGGCAGGTTCTCTATCTCGCCGAGGCGAAACTCGACATTTAAAAAAGAGCCTTTCTTCGCGTTCTCGCGTGCCTTCTCGAGCATCGCGGGGGTCATATCGACCCCTATGACCTTGCCTGACTTACCGACCTTCCGGGCGGCGATAAAGCAGTCAAACCCTGCTCCGGAGCCAAGATCAAGGACTACCTCCCCTTCTTGTAAGTTCGCAAAGGCTGTCGGGTTCCCGCAGCTCAGTCCCAGGTTCGCCCCTTCCGGGATCATTCTCAATTCATCGTCGGAATATCCGATAGACTGTGCAAATGCCCCGTTATCGCATGAGCAGCTGCCGCAGCAGGAGCCTCCCTCAGCCCTGCCCTCGGCGATCGCCCCGTATGCCTCACGGACCGTCCTTTTTATCTTCTCTTTTTCCATATATCGCATCTCCTTCTTGGTGCATTAATTCTGCATATAATATATTATCAATAAACTCTTTTTTATTTAATAACACTTTTTCCACTATAGTGCAATGACGGCAATACCGGACAAATGAACTAATATTCTTAGTAAATACTATTAATAGCGGTATCTTTACGACGGAGCAAAGCACGGTCTATTACCTATCATATAAAATAATATTTATATAATAGGTCTGGTAAGGCCTATTGTCAAGAAAATAAGCTACCCCGCAGCAAGCTGCGTGGTATCAGGGGATAGAAGCAGTATAATTATGCCCCTCACCCTGACCCTCTCCCGCGAGGGGAGAGGGGACGCTATTGGTATGACCCTTTTCCGCGAGGGGAGAGGGGACGCTATTGGTATGACCCTTTTCTGCGAGGGGAGAGGGGACGCTATTGGTATGACCCTTTTCTGCGAGGGGAGAGGGGACAGCGTCGCCCCGCGGTACGCTGCGGGGAATCGTCCGGATTGAATTACATAGGTCGATGGGGCATGGAAGAGTTTTTACATGCAATCAGGCATAAAATTGTTTACAATAAAGCAACACCGTAAAGATAGAAGGGCAGCAGCAAAGCCCTATTTTCACGTAATGTGATATGAGAACGCTATTACTAAACCCACCTTCGTTCAAGGGCTTCGACGGTAGTGCGGGCTCGCGCTATCAGGCGTGCCGGGAGATCCGGTCGTTCTGGTATCCGACCTGGCTTGCCTATCCGGCAGGCATGATCAAGGAAGCGAGGCTGCTCGATGCCTCGGCCGATGAGATGACGCAGGAAGAGGTAATTAACGAGGCAAGCGGCTATCAGCTTGTCATAATCCATACGGGCACGCCTACTTTTGAAAACGATGCAGCGCTGGCAGGCGCACTCAAAAGGGCGCACCCGCACCTCACGATAGGCATGGTCGGCCCCCACGTGACCGTCAACCCTGAAGAGAGCCTGAGATCTTCGCCGGCCCTCGATTTTGTTGCCATCGGCGAGTTCGACGACACGGTGGCCGAGATCGCTGAGGGGTGGCCCCTCGATACGGTAAGGGGAATCGTTTTCCGTTCCAACGGGACCGTTCATAGCACGCCGGCGAGACCGTTCATTGAGGACCTCGACCGCCTTCCATTTGTGACAGACGTCTATGCCAGGGACCTGCGCATGGAAAATTATTTTATCGGCTATCTGAAGCACCCCTATGTGTCTTTTTACGGGGGCCGGGGGTGCCGCGGCCGCTGCACCTATTGCCTGTGGCCACAAACCATAGGCAGCGGCACGTACCGGGTCCGCAGCCCGAAGAACATCATCGAGGAGCTCTCCCGCGCACGGACGCTCTTTCCCCAGGCAAAGGAGTTTTTTTTCGACGACGACACCTTTACCGACCATCCGGGATTGAAAGAGATCGCGGAAGGGATCGGCGCCCTTGGCATCACGTGGTCATGCAACGCCCGGGCGAACGTGCCGAAAGATACTCTGGAAATGCTTAAAGGAAGCGGGCTGAGGCTGCTCGTGGTTGGGTTTGAATCGGGCAACCAGACCATACTGAACAATATCAGGAAGGGCATCAGCCTTGAAGGGGCACGCAGGTTCTCACGGACAGCCAGAGAAGCAGGCATCCTTGTTCATGGCACCTTCATACTCGGCCTGCCGGGAGAAACAAGGGAGACCATGGAAGAGACCATGAGGTTTGCCCGCGAGATCGACCCTTACAGCCTGCAGGTCTCTCTTGCCGCTCCTTATCCGGGAACAGCGCTTTACAATGAGGCAAAGCGCGAAGGGTGGCTTGTCGGGGAAGGGGGCGGGCTCACAAAGGAAGGCATCCAGAATTCGGTCCTTGCGTACCCGTGGCTTTCAAAGGATGAGATATTCGCCGCCGTCGAGGTCTTCTACCGCCGCTTCTACCTGAGGCCTGCCCCGATCCTTAGGATCTTGAAGGAAATGCTCAGGGACAGGGATGAATTTTCCCGGCGGATCAGAGAGGGGAAGGAATTTTTTTCCTTTATGGCAAAGCGGAAGGAAATGACGGTATGATGATCGAAGCGTTTCGGTCGCCGGGACAGGACAGGTACCTTGTGGTCGTTGCCGATGATTTCGGCCGCTCCGCCTCGGTCAACAGGGCCGTTGCCATGGCCTGCGACACAGGCATCCTGACCTCTGCAAGCCTTATGGCCGGGGGCGATGCCTTTGAGGAGGCCGTCGGGCTCGCCGAAAAATATCCCGGGCTTTCGGTAGGGCTTCACGTGATGCTCTCCGATGGATGCCCGGTCCTTTCGCCCGCCGACATTCCGGACCTGGTCAACGATAACGGCCTTTTTGACAAAAGCCCGATGCGGGCCGGCATTGCCTACTGGAGGTCAAGAAGCAAAGTTGCCTCCCAGATCGAAGCCGAGGTGAAGGCGCAGTTTGACAAGCTTGAAGATACAGGCATCCACCCTACTCATGTTGACTGCCATCATCATCTCCATATGCACCCTCTCCTGTTTGCCGTTATCGCGCAGGAGGCGGCACGAAGGGATGTTTCCTGGATAAGGGTACCCCTCGAGCCCTGGCCTTTAGTGTTCGGCCTCCATTCGCCGATCCTGGGCATGAAGGCCGTTTTCATGCGGCTTGTCTTCGGGCTTATTGCGATCAGGAACCTGCGGATGGCCCGTGAGCTCGGGCTGCGCGTCGCGAGCAACGTATACGGACTGTCCGGGACAGGGAAGATGAACGAAGAGTACCTCCTCGCCCTCCTGCCTTATGTAAAGGGCATGGTGAGCGAGGTATATCTCCATCCTGACCTGGATTCGTCGCCGGGCCGGGAGGAAATGAAGGCCGCCACCTCAGAGCGGGTGTTAGACCGGCTGAAGTCCTTCGGCCTTAGGCTTGTTGGTTTCAGAGAGCTCACGGCGCTGCTGCCGCATACAGGATCTGCTGCTGATCCGGTTATATATGACCATGGATAGCTTACACTTCATACACAGGAAGCTTATAGAGGAAATGGAGCCGGAGTACGGCTGGGGCCTTGCCGATAGCGTGTCCGAGGCCATCAAAAAGGGCTGCCATTACTTCATGCAGAACCAGCATCACGATGGGTACTGGTGGTTCGAGCTGGAATCGAATGTAACTATTACCGCAGAATACCTCATGCTCCTGGCTTTTGCCGGTATGGAAGACAAGGCAAGAAACGCAAAAATAGCCAAATACATACTGAAACACCAGAGGCCTGATGGGACGTGGGCGATATACAAAGGCGGCAAGGGAGACATCAGCACGACCGTGGAGGCCTATTTCGCGCTCAAACTGGCCGGCTACCGGGAAGACCATTTCCGTCTCGCCGAGGCCAGGCGCTTCATACTCGCCAACGGCGGCCTTGCAAAGACAAGGGTCTTCACAAAGATATTCCTTGCACTTTTCGGCCAGTACGATTGGAAGGCCATCCCTTCGGTTCCCGTGGAGATCATGCTTCTTTCTCCCCGGCTTCCCTTCAGCATCTATAGTTTTTCAAGCTGGGCGAGGGCCACCTTTGTCCCGCTCTCTGTCGTGCTCGATGCAAAACCTGTAAAGGCCATCCCTGCAAACCGGGGGGTGCGCGAGCTTCTCAACTGCGACCCGGCTGATGAGTCGTCCGATCAGCCCGATCCTGTCTTCTCGTGGAAGCGCTTCTTTGTACAGCTCGACAGATTAATGAAAACGATCGAGGACAGCCCTGTGCGGCTTTTCAGAAAAAAGGCGCTGGAAAGGGCCCTTCGCTGGGTCCTGGAGCACCAGGAAGACACTGGTGATTGGGGAGGGATACAGCCGGCTATGGTCAACTCTACCCTTGCCCTGCTCGTTCAGGGCTATGATGTTTCAAGCATACCGGTGCATAAAGGGCTTAAAGCCCTGGAAAGGTTCACCATCGAGCGGGATGGCGAGCTGTGCCTTCAATCGTGCATATCACCGGTATGGGACACCGCCCTTACCGCCCTTGCCCTTTCCTGCTCGGGCCTACGGGAAGACCACCCCGTCATGGTAAACGCCTGTAAATGGCTGGCAGGCAAGCAGATATTCAGGAAGGGGGACTGGAGCGTGAAGAGGCCCGGCGTAGAGCCCGGCGGATGGGCCTTCGAGTTCGTCAACAACTGGTACCCCGATATAGACGATACTGCGGTCGTGCTCATGTTCCTCAACAGGTGCAACTATCAGATATCTCTCACAGCCGGGGATTTCAAGAAAGCGGTTGATTGGGTGATCGGCATGCAGGGAAAAGACGGTGGGTGGGCCGCCTTTGACACGGACAACAATCTCAACCTCCTCAACCGAACCCCCTTTGGCGACCTTGAGGCGATGATCGATCCAAGTACGCCAGACATCACGGGGAGGGCGCTCGAGCTGCTTGGCTGCATTAACTACCCTCTGTCGGGCAGGATAATAAGAAAGGCCCTAAAGTTCCTTAAAAATACCCAGGAAAAGGACGGCCTCTGGTGGGGAAGGTGGGGCGTTAATTATATCTACGGCACATGGTCCGTACTCGCGGGGTTGCGCTCCATCGGCGAGGACATGACAAAACCATACATACGAAAGGCCGTTGAGGGGCTCAGGCAATACCGGAACCCTGACGGAGGATGGGGAGAGGGCTGCGAATCTTATGCGAACCCGCATTTGCGGATGCGCGGAAAGAGCACTGCCTCTCAGACCGCATGGGCGATAATGGCCCTCATCGCGGCAGGTGAAGGCACATCGGGCGAGGCGGTCGAGGGCATACGATTTCTTCTCGACAGCCAACTGCCGGACGGTACCTGGGACGAGGAGGAGTTCACCGCAACCGGCTTCCCCAAGCACTTCATGATCAAGTACCATAACTACCGGAACTGCTTCCCCCTGATGGCGCTCGGAAAATTCCTCTGGCAGCCGAAGGAGAAGGGCGCCTTCGTCTATACCACAGAGGCAGAATAATGGCGAGGGCTCTGGTGACAGGGGCTACCGGGTTCATCGGGTACCACGTTGCGAAGGCGCTCAGGGAAAAGGGGTTCTCAGTGCGCGCCCTCGTCAGGAACGGCTCGGACACCGCCTTCCTTGCCTCCCTTGATGTGGAGCTGGCGATAGGGGATGTCAGGGACTACGGCGCGGTGTTGAAGGCGATCAAAGGCTGCGACCAGGTATACCATGTGGCTGCCGATTACAGGCTGTGGGTGCCTGACCCGGAGACAATGTACGCCATAAACGTTCAGGGCACGGTCAATGTCATGCAGGGGGCGATGGAAGGCGACGTTGCAAAGGTTGTCTACACCAGTACCGTGGGGATATTGGCTCCTGCGGCAGGAAGAGAACAGCTCAGTGATGAGATCCCGGCCAGATTCCAGGACCTGGCCGGACATTACAAGAGATCGAAATTCCTCGCCGAAGAGGAGGTGCAAAAATTTATCGCCAGAGGCCTCCCCGTGGTGATCGTCAGGCCTACCGCCCCTATAGGCGCCATGGACAGGAAGCCTACGCCTACCGGAAAGATAATAGTCGACTTTCTTAACGGAAGGATGCCGGCATACCTGGATACGGGGCTCAACTTTGTTGATGTCAAAGACGTGGCAGAGGCCCACGTGCTCGCATCAGGGTTGGGCGTCGTCGGGGAAAGCTACATACTGGGGAACGAGAACATTACCTTGAAGCAATTCCTGCACCTGTTGGCCCGCTTGACGGGGGAAAAGCCCCCTCGATGGAAACTCCCCTACATCCCGGTGCTTTGCATCGCCTTCATCGATCAGGCTTTCTCGAAGCTCTGTGGGAGAAAGACGCCGGCGATCCCGCTTGATGGCGTGCGCATGGCCCGGCACTACATGTTCTTTGACTGCTCCAAGGCAGTGCAGAAGCTGGGGATGGCGCAGAGTCCCGTTGAAAAAGCAGCTCAAAGTGCGATAGAATGGTTCAGGAGGAGCGGCTACGCACCGCCCCGTTCCTCAGGAGATGTTCATGGATGAAAAAAAGCTCGATGCAAAGACCGAAAAGAAGGACAGAAAGCTCGGCGATGAGTGGCTCGACTGGGACGGCACGACGCGGCCCGGAGAGGGCGAGATCGACGAAAAGCCGGGCACGTTCTTTGCCCTTGCTATAGGGTCCGTCCTTATCGTTATAGCATGCATATGGGTCGGGTGGTATCTGGCAAAACCCAGGATCGAGCAGTTCATCCCCCTCTCTTCCGATCTTATCGAATGGCTGGCCCTTGTGCTCGCCGCGATCATTTTTATGCTCGCCGCAGCGGAAACCATACTGATGCTGAAATTCCGCACGTCTGTTTTTCCTTATGCCCTGACCGAAAAGCTTCTGCTTGCCCTTCTCTCGAAAAGCATGTGGCTCGGACCAAAGCTGGGTATAAGCAAGGACAGGGTCGGCAACTCCTTCATTAAGGCCCATAACCTGGTAGTAGAAAGCCACGCGCGCGAGATAAACGCCAACACGCTTCTGATCCTCCTCCCGAGATGCCTGCAAAGGGAGGCAAGGCAGCAGATCGCAGAGAGGGTGCATGGGAAGGATGTGCAGATCGTAACCGCCGCGGGAGGCGAAGAGGCGAGGAAGGCCATCAGTCAATACAGGCCTTCTCTCATCCTTGCTGTTGCCTGCGAGAGGGACCTTATCAGCGGCATCAGGGACGTGGCGGAGAAGGTGCATGTCCTTGCCATTCCGAACCTGAGGCCCGAAGGGCCGTGCAAGAATACCCACCTTTCGCTCGACGCCTTCGATGAGGCGCTGCATTTCATCAATGAAAAGGGGATTAAGGCCGCGAAGCCTTGATCTGCGCACCATGCGTTTCTCGCCCGGACTCTCTGCTGAGCTTACAGCATATTTCCTTAAGAACCTTTTCCGGGGACGCAGGAGATATCCCTTCGTCCTGATGCTTGAGCCTACACACCGGTGCAACCTCGCATGTGCAGGCTGCGACAGGATAAGGCTCGACTCGAAAGGGCGGTTGCCAGACCTTACCCTCCGCGAATGCCTGGATGCCGTCGTTGAATCGAACGCGCCGGTGGTCACGGTAACAGGCGGGGAACCGCTTCTTTACGGGGACCTGAAGGAGCTGATCTCGGAGCTGATCCGCATGAAACGGTATATCTATCTCTGCTCGAACGGGCTTCTCGCCGATTCCTTTGTCAGCACCTATGCCCCTCACCGGCGATTGACGTTCAGCTTCCACGTTGACGGCATGGAGGGGACGCACGACCGGATCACCGGAAGGCCTGGATCGTTCGGGAAGGTCATCGATGGGCTGAAGGCTGCGAAGAAAGAGGGATTCCGCGTGTGGACAAACACCTCCATCTACAAGTGGACCGATACGGACGAGCTGATAGAGCTCTTCTCTCTCCTCGGGAGGCTTGGCGTGGACGGCATCCTGGTCTCCCCCGCATTTGGCTACGAGAGCGTATCCGATGACATCTTCCTCAAGAAGGAAGAGGTGGCGAAAGTGTTCGGACAGATGCGCCGGAGGTTCCGCGGCCTGCCCATGACCGGCACGCCCCTTTACTTCGATCTCCTGGAGGGGAAAGGGGAGATGAATTGCATGCCCTGGGGGAGCCCGACCCGCAACCCCTTCGGCTGGAAGTCGCCCTGCTACCTCATCACCGACAGATACTACGGGTCGTTCTCCGAGCTTATGGAAAAGACGCAATGGGAAGCATACGGGCCCGGCAGGGACGCGCGATGCAGGGATTGCATGGTCCATAGCGGCTTTGAGCCGGCCGCCATGGGCGAGTGCTTTTCCGACCCCCGCAAGATGCTGAGGATGATGTGGTGGAACATACGGTAGCTGCCAGCAAGATGCTCGTAAGTCGTAAGGCGTAAATCGTAAGGGGATGAAAATCGTCAGGCGTGATTCGTTCGGCGTTCGGCGAGAAAGGCAGCGGAGAGTGGAGAGCGAGAAGCAGAAAATAGGTCCTATATGTCTTATAGGACCTATTGGACCTATAATAGTCTATAGCGAATTCTTGAGCCCCGGTATAATAGTCTATAGCGAATTCTTGAGCGCGAGGGGGAGGCTCCACGAGCTTTGCTTGTGGAGGGGGCGACGTGAGCCCCGGTAACTGATGGAGCTCTTTGACCAGATTGCCGGCACCATACTATTACGGCCTTATTTTGTAGCCTTTTTGCTTGTCTATTTCTTTGCCTGCACGCTCCATCTCGGCTTCAAGCGGGCGCTCCTCTTCGCCGCAGCAGGGTACTGCATCGCCTGGGCATCCGAATACTCCTCCATACACAACGGCATCCCCTACGGCCTTTATTATTACATCCATACAACCCAGGGCAGGGAACTCTGGGTGCTGGGCATCCCTTTCATGGATTCTATGAGCTTCGTCTTCCTTTCCTATGCGTCGTACTCACTGGCCCTTTTTGCGTTGAGCCCCGCTATCAGGGACCGCGGCATCTATCTTCTGGAAAACAATTCGATCAGGCATTCCATGAAGGTGCGGCTTCTCGGCGCGCTTTTCTGCATGTGCCTGGACGTCATCATAGACCCGGTGGCCTTGCAGGGCAGCAGGTGGTTCCTTGGACAAATATACGGGTATACGGAAAAAGGGTTTTACTTCGGCATCCCCGTTTCGAATTTTATCGGCTGGTTCGTCGTCGGGTTTTTCCTCATCTATGCCCTGCAGCTCATCGACCGGCTCCTGACCTCAAAAAGGGTGAAGGACTGCTTCTGTATCGCATGCACCTGGAGGTACCTTCCGGGTCCCGCCCTTTATTTCAGCGTCGTCATCTTTAACCTCTCCGTCACGTTCATCATCGGTGAATACAGCCTATTCTGGACGGGTATCTTCATCGTGCTTCTTCCCCTGACGCTGTTTGTGCTGATCCAGAGGATAAGGCTGGACAGGGCGGTTTCTGATAAAGACATCGAAGCGCACCTGCGGGACTTTCCCGAGGCGGCGATGCCCGGCAGGGCAAGGGTCATAAACCCGGATCTTCCATGAGGATGAGCATGGCACAGGGACATCCCCCGCAAACACGCAACGAAACCGGCTCATAGTTAATAGCTCATGGCTCATAGCAAATCCTAAATCCTAATATCTAAATCCTAAACAAATCCAAATGTTTAAAATTCAAAACGTAAATAGCTTGTATTTGCTTGGAACATTTGATATTTGAATTTTGATATTGTTTAGGATCTGGTGCTTAGATATTAGTGCTTGTTTTTGCCAAGAGCTATGAGCTATCAGCCATGAGCTGGATCAGGGCGCTCACTGCCTGAGCCAGGTTGGACGATGCGATCTTCGAGCTCCGGTAAAGCTCTATCACATGGGAGAGAAGATGCGGCCGCGTGAGAAAGAACCTCATTGCCCGCGCGGCGCTGTACTTGCCGCTTTTGTCGCATACGTCCCAGGGGTCAAAAAAGATCTCTGTATCGGCGCCGTCACTTACAGCCCTCAGGGCAAAAAAGGGCAGTGCTCGGGAACGGCAGATCTGGGCCACACCGAAGGTCTCCATATCGCATACCGGAGACATCATGCCGGGTGCCACGTAAGGGGCAATGTCCCGCTTCTTCATCCACTTCTTCATGGTAATGAACGTACCGGCCCGGACAGGAAAGCGGGAGGCAAGCTTCCCGAACAGTTCCCTGTTATCCGGCAAGGAAAGCGTCTCAACGTTCTGCCCCTCGATGAGGCAGACGCTCGAAGCCAAGACCACGTCCCCTACGGAGGTGTCAGGCGACAGGGCCCCGCAATATCCGATGGACAACACCGCATCTGGCTTATCTGTTTGAAGGAGGTGAAGAAAAACGCCTGTAGCGTTCTCGACGCCCATGCCGGTCTCTGCCATTGTGATCTCGTGCGATGAGTGGTCCACACAAAACGCTTTGAACGGGAGGCCATGAATCCTTTCACTGCCGCCCAGTATTCCTATCGTCGGCCTCGCCTCGCTGGGGAGAGCAAAAAGAATGAGTAGCTGCATGCATTCACATTCTACAATGTCCCGCCGCTCGTTGCCACATTTTTCACGCCCATGACGATCCTTTCCATCTTGTTCCTCATGCTCATCATTCCGGGCAGTCTTTACGCCCTTTTCTCGCTTCTGTGCGTTCTCGGTTTTTTCAAGGGCTCCGGCGGCCTTCGCAAGGACCTTACCCCTGCAAGTCGGGAGCCTCCGGCCGTCTCTGTCCTGAAGGCCGTAAAAGGCCTCGATCCTTCGTGCGCTGAGAACCTCTCAAGCTTCTGCGTACAGGACTATCCCCGCTATGAAGTGCTCTTTGGTTTCCGGGACCATGACGACCCCGCCATCCCTGTTGCGGAGGCGATCGCGGCCTCGGCCCCATGCGACGCCCGCGTGGTGGTGCGACATGGAGGCGCGGGGACGAACCAGAAGGCGCTCAACCTCCAGGCCCTTGCGGATGAGGCGCGCTACCCGATGCTCGCGCTGAGCGACAGCGATATGGTTGCCGATAGCCATTATCTGCGGCAGATAGTGGCCGAGTTCCAGGACAACGACAAGACAGGGGTCGTCACATCGCTCTATAAGATATCGGGCCCTGCCTCGTTCGGAAGTGCCCTCGAATCGTTGAATATCGCCCTCGACTTCATCCCTTCGGTGCTCGTCGCAAGGCGCATAGAGGGCGTTACCTTCGGCCTCGGAGCTTCCATCCTTATATCCAGAGAGGCTCTCCGTGATATCGGGGGATTCGCGGCTATCGCAGACTATCTCGCGGATGACTATCAACTGGGCTTCAGGCTCTGGAAGAAAGGCTACACAAACGTCATCAGCCGCCATGTGATCGAAAACCGCGTCGGGCCGATGAGCTTTGCGGGCCACCTCAAACACCAACTGCGGTGGGCAAGGACGTACCGCGCGTCAAGGCCCTGGGGCTTCCTCGGGTACGGGATCACCCACATCTTCACCTTCGCACTCCTGTTCTTTTGTATCAGGCCGGGCGCGGCCTCTGCCCTCACGGCAGCCCTTGTCCTCGCCTTCAGATATGCCCTTGCCTTCGTCATATACAAAAAGGTGATCAGAACAAAAGGGTGGCTCAAAACCCTTTTCCTTCTCCCCTTAAAAGATGTCCTCAGCTTCCTTGTCTGGCTGTGGAGCTTCGCCGGCTCGACGGTGGTCTGGAGAGGCATCAGGTACCGTGTGATCCCGGGCGGCAAGATGGTGAAGGAGTAAAAATAAGGGCAGTGGATAGTCGATAGTGAATAGCATGTGACAATACGGCAGAGCCTTTTTTCGGCTGATGGCTGTGTGCTGACTGCTGACGGCTATCTACTATCGACCATTCACTGATTTTCTTCGCCTCGTGACGAGTTCCGCCACCCAGAGGGTTCCCGCCAGGAGATAGGAGCCGAAGGCGGCGGCAACGAAGAACCAGTCAAGGCGGTGGAACAGGGCGAGGGCCAACATCAGGTAGGCGAAGTCGCGGTTGTTGAAGAGCGCCTCGCACATGACCGCCAGCCGGGATCTTTCTATGCCCGCATGGCGCTCTGCAAGTATCCGGTTGAGGATAAGGGCGCACAGGCCGAGCCCGCCGAGAAAGAACCACAGCAGGTAAATAAAAAGGCCATTGGCCGTTTCACGGTACAGGCCGATCGCCACCCCGACAAAAATGGCGAGGTGCACGATATTGTCGCAGATGATGTCGAGGTAGTGGCCGAAGGTGGACTCCTGCAACTTGAGGCGCGCGACCTCGCCGTCGACCAAGTCCACGATGGTCGAGAACACGAAGACGAGCGAGCCTGCTATCTGAAACAGGTGGCCGCCAATGGAGAGCAGGAAGGCGCCTGCCAGGCCCAGCAGCACATTCAGCAGTGTGACCGCATTCGCAGTCATCCGGGTCCGGGCGATCCCGGGGCTCATGAGCCGTGAGACATGGCGGCTTGCGTGCCGGTAAAGGAGGCTGTCCCTCTCCCATGTTGCCTCGCCTACCGCTTTGCTGAGCCCTTTCTCGGCGGCCTTCACCTTCTCATGCCCCCCATCCAGGAGCACCGGCAGTCCGGAGCCTGCCTTGATGCGGACCGCATCGGCCTCCAGGCCGGCTTCCGGTCTCTTCGACGACCGCAAAGAGTCAAGGAGAGGTAAAAGCCGTGGGGCTTTCACGAAAAATATCGTCTCGTCGCCTCTCTCTCCGCCCCTTTCCAGGAAGGAGACCTCCTGGCCCTTCTGGGCCTTGAGCAGGCGGTCGAGGGACCAGCGGTCGATGACATGATCTGCCTTAAGCACCAGGACATATTCCTCCCTATCGAAGCGGAGCTTCTCAGCTATAGAGTAAAGATCGGGCTCATTCCCGCGCAGATGGAACGAGCTGGCCCCTACAAGGTCCGAAACGGCCGGCAGCAGCTCCTCATCATTACCGATTATGTGGACGCTATCGAAGCCGAGCAGACGCACAAGAAGGACAAGCCTTCTGATGGCGGGCATCCCGTAAACCTGCTGCAGACCCTTTGCGTCATCTGCGAATATCAATGCGCCCTTTGCCACGCTATTTCTCCTTCCCGTCCTGCGCGGCCTTTTGTTGGAGCTTCATCCTTTTAATAAGGCCGCTGTAGGATTCCTGCCTTATGACCCGCAAAAAAGACCTCCGGTAATTTTCTACAATACTCACCCCGTCAATCGTTACGTCCTTCACCGACCACCCGCCGCGAAGATCGGCGAGCATGTAATACACCGGGATCTCATCTTCAAGCCGGCGGATAGTGGTCTTTACCACCGTTCCGTCCTGTACGGCTTCCTGCGTGCCATACCCGATCTGCTCCTTCTTCATAAAATCGAGGACAAGCCGAGAGTAGGATTCGAGAAAAAGATCCTGGAAGATCGTCCTGAATTCTGAATGCTGCTCTTTGCTCATCGAATCCCACTGTTTCTGCCCAAGGGCGTTTTTTGCCATATCCTCGAGGTCAAAGTTCTTCAGAATAACCTCCCGGATGAGGCCTTTCCTCGTGTTCCTTGTCGCCCGGCCCTGCAGCTTTGGATCATCCTTGATCACCGCCACCTCGTTCAACATGGCGCTGACGAAACCGGTCGCAGTCTTTGTCTGACCTATGGCATGACCGGCGGCAAACAGGCTCAACCCAAAAAACAATAGGGCAAGGCAGGTCGCTGTTTTCTTCATAGTTCCTCCTGGATTGATTTCGAGTTCTCCATTAGGATGAACATCTGCGTCGGGTTGTCCCCGCAAACACACTGAATAAAGGAAGTGAAACGTGAAAGGTAAAAGGTGAAAGGTGAGAAAACAAAGAGACAATACGAATGCATGACGCCTTTCATGGTATTTAACCTTTCTGATCTTCTCATTTTCTCATCCTCTCATCTTCTGCCCTTTGCTCTCCGCCGCCTTTCCCCTGCTTGCCGTGAAGGAAGAACAACAGCGCCGGGAGGAAAAGGAGCGATACGGCAAGCACGGTCAAGCTGCCGACGGTTGCCATAAGGCCCAGGCTGTATATTCCCTGGTGCCGTGATATCATGAGGCTTCCAAAACCAATGGTGGTCGTTAAGCCGGCAAGCAGTATTCCCATGCCCGTACTGAACGGAAGCTGCACCCGCTCTTCCCCGGCGCTTCCCTGCCGCCATCGCTGGACGATGATAACACCATACTCTACGCCTGCGCCGATAACAAGAGGCAGGAAGATGGCATTGGCAAGATTAAGGTCGACCCCGAAGAGGTACATGAGGCCAAAGGTCAAAAGCGCCCCGACGACGAGAGGCGCAACGGCAACAAGCGTCAAAACGACGCTCCGCAACACAAAAAGAAGAAACGCGAAGATAAGGACAATGGCCCAGATGGCCGCCTTGAACGACGAGTCGCGGAACTCCCTGGTGAAGACGTGAAGGGTAACGGGATCGCCCGTGGCGTCCGGGTCTATCGACCTCAGATCCCTGACAAAGTCTCCGAGGATCTGAGGGTCCCATATATCAGAAGCGGGGAAGGCCCGGATAAGATAGAGGCCGTCAGGACCCACAAAACGCTCGCGGACTGGCCGCGGCAGGTCCGAAACCTCCATGGGTCGGGCATTTACGTTTGCGCGGAGGAGGGAAAGCTTATCGTTCAGGTCTGCGATCAGGGCGGCCTCGAATCCCTTGAGGCGGCGGGAAAGAACCGTCGGCTCGATGGACCGAAGGTCTCTTCCGATCGTGCCTATAAGTGACCGGGCATCCCTCATCTGCGCCTCGAGGGGCTTGCCCGCACCCCATGAGCCCGCGCTCTCGCCCTCCATCTTGAAGCGGATACGGGACAGGATATTCTTCAGGCGCGGGATGTCCACGGTGTCGGGCGGCCGCAACTCTGAAGGGATGTTCACAAGAACGGGCTTTAGCCGGCGCACGAGGGGGATCTTACGGCCCTGGTCCGAAGGGAGGAAATCATTTACGCTCTGGACCTTCGATACGCCATTAAGTTTCTTCAGGGCCTCTGCCTTCCCGGCGACCTCGGTCAGGGAATGGGCAAAGAGGATGCCATAGATGCTGGGGTGCTTCGATCCTTCGATGAGCTTTGTCTCCCATTCGACCGACTCGGCGCTTTTTGACTGGAGGTGAAGCATATTAAGGTCGAACGTTATCTTCCCTGCCCCCCATAAGGAGAGCCCGCTCCCCACAACGGTGAGGGCCAGGATCACGAGGGCGCGCTTCCTCGTGATCCGCATCAGCGGCCTGACCTCCTGCTCCATGTCGGTAAGCACCGTGTGCGATGCAGGCCTGTCAAAAAGCACGATGAGCGCAGGGAGGAGGCAGACGGTGGTTATTGACGATACAAGAAGCCCTATGCCGCAGATAAGGCCCAGCTCGGCGAGCCCCTTGAATCCTGTAAAGGTAAGCGGGAGGAAGGCAAGGCAGGTGCTCAGGGCGGCAAGCAGGATAGCGGGGCCTGTTCTTTCCATGGTCGTTGCAAGCGCCTGATCTGCCGATCGTCCGGTACGCCGGCGTTCTTCGCTGTAGCGCGCGAACCAATGGATGTCGTAGTCTATGCCCAGGCCGAGGACCATGGGCGCGAATGCGACAGACAGCAGGTTGAGGTGGCCGATAAGAAGCGTGGTGAGGCCGAAGGTCAGCG
>JAGOOA010000065.1 GCA_017992765.1 Syntrophorhabdaceae bacterium
GGCCAGGTCATAAGCCCCGTGAGCCTTTCACTGAAAATAACAGATGAGAACGGCAAGCCTATAGTTTATAATGATGAGATACGTGCTCTCATATTTTCTTTTATTCAGAAAAAGGTGAACGTGCAATACAGAGAGCTTTACCTTAAGAACAGCAACGCATTTGTCTGGGTAGATGATCCCGGACTGGAATTTGTCTTTAACGCGATGTGCGGGTACGATCACCTTAAGGCAAAGGATGAGCTGATGGCATTCTTCGGCGGCATCGAAGGGCCTCGCGGCCTTCATCTTTGCGGCAGGCCCGATTGGGATTTCCTTCTTTCCCTTAATATAGATATCCTTTCATTCAACGCCTACGCCTTTGGCGATATCTTTGTTACCTATGAGAAAGTAAAAACGTTCCTGGAGAAGGGCAATATAATCAGCTGGGGCATCGTACCGACATATTATGAGGAATTTTCCAGGGAAGATGTCAAAAGCCTTGCGGAGCGCCTTGAGAATATGTGGCGCCACCTTGTGAGAAACGGTTTAGACATGGAGACCATTGCCAGGAACAGCATGATTGCCCCCGCAACATGCAACCTGATGAACGCCGATAAGACCGCTACGGTCGAAAGGTCCTTTTTGCTCGCCAATGAACTATCGGACTATGTAAAGGAGCGATACAGCGTATGAAAAATATCCATATTGTCTGCAAGAGGAGCAACGAGGATGCCGTCAGGGTAGCAAAAACGATAATCGATGCCTTTGGGCAGAAGTGCGATATCTTTGTTGACGATGTTGCCGCGAAGGCCATGCATTATGAAAAAACCTTCGAGCTGGAACACGTCGGCGAAGATACGGACCTGATCATCGTTCTCGGGGGCGATGGTACGATATTGAGCGCCTCAAGACACCTGAAGGGAAAAGAGGTTCCCATACTCGGCGTCAATCTCGGCGGCCTTGGCTTTTTGACGGAGACGTCTGTCGAGGAATTGCCGTCGATGCTTGAAAAGGTAATAAAAGGGGATTTTGGTGTTTCCAGGCGGATCATGCTGCTGGTCACTGTTAAGAGGGGAGACGATCAGGTTTTTGAGTTCTCTATTCTCAACGATGCCGTTATTACCAAGGACGCCCTTGCGCGGATCATTGATATAGAGACGTTCATAAACGAAGAATACCTGACGACATATAAGGGGGATGGCCTGATATTTTCGACGCCGACGGGCTCAACGGGCTATTCGCTTGCAGCGGGAGGCCCTCTCTTATATCCTTCCTTGACAAATATCATCGTGACCCCCATCTGCCCCCATATGCTCACGAACCGGCCGATCATACTGCCCGAGGGCGTTACCGCCAAGGCAGTGCTGGCCTCGAGGGAAGAGAAGGTGCTCCTTACCATAGACGGACAGATAGGTTTTCCTTTGGAATACGGGGATGAGGTGGTTGTGAGAAAGTCTCCCTATACCGCCAGCCTCATCAAATCATCTTCCAAGGGATATTTCGAGATCCTGAGAACAAAATTAAAATGGGGTGAACGGTAGATATGCTGACCTTTCTCGGCGTGAAAGGTTTTGCCATAATAGATGAGCTTCGTGTTGAGTTTGGAGAAGGGTTTAACGTCATTACCGGCGAAACAGGCGCCGGAAAATCGATCATCATCAATGCCCTTTCGGCCCTGATGAATATGAAGATGGCCGGCGATGTGGTAAGGACGAGCGCAGCTCACGCTGAGATCACAGGTCATTTCTTTCGCGGAGAAGAAGAGTACCTTATCAGGAGGGTGATTGGAAAGACAGGACGGTCCAAGGCATTTATCAATGACGATCCCGTACTATCAGGCAGGCTGGAAGAGGTTGGCAACAAAAGCATCAGCATATACGGCCAGAACGAGTTCCAGCATTTGTTGAATAAAGAAAACTATACGGCCATCGTTGACAGGCTCATCTCCCTGGAAAGAGATCAGTTGTTGCTCAAAGAAAGGTTCGAGGCATTAAAAAAAACAGGCTCTGAGCTTGAAAGAAAGATGAAAGAGGCTGAGGGAAAGACAAAGGAGATGGAACTGCTGGAGTTCCAGATCGAAGAGATAGCGCGCTGCAACATCCTGGAAGGCGAAGAAGAGTCTGTCCGGGAGAGGCTGAAGACCCTGAAAAGCGCGGAAAAGATCAACGCCTGCCTGGCAGAGATCTCGAACGGCCTCTACGAAGGCGAAGCGTCGGTGCAGGGAGTGGTGAAAAGCCATATGGGAATGCTCAGGCACTTCAGCGCCTTCGAGGCAATGGACGAGCTGCGAAAAAGGATGGAGTCCATATCCTTTGACATTGAGGATGTTCTTCAGGAGATACGGAAGGTTGAAAAAGGCCTGCTTTTTGACCCTGAAGAGCTGCAGGTGCTTGAAGACCGGTTGTCTGATATATACAGGCTTAAAGAAAAGTATGGTAAGACATGCGACGCGATCAATAAGTACAGCGGGTCTGCAAGGGAGCGGCTGGAATATCTGAAATCCCTTTCCTCCGACATCGATGGGCTTGAGGCAAAAAAGGCCCTGCTGGTAAAAGAGGTGGAGGGGATGGCGGAAAGGCTTTCTGAAAAAAGGAAAAAGGGTTCCGCCAGGCTCGAAAGGTCCATCATCGAAGAGCTTGGCTTTCTTTCCATGAAAGGGCTGCAATTCAATATCCGTATTATGGATAAGGGTTTTACCGACGGCGACGGAAAGGACGACATAGAATTTTTGATAAGCACCAACCCGGGGGAGCCGCTAAAACCCCTCAGGAAGATAGCATCGGGCGGAGAGCTGTCGAGGATCATGCTCGCCATCAAGAAGGTTATCGGCGGCGAAGAGGACAAGACGCTCATATTCGACGAGGTTGATTCGGGCATTGGAGGCAGGGTTGCGGACATGGTGGGGAAAAGGCTGAAGGACCTTGCCGGAACGCAGCAGGTGATCTGTATTACCCATCTGCCTCAGATAGCGGCGTACGCAGACCATCATTTTCTCGTGGAAAAATACTACGAGCAGGGGACGACGAGAACGGGCATACGGGAGCTTTCAAAAGAGGAGAGGGTGCAGGAGCTTGCGAGGATGATGGGCGGTGCCGGCATCACGAAAAAGACGATAGAGAGAGCCGAGGAGATGATCAGGAATGATTAAAAAAGCCGATATAAAAGACATCAAAAAGATCCATACCATGGTGAACAGCGCCGCGTCGCGGGGCGAGATGCTCCCGAGGCCTCTCGGGGAGCTTTACGACAACCTCCGCGATTATTTCATTTACGAGGAAGGGGGAGATATCATAGGGACGGGCGCTTTCCATATATGCTGGGAAGATCTGGCGGAGATCCGCTCCATGATCGTTGCTGAACCGGAAAGAAAAAAAGGGATCGGCAGGCTGCTGGTCAATGCCTGTATCGATGAGGCGAGGGATTACGGCATCGGCAAGATATTTCTTCTTACCTACCAGGTGGGATTCTTTGAAAAGTGCGGTTTTAAGATCGCAGACAAAAGGATCTTTCCGCAGAAGATATGGTCGGATTGCGTGAAGTGCCACAAGTTCCCCGAATGCGATGAGATAGCGATGATACTGGAGATATAAATGACAGGCTGCGAAAAGATAGAGGCCGCCGTATCGGGATTGTTTGATGATTATGAGCTTTACTATCATAAAGAAAAAGGCAAGAAGATCGAAAGCAGGGAGAAAGAGCTCTACGGCATCGAGGTAAAAGAGGAAGAAGGGGTAGCGGTAAGGGGGATCAAGGACGATCGCATGGCCTTTGCGTATACCTATGACCGGGGAGAAGAAGCGGCAGGATCTCTTGTGCGGAGCTTGGCGCAGCTTATCCCCTTTGCGGTTCACGACGAAGACCGGGATTTCCCTGTGGGATATGAAAAATACCCCGCTGCGGATCTTTGCGACAATAAGGGGGCGGATGATACGGAAAAGAAAGAGGCGCTCTTCAATATGGAGAAGGCCATCATAGAGTACGACAGGAGGATAGTTGCGACACGCAACTGCGAGCTCCATGAGATCGAGATCGAGACGAGGATCATGAATTCAAAGGGGCTGCACGCTGAAGGGAAAAAGACGCTCTATATCCTTACCGGCCTGTGCGTCGCCAAGGGCGAAGACGAGGTCTCATGGTATGACTGGTCATGGTCCAACCACTGGAGCAGGATGGACGGAGAGGGGCTGGGCAGGGGAATCGCGCAGAAGGCCCTTTCTTTTCTCTCGGGCAGGCAACTGGAAACGGGCACATATGAAGGAATACTGACGCCCCAGGCCTCCTGCGACCTTCTGGGCATACTGGCAAGCTCTTTTCTCGGCGAGAACCTTTATAAGAATAAAACACGCCTCAAGGATAAGGTAGGGGAGAAATGCTTCGCCGATGTGGTCAACGTCGTTGATTCGGGACTGGCCGGCACAGGCGGGTTTTATTTTGACGGCGAGGGGGTGCCGGCAAGGGATAACGTTGTTGTGAAAAACGGTCATTTCCGTGGATTCCTGTACGATTCATATTACGGCAGGAAGTTTGGAGCGCCTTCAACGGGCAACGGAACGCGAACGGGCATCAAGGAACCGCCAAAATGCGGCCCCCGCGGGATGTTCATAGAAAAGGGAGCAGCGGATATCCGCAGCTCATTTACCAGCGGCGTCGTGATAGAGGAGCTGATGGGAACCCATACCGCAAACCCTGTAACAGGAGATTTTTCCCTTGGCGCTATCGGGCATATCTATAAGGCCGGTGCGCCGACGCCTTTCAAGGGGGTCATCTTCTCGGGAAATATCTTTCAATTATTGAATAATGTGAAGGCGGTCGGAACGGACCTGATGTTTTACGGGACCTTCGGGTCGCCGTCCCTTTATGTCGAAGATAT
>JAGOOA010000066.1 GCA_017992765.1 Syntrophorhabdaceae bacterium
TACCCTGCAAGATCCTCCTTCTTGTCGCTTACGTAATCCTTGCCCAAAATCTTTGCAAGTTCATTCTTGATACTCATTTTGCCTCCTTGTTCTTTACTTTATATTTCTTTTATATACTCTTGTTGCCGACATTTTTTTACCGAAACCTGCTGCTTTTGCCATACACATATTTCCAATGCTGTAACGAAAAAATAAAATATCAATATATTAAATATCAACATATAAAATGTCAATACATTTATTTTCTTGTATATAAGCCGGCAAGTTGATATAATTTATTTTAACAGTTATTATATCTGCCGGGGTGAAAACATGGGTAGGATCAACTATCGAAGCGACCTGAGCACCGATGAAAAATTACTTATGGCAGTCGTGAGGGCGGCGGAGACCTTTAAGAGGGTGGTATCTGTCCTTTACAGGAAGAGCGCCCTTTCCTTCCCGCAGTATAATGTCCTGAGAGTGCTGGACGCTTCGCAGGACGGCCAGTGCAGGATCAGCGATGTAAGCCGTATCATGCTTGTCCCCGGCGCAAACATGACCGGCATAGCCAAGAGGCTGGAAAAAAGCGGCTTTATTGCAAGGAAATCCGACCCTCTTGATGAGCGGGTGACCATACTCAAGCTCACGCCGAGGGGAAAGACAACCCTTAAAAACATAGAAAAAGAGCTGGACGAGAACACGCACGCAATGCTGCAGGGTTTTTCCACGCAGGAAAAACGCGAGTTCCTGGATAAGGTCAAGCGGCTCATCAAGAACAGCAGGAAGATAGCATAAACATACCCCCCTCAAGGCAGCTCATGGTAAATCGTATATCGTAGTTCGTATATCGTATATCGAAATGCTAAATCCGAATATCGAAGCACCAAACTCTAAACACTGTCAAAATTCAAATATCAAATGTTCGAAACGAATGCATATTTCTTACGTTTTGCATTTTGAACATTTGGATTTGTTTAGGATTTAGATATTCGGATTTAGAATTTGAGGTTGAGAACGTTCCGTATCAATACGGATCGTGAGGATCTGGGTCCTTAAGGCCGAGGCCCTGGAAAACAAGCATGAGGGCCAGGTCTGCGATTTGATCGACCTTATCCTGCCTGTCATAATCAAACCAGTATGTGGTCCATGTCAGCATTCCCAGCAAAAAAAGCGCCGCCCAGGACGGTTTAATGCCGGCATCGACCCTGCCCCCTGACTGAAGCTGGGCGATCGTGTCGCGTATAAGAAGGTAGTGTTTTTTCCATTCCCCCTTTACTTCCCTAAAATACTTATCCTGCATGGCCAGCGCGTCGTGGATAAGGACGCGCAGCTCGGGATGTTTGCAGATGATCTCCGTTGTGAAGGTCCTGACCATATATGTGAGGCGCTTCAGGGGGTCGTCTATAGAGGTTGCTTCATCTAAGTAGGGCCTCAGGTCCCTTTCTATCGATTCCATGTGAACCGATAAAAGCAGGTTCCGCTTGCTTCCGAAATAGTGGTACAGCGTCGGCCTCGTGAGTTTCGCCGCGGAACAGATGTCAGTAGTCGATGCGGAAACCGAGCTTCCCTTTTTGAGAAGAAGCTGCATGGTCGTCTGTATGATCTTTAACCTTTTTTTATGGGACGCCTTTTTTCTTTTCGTGGATGCCATCGTTCCTCTTTTGCCAGGCACAACATATACTTTATATCCATCTTTGCGTAATTTGTCAATCTGTCTCGTGCCTTTCAGCTCATCATTGTTTTTATCTAATAATTCACCAATACATTGATATTGTGTAATATAATACTTGACAACCTTGTATACTTTTATTATATTTTTTTATCTGTATTATACATATCTGTATATATTATTTTGTCGAGACGTTGTATTGGCATACGTTATTATAAGGAGGTTCAACATGTCTCAATTTTACCGGAGATTGCCGAGGTTGCAGTATTTTCTCCCCCAAACCCTCGATGAGGCCCTGTCGTTTCTCAAAGAGCACAAGGCAGCGGCAAGGCTCTTCGCGGGCGGCACAGACCTCATCCCGCAGCTGAAAAAACGCGAGGCAGATATTCCCCTTTACCTTGTCGACCTGAAAGGCATACAGGGACTGGATGCCATTACTTATGACGAAGAGGCCGGCCTGAAAATAGGCCCCCTGGCAACAATAAGCGCGATCGCAGCGTGTCCGTTTGTCCGGGACCATTACCCGTCCCTTTTCCAGGCCGCATCAAGCATGGCATCCCCCCAAGTGAGGAACCGGGGAACTTTTGCAGGGAATATCTGCAGCGCTGTTCCCTCTGCCGACAGTGCCCCGGCCCTCCTTGCCCTTGAGGCATCGGTCAGGCTTCTGGGCCAGAAAGGGGAGAGAGAGGTTCCCATAGGCCAATTCTTTACCGGCCCCCGCAAGACGGTCCTCGAAGCGGACGAGATGCTCCTTGAGATAGGGGTGCCAAGCCCAAAACCGGGGAGCCGGGGCGTGTACCTGAAGCTTTCGCCTCGCCACTCGATGGACCTCGCCATTGTCGGCGTCGCTGCCGTGGGAACCTGTGAGGATGGAGTGTGCAAGAGTATTAAGATAGCCCTTGGGGCCGTTGCGCCGACGCCGATAAGGGTGCCGGCGGCTGAGGCGACCCTTGAGGGAAAGCGCGTAACGCCGGGGATCATTGAAGAGGCGTCGCAAAAGGCTGCTTCACAGTGCAGCCCAATAGACGACCACAGGGCATCGCAGGAATACAGGCGCGATATGGTCTACATCCTGGCAAGGCGGGCGCTCAATCGCGTTTTCATGCAGTAGGAGGGTATATATAATGGAACAGATCAAACTAACGGTAAACGGCAAGGACTATGAGCTGCAGGTAAGGCCGTGGGCTACGCTCCTCGAGGTGATCCGGGAGGACCTGGGATTGACCGGGGCAAAGGAAGGATGCGGCGAGGGCGAATGCGGGGCCTGCACGGTTATCATGGATGGAAAAGCGGTGAACTCCTGCATTGTGCTTGCAGTGGAAGCCAATGGAAGACAGATCACGACCATAGAAGGGCTTGCGGAAGGCGATAAGCTCCATCCCGTACAGGAGGCATTCCTTGAGAAAGGCGGCATGCAGTGCGGCTTTTGCACTCCCGGGATGATCCTTTCTTCAAAGGTTCTCCTCGACGGGAACAAGAACCCTACCGACGAGGAGATACGCAAGGGCCTGGAGGGCAACTTTTGCCGCTGCACAGGCTATACGAAGATCTTCGAGTCCGTCAAGGCTGCAGCGCAAAAGGTCAGGGGGTGAGGGAGATGAAAGAATATACGGTCATCGGGCAACGGGTGCCCAGAATCGACGGCAGGCAAAAGGTGATGGGACAGGCAAAGTACGCTGCGGACTATTCCTTGCCGGGCATGCTCTTTTGCAAGGTGGCGCGGCTTCCTGTCGCGCACGCACGGATCCTCAATATCGATACAAGCAAGGCGGAGCGGCTTCCGGGGGTAAAGGCCGTGGTAACCGCAAAGGACTTCAACGGCTGGACCTGGGGCTTTATGGCAAATACCAGGGACGAGCCGCCCCTGGCCATGGACAAGGTCCGCTACTATATGGAGGCCGTGGCGGGCGTGGCGGCCATTGACGAGGACATCGCCGAAGAGGCCTGCGACCTCATCAAGGTCGACTATGAAGAGCTTCCGGCCGTTTTCGACCCCGAGGAGGCGATACGGGAAGGAGCCCCGGTGGTCCACGATTACCGGCCGAACAACGTGAGCGTGGAGTACCACTGGAACTTCGGCGATGTGGAGAAGGCCTTCGCCGAATCCCACCTGGTCAGGGAGGACCGCTTCAGGACATCCAGGGCAACAAAGGGCTATCTGGAGCCCCCCGCCTCGCTGGCATGGTATGACCCTGCAGGCTCCATCACCGTCTGGGCCGCCAAGCAGAGCCCCTACTTCCACTACCGGCACCTCGCGGCCTGCTTTGGGCTCCCCCTGTCGAAGATACGGGTAATACAGCCATTTATCGGGGGCGGCTTCGGGGGAACGAAGAACGACTCCGTTGCCGGCGATTTCTGCGCCGTGATGCTCTCCAGGATGACGGGAAAGCCGGTCAAGTTCATCTACGCCCAGGAGGAGGAGCTGACCGTCTCCAAAAGAAGGCACTCGATGATCGTCTACAACAAGATGGGCATGTCAAAGGACGGCCTCATCACGGCCATTCAAAGCCGCGTCATTGCCGACGGTGGCGGGTATACCGCCGTAAGCCCCCTTACGATGTACCTTACCGGGTGCTGCACGCCGCTGCCCTACAAGCTCCCCAACTACAAGTACGACTGCTACAGGGCATTCACCAATAACCCCATCTGCGCTGCAATGCGCGGTCATGGCGTGACCCACACGCGCTTCGCCTGCGAGATACAGATGGAGATGATGGCCGAAGAGCTTGGCATCGACCCCGTGGAGATCCGCATGCGAAACGCCATCGACAACCCCAAGCCGGGCGAGATCTATCGGACCATAAACGACATGACCCTCAAGACCTGCGGGATCAAGGAGGCGATCCAGACCCTCGTCAGGGATCCGCTCTGGGCGCAAAAAGATAAGGCCCCCAAACAGGACGGCAGCCTGTCCTACGGGGTGGGCATGTCGGCTACTTCCTACCTGGGCGGCGCCCGCCAGCTTGGCCACCAATCCTGCGCCGCTACGGTCAGAATATGCGAAGACGGCACGGTGAACCTGATTACCGGCGCCACGGACTGCGGCCAGGGGTCGGACACGGTGCTTGCAATGATCGCGGCGGAAGAGCTGGGGGTAAGATACCAGGATATCGATTTCAAGATGGTTGACAGCGCCTACACGCCGGTCGATCCCGGAAGCTACGG
>JAGOOA010000067.1 GCA_017992765.1 Syntrophorhabdaceae bacterium
GTAACATCTTAATTTGTCGGGGAATTAAATGCGCGCCCAGCAGGATTCGAACCTGCAACCTTTGGATTCGTAGTCCAACACTCTATCCAGTTGAGCTATGGGCGCAGAATGTTCGACAGAGCATACCATATAAATCTCAGCGCTTGCAAGAATGCAATAATGTGCTAATAGAGATAGTATAGAGATAGCATATAGTGCAAGGAGGTGATCGGTATGTCCATCATGGAAGCATCTCCGACCCGCGAATCGGATCTTTTTAAAGGCGTAAGCCAGCGCGTGATCAGCGAGATCGGCAAAAGCAGCGAAGAAGAGAGCTTTGAGAAGGATTCAATAATTTTCAAGGTTGACACTGAGGCTACCTACATCTATGAACTCGTCGAAGGGGAAGTGGATATTGTGATCCTCGAGCAGGAAAACATGCATTTCAAGGTTGTGAAGCCGGGCGAGATATTCGGCTGGTCGGCGCTTGTCGAGCCTTATGTTTACACGGCAACGGCCCGTTGCATGGCCGACACAAAGATCATAAGGATTTCGAGGGATTCTATTGAAAGCGCCGTCAAGCGGCACCCTGAGGAAGGGCTCATTATTTACAAGCATCTCACGGGGATAATAGCCTACAGGCTGAGAAACGCTTATCAGTATATCTACCGGCAGCAATAACTATTTCCGGGCGATATGCAACGAAGAAGGAGGTAAAAATGATTGCCCTTAATATGGGTCTGGAAGAGGCGAAATTGCTCCTTGAGGTTCTTGAGAGGTATCATATGCACCTCAAGGTGGAGATCCGGCGTACCTACAAGAGGGAGTTCCGCGTCGCCCTCAAGGAACGGGAGAAATCCCTGGGCGTAATTATTGACCGGGTGAAGAGCCTGGTGAAGTGATGAGAAGCGGCTCATGGCTGACGGCTCATGGATAAAGACGTAAAAAGGCATAGCAGGCCGTACGCAGTAGGCGCGGAAATCTTTTACTGTATATATACTCTTTCTGTTCTTTCTGGCCTGCTATGAGCCATCAGCTATGAGCTATGAGCTGCTTTGAGTGGTCTTCTCAATGAATTTGCGGATCGCCTCAAGGTACTGTTTGAGGCCTACGAACATGATATCATTATGCGTCGCCGAAGAGATGATCAGCAGCTCTTTCTCGGATGAGCCGATGTTCGTATAGAGCGACTCGGCCTCTTCCAGGGGGACGAGGTTGTCGTATTCTCCGTGAATAATGAGGATGGGAAGGCCGATCGCCCGGACCATCTGCATGCATTCCCCGTAATGCTTATCGAGGTCTATGCCCTGGGCAGGGATATTAAGATGGGTGATAAGCCGCGAGACGCTCGGGAAGCCGCTTTCGATGACGAGGCCCCTGATTGCGTCCCCGTGGCTGGCCGCGAGCTCCAGGGCGGAGATGCTCCCCAGGGACCTGCCCATTACCCACACATCGCTTCTCAGGCTTCTCATCGCAAGCTCATCCCGGATCGCATGAAAGAGGATGGGTGCATCATGGGCAACGAATGCCAGCGACGGCGTTCCGGTGCTTGCCCCGTAACCCCGGTAATCGGCAACGGCAAGGTTCATTTTATATTTAAAGTAGAATGGCGCAATCTCGTCGTAATCGCTGACGACCTCGCCGTTCCCGTGAAAATAGATGATCCATGGCCACGCGTTGTCCCCTTTATAGGAGCGGCACACTATGGAGACGTCGTCATCGACAGGGACAGAGATATCGAATGCGTATCCCGGGCATGGCGTGTGGTCTTCCCTGGGATAAAAGACATATGACAGCACCGACGGCTGGTCTATTTCGGAGTAATCGGGCATAACAACCTCCTTAAATACAGCTCATGGCTCATAGCTCATAGCTCATAGCAATAACAAGCACTAAATTCTAAGCACCAAATCCTAAACAATATCTAAATTCAAATATTAAATGTTCCAAACAGATACAAGATCCCTTGTGTTGTTTAGGATTTAGATATTCGGATTTAGGATTTACCATGAGCTATCAGCTATGAGCCATGAACTATTTCATTTACATCCGATATATTCAGCTCGAGCATCCTTACATTCGCCAGGATCTTTGTGACATTGCGCTTTATTGCCTCCATCTCTCCGCCGGTTTTGAGGAGGCGTTCCGCAGCCCCGCGGAGCTCGCCGATGGTTTTGCCCAGCTCCTTCATGTCAAATTGATCGTTCAATGTGAACCCTCCTTTTTCCTCAGGTCTTTGAAGCGGTGGGCCTTTACCTGGTAGCGGGGAAGGCTGCCCTGGGGACGGACCTCGATGCGATATCCGAGGTTTGTCTTCAGTCTTAGCTGGTCCTGCAGGCGCGCCAGGATCAGGTCTTTTTTCTCCGCGTGCCAGGAGCTCATCTCTACCTTCAGAAGGATATCGTCGACATCCCCGGCCTTGCTTACCACCACCTCATATTCGTCGCCCAGCTCAGGGAAGCTTCTCACGACTTCCTCTATCGCCGTGGGAGCCAAAAGCACCCCTTTTACCTTCGTTATGTCGTCGGCCCTTCCTACGACCCCGCCGTCGATCATCCTGAACGTCCGGCCGCATTCGCAGGCATGGTCTGCCCAGCGGATCACATCTTTCGAATCAAACCTGATGCAGGGCTTGCCGAGCCTGTCGAAGGCGGTAATAAGCATCTTGCCGTTCTTTCCCGGCTCGTCAATGATCTTCCCGGTCTCAATATCCTCTATCTCAACGAGGAAAAAGGCATCGTTCACATGGAGGCCGCCGGGCTGTGAGGTGCATTCGTAGCTCCAGGCGCCGATCTCGGTGGCGCCGATGTGATCGTAGACCTTGCAGCCCCAGGCTTCTTCGATGCGTTTTTTTGTCGCCGGGATGCTGGCGCCCGGTTCGCCGGCACAGGTGATCTTCCGGATGAAGAGGTCCCTGACAGGGTCGATGCCCATCTTTTTTGCCGTATCTGCCATTGCGAGGACGTACGTGGGGGTAGCCATGAAGGCAGTGCACCTGAGCTCCTGCATCTTGAGAATGCGCGCTTCGGTGTTAAGGACTCCACCCGGTACAACCTCGCAGCCGATCTTCTCGGCAGCATAGTGGCCTGCCCAGAAGGCAACGAAGATATTATACCCGAAGGGAATAAAGACCCTGTCCGTGTCACGGTAACCCTGGGCGTAGAGGATATATGACCAGCATTCGGACCACCATTCCCAATCCTGCCAGGTGTCGGCCTGGTAGACGGGGGTGCCTGTGGTGCCGCTTGTCTGTCTGAATGTCGTTACATCCTCGATCGGTACGGACAGTATATCGCCGTAAGGGAAGGGCGGGTTTTTCTGGACATCCCTGAGCATCCCCTTGTCTGTTTTGGGTATCTTTTGTATGTCTTCGAATTTGTTGAGATCTCCAGGTTCAAACCCGTTGTCCCGGTATAATTTTTTATAAAATGGCGAGTTATTATAGGCCCATTCCACGATCCTCTTGAACTTTTTCAGCTGAAGTTGACGGAGCCTTTCATACGGCAGGGTCTCAAGAACAGGATTCCAAAAAGTGCTTTTATTTTTCATAAGGTACACCTCAAAATAAAACTTTGTATGACGATATGACTACCACCCTTAGCAGATTGGTCTACGGTAAACCGTACAATAAACGTTACTATGACGGAAAAAATTATGCAATTATTTATAATGTGCAATTTTTTTGCAAATTGTTATAATGATAAAAAATCCTGTTAAGAAGGATATTTGGAGGCCCTATGTTATTGTTACCGAAATTTGACTACCATGAGCCGGAAAACATGCGAAGCGCCCTTGAGCTTATGTCCAGCCTGAAGTCGAACGCAAAGATCATTGCCGGCGGCACTGATATTCTCGTAAATATGAAAAAGGGCGTCATATCGCCGAAATACCTGGTAAGCCTCGTAAAAATGAAGGAACTTTTTGTCTTAGAGCAGAGAAAAAAGGGTATCGCGATCGGTTCCCATGTAATTATCAGTGAACTGGCAGAGTCCGGCCTTCTAAGGAAGAATTTTTCTCTAATAGCGAAGGCGGCAAGCGTTCTGGGGTCGCCGCTTATCAGAAACCGGGCAACCATAGGGGGCAACATCGTTACGGCCAGGCCGGCCGCCGACCTTCCTCCGGCGCTCATGGCGGTTGGCGCAAAGGTAGAGTTGAAGGGCAAGAAGGGGAGGAGGGAAGTGAGCCTCGATGAATTTTTCCTCGGCCCGGGCAAAACCGTTATCAGGGCTGATGAGATACTAACGAAGATCATTGTCAATGAGCTTCCTCCTTTTACCGGCGGCGACTATATGAAGCTCGGGCACAGAAAGGCGCTTGAAATAGCTATTGTCGCCGTTGCGGCAAGGGTCACGCTTGATAAGCCGCAGGGCGTTATAAAGAATGTCCGGATCATCTTGAGCGCCGTTGCACCCCAGGCGATCCACGCTGTGTCCGCGGAGAAGGTCCTGATCAATGAAAGGCCGACCGAAAAGCTCATTGAAAGGGCGGCAACCCTCGCCATGCAGGACTGCAGGCCCATCACCGACATACGGGGAGGCGCGGAATACAGGAAGGAGATCGTGAAAGTGCTGACAAAGAGGACGCTCGCGAACGCGGTGAAGGCGGTGAATAGAAAGAAGGTGAAAGGTGAAAGGTGAAAGGAGAAAGGCCTTGATACTTTTGCTATAAGCTATGAGCTTGTAAGGAGCGGGTTATTATGAAGAAGTTAATAACGCTTTTTGTAAATGACAAGGAATATGAGATCGCCGTAGCGCCCAACCGCACCCTTACCCAGGTGCTCCGGGAAGACCTTGGCCTTCTCGGCACGAAGGAAGGATGCGGGG
>JAGOOA010000038.1:0-15379 GCA_017992765.1 Syntrophorhabdaceae bacterium
AAGCGTATCCCTCCTTTATAGGGCCCGATGGCATTGTTAAACTGGACCCTGAATCCCCTGTTGACCTGGACCTTCCCTTTATCGTCAACCCAGGGAACCCTGAAGACAATCGTCCGGTCCGGCTCCACGATACGCTCATAAATGCCTGCCTTGACAAATTCAGGGTGTCTCTTCACTGTGGGCTCCAGCGTTTCCATAACCTCATGAACGGCCTGGTGGAACTCCGGCTCATTCGGGTCTTGCTGCTTTACCTTTGCGATAATATCACCGATTACTGACATAGCCTGACTCCTCCTTGGGAATTATTTATTTTTCGCTGCCGATCTTTTTCGTGCTGTGCGGGGCAGATTTTGCAGGTAGTAGCGCAGCAGGTGGAACTTGTCCCTCAACTCAACGCTGGAATGATCCATCTCCCACTCCTCTTCCATCTCGTCAAGCACGTTCCGGGCCTTTTCGATGAGGCCGGGCTCTTCGGCACCGCACGGCGCCTTGTCCGGCTGCTCTTCCGGCAGATCGTCGACAGATAGCCTTTCCGCAGTTTTTAAAACGATTACGTTGGTAAAGGTTTTCATACGCCACCTCATTCAAAAGCGTTATAGACCTGTGTTCTTAATAGAACTTAGATTACCCAATTTATGCAATAAGGCTAAAGCTGATAATTAGATAAGGGAAAATACTATGCCAAGATAGGGGGAATACACTATATTAATTGTAGAGGCTTTATTATAAAGAATCTACATAGTGTACGGCATGCCGAATAAGTTCAGCGGCATGCCGGAGGTTTAGTTTTTCTTTTATATTTGCACGGTAAGATTCTACCGTTTTGATGCTTACGTTCAGCTCCCCGGCAATCTGGCGCGTCCCGAATCCCTGCCCGATGAGCTGGAATACCTCGAGCTCGCGGTTGCTCAGAACCTCCATCGGCGACCGTGCGCTTTCGGCCTTGCCGTCTATAAACTTTTTTACGATCGTAGCACTGACCCTTTCGCTTACGTAAACCTCTCCCTTGATGACCTTCCTGATCGCCTCCATCATCTTTTCGATGGCCTCCTGCTTCATGATGTAGCCCTTTGCGCCCACCTTGAGGGCGCGCTCGGCGAAGAGGGATTCGTCGTGCATTGAAACGACCAATATCGGAAGGTTTATGTCGCGGTCTTTGATCTTTTTTATGAGCTCAATGCCGTCGATGCCCTGGAGGGAGATATCGACGATCGCAAGGTCAGGTCGTATCCTTTTCAGGAGCTCCAGGGCGTTCTGGGCATTTTCCGCTTCACCGCAAACGACCATGTCGGGTTCCTGGTTGATAAGCTGGGCAAGGCCCTTGCGGACGATCGGGTGGTCATCGACTATAAAGATCCTGTTGCGCTGGCCTGCAGGAGCTGTCTGTTTTTCCTTTTTCATTGATTCTCCCTCTTTCTTTTGGAATGTCGCTGCGGCTGGAACGAACAGGCTACGACTGTCCCGCCCGCCGGTTCGCTTTTGATATCCAGAGATGCGCCGATCATATTTGCCCTGTGCCTCATGATGCTCATGCCCATCCCGCCGGCGTTCTTTAGTATCCTCCGAAAGCCGGCCCCGTCGTTTTTGATCATGAGGACCGTAGTTTCGTTGTCGTTCGTGAAGGTGATGTCGATATTTTTTGCCTTCCCGTGTTTGATGGCATTATTTACCGCTTCCTGGGCGATACGGTACAGGTGGATCGCCATGATGTTGTCATGGATGAGAACAGGATGGCGGTACCCGAAGGAGCAGTTGATCCCGAAGAATTTTTGTACGGTATGGGATAGTTCCGTAAGGGCCGTCATTAATCCCGTTGCCTCAAGCCGGACGGGATAGAGGCCGCGGGCAAGCCCTTTGGTCTGGGTGATCGCATCGTCTACAAGCGATACAATCTCGCCTGCATCGCCGGCTTCCTGGTAGGATCGCGCATTCATCTTCTGCTCCAGGACCTTGCCGAGAAAGGCGATGCCGGCGAGCTGCTGGCACAGGCTGTCATGGAGGTCCTGGCCGATCCTCTGCTGCTCCCACTCGCTGATCTCCAGCACCTGTTTCTCCAGCCGCCTTCTTTCGGTGATGTCCCGGATGATCCCGAGGACCTCATCCCCGCCGCTTTCTGTCAGCAGGATCTCATAATAGAAGACCACATCGTTATGGCTGAGCCTGTGCTCGTATATCTGCGTCTCGCCGGTCTCAAGCACGTGGGTGACATTTTTCATCCCCTGCCGGACGATCTCTCCGGGAAGCGCCTTGAAATAGTCGGGCAATTCCTGCACATTCCTGCCGAGCAGCGTGTGGGTCCGTAACTTCTGGCCAAAGGATTTTCCTTTCTTGAGGTCGAGGATAACGCCGCCCCTGCTGATCCTGAATATCATGTCCGGTATGGCGCTCAAAAGCGCCTTGTTCCTTGCGGTGCTTTCTTTTAGGGCGTCTTCCGCAGCCTTCCGCTCTACGATCTCCCCGATGCGCTTGGCAATGACGTTTATCAGGTTCCGCTCTTCCTTCAGAAAAGGCCCTTCGTAACTTTTCGGCTTTCTTTTCAGGTAGCATACTTCGAGGCGGCCCATCTTTTTTCTTTTCACCGATACATGTGCCGACTGCATCCACGGCGTTTCCTGAAAGTTTTCTGTCGAGAATACCTGGCCGCCCAGAGAAATTTTTGCGCCGGTTATGTCGGGGTACTGCCACGCTGACGGGATAATGTTGACGGTTTCGCGCAGGATCTTCTCGAGAGATATGCCGTGTCTTTCAACAAGGCTCGACATGGCGTAGAGGCAGTTTAACTCCTTTACGCGTTCGCCGAGGTCGTGCGTCTGCTGCTGCGAAAACCTTTTGAAGCGCCTGAACTCTTTTGCAGATTCCTGCAGTCTTGCAACCTTGTTCCGCAGTGCCGCCAATTCCGATAATAGCTGCTTCCTTGCCTTGTTCTTCGGATTCATAGAAATGCCTGATATTAGGTTATCACGAATGGATTTCAAATAACAGTTCATAGCCGCTATAAAGATAAGCACGAAATCCTAAACAATTACCCATGCCGCGCTTCTCGTGGGACCCTCGAGTAACAAAAATGATGTATCCCGGACCGTATTCCATAAGGATGAGCATGTCGTCGGGACATCCCCCGCAAACACGCTCATTCCGCTCCTGCGGCTCCATTCGCTCGCGTTCGGCTTCGGAACTTTTGCCTGACGGCAAAAGACCGAGCTTCCTCGCCTCACGACGGTTTGCTCCGGGATGTCCCGACGACATGTTCTCAATGAATGATCGGGGGTAGACTATTTTCTACGTAATACCAAAACTCAAATATCAAATGTTCCAAACAGACGCAATGTTACGAATGTTTTAATATTTGAATATTGGAACATTTGATATTTGCTTAGGATTTAGATATTCGGATTTAGAATTTGCCATGAGCCGTGAGCTATGAGCAATGAGCAGGTTTTCTATGCCTTACGAAGTTCTTGCCGGCATCAAGTATCCAGTCGATCGTCCAGCCTATCCTCCTCCTATGGGAGGGAAGATGGCCAGCGTGTCGCCGTCAAGAATCTCATAGCCGGTGTCTGCGTGACGGCCGTTGACGAAGATGAGGGCCGCCTCCTTTTCGTCCATTTCCAATGTCCGGATAATATCGCCGATGGTTGTGCCGGCAGGATACTCCCTTTCTCCTTCGGTGAACCGCCCATCCCTGAGTGTGGCGAAGAGCTTCACTGTCACGCGCATAGATCAGGATACCACATCTTTTTGTCCGATGACAAAGATCTGTATCAGGCCGGGCCCCATGTCTTTCAGGGTTTCCGTAACGGCATCGGCCGAGACCGGCCTGTCGCCAAGGAGGATCAGGCCGCATCCTTGCCGGAGATCAGCCATGATTGGAGAGATGAGATCCGAGAGTTCGTCAGCCCTGACGTAGATCCCCCTCTTGAAAAAGTGCGGACCAAGCTCGGCCATGAGAAGATTGAAGAGCTTTACCTCGATGAGGCCCTCATCCTTACGCCGGGCGACGACGTCGTTTTCTTCGCGGTAGGCAATGGCGCTCCTGAACGATGCGTAGGTTCCCTTGCGGCGCATGGTCGCGCCTACCAGACCGGGCATCGCCGCCGAAAGGGAAAGGATCGACCCATCGTGGATTATAGTGCCATGAAGGTCGTCGACAGGGCGGCCGTTGAGGAATATGGTGCTTATCCTTTTTTCTATGTATCCTTTCTCGATGCCCATCTGTTCCGTGAGCACCTGCTCAAGGGCCGTACCCGTCATTATCCTCACAAAGAAGCCCTGCTGGAGGATGGGGGAAAATCCCTTCAGCACCCCGGGCGAGACGATGAAGGCGAGGCTTATCGTTGGACCTGCCTGCATAACGCTATGCCTTATCCTTTACCATAACCCGTGTTATATAAAAAAGGGAGAGGTTTTTTAAGCCTCTCCCTTTGCAGGGTTTCAGTGGGAACAATTACCAGTTAAATGCCGTATCCAGCTCCTTATCGGTGACCTGAAAGGTCACGTTGTGAGGAGACAGGGATTCTGTCTTGAAGAAGCCGGGCAGCCTGTCGTGGAGATGCGAGAAGCCGGCGCGCACGTTAAAATCCCTTTCCATTGTGAGCACCTTTTTCCCCAGTTCCGCTACCCCTTCGGCGGTCAGTTCAAGCCCGTAGAAGGCATTCAGCATATCGAGAAGGGCCTGGAACGTCTCCGGCTGGTCCAAGATCGCGAAGGCAATGAAGATGCACATGCCCGTTGAGTCGACAGCGGCCGTCGCTATCTGGAGGTTCCTGGAAAGCTCGACCTGGCCTTGGGGCTTGAGGGGGTCTACGTAGCCGCCGACCTTGAGGATATTTGTCGCAATGGCGTATCCTGCGGTATGGTCTGCACCCATAGGGCTTGTCGCGTAGGTAACCCCTATGCCCTGTACTGCCCGTGGGTCATAGGCAGGCAGGGCCTGGCCTTTCACAACGGGCACCTTCTCAACGCCAAACACCTTTCCTGCAACCGCTGCCCCGCTTCCTATGATGCGTCCCAGAGGGGTTCCCTTTCCGACCTCTTTGATAAGGTTGATCGCTCCGTCGGCATCGCCGAATTGTATGAGGCCCCCGTCCATGGCCACGCCGATCGTTACCCCCATCTCGATCGTGTCGAGGCCGATATCGTCATCGAGAAAATCAAGCAGAGCGATCTTGTCAGGGTCATCGATCCCGCAATTGCCGCCGTGCGCCCAGACGGTTTCGTATTCAGGCTGCTTGCTGAGAAAATGACCGTCCTTGTCATTGTAAATGCCGGAGCAGCGGATCACGCAACCACTGTGGCAGCCGTGCGTAGCGAGGCCGCCTCTTTTTGTTTCGAGCTCGGCGTATGTCTCGCCGCTGATCTTTGCCGCGCCCTGGAACCTGCCCTGCTTGAAATTGTATGTGGGATATCCGCCTGCTTCGTTGACTATGTTCGTGAGGACGTTTGTGCCGTACGAGGGGAGCGCCTGCCCTGTAACAGGATGCGCCCGGAGCCCTTCGATAAACTTCATGTTAGCCGCCTTGAACTTTTCAGGGTCTTTTGGCTGCCGGGTTGAACAGCCGGAATCGTCTATGACGATGACCTTTACCCCTTTAGAGCCCATAACGGCGCCGACCCCACCCCGCCCAGCGTGGCGGCTCGGCCGGAGCTCCATATCGGTAAATGCTATGGAGGCTGCCGGCAGCCGCATCTCGCCGGCCTGGCCTATAGAGATACAGGCGATCTTATTGCCGTATTCGCCCTTCATCTTCTCAACGACCTTATAGTTGCCCAACATCTTGAGGCTCTTATCATCGGAGATCTTCACCCCGTCCTTATTGATAAATACCTTATACAGCGTGTCCTTTTTTGGTTTTCCTTCGAGGACTATCGCCGCGTAACCGAGCCTCGCGAGCACCTGCGCAGGCTGCCCCCCTGAATTGGCCTCCTTTATTCCTCCGGTAAGAGGGCTTTTACAGCCAACAGAGATCCTCCCTGACATGGCGGCGATGCTCCCGCTTAAAAGGCCCGGCGCTATGACGAGCTTGTTCGCAGCACTAAGCGGGTGACACATGGGGTCGACCTCGCCTGCTATAATAGATGACGTAAGGCTCCTTCCCCCGAGACCTGCGTAAGCGCCGACAGGTGATACGGTGACCTTAGGGCCCCCTTCGGCCCCCATGTCGATCCTTAATATTTTGTCCATGATTATCCCCCTCATTTTTAATTTGAATAAAAATATATAATAAAAGTATATACCGGCAAATGCATTTTGCAACTGTAATAATGAAGGGAAAACAAGTCGTAGAGCGAAAATCCTAAGATATAACCGATAATAACCAATAATAACAAATAATGATGCAGACCATCGCTCATAGCAAGTTCTAAATCCTAATATCGCAAGGTTCGATCCTGACGAAGGAGGGACAATCCTCAACAAATTCAAATCTTCCAATGTTCAAATATCAAAACATGCGTGACAATGAACTACCCCGCAGCAAGCTGCGAGGTATCAGAGGATAGAAACGGCATGATTATACCCCCTCACCCTACCCTCTCCCGCGAGGGGAGAGGGAATAGTGTCACCCCGCAGCAAGCTGCGGGGAATCATCCGGATTGAATCTGTTTTGAACATTCGATATTTGAACTTTGATATTGTTTAGGATTTGGTGCTTCGATATTAGCATTTAACAGAACGATGAACCGTATGAATAGGCTGAATTAATAGCTGATAGCTGTCTGCTGACGGCTGAAGGCTAAGGCAGTTTATTTTCCTATACAGAATTTTGAGAATATTTCCTGGAGTATGTCGTCGGTGCAGGTTTCACCCGTAATTTCACCGAGACGTTGAAGGGCCTCGCGGAGCTCAAAGGCGATAAATTCGGGCGATTCATTGTTTCCCAGGCATTCGATCGCGCGTTCGATATTATATTTTGCTCCTGAAAGGGAATCCTTATGGCGTACGTTTGTTATGAGCGCCTTGCCGGCCCTTCTTTTCCTGCCCATGAGCTTTGTATAGACAGATTCTTTCAGTTTCTCGAGGCCAAGGTTTTTCAGCGCCGACACCTCAACCCATTGCAGTCCTTTCGAAGCCAGCTCTTTCATATCCATTGCCTGCGGAAGGTCGACCTTATTGACGGCGACGATAAAATGATTGGCCCGGATCTCCCGGTAGACCTCATCGTCCTCTTTTGAGTAGCTGCCGGCCCCGTCGAGAACCCATATGATAAGGTCTGCTTCAGGTATCTTCTGCTTCACCCTTGAGATGCCTTCCTGCTCAACGATGTCTGAAGGAGCCCTGATCCCGGCGGTGTCTATGATCTTTATCTTGATGCCTTTTATGTATATCGTATCTTCTATCATGTCCCTTGTCGTGCCCGGAACGGGGGTCACGATAGCCCGTTCCTGCGCGAGAAGGGCATTGAGGAGGCTCGATTTACCGACATTTGTTTTGCCGGCGATGAGCACGTCGAGGCCTTGCTTAACTGCCCTTCCTTCATCGTAGGAGCTGATAAGGGCCTCCATGTCTCCCTGAACCTTTTTGAGGAGAGGGAGGAATTCCTCCTCATCGACGTCCACGTCTTCTTCGGGAAAATCTATAAGGGCCTCCGTGTGGGCAAGCGCTGTCCGTACCGCCTTTTGCATTGCGTGGATCTTCCTCGAGATGGCGCCTTTCAAATAATTGAAGGCGCACCGGAACTCTTCATCCGTTTCGCTCTGTATGATATCGAGGACCGATTCTGCCTGGAGGAGGTCAATGCGTCCGTTGAGAAAGGCGCGTTTCGTAAATTCACCGGGTTCCGCGAGCCTTGCGCCGGACCGGACGATGAGGGAGAGGATGTTCTTCTGGGCTATATATCCGCCGTGGGCATATATCTCGGCCGTGTCTTCCCGCGTATAGGTTTGCGGTGCGTTCATGAGGACAACGAGCACTTCATCCAGCGCCTCGTTGTTCCCGGGTTCTACAATGTTGCCGAGATAAAGCATCCTGGGGGTAAAGGTCCCCTGTTGCTTCCTGGGCCTGAAGATCTGTTTTAGTATTGAATGGGCTTTGTTCCCGCTTACCCTGATTATGCCGATACCCCCCTCGCCTGGAGGGGAGGATATGGCACATATGGTATCAGCGTCTTCCATGACGTGCGCGTCCGGTCGGAGAGATAACGATCTTCTTGGTATGCCCTTCGCCTTCGCTCTTTGTGGTGACGTTTTTATTATACTTGAACAGGGTGTGTATGATCCTGCGCTCATAAGGGTTCAGGGGATCCGTCTTGATCTGCCTTCCTGTCCGTTTCGCCTTGTCCGCAAGCCTTTTTGCCATAACCGTGAGGGCGTTTCTTCTTTTTTCCCGGTACCCGTTGATGTCAACGAGGATCTTCAGGTTCTCTTTGTACCTCTTGGCGATGGCGAGTCTCAGTATGTGCTGCAGCGACTCGAGCGTTTCGCCGTCTTTGCCTATCAGGACATCGCCGTCGTCACACTGGATGAGAAAGAGGACCCTGCCTGTTTTCTCATTTAATTCGGTTGTTTTAACGTTGAATGTAAGGCCTGCAAACCGGCCAAGGTCCTGGAGGAGTTGTTTGCCGTAATCTTCAGGGGTTGTTTCCTTCTCGCGTATTCTCGCAGTGATCCTGACCTTTTTGCTGCCGAGCAGGCCGAGTATGCCCTTTGTATCGACCTCTTTTACCTCGATGTCGAGGTCTTTCTCTTCAGCGTTTAATTCAAGCGATGCCTTCCTGATCGCTTCTTCATAGGTTTTGCCTTCAACTTCGATAGCGTCCATGCTGCCTCCTGCTATACCTTTTTGTTAATGTAATACTGCTGACCGATAGAAATGACGTTGTTTACAAGCCAGTACAGGACAAGGCCTGCCGGGAAGCCCCAGAAGAGGAAGGTAAAGAATATAGGCATGAAGAGCATCATCTTTTCCTGCATCGGGTCAGCGCTTGTAGGGGTCATCTTTTGTTGTATGACCTGTGTGATCCCCATGATCAGAGGGAGTATCCTGATCGGCACCGTGTAGCCTATTCCGGGGATGACGAATGAGAAGAGGTCTTCAGGCGCCGACAGGTCGTTGATCCACCAGAAGAAATGGGCATGGCGGAGCTCAATGGCCCCTGAGAGCGCCTTGTAAAGCGCGAAGAACACCGGTATCTGGATGACCATGGGCAGGCACCCTCCCATGGGGTTGACCCCTCGTGCCTTGTAAAGGCCCATCATCTCCTGGTTCAGTTTTTGCCTGTCGTTCTTGTATTTTTCTTTCAGCTTCATGACCTGGGGCTGAAGTTTCTGCATCTCTTTCATCGATTTGAAGCTCTTGACGCTGAGAGGGTAGAAAAGGATCTTAATGAGAATCGTGAGGATGATAATGTCGATGCCATAGTTGTGGGTGAACCGGTATGTAAGGTTCATGAACATGATGAGAGGTTTTGCGATGATGTCGAACCATCCGAAATCGATGATCTTCTCGGCTCCGACGTTGAGGCTTTTGAGAACGTCTGTCTGCTTCGGGCCGAAAAAAAGCTTGCCGGAAAATGTCCCTTTGTCAGGCGACAGCCTGACGACGGGCGTACCATTCTCTGTTTTGTAGATGGCCAGGGGGGGCTTTGAGCCCTCTTCGGGTATCCAGATGAATGCGAAAAAACCATCGTCGAACCCGGCGTAGGCATAGTTTTTATTGAAGTCCATCGTCTTCTCTATCTTCTCGATCTGCTCCAGCTTTTTTCCGTTATATACGAAAGGGCCCTTAAATACATAGCTCGATTCTTTCTTGTCGGAGATAACGGCGAAATCAACGGCGGTTTTTCCTGTGCCGGATAGATCAAATTCAGTTTTCATGTCAATGAGGTAATTGTCGGGGTAGAACGTGTATACCTTGCGGACCTTTTTGCCGTCCTCGAGGGCGCCGGTGAATATAAGGGTCTCGGGCTTGTCCTTGACCGTTACAGCTTCTCTGTCAGGCGTGAAGTATGTGCGGTCATCTACGGCCTCGCCATTAACCGTCCTTGATATTTTAGGGATGTAGATAAAAGGCTTTACATCTTCTATAACCTCTTTGTTCTTGTCGTCTTTGACGGTCTCTTTGTATCGTTTAAGCTGGACGCTCCGTATGCCTCCGCCTAGGTCGGTGAGGGATACTTTCAGATAGGGCGTCTCGACAAAAACGTCCTTGGGGTCCCTTTTTTCAACCCTGGCGGGGACCCTGGCCGGCTTTTTGGCAGCGGAGGTGACCGCCTTGCTTTTTGCTGTTTTTTCTTCTGTTTTCAGATCCGCATCTTTTGCCTGCGGCTTCTCTTTTGTCTGGGCCTCCCCTGTAGCCTGCGGCTGTTTTGGCTGCTCCTTGGGAGCGAAATAGAACTGAAAGAAGAACAGGATAACGATCGTTATGAGTAATGCTATGATGGTCCTTTTTTCCATTCACTACCTCCGTCATTTCACAGGGTCATATCCACCATGGCAAAAGGGGTTGCACCGGATGATCCTTCCAAGTCCCAACCAGAGGCCTTTCAGGATACCTTTCCTTTCAATGGCTTCCGCCATATAGTGTGAGCAGGTCGGATAAAATCTGCATTGCGTTGGGATATATGGCGAGATAAGTACGCTATATGAATGTATGATAAATATAATGATTTTTTTCATTACAGGTTTTTTTAGTCAGCCCGCCTGCCGAGCAAAAGCTCCAGCTCTTTGCCCGCCTCATCCAGCGTCAGCTTCAACGGCATCTGTTTCACTTTTATCAGGTTGTCGGCGTGTTCCACGAACATGTCCTTGTTGAGCCTGAAGAATTCTTTCGCCAATCTCCTCATCCTGTTCCTGACCGCTGCGTTTCCGGTCTTTTTCCGTATCGAAACAGCTATCTTCCGGGTGGACAGGGTATTTTTATGTATCAGGAGTATGAAGTTATCTGTTTCCGAGCAGCGCGTCCACCTCTTGCCTCGAAAATCCCCCTTTTTCAGTCGCTCATCTTTTGTTAAGGTTAAGGCCATTTTCTTTTTTCAAGTAATAAGGAATGGTGGGTCGAAACCATTCCACCCTGAAGTCAGACGGTGAGACTTTTTCTGCCTTTTGCGCGCCTTCTCCTGATTACTTCTCTTCCTGAAGCAGTCCTCATCCTCACGAGAAAACCATGCGTTCTCTTCCTGCTTTTGTTGTGAGGCTGATATGTCCTTTTCATTCTTTCACCTCAAGTCGTTCTTTGAAGTTATTACTTAACCATACAATGCTGAATAATGTCAATAATTAACGAACTGCAGCAGCCAGCCGTCAGCTTACAGCGATCAGCCGTCAGCTATCAGCCTAAAACCTTTTGTTTTAGCTGACGGCTGTGTGCTGATTGCTGATAGCTGATTGTTTTAGCTCTTGATTTTTTGAAAAAATCCATGTTAAATTCACTGGATTCAATCAATTTCATAGGATCGTCGAAAGGAGTTCACATGAAAAAGTATGAGCCTGATGCAATAAGGAACATAGGTATTTTTTCTCACGGAGGTGAAGGAAAGACGTCAATCGTCGAGGCCATGCTTTTTCTTGCGGGAGAAAATAACAGGCTTGGAAGGGTTGACGACGGCACGGCCCTGATGGATTACGAACCGGAGGAGATGGAGCGGAAGATCACCATCTCATCGTCGCTCGCCTGTTTCGAGTGGGCAAAGCATAAGATAAACATGCTCGATACCCCCGGTGATGACAATTTCATATCCGATGCAAAACTTTGCATGCGCGTCGTCGATGGGGCAATTATCGTGGTAAGCGCTGTTTCCACCGTGAAGGTCCAGACGGAGAAGGTATGGCAGTACGCAAACGAATTTTCCATACCCGTGGCGATCTTTGTCAACAAGATCGACAGGGAAAGGGCGGATTTTGAAAGGACCGTTGAGGATATCCGGAAGAATTTCAAGGACAGGAACTGCCTTATTGTTCAGCTGCCTATAGGAAAGGAAGAGGATTTTAAAGGCGTGGTCGACCTCCTTACCATGAAGGCGTATACGTACAAGGATGATACGTCCGGTAATTTTGAGACAACGGAAATACCCAAAGAGTACGAGGGTGAGGCGAAAAAGCAGAGAGAAAAACTTGTTGAAATCGCCATTGAGATGGAAGATGAGGTCATGGAGCGTTATCTGAACGGAGAAGAGATCAAGGATGAAGAGATCGAGCGCTGCCTGAAGGCTGCCATATGGGCAGGGAAGATCGTCCCGATCATGTGCGGATCGGCGGCGAAGAACATGGGCATCCAGGTCCTCCTTGACAGCCTCGTAAAGTATTTCCCTCCTCCTACATTCAAAAAAGATGTGGAGGGGATCGACCCGAAAACGGGCAACGCGGTGAAGCGCGAGATAGCCCCCGATAAGCCCTTCAGCGCCCTTGTCTTCAAGACCATTACAGACCCCTTTGCCGGGAAACTAACGCTTTTCAAGGTCTACTCAGGGGAGATACATCCTGATATGTCTGTCCTGGATGTTACGAAAGATGAAAAAGAGAGGATCGGCCAGATATTTTCCCTTGTGGGGAAGAAGCAGAAACCGGCAGGGCTTGCGTCCGCAGGCGACATCGCCGTTGTGGCGAAGCTGAAAGAGGTGGGCACCGGCGACACGATCTGCGACGAGAAGGCGCCTATACAGTATGCGCCTGTGGCGCTGCCCAACCCGCTTATCTCCTTTTCGCTCCATCCAAAGGCAAAAGGAGATGAAGACAAGCTGAACACCTCCCTCGCACGGCTCATCGAGGAAGACCAGACGATACGGTATTCGAGAGATGAGCAGACAAAAGAGTTCATCCTGTCGGGTATGGGGCAGGTCCACATTGAGGTAGTGGTAGAGAGAATGAAGAGGAAGTTCGGCGTGGAAGTGGACCTGAAAGAACCCAAGGTGCCTTATAAAGAGACGATCAAAGGGACTACCAAGGTACAGGGGAAATACAAAAAACAGTCCGGGGGCAAAGGCCAATACGGCGATACATGGCTCGAGCTGGGCCCTCTGCCGAGAGGCACAGGGTTTGAGTTTGTTGACAAGATAGTCGGCGGCGCGATCCCGAGGCAGTATATACCGGCAGTCGAGAAGGGCATCGTCGAGGCCATGACGCAGGGAATGCTTGCGGGATTTCCCGTGACGGACTTCAGGGTAACGTTGTATGACGGGTCGTACCACGACGTTGACTCTTCAGAGATGGCATTCAAGATAGCCGCATCGATGGGCTTTAAAAAAGGCATGGAACAGTCGCAGCCGACCCTCCTTGAGCCGATCATGAAGATGGAGATCATCGTGCCGGACGACAATATGGGCGATGTGATGGGCGACATGAATTCCCGGAGAGGGAAGATCATGGGCGTGGAGACGAAAGGAAGCAACCAGGTGGTAAAGGCGGTTGTCCCTATGGCAGAGGTATTGAAATACGCTCCCGATCTGCGGTCTATGACCGGCGGCAGAGGGACGTTCACCATGGAGTTCTCCCATTATGAAGAGGTGCCGGCGCACATCGCGCCAAAGATCATAGAGGCTGCAAGGAAGGAAAAGGAGCAGGAGAAGTAAAAACAGATAGAGGATAAGAAGAGCAGAAGTTAAGAGGAGCAGAGGGTAAGAGGATGAGAAGGCCTGAAAAGACCCCGCATAGAGGATTATGTTTTTTGTTTTTCTCACCCTCTCACCCTCTTATCTTCTCACCTTCTGGTTTTTAATGAAAGCTGTCATACAGCGTGTCAAGAGCGCGTCCGTTGAGGTCGACGGAAAGGTCGTGGGCCGGATCGGACGCGGTCTCCTTGTTCTTCTCGGCATCGGCAAGGGTGATGCCGAAGAGGATATCAAATGGATGGTCGACAAGACCGTCAATCTCAGGATATTCGAAAAAGAGGATGGAAAGTTCGACGAGTCGCTCCTCGACATCAGAGGAGAACTGCTCGTCGTCTCCCAGTTTACCCTCTATGGCGACGCTTCAAAAGGACGGCGTCCATCGTTTTCAGATGCGATGGGGGCGAACGAGGCGCGAGACCTTTTCGAGGCCTTTGTAAAAAAGGCCCGGGAAAAGGTGGAGAAGGTTGAGACCGGCATATTCCAGGCCTCCATGGATGTCCGCCTTGTGAATGAAGGGCCGGTGACGGTGATCGTGGACTCGAGAAAATAACCCGTAACTGATAGTATATCGTATATAGTATATCGAAACGCCAACCGGATTCAAACCAATGAACGAGGAACAAGGGAAAGGCCCCACAGCTTATGTAAACCTTTTTATCGTCATCCCAAGGAGCATAAGCTACGCGGCGTCTCGTTACCATATACGATATACTATATATGGGTTGTTCCGCCACGAGCCTGCTCCTGAAATATCTTGACAATATATATGAATCATTTTAGTTTTTAAACATCGGGGAGGTTGAACATGGCAGAAGCGCAAAAAAAGAAAGAGATTCCCCATATCGACATCTACAAAGCATGGTGCAAGGCATGCGGCATATGTGTGGCGTTTTGCCCAACAGAAGCGCTTGCACGCGATGAAGGCGGCTATCCATATGTGAAATATCCTGAGAAGTGCATCAACTGCGGCTGGTGCGAGATCAGGTGTCCTGATTTTGCCATTACCGTCGAAGGAAAGAAGAACGGGAAAAAAGTGAGGGATCAATTTGAAAAAGAAGGTCCAGAAAAGGGAACTGCTGCTCCAGGGCAATGAAGCGGTCGTAGAGGGCGCGCTAAGGGCAGGCTGCAGTTTTTTCGCAGGCTATCCCATTACGCCGGCAACAGAGATCTCGGAGATCCTCTCGATCAGGCTGCCCCAGCTTGATGGCACGTTCATCCAGATGGAGGATGAGATCGCGAGCATCGGCGCTGTTATCGGGGCCTCCCTTGCAGGCGCGAAGGCGATGACCGCCACAAGCGGTCCGGGGTTTTCGCTTATGCAGGAGAACATCGGTTTTGCGATCATCGCGGAAGTGCCCTGCGTGATCGTCAACGCAATGCGCGGCGGGCCAAGCACCGGCCTTCCTACAATGCCCTCGCAGAGCGACGTTATGCAGGCGCGGTGGGGGACGCACGGCGACCACCCTATCATAGCGCTTTGCCCGTCCACGATACGGGAATGTTATGACCTTACCATCAAGGCGTTCAATTATTCAGAGAAGTTTCGCATCCCCGTGGTCCTTCTCGTCGATGAGGTGGTTGCGCATATGCGGGAGAAGATAACGATCTACGAGGATGAGGACGTTGAGATCTTCAACAGGATCAAGCCGACCGTCCCTCCTGAGTGGTACATCCCCTTTGAAGATACGCCAAAGGGTGTACCCGCCATGGCGAACTTCGGCGACGGGTACCGGTACCACGTAACGGGCCTGACGCATGACATCAGGGGATTTCCGACCTCGAGGCCGGATGAGATCGACCCCTTCATCAGGAGGCTTTTCAGGAAGGTGAGCCAGAATTTC
>JAGOOA010000038.1:15479-22800 GCA_017992765.1 Syntrophorhabdaceae bacterium
GATTTTAATACCCTCCATACGACTCACGGACGGGCCCTTACGTTCGCCACGGGGATCAAGCTCGCCAAGCCGAGATTGAAGGTGATCGTCATCATGGGAGACGGCGATGCCGTCGCGATCGGCGGGAACCATTTCATCCATGCGGCGAGGAGGAACATCGACCTCACGGCGATCATTGTGAACAACAACGTGTATGGCATGACCGGCGGCCAATACTCGCCGACAACCCCTTACGGGATGAGGTCCACGACAACGACCTATTCCAACGTCGAGCACGCCTTCAACATCTCAGAGCTGGCCGTTACCGCAGGAGCCGTGTTCGTGGGCAGGGGAACGGTCTTCCACGCGAAGCTTCTGGACAGCCTTATGGAAAAGGCATTTGCGAAGGTCGGTTTCTCTGTCGTGGAGATCATATCCCATTGCCATACCCAATTTGGAAGGCTGAACCGTATGGGCACCGCGGTGGAGATGATGCAGTGGCAGAGAGACCACTCGGTAACCGTTGAAAAGGCAGCGCAGATGAAGGCAGAGGAATTGAAGGACAAGTTCAAGATAGGGGTTCTTGTCGACAGGGAATTGCCTGCTTACCAGGATGAGTACGAAAAGGTGCGAAGGTGGGCGAAGGGAACGGAGAAGAGATAATATGAGCTACCGGTATGATATTCGTTTAAGCGGCTCGGGCGGACAGGGATTGATCCTCATGGGGATCATCCTGGCGGAGGCCATAGGCATCTATGACGGAAAGTACGTTGCCCAGACCCAGAGCTACGGCCCCGAAGCGCGGGGCGGCTCGAGCAAGGCGGAGGTCGTCGTAAGCGATGCAGAGATCGATTATCCCAAGGCCCTCAAGCTTGACCTTCTTCTGGCGATGAACCAGAAGTCCTGCGATGATTACTATATGGACCTCAAGCCCGATGGCATCCTCATCGTCGATTCCACCTTCGTAAAGCAGCTCCCCACACCGAGGGCCTACCAGATCCCCTTTACCAGGATCGCGAGGGAAAAGCTGAAGAAAGAGATGGTGGCAAACATCGTTGCCCTCGGCGCAATCTCAAAGCTTGCCCCTATCGTGTCTTCAAAGGCCATTGAGGCCGCTGTGCTGGCGCGGGTGCCGAAAGGAACAGAAAAGTTAAACCGCGACGCATTGAAGGCAGGCATGACGGCTGCCCAGAAGGTGAAGAAGATCTCCTTTCCAAACACTCCTGCCGGGTTCGAAGATGAAGATACATGAGTATCAGGCGAAAGAACTTTTCAGGACATATAACATCCCCGTACCGCAGGGTGCAGTAGCAAAAACAACCGAAGAAGCATTCCGGATCGCAGAAGAGATAGGCAAGGCCCCTTTTGTCCTCAAGGCGCAGGTCCATGCGGGCGGCCGGGGCAAAGCCGGCGGGATCAAGATAATCAATCGCCTGGGAGACGTGAAGAATACCGCCGCGGGGCTTCTCGGTATGACCCTCGTGACGCCGCAGACCGGAGAAGAAGGAAAACCGGTTCAGGCTTTGCTGGTAGAGGAAACGGTGCCGGTTGAGAAAGAGATCTACCTCGGGATGGTCATCGACAGACAGAGGGCGTGCCCCGTCGTCATAGCCAGCGCAGAAGGAGGCATGGAGATCGAGAAGGTTGCCGCCGCTGACCCGGAAAAGGTCTTGCGGGAAGAGGTTGACCCTGCGGTCGGCCTCCGTCCTTTCCAGGCGGGAAGGATATTCTACGGCCTCGGGCTTGACCAATCGTTGTCGCGGAGGATGATATCGGTGATCCTGAACCTTTTTCGTCTATTTGTCGAAAAGGACTGTTCGCTGGCAGAGATCAACCCCCTCGTGGTCACGAGATCCGGAGAGCTCGTCGCACTCGACGCAAAGATCAATCTTGACGATAATGCGTTCTACCGGCATCAGGATATGGAATCTCTCAGAGATATCAACCAGGAGAATCCCCTCGAGGTCGAGGCGTCGAAGTACAACCTCAACTATATAAAGCTGAAAGGGAACGTGGGCTGTATGGTAAACGGCGCGGGGCTTGCCATGGCCACGATGGACCTCATCAAGCTCGTCGGCGCCGAGCCGGCGAACTTCCTCGACGTGGGAGGGGGTGCGACGTCGGAGATGGTGAAGCAGGGGCTGAAGATACTCCTCTACGACAAAGACGTGAAGATGGTCTTTATCAATATATTCGGCGGGATCCTTCGCTGCGATACGCTCGCGGAGGGCGTTGTGAAGGCGGTCGGCGAGCTTGTCATCGATCTCCCGATCGTTGTCCGGCTCGAGGGCACGAACGTGGAGGCGGGCAGGAAGATACTTGCCGGGTCCGGGCTTTCCTTCACCGTAGCGACAGGATTGAAGGATGCGGCGGAGAAAGTGGCGGAGACGCTGAAGCAGGTAGGTAGTAAACAGTAGGCAAAGGATTATATGAAAAGAAATCCTAAATTCGAATATCGAAATCCTAAACAAATTCAAATTTTCAAAATTCAAAAGGTGTTAAAGACTTTTGTATTTGAACATTTGAGATTTGAATTTAGAGATTGTTTAGGATTTAGTGCTTTGATATTAGAATTTGTCGTGAGATGATATTATGAGCATTATCGTTGACGAGACCACAAAGGTAATTGTCCAGGGCATAACGGGGAATGAAGGGGCGTTCCATGCAAAGCAGATGATCCAGTATGGGACGAGGGTTGTCGGGGGTGTGACGCCGGGGAAGGGCGGCCAGATCTTCAACGGCGTTCCCGTCTTCAACACCGTGCGGGTGGCCGTTGTGTCCACGGGGGCCAGCGTATCGGCGATATTCGTTCCTCCTGCCTTTGCCGGAGATGCGATCATGGAGGCCGTAGACGCGGGCGTCAGCCTCGTTGTCTGCCTCACGGAAGGCATCCCGACCCTCGACATGGTCGCCGTGAAGCAGTACATGAAAGGGAAGGACGTGAAGCTCATAGGCCCCAACACGCCGGGCATCATCTCGCCGGGGAAGTGCAAGATCGGCGTGATGGCGGGATATATCCACAAGCCGGGCAGGGTGGGCATCATGTCGCGGAGCGGGACCCTCACCTACGAGGTTGTGGACCAGCTTACCAAGATGGGCATCGGCCAATCCACCTGTGTGGGCATCGGCGGCGATCCCATCATCGGCCTCACCTTTGTCGACCTCCTCGAGATGTTCGAAAAGGATGAGGGGACCGATGCGGTGGTAATTATAGGCGAGATAGGCGGCAGGGCCGAGGAGGAGGCAGCGGAATATTTCAGGATGAACATGAAAAAGCCCGTCGTAGCCTTTATAGCGGGCCTTACGGCCCCTCCCGGCAGGCGCATGGGCCATGCCGGCGCGATCATCTCCGGCGGTGTGGGAAGCGCGCCAGACAAGATCAGGGCCCTGGAATCCGCGGGCATCACCGTCGTCAAGAACCCCGCCGAGATCGGCGAAACCGTAGCATCCGTTCTAATATCCGCATAATACAGACCTTGTTCCTTCAGCCTTTTTTATCGAACCCTTCGGTTAGTTGCAAAAGCTACCAACGTCCCTGAGCCCTGAGCCGGAAAAGAGAAAGCTTGTGAATATCTTCTTCTCTAACTCATCATTCGATGGGAAAGTCCTTGAATTTACTTAGAGAAAACCTTTCGATGCGGTGATGGAATGCAGGAAAAGTACAAATTGGGGTGGGTGAGGGGTTTCGAACCCCCAACCTCCAGGTCCACAGCCTGACGCTCTAACCATTGCGCTACACCCACCGTGGGTGCCTATTTAATTAGCACAATTATCCTCGCAAGTCAACGTAAGCAAAGGGCGCCGCAAACCCTACCCCTCTCCCCGCCCCTCTCCCGCAAGGGGAGCGGGTGAACGGATGTCATCAGGGACATTGGTAACTCCTGTAAATTGCCGGAAGGGAGCTCAAGAGGCGAGTACGGTGACGCTGCTCATGGAAGAGCACCCGTAAGTCGTGAGACATAAGTGGTAAGTGGTTTAATCACCGAACGCCGAACGCTTCACGCCGAACGTCTTACGGGTTTTTCGATATACGAACTACGATATACGGCTATGTTTCCGGTGTTTCCGCCCCGCTCTCTCCTGGCATCACGATGGTCGAGAGCGTTGTTTTCTTGTAGAGCTCTGTGAAGTAATAGGTTGCGACGAGAAAGATGTAGTACGTGAAAACAGAGGACAGGATGAAGCCGATAAAATAGGGTATGCGGATGATGAGCTTACATATGTATAGAAGCACAAGGGTGACGATGTAGCCGGCGGTGTATTCTATGAAAACCTCCTTGATCCCCTGTATGATGTTCTCGAACTCGAGGGCCTTCCGGAAGTCCATCTTCTCGGCGTAGGTGGCGAAGGCGAAGGGAAGGAAGAAGGAACATATAATGAGCGCCGCGTACGATAATGTGATGATGATGTTGCCGAAGAAGGCGGTAAAGCTGGTGAGGGTCGTGAGGAAGAAGCCGCAGGAGAACATAAAGAACGGGATCGCCCCGTAAAGGATGAATATGAACAGGAGCTTTATCCCCTCGATCCACGTATCATACCTGTCCTGCCAGGTGGGGAACCCTATGCCTCCAATGGCAAATAGCCTTGATGCCTTCACGAGAAAACCGAAAGAGATAAAGTTCGCAACGGGGATATACAGGATGAGCCCGCCGTAGATCCACCGCGTCATGTACCGCGTGTTAAAGGTAAACCTGACAAAGGAAACAATATCCATTGCTATTTTCCTTTGCCCGCCATAATGAAGTCGACCAGGGGCTCTGCCGTGTAGCCCGTCATGCCGCCGTCAACGACGATCGTCTCCCCGTTGATGTATTGCGCCCCGGGAGATGCCAGGAAGAGGACGAGGCTCGTGATCTCCTCCACCTTTGCCATCCTGCCGATGGGCGTTTTTTTAGAGAGAAAGTCGACGAAGGCCTGCTTCCTGATGAGCCCTTCGTTCATGCCGCCTGCAATGAATCCCGGGGCGACCCCGACGACGGTAACGCCGTGGCGGGACCACTCGGACGCGAGGTTCCTGGTCATCACCATGAGGCCTGCCTTGCTCATGGCATAGGGAAGGAAGCCTTTTTCGCCGCTTAAGGCAACCTGGGTGATCATGTTGATGATCCTGCCCGACCCTTGCCCCACCATGCGCCTCCCGAATATCTGGGAGACGTAGAATGTCCCCTTCAGGTTCACGTCGATAGCCCTGTCAAAATCCTCTTTTTTTGTTTTTTCAGAAGGGGCCAGGGGGTTGACGATGCCCGCGTTGTTGATAAGCACGTCCACCTTGCCCCAGGCATCCCAGACCTTTGCCGCGGTCTTTTCCATATCTTCGTAGCTCGTTATGTCGGCGGCAAAGGAGAGGACTTTCTTTTCTTTGAGCTCCTCCGCAAACCTGCTGACCGATTCTGCATTCCTGGCGTTTACCGCCACCGATGCGCCTTCTGCGAGGAACGCCTCTGCCATGGCCCTTCCAAGCCCTTTGGCGCCGCCGGTAATAAAGACAACCTTATCCTGAAACCTCATATCTTACCTCCGTATAGGTGTTTGATCCTTTCATCAAAAAGCGTCATGAGGGCATCGTCATCCTTGACCGTCATTCCCGTGACCTTGCGCCATACGTCTTCCCTCTCCATGCAGAAGTATATGAAAAGCCCCTTGTTCTTCTTTTTCAGCAGCCTGTAGAGCATTGAGTAGACCTTGATCCTCTGCTGCTTGATATATCTCATCTTTCCGTCCTCTCCCCTGATGAACTCGCCGTAGAGAAGGTTTTTCCTGTTATGCTCCATATAATGGCCGAGGAGTTTCGGCGGGAAGCGGAGAAGCCCAAGGCTGAGCCAGATGATCCTGTCCATGTCGAGGATCCTGCTTATGTCTTCGATGAGATAGCGGTAGTCTTTTTCAAAGCCAGGATAGATGATGATCGGGTCAAAGTGGAGGCCTACGAAGCACCCCGCATCCTGAGCCTTCCTGGCAGTTTTCAGCCGTTTATAAAGGGGGCTTGTCCTTCTCTCTTCCTCGTCGATGATCCGCTGGGGGGCTACCGAAAAGGAGATGATCGTATAAGGATTGAGGTGCGGGATGAGGTGGTCGATATAGGCCCACTTTGATTTCAGCTCCAGGAGGGCATTTTTTCGTTCGCCGAAGAATTCCACGAGCGGCCTGTTGAGCTTGTAGCGCCTGTCGAGGGCAAGGCTGTCGGAGAGCTCGCCCGTTCCGAACCTGAGTATGTGCCGGGCCTCTCTGCCGGTCATGCCGTCTATCTGGGAAGTGATATAGGGGATATCGTCGTGTACGGTGATCGCCGGCGTGTTGAGGTATGCCTTCAATATGCAGTAAGAACATGAAAGGGCGCAGCCTTCAATGAGGTCGATCGTCTTGTAGCCGCAGCAGATGTGGTCTTTTGTGCCCGGGCAGTCCCTTACAATGTTTCCCTGTGAAGGCGCATGTTCAACCCTGAGTGAGTTCAAGGATGCTCCTTATATGACCGTCTTCGAGAATCGCCTTTAGTTTTTCCATGGCGGCCCTTACGTCTTTTTCGCTTTTTATTTTCAACAATATATCAATATACTCCTTTTCGAAAAAAGGGTCTACCTTAATGTCGACGTGAGGCGGCAGCGCACAGCGCTGTTTCATGGCGAGAAATTTTTTTTCCATGGACGACAGGATGGGATAGTTTTTTTTCTTAAGCCGCGCCTTCAGGTCCCTGCCGTCGCTTGCGCCACGCAGCCCCCTGAGATCGACCGCGCCCTTTTTGATCTTCATGAGGATAAACATCTCCAGTATTTCTCTCAGCAGGCTATCGGTTATGTGAAGAGGGGACAGGAGGGAAATGATGCCCTCTCTCTCCCGCGCGTCAAATTTGAGGAGATATTCGATGCTCTTCATCGAAGCGCCGCGCCGGACAATAAGATCCTGCAGCGGCCTTCCCTCGTTCGCTATTGCAATGAAGCTGCCGAGAACCTTTTCGTGGGGCTTGAGGGACAGAAGCGCCATTACCCCGAATATCTTTTGCCGGGGAAAACCTGCGCCGGCCATCTTCTCCAGCGCATAAGCCTTTTCAACGGTATTGAGCCCCCTTCCCAGGTTGTCGTGGATGGACAGGAGAAGGGCCTCATCGGCGCGAACCTTTTTGATCATCGCGGGGATATTCGCGAGCCCGAGCTTTTTTGCGGACGCAAGCCTCCTGAACCCCGTTATGACGATCAGCGGGGAAGCGTTAAGAAGAAGGGCAGGCTGGACAATGCCGATCTCCCGTATCGATTCCGTCAGGGCCTCATCTTCAAGAGGATAGGATATGCAGAAACGCCTGTCGTTAAGATCGATATCGTTGAGCGGAATCGTTTTCATTTCCAAAGAA
>JAGOOA010000068.1 GCA_017992765.1 Syntrophorhabdaceae bacterium
CGGTCGAGGGTCTCGAAGTAGGCCTCTATCCTCGTCCTTACCTGCGATTCGGCGTAGAACCTCTGGTCGCCCATGTCGCTCTCGAATACAAGGGCCGGTATGCCCGTCCTCTTGACGAGGATGTCCTTCAGCGTCGGTACCGCGAAGGAGACCGCCTTGCAGCTTCTGTTCATGAACATGATCATGCCGTTCATTGAGTACTTCTTGAAGTAGCCCATCGCCATATCCACGCGGTCTTCGATCGTGGAGTTGGAGAACCTTGATACGTAGTTCTCGGCGAGGGTGACAAGGGGATCTTTGTCGAGGTCGAACTCAAAGCTCCAGGCATGAACATAAAGAGATGTGAGGATGACGCCGCCGTATGAGCCGAGGAGCTTCGCGTGGTCGCTGAATTTGAACCAGACCGGGAGGTTTTCCCAGTAGAGGCGGTATTTTTCCTTCTCCTTCGGGAGAACGCCGATGCCCTGATCGACCTTTGCCTGGATCTCGTCACAGAGCGTCTGGTAGTATTCAACACATTCGGGGGTGCCCCTCCTGTAAACGGCGATGGCCATGCCGATGAGTGCGTCGAAGATGCTGATCGGCGACGGCTTATACTGCGCCATGTCAAGGAATTTTTTATAGAGGATGCTCGACTGCGCGGAATATTTCATGACCTCTTTCAGCCTGTCATAGTCGAATTTTTTCTTGGTCACCTCTTCGAGGAAGCCGATAAGCTCTTTGAGCTGGAGGACACAGTATTTTACTATCTCTTCCCGCGCCTTCTTGTCCATGACGTATTCCGGGGTATCGAAGACGAAGACCGGGAGGTTGCCCTTTCTTGCAAGGACCTGGAACCATTTTGTCAGCGTGAAACACTGCGCGTTGCACGCGAGGAAAAGGTCCGGCTCCGGGATGCCTTTCGTTACGGTTATCCCCGACTCTCTGTACGCAAGGTCGCTTCTGGCATATGCGCAGAGGTGGCTCGTATATCCGAGGTTTTCCGTGATCGAACAGAGTTGGGCGCCTTTCTTCGCCGTCAGGTTTGCAACGGCATGGTTCTCCGGATAGATGGGGACGATATCGTGTGCAACAAAAAGCTCGACCGGCGATATGGCCGTTGAGTAGCCGATGAGCTTTCCATTTTCGTGGGCATGGAAGGCATCTTCCATGTATTCATCGGTGATCTTTTTTGATAATTGTTTTGAATTTAGTTTTTCGCTCATAGGGAGCCCCCTTTTAAGGATTCAAAGAATGCCTGAAGTCTTGTCCTCAGGTGGGAAAGAGATACGGTCTGGTATTCGGTGTCTAAAATGTGCATCGGTATGCCTTCCTGCCGGATCATCTTTTTCAGGTCAGGGAGGTCATACTCCTGCGATTCGCAGAACTCGATGTGGACGTATATGATCGCCTTCGCATTCGTTGCCTTATAGAGCGCCTTCACCTCTTCGAAATGTTTGTAAACGTTATCGTGGATCGGGGAAAAGAAACCGTTCTTCATATGCCTTTCTGTGAGGGCTTCAACGGGGCTGCCGTTCTGCTTTACAATGCCCTGGAGGTAACGCGAACCTGTTACGAGGCTATCGCCGACGATATTGAGCTTGATCTCGTCGAAAAGGTCATACACCTCGGGCGGGTCACAGGTAATGCCGACGAGGATGACGTCGGTATAGTTTTTTCCTTTCTTCGGCTTGAGATTTGCCTTGATGTTCTTCAGGGTCTTGTTGAACTCTGCCTTGTCGACCTGCATGGCAAGCTTGACCATGGAGAAGAACTGCTTATTCGTGATCGTTCCAGGATTTTTCTTCTTTATCTCGTATATCTCCTGGAGGAGCTTCTTGTTCTCGTTATGGAGCGCTATGGAATCGTTCAAGACCGTGTCGCTGACAGATTTGCCCGACCAATTGCCTAAGGAGGCTATAAGGCGCTCGATCTCCTCTTTTACCCAGTAACGGGCGCTCGGTCTGTCTACCTGGCGCGGTGCAAGATAGCTTTCGACGTACTTGCCGGGAAAGCTTATCCTCCAGATGTCCGAGAGGTGCTGGGTGGTATCGCAGACCTGGGGGAGGACAAAGCCATCGAAGAGGTCCCCTTCATAGCTCAGGGCGAGCTCAAGGTTGCTTCGCGCAAGAGAGCAGCCATTATCGGGTAGACGACTTGGAGCCTTTTTTAACGGTTTGTCTGTCCCGATTAATGAAACAGGCAGAAAATCAAAGGCGTAGACAACCTCCTCGGGCACGTCTGCAATTGTGCTTCCTATGGCCTTTTTGCCTTTTTCCTTTAGCCATTTTCTTATTGATGGATAGGGATCTTTGGCATATTCTTGTAACTGCTTAAGATTTAGGTTTTCCCACATAAACCCTCCGATATTTATGAAAAATTTCACACATTATAATAAGCAGGGTTTCGATTTGTCAAGGTAAAGAATTCGTTGCGGATCGCCGGCTATTCAGCGATAGAAAAATCGGTTGCCCTGTGATATAGTAAGACAAAAGGGCTGCTAAAGCGATGCTCATCGTAAAGGAACAAAAAGGAGGCCAATAATGGCACAGGGGCCATATACAGAAACGGTTATGGACCATTTCATGCACCCCAGGAACGTCGGCGAGATAGAAGATGCAGACGGCATTGCGGAGGTCGGGAGCGCTGCCTGCGGGGACACGACAAAGCTCTTTCTTAAAATAAAAGACAACAGGATAGTGGATGCGAAGTTCCAGACCTTCGGGTGCAGCGCTGCCATCGCCTCAAGCAGCATGACCACAGAGATGATAAAGGGCAAGACCATCGAGGAGGCCTTAAAGATAACCAATAAAGAGGTCATGGAGGCGCTGGGCGGTCTTCCGGAGATAAAGCACCACTGTTCGGTCATGGCGGAAGATTCCGTCAAGGCGGCCATAGAGGACTACCTCAAAAAAAGGGGGGAGGGATAACTGTTCATTGGCTGAGATACGGGTAAAGACGTCCAAACGGGTCGAGGCGCTCAATATCACCGACCTCGTAGAAAAGGCGATAAAAGGCAGCCAGGGCTGCCTGCTTCATGTATATGCGCCGCACACAACCTGCGGCCTGACGATCAACGAGGATGCCGACCCGGACGTGATGAGAGACATTATTGACGCCCTCGAACGCATTGTCCCGGCAGACCATCCTTACAGACACAGGGAAGGCAACTCGGATGCCCACATAAAAGCAACCCTTACCGGGTCGTCCGTGACCATCCCGTGCATCAACGGGAGGCCTGCGCTGGGAACATGGCAGGGGATCTTTCTTATGGAATTCGATGGTCCGCGGGAGCGGAAGGTAATAATAACGCTGATCTAACATGAAGACAAATCCTAAATTCGAATATCTAAATCCTAAACAAATTAAAATGTTCCAATATTCTAACAACAAAACATCGGCGATATGCACTTGCTTAGGACATTAATTGATATTTGAATTTTGATATTACATAGAAAATAGTCTATCCCAGGTATATAATGAGAGTATGGCATAGGGACATCCCGGAGCAAACCGTCGTGAGGCGAGGAAGCTCGGTCTTTTGCGAAGCAAAAGTTCCGAAGCCGAACGCGAGCGAATGTAGCCGCAGGAGCGGAATGAGCGTGTTTGCGGGGGATGTTCCTGTGCCATACTCATCCTTGCGGAGGAAAGTCCTGGATAGATCATTTTCATTCTTCGAGGGTGCCGCGCGTTGCGCGGCATGGGTAATTGTTTAGAATTTGGTGCTTAGAAATTAGAGATTGATCCAATTTAAGGGGGATTAAATGAAAATTATTCGCAACATCCTATTCTGCGCCATATGCCTCGTTGTATTTTGTGTACCGCTTCACGGGAAAGATGCAAAGATTGCCCCAAAAGAAATCGGCGTATATGTAAAAACGAACACAGGACTTAAAAGGATCCTGCCAAATATCGTGTTCGATGTTGAGGGCGTTCTTTACATAGAATCGAACAGCCCTTCACATTTTCTCCTTAGAGATGTGGAGCATTTCGTTATCTACGGAAAATACAATATTGAAGTCCTCACGTTAAACCCGATGACATACCTGGGGCCTTCCCCCCTGGGGAAACAGCGGTTCTTGTTCGGGAGAAATGTTGACTTCGAGCTAAAAAAGATAGGGAACGACCTCTATACGTTAAAGCCTAAGGGGCTTCTCGGCAGGGGCTATTACAGCCTCTGGATCAACGACACCGCCTGGGATCTCGTGCTCGACTGAGCAAGCTATCAGCGGTCAGCTTACAGCTATCAGCATCCAGACTAATCATTAAAATTCCACAATGCTCTACGCCAATATATTTTTTTATCTTTCGTTAAAACACGCCCTTATTTTCTTTAAAAGTTACGGGGAAGGATCCTGCTGACGGCTGAAAGCTGATAGCTGAAGGCTCATGAATTTTGGAGGCGGCATCCGGATTTGAACCGGAGATAACGGTTTTGCAGACCGTTGCCTTACCACTTGGCGATGCCGCCAGATAATCGGCTCATAGCTGATGGCTCATGGCTTATAGCGCGTACGACCTCGAAAGATATTGCGTTTTTGCTGAAAGCTATGAGCTGTGAGCTATCAGCTGGTTTACTCATTGAGCGGGCAAAGCCTCAACCCGCGAC
>JAGOOA010000005.1:0-55625 GCA_017992765.1 Syntrophorhabdaceae bacterium
GGAACTCTCTAAGCCTGCTATTCTCATCCATGGGGTCCTCCTTTGTAAGAGTTTGAGTTTGGTGGTGCTTACTCCTATCTCTTACTTAACAGGAGGTTCCCCTTTTTAAAAGGAATATATAACGTAGATGACTATCTTGACTTATCACTATTTCCCCCACAGCCAATCCTCATTCTTCTTTTGCATACCAGTAATAGAAAAGTTAGTCACGTTAGTCAACTACGTCCCCAATTGTTTTATTTCATCAAGAGATTCGGGAGCCATAGTGCCAGGCCCGGAAAAATAAAAAGCAATACTACAGCCAGGAATAGTGATATCAGAAAGGGAAATGCCCCGCTATATATTACTCCCATGGGCACTTTTGTAATATTCTTTACGACGAAGACAGGCATGGCAACGGGAGGAATTATGGATCCCACGCAGACCGTCATAGATACCATAATACAGGCCCAGATAGGGTCATAGCCTAACTTTGTGATGGCCGGGAAGAATATGGGTGTGGCAAGAATCATAAATGCCACGTCATCGATAACAGACCCGCCGAAAAGATAGATGAGAAATATGACCATCATGACAATATGCCTGTGAAGAGGCAGGGTTGTGACCCACTCGGCCACCTTCATCGATATGTCGGTAACAGTAATGAAATGCCCGAGGACCAAGGAAGCCGCAACCAGCATGAGCACCATACAGGCGGTCTTCAGAGCTTCCTGAGTGGATTTTCTGAACAAACGAAAGTTTAAATCTTTTTTTACAAAGCAAAGAACGATAACGCAAAAGGTTCCTACGCTACCCGCTTCTGTGGGTGTAAAGAAACCCGTCATCATCCCGCCAATCGTAATGACGAAAATTACCAACGGCCACATTACGGCAGGAAGAGAGGTCATCCGCTCTTTCCAGGGAGATTTTTTCACTGCCGGGCCTATCTCGGGATTTATACGTGCCCAGACCAGGATGATCGCTGCGAAAAAGGCGGCGATCATTAAGCCTGGCACTACTCCGGCCAGAAAAAGTCTCCCGATAGATTGCTGCGTAATAATTCCAAGGAGGATGAGAATTACGCTGGGCGGGATAAGGACACCAAGAGTTCCCACGGTAGCAACAATACCTGTAGACAATTTTTTGGCATAACCAAACCTGTCCATTTCCGGTACGGCCACACTGGCAAAAGTGGCACTCGTAGCCACGATTGACCCGCATATCGCTTTGAAAATTGTCGCGCCCGCCACAGTTGCAAGAGCTAATCCGCCGGGGATATGGCCGAGAAACTTGTGTGCACAATCGTAAAGCCTTCTGGCAACCCCGGCATTAAAGGCGACTTGGCCCATGAGCACAAAAAGGGGCACAACGGTAAACGAATACGATTCAAGAGAATCGAAGTAGTCATTTGCAAGGATCTGCATGGCTGCATGTGGTGTAACTACGATAGCATACCCCACGAAACCAACAATGGTCATAGCCACAGCCATCTCCATGCCCGTGAGAAACAGACCCATCAAGATAATGATTCCTATAACACCTATAGCTATCTCATTCATGGTGGTTCTCCAATACCTGTTCTTTATTTTCGTTGATCCTTAATATGTCGCCCAGGAGAGAAAAACATTGTACAAAAAAACAGAAAGCCAGAGCAAAGGCTGCGGGGTAAAGAGGCAGTCGCAGTGTCATGGTCACTTCCTCCGATTTGTGAAAGAGCATCCCCTTTTTCACCAGGTTCCACGAAATCAGGGCGTATATTATAATGCCGAGTATTCGTGTGCAGATGAAAAACGCGTTCTTTACCGCCTCAGATCGATTTTCAATAAGCATGTCAACGTAAACATGGCCCCTGTCCCATGAGGTTTTGGCAATAGCGAATCCGACGACCATGGCACCCATCATTGCCACCAGTTCGTAAGTCCCCACGATGGGTGTACCGACAGATCTGAGCACCACATCGACTACAGTGATCATCATCATCAGAACCAGAACAACCTCTGCAACCGTGTTCATCCAGATCGTACTCTTTTTTATCATCAGAGTGAGCGTTTCCATATATCCTCCTAAAACAATGCCGGGGCACTATCCCCGGCATTGTCATTGTTATACCGCTTGTTTTTACTTCCTATGTTTTTTGAGATAGTCCCTGGCAAACTTCAATACTTCATCCCCGGGCAGGCCCTTGGCTTTCATATTCTTGAGATATTCGTCAAACACCGGCGCGGCAAGTTTTTCCCATCGAGCACTTTCCTGTGGCGACAGCTTGGTAATCTGATTGCCTCTCTTCAGAATGAATTGCTTTCCGGACTCATCAATGTCATCCCAGAGCTTGGCCTGTTTCTCTATCCATTCTTTATTGATCTGTTCGATGATTTTCTGATCATTGGGAGATATGCTGTTCCATTTGCCCTTGTTCATGAAGACTGCAAAACATGAGCCATAAGACAACATGGGTATTTCTGTCGTATATTTAACGACCTCTCCATGTTTCCAGCCTTCCAAAGCTTCATACGCCCACAAACCGCCGTCGACAACCCCTTTGGAGATAGCATCGTATGCTTCGCCCTGTTGCATTGCAACCGGTGTGGCCCCGAGGAGTAACATCATCTTCGCGTTGGGACCATAAGTACGTATCTTCATACCCTTCAGGTCTTCTAATTTCGCGACAGGCTTTGACCTGGTATGAAGATTACCCGGACCAACAGAGTGGAGGTACATAATTTTCACTTCGTCCAGTTCTTTTGGCTTAAATTTTGCGTAGTATTCATTCATCATACGTGTTGCAACGGACCCGCTGGGAATACCAAGGGGATAATCAAGGACCTCTGAAAGAGGAAATTTTCCCATCGTATATGCAAGAACGGTATTACCCACATCGGCAACACCACCTACAACGCTATCATACGTCTGCGGTGCCGGGGTAAGCGTCGCACCGGCATAATGCGTAACCTTCACTCTCCCGTTTGTCCTTTTTTCCACCTCTTTACACCACTCTCCCGTTATCTTGGAATTCGCATGGCTTGGAGGAAAGAAAGTTGAAAACCTGAGTTTTACTTCCTTGTCCTGCGTGTTCCCTGTGTTGGCGAACATAAGTGTTACAGCGAAAAATACTGCTGCCATCAAAACAACTATCCGTATGCCTTTCATAATTCCTCCTTCGTTTGATTTGCATGCTCGACAAATTAATGATCTAAGCCTGCAGACAAGATTACTATTCTCTACCCTGCCTTCATATCAGGGAAGCTTGATTTATTTGGAAAAAAGCTTGATAAATTAAGATGAGGCAGCGCCCGATCAATCAATTAACGGGGGCTTTGCCGGCAGAAGTGATCATCTCAGTAGAGAGAAGAAGACGGTGGACGGCACAGCAGAAACAGGCGATGGGAGAGGGAGCAGAGCTTCCGGGAAACAGCATATCATCGACAGCAGGGAAGAATTTAAGGATGTGAACCGATCAGGTGTGCCGAATTTTGAGGAAATGGAAAACTATTCTACCGATGTGATTCCGTGTTGAATGGCAAATTTTACGAGACCGGGGAGATCGCTGATGCCGAGCTTTTGCATGAGATGACTGCGATAGGTCTCAACTGTTTTTTGGGATAGGAAGAGAAGCTCGGCTATCTTTGTGTTTGACTTTCCTTCCACGAGGAGCTGCAGGACCTCTTGCTCACGGGTGCTGAGACGAGAGAGTGGATCTTCCGTTGTTCCGGCTTCCCGTTTCTCTATATAATCGCCGACAACCACCCCCATGATCTCATCACAAAGGAATGTTTTGCCGCCATGCACCATTCGCACGGCCTTTATAACGTCATCACCTGCCGACTCCTTGAGAATATAGCCTTTTGCTCCGGCTTTTAATGCCCGGAATATATGTTGCGTAGTCGAATACATGGACAGTACTATGATCTTTGCTGAAGAATGGGCTTCAATGATCTGCTTTGTTGCCTCTATACCGTTCAGTTCCGGCATGGCTATGTCCATCAATATGACATCGGGGATTAATTTAATTGCCTGACGAACGGCCTCCCGTCCATTGCCTGCCTCTCCTATTACCTTGATATCGGATTGTGTTTCCAGGAGAAGTCGGAAACCTTCCCGGACCATTCTGTGATCGTCAGCTAAAAATACCGTAATACTCATATTGGCACCTCCACAATAATATGAGTTCCCATTCCCGGACGGGACTGTATACGACACGAACCTCCGACAGCACGAGCCCTTTCTTTCATGGTAATGAGCCCCCATCCCTGTTCTTTGTTTCTATTTGTAATTTGTGTCATATCGTATCCGATGCCGTTGTCTTCTATAGAAAGCAATAAACGATCAGCGGATACACTTACGTTTATCACGACCTGTGTGGCCTGAGCATGTTTTACCACGTTTGTTAATGATTCCTGCACTATTCTGAATATCACGTTTTCAATATTTGGTGTAAAATGCGGATTCGCATCGGATACGCGGACCATAGTGTCGATTCCTGTTCGGGAAGAAAACTGCTTTCCGTAGAGGTCTATTGCTGCCACAAGTCCATAATCATCAATCACGGGCGATCTGAGATTGTTCATCAGGCTTCTAACGCGTTCTGCTGTCTGTTTCACAAGAAGCAGCGAATCATTTATGCGGGAATGTACAAGCTCCGTTGTATTTTTCGGGACCAGAGATCGCAGGATATTGAGGTTGACGCCAAGGATGGTGAGATTTTGCCCGATCTGATCATGGAGCTCCCTTGATAGCGCTTTCCGTTGCGTCTCTTCGGTTTCGGCAAGACGCCACCCCAATGTGCGAAGCTGTTCTCGTGAGACTTTGAGTGCTTTCTCGGTTTTCTTACGTTTATTTATATTTATAAGCAAAACAGAAATAATTGACAAAAGCACAACAAGGACGATAATAATTCCGTCGACCCATTTCTTGTATTTGAAGTAGAATGTCTGCGGCAAATTGACTATCAGGCTATTCTTCGGTAGATGAGCCCGTGAAATGCCAAATCTTTTCATCTGCGCGTAGTCAAAAACGTTGCGTTTCGGACTCGTCATTATGACCGGTATGTCTTCAGGTTTTTCACCTTGCAGGATGCGCAACGTCATCTTCGCGGCTGCTTCTCCCTGGTCATAACCGTGAACGACGAGACCGCCGACCACTCCCAGTCCGAGATTAAATTCGTTGGTAGTGTAAATAGGGATTTTACAATGGCTGGCAATGAGAGAGATGATCTCATCATAATCAAAAAGTTTCCCTGATTTGTCCCGGCTGAAAGCCGTATACAGAACAAGGCTGCCCTCGGACAATGAGGCCAAATGGTCAAGAAGTTCTTCTATGTTCACATCCTCAAGAAGGGAGAACTGTACGACCCCCTGGAATTGAGGCATAATTTTCAAGAACGCTTTGTGGACACCCTGACCGGTGGTTGTCCATTCATTGATGAAAACAATTTGTTTTGTCTTGGGATGCAGTTTCAGCATCATTTCTATACATGCTTTCAAATCATTTTCTTCGTTAATGCCGGTAATGAATTTCTGACCTTTGATGTAAGACTCCTCGAAATAATTAACGCCACAGAAAACGACAGGGGCTCCTGGAAATAAATCATCACGGTATTTTCGTATGAAATCGAAAGCATTATTATCGGTCACCATAATAGCGTCAAATTTAAAATTCCTGTACTTGAGTTTATATACCTCGTAGAGGCGCTGTGAATAAAGATCTCCAAATATTTTCTTTGTATCCATGTATTCAATATAGAGGTTATTGTTTCCTATTGCGGATTTCAGGACAGATTCGATACCACGGTTCTCATCGTCTGTCCATTTATAACCCTGATAATAAGAATGAAGTACGAGGACCCGTTTTCTTGGAGCCTTCTCTAAAGCCAGAACATGAGGAGAAAAACCTGCAATGAGGACAAGAAAGAAAAGGAGTATTGTCATCCACTTGTTGCGCTTTGCAGAGAAGCCTTTGTGTAGGAAATTTAAGGGTTTTTTTGCCATGTCTTCCACGAATATAGTATAATAAAAACTTCGCGCATGCCAGTAATATGTGACGGAAGGTTGGTGTTACGAAAACTCCGTGAGTGAGAAACCCAGTAATAGTAACGGATAGTGAGCATGTTGCCGCATTAACCCCACCAAACAACCCCCCATATGTATTCTATGATCCGGCAACAGGCGAACCCTATAAAGGCATAAAAAAGGGATCCAATATGGCATGCAAAAGGGCAGGGATCAGGGATTTCAGGTTTCATGACCTCAGGCACACCTGTGCAAGCCACTTAGTAATGCAGGGAGCAGATCTTACAACGGTTTCTCGGCTGTTAGGCCATAAAGACGTAACCATGACCCCGAGATATAGCCACCTGTCGCCAAAACACATGACTCAGGCCGTTGATGTACTGGATAACTTCCTGACCGGAAACACCAACTATACAAAAACTATACAATCTGGAAAAAGGTGAGAATGATCGAGTTACGTAATGTATTGAGACGCAAGCCCCATTAGAAGAAAAGCAGCTGAGAGCGGAGAGCAAAGAGCTGAGAGCAAAATATAAGTCTTATATGACCTATTGGACCTATAGTATTTTATAGCGAGCACGGCTCGCGAGAGGGGGAGGCTCCGGCAGCTTTGCTGCTGGAGGGGGCGACGCAAGCCCCATTAATAGCAAGCGCGCCTGCCGCGACTCGAACGCGGAACCTACGGATTAGAAGTCCGTTGCTCTATCCTGGTTGAGCTACAGGCGCGTGGATGTAAGTATAGCGGTTTTAGGGCCTCATTTCAAGACAATCGTCCGACAACAACGGCCCATAAGGTGAAAGGTAAAAAGCCTTTTCCGCTTTTCTCGTCCCTCGTCCAAGCGAAGCGGACGTCCCTCGTCCCTCGGTTTCTTCCCTCTTGCCGAACGCATTACGCCGAACGTTCCCTTAGGACCTCGATATACGAACGACGATATACGGTCTGTTATACCGCCGCTTTCTTGCTTACCTGCAAATAATCATGTAATATAAAGAGGTTATGAAAAGATCAAGGCGCGTATTGCTTATTGCCCTCCTGCTTTTATGCATGATCATTGCCCCCAATTCCGGGATCGGCGCAGATTACCCTTCCTTTGGAATAATCGGGGACACAAAGATCGGGGTCACCGAGGCGGTCTATAAAAGGTTCCTCAAGAAGATCGAGCAGGAAGGGGTTGACCTTATATTCATCACCGGCGACGTCATCGACCGTCCCGGCGCTGTCAAGGAATGGGAAAGGTTCCTTGAGTTGACCGGCACAGCAAGAACGTTCCACATAGCGCCGGGCAACCACGACATAAACAGCGCGAGATCGCTGAAGGCCTATGAAAGGATCATCAGAAAACCGCTCTATTACACTTTTGCCTTCAACGATATTCAGTTCATCATCCTCTGCACTGAAATCCCCGGCGAAACCAGCAAGGTTACGGGCAAGCAACTGGAGTGGCTCAAAAACACCCTGGAGGAGCCCTTCGCACAAAGGATCGTCTTCCTCCATAGGCCGCTCTTCCCAACCTCCTTCGGCAGGCGGTACGACCTCGACAGGTACCCCGCGGACAGGGATATGCTCCACGGCATGTTCGTCAAACACAACGTAAAACTGGTTTTCGCCGGCCATGAGCACCTGTACAACAGGAGCGAAAAGGACGGTATAACATACGTTATCGCGGGCGGCGGCGGGTCGCGGCTTCTCACATTTGATGAAGAACATGGCGGTTTCTTTCATTATATTGTTGCAAAAAGGGGCAAGGAAGGGTATATTTTCAACGTTTACGATATCAACAACGTGTTACGTGACACATTTTATTTGAAACAATGAGGTGAATTAATGGGCAGCGTGATGAAATGGCGCAAGAAAAAGATGAGGAAGCATAAGTATAAAAAACTAAGAAGAAGAACGAGACATCAGAGGAGAAAGTAACGAGCGCATAACCTTCATATTCCTGATATCCATTTTGCCCATCTTCGGCGTTTCCATGACGCCCGCGAGATGGGCAAATCTTTTGTCATTTAAGAGAAGCCTAAAAAATTCGATACCCAGCTCCCCTTTGCCGATATGCCAGTGCCTGTCGACCCTGCTCCCGGCAGCAGTTGAAGAATCGTTGAGATGGAAGAACATGATCTTCCCCTTGCCGATACTGCCCTCAATGTCGCCTATCAATCCGTTCCATACCCTCTTCCGCCGGATGTCATATCCGGACTGGAAGAGGTGCGCCGTATCGATACATAAAAAGACCTTGTCCTTTCTGGCAATCCCCCCGTATATCCCTGCAAGCTCATCGATATTCTTCCCGATGCTTGTTCCCTGGCCCGACGCATTCTCAAGAAGAACCTGTATGTCGAACCTCGCCAGTACCTCGTTGACGGCCCGGGCCGCCATCGCGATCCCCTTCTCTTTCTCCTCCCTTGAGCCGCAGTGAACGACGATCGCGGGGATGCCAAGCCGGCAGCATAGCCCCGCTTCATGGGCAAAGCCCTTCATGTGCCGTTCGTCCTCATCGATCTTCGCAAGATTGGGCAAGTAGGAAAGGTGGGCAAATACAGGGATCTCGGACGACAACCTCTTAAAGGCCTCAACCTCTTCATCCCGCCACGCCTTCTGCACCCAGGAACGTGGATTTTTGACGAATATCTGAACAACCTCGCAGCGCAGCCTCTTCGCCTCTCTGCGGGCTTCATCGAATCCGCCCGCAATGGATATATGAAAACCGATCTTCATCACAACCTCTGCGTTTCATCATATCACGCAAACCGCATAAGGGTAAATACTAAGCAATTACCCATGCCGCGCTACGCGCGGCACCCTCGAAGAATAAAAAATTTTGAATTTTGAACATTTGAATTTGTTTAGGATTTAGAAATTCGGATTTAGTATTTATTCCCTAAAGAATATGCGCCCGGCAACCGAAAACAGAGATACGAGACGGTATAGTTATACGCGGGTTATACAAAAAACTTGCAAATATTACGAGAAAAATGCACAATAATTCCAATATGGAAAAAGAAAAAGACCTCATAGGCATCATAGTCGGCGGCGGTCCTGCGCCGGGCATCAACGGCGTTATCAGCGCGGCCACGATCGAAGCTATAAACCAAGGGAAGAAGGTCGTAGGGCTCATCGGCGGGTTCAAGGGCCTTTTTGAGGGCCAGACGAATGTCATGCCCCTCACGATCGACGGCGTTTCGAGGATCCACGCTGCCGGAGGCTCTATCCTCCGCACCTCCCGCGACGCCCCCGATAATGCTAAGGCAAAATTCAAAGTCCTCATGGCAACGCTGAAGAAGATCGGCATAAAGTACCTTATAACCATCGGCGGCGACGGTACCCTCTATATGGCAAACTGGATCGAGAGAGAGGCAAGGGGCTCTGTCAGTGTCGTTCACACGCCGAAGACGATCGATAACGACATACCCTTGCCGGGCGGATTTTCAACGTTCGGCTTTCAGACGGCGAGGCACGTGGGCGTTTATATCGTCAACAACATCATGGAAGATGCCCGCACGATGGGGCGATGGTATTTCATCACCACGATGGGAAGGCACGCTGGCCATCTGGCCCTGGGGATGGGAAAGGCCGCCGGCGCCACGATCTCCCTCATACCGGAAGAGTTCGGGAACGGCAAGCTCTCTTTTAAAAGGGTTGCAGATACCCTGACGGGATCGATCATCAAACGGCTGTCCATGGACAGGGACTTCGGCGTGGCCATACTGGCGGAAGGCATCTCCGAGATGTTCGACCCTGAGGAGCTGAGCCGCTACGAAGATGTGATAAAGAACGAAAAAGGGGAGCTGAAGCTTTCCGAGATCCAGCTCGGAAGGCTGCTCAGGAGCTTTGTCAATGAGACGTTGAGGTCAATGGGCATCAAGACCGACATCTTCGAGAAGAAGATCGGCTATGAGCTGAGGGCTGCCAACCCTGTTCCCTACGATGTCGAATATACGAGGAACCTCGGGTACGGCGCTGTCCGCTACCTCCTGAAAGGCGGCACGGGAGCCATGATCGTCTCTTATGAAGGGAATTTAAAACCGGTGCCTTTTGTCGAGATGGTGGATTACTGCACCGGCAAGATAAAGATCAGGAAGGTGGATATCAACACAGAGACCTACGAGGTTGCGAGAAAATACATGATCAGGCTCGAGAAGGAGGACTTTCAGGGCGACCGCCTTAAGAACCTTGCCAGGGTCGCCAATATGGAACCGGCAGATTTTAAAGCGCGCTTCGAGTACTTAGTGTCCGGCAACCCTTACTGACATGACGCATTCCTCATGAGGCAGGGCATGTATCAGGCCATACGGGCTAAACAATGATATACGACGAAAAACAAAAGCTCCGCGAAGTTCTCAATATCGGGCTCGATGTGACCCAGACAAAGGATATCGATATCCTTCTCGAAAGGATCCTCACCAAGGCGCGGTATTTGACAAACGCTGATGCGGGATCGATCTATATCAAGGAAGCCGACACCCTGAAATTCAAATACACACAGAACGATACGCAGCAGAAAAGGCTGCTGCCGGGCAAGAAGCTTATCTATTCAACCTTTTCGATCCCTGTGAATAATAAATCCCTATCGGGGTATGTTGCCAACACAGGTTCGATGCTGAACATAAAGGATGTATATAATCTGGGCGGCGGCGTCCCCTACTCTTTTGACCAGTCATACGACCAATTGACCGGCTACAGGACACAATCGGTCCTCACCTTTCCGCTCAAAACGCACAACGATGAGATCGTCGGCGTCCTTCAGCTGATCAACGCAAAAGACGGCGCAGGCAACATCATCCCCTTTTCAGGCGACGATGAGCCCTATATCATGCATTTTGCCAACAACGCCGCAATCGCCATAGATCGGGCCATGATGACCAGGGATATTATCCTGCGGATGATAAAGATGGCCGAGCTGCGGGACCCTATGGAGACGGGCGCCCATGTCAACCGCGTGGCGTCATACGCCGTGGAGATCTATGAGGCATGGGCGAGGGCAAAGGGGATTGACGAGGATATGATCGAAAAGAACAAAGACGTCCTGAGGATGTCGGCAATGCTCCACGACGTCGGCAAGGTAGCTATCACGGACCTGATCCTCAAGAAGCCCGCCCGCCTCGACAATGATGAGTACGACGTGATGAAACAGCACACCTTCCTCGGCGCCCAGCTATTCTCCAACATGCGGTCAGACTTTGACGAAGCGGCATTCATCGTTGCCCTCAATCACCATGAAAGATGGGACGGCCATGGATATCCCGGGCACATCGATCTGCATAGCGGCGAGCCGCTGCAAGGGCATACGGACCGATCAGGAAAGGCGGCGGGCAAGGTTGCCGACGAGATCCCCCTCTTCGGCCGGATCGTGGCCATCTCCGATGTATATGACGCACTCTCCTCCCGGAGGTCCTACAAGGAGACCTGGGAAGAATCAAGGGTCCTCGATACCCTTGTACAAGAGAGGGGGAAGCACTTCGATCCCGAGATAGTGGACACCTTCACCTCCATACTCGACGTCATACGCAACATCGCCCACCAGTACCCCGATAAGGGAGAATGATTTAACTTTAATAAATCCTAAATCCGAATATCTAAATCCTAAACAAATCCAAATTTCAAAATTCAAAACACGCGTGACATTGCCTTTGTTTTGAACATTTGCTATTTGGATTTAGATATTGTTTAGGATTTGGTGCTTCGATATTAGGATTTATCCCGGATATGTCAGCTTGATCATTCAGACGTAGACCCTCGCGACCCTCTTCGATATCTTGCACAGGATCTCATAGGGGATCGTTCCGGCGCACTCTGCGATCTCGTCAGCGGTGATCGTCGATGTCCCGTCATGTCCCAGGAGCACCGCCTCGTCCCCCGCCGCTGCGTTAGGAAGGTCTGTAATGTCGACGAGGAACCAGTCCATGCAGATCCTCCCGACAATATTGCACCTCTTCTCTTTTATCAGCACCGATCCCCTGTTGGAAAGCGCCCTCGGGTAACCGTCCGCATATCCCACGGGTATATAGGCGATGCGTGTTCTGCCAGTGGTGGTAAAGGTCCTCCCGTAGCTGAGGGCACTTCCCGGCGGAAATTCCCTTATCAGGGCGACCTTCGAAACAAACCTCATAACCTGCCTGACAAGCAGCTTCGCGGCGAGCTCTCTCGCAGGATGCGAACCATAGAGGCTTATCCCGACGCGTATCATATCAAAATATCCCTCAGGATAGTTTGTAATGGCCCCACTGTTGGCCATGTGGGCTATTTTCGGGGCCGCGCCCTCTTCTCTCATCGCCCTCAGGGACTTTTCGAAGGTCCTTATCTGGTTAAGCCCGTATTCATCGCGCACCTCCGACGACGAAAAGTGGCTCATACAGCCCTCTATCTCAATATGAGGTATCTCCCCTATTGCCCTGACGACATGCGGCATCTCCTCAGGCCGAAAGCCAAGGCGCCCCATCCCCGTGTCCACCTTGATGTGGACCTTCATCGTCTTCCCGCTGCGGAAGCTTTTGCCTTTCAGCCTCTCCATCATGCCGGCATCATAGACGACCGGTTCAAGATCATATTCATAGAAAGGTTCTTCCATATCCCAGGGCAGTATCCCGCCCATAACGAGGATGGGGCTTCTGATGCCCGCCTTCCTGAGTTCCATCCCTTCCTCTATGTTGGCTACCCCCAGGTAGTCAACGCCGTTCTCTTCAAGCCTCCGGGATACCTGTACAGCGCCATGGCCGTAAGCGTCCGCCTTCACGACACAGAGCACCTTTACGTTGTGCGGAACCCCTGCCCTGATCGTCCTGTAATTTTCTTCGAGGATGCCGAGGTCTATATATGCGACGGCCCTCATGACAAAAGCCCCTTAAAGACCCTTTCGCAGGCTTCCACCGTTTTTGTCATCTCTTTGTCTCCGTAAGAGAGGGTAATGAATGAGGCTTCGAAGGGGCTTGGCGCAAAAAATATCCCCTCCTCCAGCATTCCTTTGAAGAACCTCTCGTAGATCATCCGGTTTGCCGCACCCGCCGACTTGTCATCGCGGACATCCTGTTCCGTAAAGAACCCCGTGAACATTCCGGTAATGCCGTTGATCCTATAGGGGACCTTGTGCCGTCTTGCGATCCCCAGCATAGCTTCCTTTAGCGCATCCACACGTTCACGCATCATCGCATACACTTCAGGGTGCTCCTTCAGGTACGTAAGCACGCAGATTCCTGCCCGGACAGCAACGGGGTTTCCGGACAATGTGCCTGCCTGGTAGACCGCGCCAAGGGGCGCGAGACATTCCATGATCTCTTTCCTGCCGCCGAAGGCGCCGATAGGAAACCCGCCGCCGATGATCTTTCCGAGGCAGGTGATATCAGGCTTGATGCCGTATATATGCTGGGCGCCGCCGTAAGCAACACGGAACCCCGTTATCACCTCGTCAAAGATAAGCAGTATCCCGCGTTCCCCGCATATCCTTTCCAGCCCTTTGAGAAAACCATTCTCAGGAAGAATCACCCCCATATTCCCCATAATAGGCTCAACAATAACGCAGGCAATATCCTGGTTTCCTTCCGCGATGGCCCGGACGCTCTCAATATTGTTGAATTCGGCTATGAACGTATGTTTTGCGAGGTCAGGGAGGATACCTTCGCTGTCGGGTATGCCGAACGTGGCAAGGCCCGAGCCTGCCTTTACGAGAAGGCTGTCGAGGTGGCCGTGGTAGCACCCTCTGAACTTGACAACGCCGCTCTTCCCTGTAAAGCCCCTCGCAAGGCGTATGGCGCTCATCGTTGCCTCTGTGCCTGAGCTGGTAAGCCTTACGAGCTCAATGGAAGGAAAGGCCGCGGTGATAAGCTTCGCCATCTCGATCTCGTAGGGATGACATGCGCCGTAGCTCGTCCCGTCCTCGATCGCCTGCTTCACCTCACCGTTGACACCGTCGTCGGCGTGGCCGAGGATGATCGCGCCCCATGAGGCCACGTAATCGAGATAGTCGTTCCCGTCGACATCGTAGAGGTATGCCCCTTTCCCCCTCTTTACGTAAAAAGGCTCGTCGTGGACGGACTGAAAGGCCCTTACCGGGCTGTTCACGCCACCCGGTATATACCGCACCGCCTGCCCGTATAGATCGTGGGATCTTTTTCTATTCATGGTGAACGCTGAAGGATATCTTTTTGAATTCCCGCTTGCTGAAGAAGATCTGAAAGTCTTTGATGCCGGTCCTCTCCGATATCTCCCTTACTGTATCCGTACAGTCCTGCGATCTTTTCCCGTGTATCATGGTAAAAAGGTTGTAATCCCAGTACCCGCCCCTGTCCCTTTCGTAGCAATGACTTACCTGGGGAAGGGAGGACATGATCCTGCCTGCCCTTTCGGTGTCGTCATCTGCGGCACGCCAGACCACCATCGCGTTATGCGTATAGGATGCCTTTCTGTGATAGAGGACTGCGGCAACGCGCCTCACCGCGCCCTCGGTCTTAAAACGCTTCAATGTGTCGATGAGGTCTTTCCCGCTGATCCCCATATTCCTTGCCATTGCCTCGTAGGGCTTCTCTACTACAGGGAAATCGTGGGGTATCTTTTCCAGGACCTTATACATTGTTCTATTGTGACATATCCATGAAAGCCTTTTCAAATAAAAAGCGCCGGCTCGCAGCAGATAACAAAAAAGTCTTTACTTTGATCATAAGAACATGTAATTTCATTATCTGGCCATTACACAATATTGACGTTGAAAGATGATCTTTAATGGCTAAAAACCCAGGAGCAATGACATGGTGAAGCCGGCATCAAGAATAGAAAAGATACCCCCTTACCTATTCGCGAGGATCGACAAGAAAAAGGAAGAGGCGAGGCAGAAAGGGGTCAACATCATAGATCTCGGCATCGGCGATCCCGATATCCCAACGCCGGTGAACATCATTCAGAAGATGCAGGAGGCCACTGAGGATTCTAAGAACCATCGGTATCCCAGCTATGAAGGTATGCTGTCATTCAGAAAAACGGTGGCAGACTGGTATCTGAGGAGGTTCGACGTCAGGCTCAATCCTGCCAATGAGGTGGTCACCCTCATCGGCTCAAAGGAAGGTATTGCCCATATGCCCCTGGCATACGTGGAAAGCGGCGACGTAGTTCTTGTCCCTTCGCCGGGGTATCCGGTATACAAGATCTCGACCCTTCTGTGCGGCGGCACCCCGTACATAATGCCGCTCAGGGAGGAGAACGGCTACCTGCCGCAATTTGAAGACATACCGGAAGAGGTCCTGCAGAAGGCTAAAATACTTTTTATCAATTATCCGAATAATCCGACCGGCGCCTGCGCTGACGATCTGTTCTATAAAAAGGCGCTCGACGTTGCAAAAGAACATGATATCCTTCTCTGCCATGATGCGGCATACAGCGAAATAGCCTATGACGGGTATCTGCCGAAAAGCATCCTGGAGTTCGACGCGGAGAAGAGATACTCCGTTGAGTTCCATTCCCTCTCCAAGACATACTGCATGACCGGCTGGAGGATCGGGTTTGCCGTGGGGAATGCCGAAGCGATATACAACCTCGGCAAATTGAAGACCAACATAGACTCGGGCGTGTTCCAGGCGATCCAGTATGCCGGGATAGAGGCCATGGCAGGGGACCAGAGCTCCTTAGACGATCTAAAAAAGAGGTTCCGGCAAAGAAGGGACCTGGTCGTCGACGGTCTTCTTTCCATCGGGATCAAGGTCGCGAAACCCCGCGCCACGTTCTACATCTGGGCAAAGGTGCCGAAAGGGTACACGTCGGAGAGCTTCTGTGAAAAGCTCATCGAGAAGACGGGGGTCGTCGTCACCCCCGGCAACGGGTTCGGAGAAGAAGGCGAAGGGTACTTCAGGATATCGATAACGACCAGCGAAAAGAATATCCGCGAGGCCATCCGCCGCCTGAAGACGCTGAAGTTATAACCGCAAACAACAAACATCAACCATGGACCAGTTATCGATGATCGATATTCGATAATCGTCGGCAGCAACTCAGAAATTCCCTGTTGGCTACTGCTCTTTTCCTCCCACAACGATCTCCGGGATGCGGAGCGTGGGCTGGGCGTCGGATACGGGCACGCCCTGGCCGTCCTTGCCGCAGGTGCCGATGCCGAAGCCGAGGTCGCTTCCTACCATATCTATCCCCTCAAGGACCTTCAGGCCGTTGCCCATCATCGTCGCGTTCTTTATCATGGGCCCGACCTTGCCCTTCTCGATGAGATAGCCCTCCGATATCTCGAAGACGAAGTCTCCCCTCACCGTATCGACCTGTCCGCCGCCCATCTTCACCACAAAGACGCCGTCGTCCACAGACGCAATTATTTCGGCGGGATTGTCTGTGCCGGGAAGGATGATCGTGTTGCTCATCCGGGGGATAGGCCTGAACCTGAAGGACTCGCGCCTTCCGTTCCCCGTTGATCTCATCCCGTACCGCATTGCGTGGAAACGGTCAAAAAGGTAATTCTTCAGGATGCCCTTCTCGACAAGCACGGTCCTTTCGGACGGCACCCCCTCATCGTCATAGGCATAGGTCCCCCTCATATACGGCAGGGTCTTGTCATCGACCACGCTGACAAGGGTTGAGGCGATCTTTTTCCCGAGCATTTCCTTGTAGCAGGAGAGCCCCTCCATGGCAAGGTCCGCCTCAAGCCCGTGGCCGATCGCCTCGTGGATCATCGTGCCGCCTGCCTCTGATCCAAGGACGACCGTCTTCGTCCCCATCGGGGCCTCCACAGCTGCGAGAAGACCGCTCAGCCTTTTCGCCGTCTTCCGTGCCATCGTCTCGATGACCTCTTCGGTGAAGAACTCAAAGCCATAAAAACCGCCTATCGCCTCATACGCGGTCTGCATCTCGCCATTTTCTTCACCGACAACGAAAAGGGTCAGAACGACCTGCCTGCGCCTGTCCTCGATCCCTGCCCCCTCGCTGGTAAAAAGCCTGATATCCTGGCTTGTATCCCGGTACATCACCCGCACCTGCCTGATCTTCGGCTCCATTTTCCTCACCATCGACTCCAAGCCCTTGACCATGGCGATCTTTTTCCCCATATCGACCGCCTCGGGGTCAACGGCAATTGCAAAGGAGTATTCTGCGCTGGCATTCCTGTCCCGCCTTACGGCCTTCCCTTCCCCTTCCCCCGAAAACCTCCTCAATTCCACGGCGAGCTCCAGGAGGCGTTTTTCCTCGAAGGAATTCGTCGTAGCATAGAACGTCTTCCAGGGATGGACAACGCGGATGCCGACCCCCTTGTCAACGCCCTTTTCCAACTTCTCTATCCTTTCCGACTCGAGCTGTATGTGGGTGTACCTCTTCTCCTCGGCAAATATATCGCCGTAGAGGCTGTCCCCTCCCATCAGGGCATTCAAGATATTTGTCTCATCGAACATCATCAACCTCCCGCAGCGTGATGCCGTAGTTCGCCATATCTGCTACGATCCCGATCGCAGCGTCTTCGAAACCCGAAGGATAGATCAGCTCTATTAGGCCCTTATCCCCGTCGAGGACAGAGAAGACCCCCACATCTTCGTAGGACTCAAGGATCGCCTTGAAGAACCCTATCCCTTCCCTGTTTATTATATAGCGTCTTGTCTTCTCCATGATTCTTTAGCTGTCAGCCCCAATAAACCCGTGAGGCGTGAATCGTAAGTCGTAAGGGGTTTAATCGCCTAACGCCTAACGACTTACGCCTTACGGATGTTTCGCTATGCGCCATGCGCTTTGCGCTATGCTACTTTTGTTGCAGCATCTCTACGAACGCCTCTACCCTGAGCTTCGTCCTCGTGTCGAGCGCCCGCGGCAGGTCGCCCTCGACCGTAAGGATCGGCACCCCGATGGTCTCCCTGAGGATCACGTCCTCTATTGCCCGGAAGCAGAACGCCTGCACATAGTGGATGATGCCCTTGACATCCCTCCTCCCGATCTCCTCCTTTATGTCCGCCAGCCTGGCAAAGACGCCGTAAGGATAGGTATAGGAGAGGTAGCGCTCCACAATATCATTCGCGGCAAAGGGAAGCGAGAACTGCCTCTGCGTCTCGTTATACACAACATGGCCCCCGACGCTGCCGATGAATTCGTACAGATCGAGCAGTATGGGCGGAACCCCGATGTACCCGATGCTGACCCCTTCAATGCCCTGCCGGGCCTCGGCCTCTTTCAAAAATTCCTCCGCCATACGGCGATATTCCCTGTAATCGCCGAGCATATCGGATGCCCTGACGAGCCACAGGTGGTTCTCGGCGCCCGTCACCCGTCTTTCCTTCCAGGTCATCCTGTCGATCAGGGCAAGGCTGGACCGCACGCCCTCTATCTCATCTTCGACGCGGGCAAGGGCCTCCCTCTCCACAACCAGCTCCCTCATGAGCTTTTCGACCTCCCTCGCGAGGGCCTCTTTATCCCTGTCGTACGGATATGAAAAAGGGATCGTTCTTATCCCCTTGTACCGAAGTATCTCCGCCAGCGCCTGCGTGTTGCTGCAGTCGCCCTCCATGACGGTTATTACCGCATCGACAGCCTTTTCCATGACGACGCCGTAGATGCCCTTTATCCAGTTGCACATGCTCTTGGGGAATCCGTCCCGCTCAGCCCTTTCGATGTAGCGCATCGGTTCCGGGTCGGCAATAAAGATATTATTGAGGTCGCAGGGTGTATACCCTCCTGCGAATACCACTTCAACCGGTATGGTCGTTGTAAAGCCGATAGTCCTGCTCACGGGCTGCCCTCTTCCATGGAATTCAGCAATGCGTACATAGCCTTGAACTTCTCCGGTGCGATCTCTTCGGCCCGTACGGAAGGGAGGAAACCCATTGACGCGTAGAGAGAGGTCGTCTTTTCCTCGCCATACCGCCTGACGAGCGCCTGGCGCAGGTGCTTCCTCTTGTGCTCGAAGCATGTCTTGATGAAACCGGTCACGTCTCCATCCACATCGTTCCCGTCATCTCTGAAGATCATCGACACATAGGCGCTTTCTACCTTCGGAGGCGGTATAAAAAGACCTGGCTTAAGATACAGGAGGATCTTCGTCCCGGCAACAAGCTGGCAGATAACCGACAATGCCCCGTAAGACCTGTTGAAAGGCTTGCTTGCCATGCGCTCTCCGATCTCCCGCTGCACGGTAAGGTGAGCGCTTTTGATCACCGGCCTCTCCCCGATCAGCTTGAACAGGATCGGCGCCGTGATCTTGTAAGGAATATTTGCCACAACTTTTATGCCTTTCCCGGCACTGAACTGGGTAAGGGGAATGTCGAGAACGTTGCCGTATATGACCTTAAGGTTCTTATATTGATCCGCTAAGGGATCGAGATGGTTCCGAAGCGACGTATCGAGCTCAACGGCAAAGACCTGCCCCGCCTTCTCAACAAGGGCCTTCGTAAGGTCGCCGTGGCCTGCCCCTATCTCGACAACAACGTCATCTCTCCCCACCTGCGCGAGGCTCACCATCTTTTTCAGGATATTTTTGTCTTTGATAAGATGCTGTGAGAGGCTCTTTTTCAACATTTTATAAAACCTGGAAGGGCCATCCTTGAAAATGCCTTCGCGTCCAGCGGTGAAACGATCCCCCTCCGAAGGTAGTAATGTCCGAGCAGGGCAACCATGGCGCCGTTGTCGGTACAGAACCCCGGCGAAGAGAACATGACAGCAAGGCCCCCTTCCTTGCCCCTTTCCCGGAACACTTCCCGCAGCCTTCCGTTGGACGCCACCCCACCGCCTACAACGACCCTCGGTATCCCGGTCTTTTTTACCGCCCTTAATGTCTTCAGAAAAAGCACATCGATGACCGCTTCCTGAAAGGAAGCAAGAACGTCGGCGATATTCTCTTCGTCGATGCGGTGGCTCTTTGCGTAGTTGATGAAGGCGGTCTTTAGCCCGCTGAAGCTGAAATCGCAGGTATTGTCGTCCATCATGGGCCTCGGGAACATCACGTGGTCTTTTTTGCCCTTCCTGGAATACTCTTCGATGATCCTCCCGCCGGGATACCCGATAGCAAGGTATTTTGCGATCTTGTCAAAGGCCTCTCCTGCCGCGTCATCCTTCGTAGTGCCCAGGACGCTATACCTGCACGGCTCGTCTATTCGGAGGATCATGGTGTGCCCTCCCGATACGACAAGGGCGATGAAGGGGAGATCAACATCCCTCTCGAGAAAGATGCTCATCGCGTGGGCCTCGATATGGTTTACCCCGATCAGGGGCTTTTGCAGTGAGCAGGCCAGCCCTTTGGCAAAACAGAGCCCGATAAGTACGGAGCCGATAAGCCCCGGCCCTGCCGTTACGCTGATCCCATCGAGGTCGCGGTAATCAGCCTTCCCCTCCCTCAGCGCCTCCTTTGCGATAACGTCTATAAATTCCAGATGCTTCCGCGAGGCGATCTCGGGAACCACACCCCCGAAGACAGCATGGAGGTCCACCTGGCTGGAAACAACGTTGGAAAGGATCTCTTTCTCATCCCTGAGAAGCGCAACAGAGGTGTCGTCGCAGGAGGTATCTATGCCGAGAATTAACACAGCAGTTCAGCCTTCAGCTATCAGCTCACAGCAAATCGTATATAGTATTTCGTATATTGTATATCGAAGCGACACACAAATTGAATGACACGATATGCTATATACGATATACGACATACTGTTTTATTTAGCCGCTGATGGCTGTCCTTTCATATCTCCTGCCAGCTTATCTTGATCTTTCCTTTCGCCCGCATCTCTGTCAGGAACGACGCAAAGAACTCCTCCCGGTTTTTTGCCGTGAAGTACCGCGCGTAGCTCTCCTTTTCCTTCTGCCATTCCTTTGTGTCAGGGAGCCTTTCATCTTTAAAGGAAAAAACATAGAACCTCCCTGCGATCTCGACGGGCCGTTCATAGAGAGGCTTTTGCTTCGAGAGGGTCAGCAGATCCGCGTTTTCTTTCGGCACATCGCCGATGCCCCTGATGCTGCGCGTATTGCGCGTTATGAAGCCGGTCTCTTTCCCGCCGCTTATGGATTTTCGCCCGATGGCATCTTCGGCGGCCAGCCTTGCCAGGTTCTTCGACCTCTCCTCAATGATCCTTTCCTTTATCGTCGCCAGAACAACGCCCTTGTCGAGGGGCTTTCCCTCCTGCACATCGATCAACTGAAATATGTATGATGTGCCGCCTTCCCGCACCGGCAGCGTTATGTCACCTTTTTTCAGCCCCCTGAGCCAGTCGCCGATTTTCAAATTCTTCAGTCGCTTCATAGCCTCGCTTTCCTTCATCATGCCGAGGTCAACGACATTTAATCCTTTTTGTTTCCCGTACCGGTCGATCTCCTTTTCCTTCAGGAGGTCCATATAGGCCGCATCGTCCTTTACGGGGCTTTTTTCGTCAATCACAAGATATTTCAGGTGGTAGGCGCTTTCGCTCCTGTGGCTTCCCTTTTCCTTTTCGTAAAGGTCGAGGAGCTCCTTCTCGCCGACCTCAACCTTGCCCCTGAACGTCGACGGATCGAAGATGCCGTAAGAAAGGTTGACCATTCCTTTCTCTTTTACATAGCCTGCCCATATATCGGCTTCGCTGAAAAATGTTCCGTTGTCCCTGATAACATTCGCAGCCTTTTGAATAAGCATGTTATTCCTTTCGGCCGCTTCGAACTTTTTCGGGTCTATGTTGCTCCTCTGGAGAACGGCAAGGTACAATTTTTCATCGAACTTTCCCTCCCGCTTAAAGGCATCGATCCCCTGGATATGTTCGAGGAACTCCTCATCGGTGACCGACAGGCCGAGCTCGTCCGCCGTGATCAGCAGCACGTACCTGTTAACGATCTCGTCCTTCACCTTTTCCTTCAGCTTGAGCTCCTTCAACAGGTTCTCGTCAAGCTTTTCCCTGTATATCATCCTGTAGAACTCCAGCGTCTTGTTGTAGGCCTCATGGTATTCTGTCGCATCGACCTTATAAGGGCCTATTTCTGCCACTATCCGTTCTCTGTCGCGGAACGAACCCACACCCCAGAAGATGAATACCACGATGATCAATCCGAACATCGCCTTGACCAGATAGCCCGTCGCGTGCTTTCTCATGAATTTCAGCATTAAAGCTCCTTAGAATCTATTTACAATCTATTGATTTCAACTAATTAAAATAGTATATTGAAACTGTTTTTTCAATATCTTATATTTTTCAAAGAAGGGACAATAAATGCTTGAGTCGGTATTCGGCTTCATTTCAAAGGATTTGGCAATAGATCTCGGTACTGCAAATACGCTGGTATATGTAAAAGGTCGGGGGATAGTGTCCAACGAACCGTCTGTCGTCGCGGTCCATAAGGATTCGAGGGGCACAAAAAAGGTGATTGCCGTGGGGGAAGAGGCGAAGAAGATGCTCGGCAAGACGCCGGGGAACATCGTCGCGATCAGGCCCCTCAAGGATGGCGTCATAGCAGACTTCGAGATCACCGAGGCGATGCTCAAATATTTCATCCAGAAGATCCATAACAAAAAATCCTACGCCAGGCCAAGGATAGTCATATCGATACCTTCCGGCATTACGCCCGTCGAGAAGAGGGCCGTTAAGGAATCGGCGGAGTCTGCCGGCGCCAGGGAGGTCTATCTCATCGAAGAGCCGATGGCGGCGGCGATCGGCGTCGGGCTTCCAATAACGGAGCCGAGCGGCAACATGATCGTTGACATCGGCGGCGGCACAACGGAGGTCGCCGTTATCAGCCTTGCCGGCATCGTCTACTGCAACTCGGTGAGGGTGGCCGGCGACAAGATCGATGAGGCGATCATCCAGTATGTAAAAAGGAAATATAACCTCCTTATCGGGGAAAGGACCGCCGAGATGATCAAGATCAACATAGGCTCTGCATACCCGAACCCGAACGAAGAGGAGCTGAGCATGGAGATCAAGGGCCGCGACCTTGTCGGAGGCATACCGAAGACCCTGGAGATATCGTCAAAAGAGATGCGGGAGGCGATCACGGAGCCTGTCAACGCGATCGTTGAGGCCGTGAGGATCGCGCTTGAAAGAACTCCCCCTGAGCTTGCCTCAGACATCGTCGACAAGGGTATCGTCATAAGCGGCGGGGGGGCGCTCCTCAGAAATCTCGACCTCCTTATAAAAGAAATAACCCGCCTGCCTGTCATCATCGCAGAAAATCCTCTCACCGCAGTGGTTGAGGGGGCGGGCAAGGCCCTTGACGAGGTAAGCCTGCTGAAGGAGATCGCAACATACTTTTGATAAAGTAGGGAATTGAGAAACTCTATTGCCATAATCGTTGCCATACTTATCCTGATCATATCATTCCTCGCCTTTACGAATACCCCCGTCGTTGTAAGAGGATATTCCGCGCTCAAAAGCGGCTTCAGCGAAACGATCGGGCCGATGTTAAAGCTCATGTCCAAACCGACGGAGCTGGCCGGCTATATATTCAACTCCTATGTCAACCTCGTCGGCGCAAAAAAGGAAAATGCCGAATTAAAAAAGAAGCTCGACCTGCTGCTGCTGGAAAACCAGAAGGTTTCCGACCTTGAACGAGAGAACAGACGTTTGAGGACCCTCCTCAATTTCGTGGAAAAAAATCCCAGATCGGTGATCGCCGCAAGGGTGGTAGGCGAAGACCTGAAGAACTGGTACAAATGCATCATCATCGATAAGGGGAGCGCCAGCAACGTAAAGGAAAAGATGCCCGTCATTACCCCGCGGGGCATTGTCGGACAGGCGGTAGAGGTTGACAGGTGGCACACCAAGGTTATGGTCATCAACGACACCAATTCCTCCGTGGACGTCAGCGCCGAAGGGAAGAACACAAGGGGGCTCCTGGAAGGCACCGGGATGACGGTGCTCAAATTAAAATATGTACTGAAAAATGACGATATCGAGATCGGCGACAAGCTTTTTACATCAGGGAAGGACGGGATCTATCCAAAGGGGCTGCCGGTAGGCATCGTTATCACCGTCAACAGGAACAAGCCGGGTATCTTCGCCGATATAGATATAATGCCCTTCAGCAATTTCAAACACCTCGAAGAGGTCCTGGTCATAAAGAAACAATGAAGACCGCCATATACACATTCATGGGGCTCCTCCTTCTCCTCGCAGAATCGTCCCTCCTGTCCTTTGTTCCCGTGGAGATATTCAAGCCGGACCTCGGCATACCGTTCATCATCTATACAACCCTTTTCCTCGGCCCTCAGGCAGGGGCAATAGCGACGCTTTTTATCGGGTTTATGCAGGAAGGCCTGTCTGCAGCCCCTCACGGCTCGATACTTTTCGTCAAGATCGCCATATTTCTCGTCACCACTTTTTTAAAGAAGAAGCTCTACATCGATTCAAGATACAGCTTTGCCTTTGTCTGCAGCGGATTTGTCGTCCTTGAATCGTTCCTCTATATCACGCTTTCCCTGCTTGCGAGAGGAGAGGTGCGCAATGCCCTGAACATCCTCTTTTACACCATACCAAACGCGGTGTTTACAGGTTTTATTGGCATTTTCATCTTTTCCTTTATAGACTATATTAACGTCAGGTACCTGGATAGGGAATGAAAGAAGAAACGCCTACCAGCAAATTCAAGTGGTGCAACCTCATCCTGATAATAACCATGACGGTTCTCCTCATACGGCTCTGGGATCTTCAGATCATGAGGGGATCGGAAATGAGGAAACTATCGGAACAGAACAGGATACGGGTCAAAAAGGTCATCGCGCCCCGGGGGATCATATATGACAGGTCAGGGAGGGTCCTTGCCGATACCAGGCCGTCGTTCAACGTATACATCACCCCCGAAGATATCAAGGACTTCAGCCAGACAGTGGACGGCCTTGCGAAGCTTCTGGATGTTGACCGGGATGATGTCATCGATAAGCTCAAGGCAGCGAGCAGGATGCCGCCGTCATTTCCCGTAAAGATCAAGTCCGATATACCCATGGATGAGGTCGCAAAGATAGAGGCAAACAGGGTTTATATTCCAGGGGCCAGCATCCAGATAGAGCCGAAAAGGAACTATCCTTACGGGAAGATGCTCGCCCACACGCTGGGCTACGTATCGGAGATCAACGACGAAGAGTTGAAGACGAAAGAATACAAGGACTATTCCCCTGGAGACTATATCGGAAAATACGGGCTCGAGAAAAACTACGAAAACTATCTCAGGGGAGCTGACGGAGAGAAAAGGGTGGAGGTCGATGCCAGGGGGCGGGAGGTAAGAACCCTTGATATCATTGAGCCAACGGCGGGCAACAGCCTGCACCTCAATATCGATATGGATCTCCAGGAGGTTGTAGAAAATTCCATGGAAAATAAAAAGGGGGGCTGCGTCGCGATCGACCCGAAGACGGGGGGCGTGCTCGTCCTCGCAAGCAGGCCGGCCTTTGACCCGAATAAATTTGCATCAGGCATTACAAAAGAGGATTGGAAGGCGATCGCCCTGGATAAAACACACCCACTCCAGAACAGGGTCACCCAGGGAAGGTACCCGCCGGGATCGACATTTAAAATAGCACTCGCATTGAAGGCCCTGGAGCTGGGCATCATCAACGAAAGGACGACCTTTCTCTGCCGCGGCGGATTTCCTTTCGGCAACAGGGTTTTCAGGTGCTGGAAGAAAGGCGGGCACGGAAACGTTGCGGTACACAGGGCTATCGTCGAATCCTGCGACGTCTTCTTTTATAACGTCGGACTGAAGCTCGGGATAGACAGGATCCATGAGGTGGCTTCTTCGATCGGCCTCGGAAAGCTGACCGGCATCGACCTGCCCGGTGAGAAGCAGGGCCTTGTCCCTTCTGCTGAATGGAAAAAGAAGACCTACGGACAACCCTGGTTTGACGGAGAGACCGTCTCCGTCGCCATCGGCCAGGGCGCTGTCTGGCTGACACCGATACAGCTCGCCCAGCTTGCGTCATTCGTCGCCAACGACGGGGTAACGTTCAGGCCGCAGCTCGTCAACAAGGTCGTATCGCCTGAGGGCAAGGTCCTCAAGGTCTTTGAGCATGTCATGAACTCCAATATAAAATTGAAAAAAGAAACCCTGAAGCTGGTCAAGGACGGGATGAGAGGCGTCGTCAATGAGCCGGGAGGCACCGCATACGGCTCCCGCCTCCAAAACGTCGCAATGTGCGGGAAGACAGGCACAGCCCAGACCGCTTCGCTGGACAAGGGGGGGCACGATCACGCGTGGTTCATCGCCTACGCGCCGTCTGAAGAGCCTGCCATCGCGATCACTGCGCTCGTGGAACACGGGGGGCACGGGTCTTCTGCTGCGGCCCCGATAGCAAAGGCCATCACCGAGAACCTTTTCCGGGTAAAAACAGAGATAAAGGAAGCAAAGGCGCATGAGAATAGATAAGCGCAGATTATACCACCTCGATTGGTACCTGATCTTCAACGGCCTTGCCCTGTTCGGCATAGGCATTATGAACCTCATCAGCGCCACGAGCTCCTTCTACAGCGGCTCCTATAACTACATCATTAAACAGCTCATCGCCTTTGCCCTGGGCTTGATCCTTATTGTTATCATCACCCATTATGATTACCGCCTCATCGCGCATAATTCCAAGTGGTTCTATCTGGGCGGGCTCTTCTTCGTCGTCCTTGTCCTTGTTATCGGAATGGTCGCAGGAGGCGCCAGGCGGTGGATCAGCATCCTCGGGATCAGCTTCCAGCCGTCAGAGTTCATGAAGCCTATCATGGTGATGGTCCTGGCAAATATGCTCTATGAAAAAAAACGGGAGAATATCCCGCTCAGCCTGAGGGATATAATCAAGCCGGTGGTCTGGACCTTTGTCCCCTTTATCCTTATCGTCAAGCAGCCGGACCTCGGGACCGGCGTTATCATAGTCCTCACCAGCCTCGCGATCCTGTGGTTCGTAGGGCTGAAGAAATCTACCTACGCCGTTCTGATCAGCTTCGGCCTGTTAACGCCCTTCATTGCGTGGAACTATCTCATGAAGCCTTACCAGAAGATGCGGGTGCTCAGTTTTATCAACATTGACGCCGACCCTGCCGGTTTCGGCTACCATGCAAAACAGGCCCTCATCGCCGTCGGTTCGGGAAAATTCCTCGGCAAAGGCTTCATGTCAGGGACGCAGCACAAGCTTCAGTTCATTCCGGAGCACCACACAGACTTTATCTTCACGGTCTTCGGGGAAGAATGGGGTTTTGTCGGCTCTGTCGTCCTCTTTTCCCTCTTCATCTCTTTCATACACCGGTGCCTTAAGGTCGCCCTCGATGCGCACGACGAGCTCGGCTCGATCATAGCCTTCGGGGTCACATCGATCATCTATCTCCAGTTTACCATCAACGTCCTTATGGCGATACATCTCGCCCCTGTCGTCGGCATCCCGCTTCCGCTCATAAGCTACGGCGGGTCATCCCTCCTCTCCACCCTCATATCAATAGGGCTCCTCCTGAACATCAGCACGCGGCGGTATATGTTCTGATTCGCCCGAATATTTCGGGCGAAAACTCATATAGGCCAGGCAATGTTCTTATTGGGGCTGCTAATTTTTAGAAGCGTTCGCTATTTCCTGACACTGACCGGTATTCCTGATTCGCACGGCACCTTTGTCTGGCACAGGCCGCAGCCATATGCCTCAATGCCGTATGCATCCCTCGCGTAGCGGACGATAGGCCCCTCTAGGTAATCGCGGCATTTTTTCTTGTCGTGCCCTTTTTTGCTCACCGCCCCTACCGGGCAGCGCTTAATGCATGCGCCGCAGCTCCCTTCGCTATAGAAGAGGCAGTAGGCGTGATGGTCCGCATAAGGTCTCGTCGTAGGGGGAATGGAAATACGGGCCACAACCGACCCGCATCGCACGGCTTTACCGACCGGCGTGATAAGTCCATCGCAGAGCCCAAAGGTGCCAAGCCCTGAAACGTGCGCAACGTGCCGCTCAGACCAGGTCGATGCCATCCCATAGGCTTGCGACATTTTGATGGTGAATAAGGGAGAGTTTTGAGGCGCAACCGCCTGGTACCCGGCATTTTGCAATAGCCGCACCACTTCTGTGCGGAGGGCGACGTTAAACTCCTCCCCGAATTTTCTCGATCGCACCCAGCGTTCAGACCCGAACGTCTCCTGTTTGCGGTTGTCCTCCTTTGTAGCCTCTGTCTGTGGCAAAACCCAGGAGATAACCGAAAGCTCTTCCGGCCTGACGTCTGTTTGAGGAAAAGTAATGTTGAATATCTCTTCCGGCAACAAGTGGAAATCGCCTATCATCGATTTGATCTGTGCATAAAGCGTATCGTCACCCCGTGAAAAGCCTATAAGAGGTTCGCCCCACGCGATTTCACCATTCTCGGTCCGGAGAGAGTTTTGGGGCGATCCCAAAAATTCCCTGATACTTCTCTCAATCCACTCTCCTATGGCCTTCCTGCTCTTTCTCCTCATGTTTACCCCTCTGGTCAATGGCTCTGTTCATTTCATTACCACTTGAAATCAGGTTATGCAACCAAAAAGAATGGCGCGAAGCATACGGGAAGCGACAATCACTCGTAACGATTCTGCAAGGAATGTATTGAACACGTGCATAAGCTGTAATGCCTCGCCTTCGTAATACGGCAGAGAAACAAAGAGGCCTGCAGCGGGAAATGCTATAGACTTAAGGACTTTTTACACACAGGAACAAGGTGTGGCGATGGAGTCTAATGTATAGTATAATAAGTCGGTTTCAATGATCAAAATAAAGGGGCGGGTAATGAAGAACGGAAAATGTTTTATCGGCGTGTTGGTGGTTTTGGTCTTCATGTTCAATGCGGCGGAGTGTTTTGCGCAGAAGAGTGCGAACATACCTGACGCCTTGACCGTGATCCACAGCCGCAAGAGCGTGCGGAACTTTACGGGCCAGGCAGTAAGCAGGGAGGCTCTCGATACGATCCTCCGGGCGGGAATGGCGGCCCCGACGGCGGTAGGAAGGCAGCCGTGGGCATTTGTTGTTGTAACTGACAGAAAGACCCTCGACACGTTGAGAGACGGGTTGCCCTATGCAAAAATGCTCGGCAAGGCGGGCGCCGCGATCATCGTATGCGCTATGCCTGAAAAGGCGTACGATAAAAAGATCGAGTTTGCCCTCATTGACAGCGCCTGCGCCGGCGAGAACATCCTGCTTGCCGCGGAAGCCATCGGCCTGGGTGCGGTCTGGACTGCGGCCTATCCTTACAAGGACAGGATGGATGTTGTACGAAAGACCCTGCGCATCCCTGATGATGTCATCCCGTTGAATGTTATCCCTGTGGGACATCCTATGGGCATTGATAAACCCAAGAACAAATATAATCCTGAAAACATCCGCTGGGAAAAATGGTAGAGGCTAAGCCGGTCTAAAAATCTTCGTTGATGCCGTCTCTTATGATATCGGCCCCTTTTTCTTCGAGATAATCGAGAAATATCATCCTGTCTCCATAGGAAGGAAGGTAGAATTCGATGGTAAAGCTCTCCCAGTCAACCTTCGCCGGTTCACCGCCCATCTCGTTCGTCAGGAAGCCGATGAATTCTTCCAGGTCTGCTTTTGTCGCCAATTTTGCCTCGATAATCGCCTCAGTGCTCACGTATACCTCCTCATAACTGTTTTCTGAATCATGACGCCTTAAGCAAGCTCTTTATTTATCGCAATTGAAAAAAATATGCAACTGATTTTACTTCCAGATATAATCCCGAATATGTCCTTTAGGGCCCGAGAGCGTGCTCTGGGCGGCACTCAGGAATAATTTTACGCTATCTCGTCATGCCGCTCAGAACGTCAAGAAGGGCGCGGGCGAATTCCGGGTCGTTGATATGGCAGGGCAGAAGATGCAACTGCACCTGCGGTGTGAGCTCGCCCTGTATGGTTTTGACAAAGACATCCACCGCGCCGGCGTCATAAAAGGGCCCGCCTTCTTTGTCCCAGGCGGAGAACCCTTTCATGGGCACGACGACGGATACCGGGCCTTTTGCTTCGGCAAAATATTCTGTTAATCTTTTCGCGATGGACCTCACTTCATTTTTTTTGGTTCGTACCGTGGTAATGGCAGCATTATGAATGTGGTGCGGCCTTCCGGGAAAACGTTTCTTTGCAGCATTCAACGGGCCTGTAACGAGGAAATCGGTATTCCCCGGCACAAGGATCGTGGGCACCCCCTTCTTTAATGCAGCTAAGCCGCGGTCGGCGCCCGCATCGTAATCTCCCCCAAAGTAATGGTCCGCGAGCTCGTGCAGGGAGAGGTCGATCAACGCCTCCACATCTTCATCCCGGACGAACTCCTCCATTGCCTCGCCTCCCGACCCCACCGTATGGAAGACGATCACCTCCTTCCCGCTGTTCTCCAGCTCCTTCTTCACAATCTGGGCGCACGTTTCGGTGGTCCCAAGGGTTGAGAGGACCACAGGGGGGTCCGCATGGACGGGGAAGCTGACAGCCCCTTTCACCATGCCCGCCATGGCAAGGACGCCATTCCGGATGATCTTTTCGGTAATGCGGTTGATCCCGGAAAGATCACAAATCGAGTGGAGCATCAGGATGTCCTTTGTCCCCACAAACGAACGGGTGTTGCGGGATGCCATGGTCGTAAGCATGACCTTGGGGAAACCAACAGGGAACGCCCTCATGACCCCTGTGCCGAGGGTGGTTCCCATAGACCCCCCGATGCCTATGATCCCCTTGATCTTCCCTTGCCGGTACAAATCCTTTGCGCAGCGGGTCGCCCCTGCAGTCATCACTGCGAGCGATTCCCCTTCGCTTCCGAGGCCCTGCACTTCTGTCAACGTCATGCCTCCTGCCATCGCGACCTCTTCCCTTTCTACGGTCGCCGGCAAAGGAGATGTTCCCATAATGCCTGCGTCCAGCGAGAGAAAAGGGACGCCGCATTCCCTGAAGCACTCTTCGAGATAGAGGACCTCCCTGCCCTTGGTATCCATCGTCGCGACTATCAGGACCGCACCCGCGTCTTCCATATAACCCCCTTGATGCTTTTTAAGGAACAATATCCCTGAACAGGACGTTGTTTGAATGATTATCATAAGAAAAAAATATTTGCAAGAGAGGCGGCTTATTCTTCCGCTTGACTTAAAAAAGAAACAATACTATAAATGGTTCTATGCCTGTGAAGGCAAAACTAACAGCGGAGGGTTCCTATGATAAGGGTCGACACGCCTCTTGAATCGTTGCCGCATATCGCAGCAAAAGAGCTTATGGGGGATATCTGGTTTTACCGCGAAGAATGCCGCTACCTTCAGGACGCGTGGCTCGAATATCCGAAAATATTCAAACCTGAGCTGCTGATCGACAACGAAGACCCCGGGATATTCTTCAGGTCACATGGAAACTTTTCCATACCCGCCTCGTTCTACCTGCGCCCGCCGGACGACCAGCAGGAACGGGAGAAGGACTACAGCCCTTTCCGCCACTTTAACGCCGTCGACTCCAACGTCTGCTTTAACCAGCTCTGCTTTGTCCTTTTCCTGGAAGGGTGCGACCGCGACCTGATCCCCCTTTCGCACTTCGGATTCGACACCCATCAGGTGAGAAGGAGGCGCGTCACCGTCAATATACTGATCGCGAAGCTCGACACTACCTTTATAAGGCGGATCGACCCGGTGAAGTTCAGCGGCTGGATCGCCCTGAGAAAGGTATACAAAAAAGATACCTTTACGCAATACAGCCTGCCCTTTATGGAGCTCGATTTTCAGTTCGAGGATGAGAACGGCGGCCTCGCAGTAGGTGACTGCAGGCTGGTGATCTTCATCCAGAATATCTGATTCATACTTTATTCTTTCTGCCGGCGATAAGCAGCGCGAAGGAAAAGGCCATCGAGAGCAGGCACACAAAACCCGCAAAAATGTAGACGCCCCTGAAGCCTTTGAACAAAAGGGCTGCCTCGTGCCCCCCGCCTGAACCCGTTAAAATTACCTTGCCTTCAGGGATGATCTGAGAGAACACCGCCTCGAAAGCGAGGACGCCGAGCATCTGGCCCAAGGTGTTGATCATGTTAAAAAGGCCCGACGCAACGCCCTGCAGTTCGGGAGGGGCACACTGCATCGCCTGGCTGCTGTTCGGCGAGGCGAAGAGGCTCATAGAGAAGGCCATCCACGCCATAAAGACCGTGGCGCTCACGATGCCGGGGGCCTGCAGCGTCAAAGCAAAAACAAGGCAGCACAGGGTTCCGGAGAACATCGCCGCCGTGCATAAAAGGCCCGGGTTTACCCGGTCCGACAGCCATCCTGCAAAAGGCGCCGCAACAAACACCACAAAGGCATACATCATGAAGAGATAGCCTACCGTCGATGTGCCTATGCCTTTTGCAAGCTCAAGGTAAAAAGGCAGAAGGAAAAAGTTGCCGCCAAGGAGGAAGAACCCGAAGAACATGGCGATAGCGGCCAGCATAAACCGTTTGTTTCGGAATATCCGCAGGTCCAGCATGGGGGCCTTATGGTGCTTCTCGCGCCAGACAAAAAGGGCGAGGAGCACGATCGAAACAATGAGGAGGGCAACAAGGAGCGGGGACCCCCATCCGTAGCTCTGCGCGTTATTGACGGCGTAGACAAAGAGGCTCAGGCCCAGCATGCTCAAAAGGACACCCGTCCAGTCGAACCCGGCCTTTTCCGCCTGGGTATTCACCTGTGTATCTTTGCTCCCCCCCATCGCCTTTTTCGTGACGAGGATCGCGGCGATCCCGAAGGGGATGTTGATCAGGAAGATCCATTGCCAGGAAAGATGGCTCAGGATCAGCGCCCCCACCGGGGCGCCTATGGCAAGCCCCAGGGCCAGGGAGGTCGACATGAGCCCGAATGCCGAACCGATCTTTTTCTTGGGCACAAACAGGGGGATGATCGCATAGGCAGAGGTGACAAGCATGGCGCAGCCCGTTCCCTGGACAAAACGGAAGAACACCAGCGAATGGATGTCCCAGGATACCCCGCACAGAAGCGACGACCAGGTAAATATAATGTAGCCCCAGAGGAATACCCTCCTGTGCCCGATCCTGTCGCCCAGCCTGCCGAAAAACAGCAGGGTTGTTGTGCTCGCAAGCAGATAGGCGAGGATTATCCTCGATACGACGGCGGTGCTCGTATGGAAATACCCGGTGATCGTGGGCAGGGAGATATTGACGATCGTGCTGTCCAGCTTCCACATAAAGGACGCAAAGACAACACTGGAAAGGATCAGAACATGACCGGACCTTTTATTGTCCTGAAGCGGCTGGTTTACATTCATATTCGACCACACGACAAAAATCGAAGCTGGGAATACAGTGCCGCAATAGTTCTGCTATGTCAATGAAAATATAGCCTGCCCCCTCACCCTATTCCCTCTCCCGCGTGGGGAGAGGGAATAGGCCCTCATCGGCCATTTTACCTACCCATTATTCCCTTTCTCGCGGGGGGGGAATAATCTCACCCCGCAGCACGCTGCGGGGCGTCGTCCGGATTCAAAGGAGATAACGGGGGCCTTATCTCTTCAGGCCCTCGTAGAAAGAGCTCTCTTTTTTCCTCAGGTTGTTCAGGTCCATGAGCTCGTTGAATTCATGGAAGTGGATCATCCTATCCATGAAACCGGCGGTGGTCCCTTTGGCCATCAGTTCATCCATGGCCTGCTTCACAGCCCAGGCAGCCGCATACAGGGCGGAGATGGGGTACACGACCACGTTGTAACCGATCTCTTCGAGCTCTTTCACGGTCATCATGGGGGTCTTCCCGCCTTCAAGCTGTATTACCTTGGTCGGCGCATTCACCTCACGGTTGATACGCAGCATCTGCTCCTTTGTGGTCGGCGCTTCGACGAAGATCAGGTCCGCCCCTGCCTCGCGATACCTGTTGGCCCTTTCTATCGCATCGTCTATTCCATTGACCCCGAGCGCATCCGTGCGGGCCATTATGACAAAGTCCTGGTCCATTCTCGCATCTACGGCGGCCTTGAGCTTCGCCACCATATCGTCGGCCTCGATCACCTGCTTTCCTTCCATGTGGCCGCAGCGCTTCGGAAAGAGCTGATCCTCTATGAACATCCCCGCGGCGCCGGCCTTTTCAAATTCACGCACCGTTCTCATAACGTTGAGGGTGTTGCCGTGGCCGGTGTCTCCATCGGTGAAAACGGGTATATCAACTGCTTCTACGATATTCCGCGTGTGAGCGACCATCTCCGGCAATGTAACCAGGGAGAGGTCGGGCCTGCCGAGAAGGCATGCCGAGGTTGGATACCCTCCGAGCGTAAGCGTTTTAAAACCTGCTTTCTCTATGATTCTTGCCGAGGTTCCGTCGTATGCCCCCGGCATAACGAGAATCTCCTTATCCAGGATCAGTTTTTTAAGCAACGTCGTTTTTCTCATGTCGTCCTCCAATAAAAATTCTTTTGTGCAGTCAGCCGCACTTCTCCGAATATACAGAAAGTCCTCGCGATCACATCGAAAGGGCTAAATTCATCAGTTCATCAACCGGAGCTTTTATCTCCCCTGTTCATCTTTTTCATAACAGATTCAACAAGGCCCCCCGCCGTGATCAGCTCTGTGACAAATTCAGGGTAAGGAACGGCCGAGAAGACAAGATCTTTTGTCGTATTTCGAACCGTGCCCGTCGAGAGATCGATCTCAAGGGCATCTCCCGGATCGCTTGCATCAACTGCTTCCGCACACTCAAGCAAGGGCAGACCGGTATTGATGGCATTCCGGAAAAATATCCTTGCAAAACTTTTGGCCACCACAGCCGCAACTCCTGCGCCTTTTATTGTAACGGGAGCTATCTCACGGGAAGAACCGCACCCGAAGTTGGTCGTCGCCACAATGATGTCCCCTTTTTCCACCCTTTTTCCGAAATCGGGGTCTATATTTTCCATACAGTGTTTGCCCAACTCCATCGGATCGGTAATATTCGCATATTTAGCAGCGATAATGGCATCGGTATCGATATTCTTGCCGAACTTATGAACTTTTCCACGGATCATCGGTCAACCACCTCCTTGGGGTCTGTGAGCCTGCCGGTAACGGCGCTCGCTGCCGCCACCGCCGGATTGACAAGATATATCTCCGAGCGGGGGCTTCCCATCCGGCCTATAAAGTTCCGGTTTGTTGTTGAGGCGCATCTTTCCCCTGCTGCCAGGATGCCCATATGGCCTCCCACACAGGGACCGCATGTAGGGGGCCCCACAACGGCGCCCGCCCTGACAAAGACCTCTATGAGACCTGCCCGAAGCGCTGCCAGATAGACCTCCTGCGAACCAGGTATAACGATGCACCGCACGTCAGAGTGTACCCTTTTATCACGGAGCACGCGGGCGGCATATTCAAAATCTTCCAGGCGGCCATTTGTGCAACTCCCGATCACAACCTGATCTACCTTTATGTCGCTCACCTCGCTTACGCTGCGGACATTGTCGGGGCTGTGAGGTACGGCGACCTGAGGCTCAAGCTTTGAAACGTCATAATCGACTATGTCTGTATAGTCATCCTCGCTGTCGGTTGCATAGACCTTGTACGGCCTTGTTGACCTTCCGGCCACATATGTCCTGGTTTTCTCGTCTACAGCAAAAATCCCCGTTTTTGCGCCCGCCTCTATGGCCATATTCGCCATCGTGAACCTGCTGTCCATCGACAGCTCCTCGATCGCCTCTCCGGTGAATTCCATGGCCGCATACAGCGCACCGTCAACGGTAATGCGGCCGATGGTGTAAAGGATCAGGTCCTTTCCGGTAACCCAGGGAGGAAGCTTTCCCCGGTAATTAAATTTAATGGTCGGCGGGACCTTCATCCAGATCTCCCCGGTAACCATCGCCACGGCAATGTCGGTAGAGCCCATGCCCGTGGCAAAGGCCCCGAGCGCTCCGTACGTACAGGTGTGCGAATCTGCGCCCACCACAACATCGCCGGGCAATACCAGCCCTTTTTCCGGCAGATAGACGTGCTCTATCCCGCCGTCAACCGCTTCTACAAATAGCAGGCCGTGTTTTTTTGAAAATTCCCTCAGCCGCTTGATCTGCTCCGCAGCGGCCACATCTTTATTGGGAAAAAAGTGATCCATGACAAAAACGACCTTTTTGGGATCAAAGGGTCTTTTTGCGCCCATCCTTTCAAACTGATCCGCTGCTATATGGGCCGTAAGGTCGCTTGCCATGACCATGTCTACCTTTACATTGACAAACTCGCCGACCTTAACCGATTCTTTCCCGGCATGGGCCGACAGTATCTTTTCCGCCAAAGTCATTTAATCCTCCTCATAGGGTTTTGCCTGTATGCTGCAGGATCATTCACATTCGGCCCGTCATACATACACACAGCCTTCCATGATCCTTCTCGCGGTCCGGTACATCACCGCCTTCTCCAGCTCGAATGCCCCGCCTTCATCACGGCAGCGCACATCCACGTTGATAAGGCCCGAGAAGTGGCCGATTATCACAGTCTCCCTGTTCTTATCCGCAGGGGAAATAAACTCGTCTACGATCGATCCCTTCAATTTTGCAGCCACCCCCGTAGTAACGCAGCCCGTTCCGGGATAGGCCTTGTGCATCATTCCGGCAGCGTATATCTTCGACATAATGGTGACGCCTTCCGTTTTCATGGGCGCTCCGGTAATGAAGTTCGTCCACGGCACAGGCTCCTGGACCAATGCAAGCATCGGCATGAAGATGCTTTTCCCTTCCAGCTTTGCCAGGCGCGCCGCTTCGAGGCGTATCTGTTCCAGGGATTCGATCAACTTCCTGTCCGCGTCCATATCCCTTGCCGCTTCTGTCCCTTTGAGGCCAAGATCCCTGGCCCTCACGAAGGCTACCGGCGTTGAGACATCGATGATCGTGGCCTCGATCTTGCCCACGCCTTTGACATCGAGCACATCCTTCCGGTTTCCCGTCGGCAAGAGGCTTCCCGTCAGGATCCCCGCAGTGCCTGAATAGTCCAGGGATATCTTCGAACTCGTGCCCGGCACACCGTCGATTGCGTAGCTGCCCTCGTAGACCGCTTTGCCGGCGCCTGTCTCGAACTCAAGACCGAGGTACTTGTCTACATTCCTGCAAAAGACCCTCACGGTCGTTCGCGGCCCCTGAGCCCTTACCAGCCCCTCGTCAACGGCAAAGGGACCAACCGCTGCGGACAGGTTGCCGCAGATCGTACCCCAGTCAATGACCGGCTCGGTGACGCTGACCTGTCCGAATACATAATCCACGTCTGCGTCCTTCCTGCTGGGCGGCCCTACAATGGCCACCTTGCTTGTCAGCAGATCGGCGCCGCCAAGGCCGTCTATCTGTCTCTTGTCGGGGCTCCCCAGGACCCTGAGGACCGTTTTCGTTCTTTCCTCGATGTTTTCGGGCAGTTCATTGTCATGGAAGAAGACTCCCTTGCTCGTGCCGCCTCTCATGATCACACATTTAAGTTTTGCCATTTTTCCTTACCTCCATTTTTGTCCAAAATCCACTAACGTGTCTTACGCCTCATGCTCCCCTTTCAGGCTAAGAGCCGAATACAAGGTTGGGCAGCCACAGGCTCAATTCAGGAAATACTATGAGGATGGTCAGCACGCACAGGTCACATGCCAAAAAGGGCATAATCCCCTTGAAGGCATCCTCAAGCGATACCTGCCCTTCAGCGGCGGCGACCGCAACATACACGTTCATCCCGACGGGCGGCGTGATCTGGCCTATTTCACACATCTTAATGAGGAATATCCCGAACCAGATGGGATCGAATCCAAGCTGCATGACAACCGGGAAGACAACCGGAATAGTGATACACAAGATCGCTACTGAATCGAGAAGCATGCCGAGCACAAAGTAGAGCAAGGCAAGACTGAACAGGAACGCTGCGCGTGATATGTGGGCATCACTGAGAAAAGAGGCCACATTGACCGGCAACTGGGTCACGCTCAGAAACCGTCCGAATATTATCGCCCCTATGATAACAAGAAAGATCATTCCCGTGGCCTTCATGCAGTCGACCAGTGCAGTGGGTATCTGGGTTTGCCGGATACCTTTCTTTACCACGGCGAAAAGAAGGGTGCCGAAAGCGCCCACGGCGGCTCCCTCTGTGGCCGTGAACCAGCCGGCAAAAATGCCGCCCAGAACAAGGGCTGCAAAAAATATTATAGGCCATATCGAGACGAGCGCCCTCACCTTCTCGCTCAGCCTGTAACCCTCCTTGACAAGAGGCGCCAGCGATGGTTTTCTTCGAACCCTTATATAGATCAGAGCTGAAAAGGCAAATGCCGATATGAAACCGGGCACGAACCCCGCCATGAACATCCTGCCAATCGACTGTTCGGTCAGTATGCAGTAAATGATCATCAAGCCGCTTGGCGGGATCAGGGTGGCAAAGGTGCCGGCTGAGCTGATCGTGCCGATTGAAAGCTTTTTGTCCATTCCACGCTTCAGCATTTCCGGTAATGCTATCTTTGTAAAGATACCTGCCGTGGCAAGGGAGGAGCCGCAGATCATTCCGAAGAATGCGGAGGCAAAGGTGGTAGCAATGGCAAGGCCGCCGTGCAGCCTCCCCAGGAGCTTGCTCATCGCCTCATACACCATCGCCCCTATGCCTCCGTTCAGGGCAAAGGACCCCATAAGAAGAAAAAGCGGCAAGGGACTGAGATCATAGGAGGCTGCCACCGCAAAAGGGCTCGATCCAATTATGTCGAGGCCGCCCCTTGCCCCCATCAAAAGGCACATGCCGGCCCCTCCGATAAGGCTCAATGCCAACCCTATGTGGAGGCCTGAGAAGATGAGCATAAGAAGAGCGGCTACGCCTGCGGTTCCTACCAGTGTCGGGTCCATCATCGCCTCATCTCCTCTCGTCGGTTATTGTCTTTGATTTCCCCTCGGGGCGCAGCAGGCTGATGATCAACTGAACCAGGAACAGAACGAACCCTACAAAAACCCCGCCTTTTGCCCAGTACACAGGCATTTGAAAGCTTGCGCCGGGCAGGGCTTCCCGAATACTGTATGAATCGAAAAAGTTAAGTGCGGTCTGCCAGCTCATTACGGCCACGGTGATAACCGCCAGGACATAAACACATATTTTGACGATACGGGCCGCCCTGGCCGGTAAACGCTGTACTACCAGTTGTGCGGAGACATGCTGCTTCGCCTCTTCGCACGGGGAAAATCCGGCAAACACGGAGAGGGCAAGGAAGATGCCTACAATCTCGATGACGCCCTCGATAGAGGCGCCGAAGACAAACCGGCTCACCACCTCGACCACCAGGAGGATCATGATGAGAAATATGAGCATACTGCCGATAGTCGCCGATATTCTGTTACGGATCGTCATTTCTCACCTCGCTATTCACATGAGCCATTGATGCTTTTCAAGGCTCTGATATGTACCGGGGGGCCGCTATTTTGAATATTTCTCGACCAGCTTCTTCGCCCGATCCATCAGAACCTTTCCCGGCTGTTTTTGTTCCTCGGCCTTCTTGACCCATTTTTCCAGGGACTCCTTTTCGCTCGCGGCAGCCCACGCGTTTACCTCTGAAACCGGGAGATCGACAACGGTGGCTCCCGCGGTCTTCATCTTGCTCTTGATGTCAACTTCCAGCGTCTTGATCTCGGACGCGATCTTTTTTCCATATTCCTTGCCTACGTCGGTTATCACCTTCTGCACATCGGGGCTCAAGCCGTCCCACACCTTCTGGTTGATCGTAATAAGGGCGACAGAACCGGTGAATTGAGGAACGACGAGGACCGTGTGCTGTTTGCCGATCTCAAAAAGTCTGTATTTGAAGTAGGAGATAAAGGCCGTGTAGTTGGCCTGAACAGCTCCCTTCTCCATTGCCGAGTAGATCTCCGTTCCAGGCAGGAAGACCACCTTGGCGCCCAACGCGGTCATATGCTCTGCGTCATAGCCTCCCGCACAGCGGATCCTCAGACCCTTCAGGTCGCTCAGCGATTTGAGGGGCCGCGGTCCGCCGGCGGCCATCTGACCGAAGTAATGAATAGCGACAAGCTTCTGGTTGTATGCCTTCAGGGCGGTCTGGAGCTCCGGGGATTGGTCGTATAGCTCGGAAAAGAATTCAGCCTTTTTCGCAGGGTCCACAGGGCCGCGGATAAAGGGCTCGCCAATGCTCCACAGCGTCAGCTCCCGGGGAAAGTACGGGACGAAAATATACCCCATATCTGCCGCTCCCGACTGAACGCCCCGGAGCGTCTCTCTCTCCTTCAATAACGATCCTGCAAAATAATTCTGAAACTTCACTGCCCCTTTTGTCCTCTTTTCGATCTCTTCCGTGAGCCATGTCATGGCTTCGCCTTCGAGCCCCCTCTGGGGAGTATAGATTGCAAAGCGAATCGTCTTGGTTTCTCCGTAGGATGGAGTTGTTCCGGCAAAGAATAGCGCCAGGACGAGCGCACACAATATCAGACAGCTCCCCAACCCTGCAATCAATCCTGAATCACCATACCTTAAGGCCCTTGATCTTTTCATTGGCATTCCTCCTTTTGATATGACCGGGCGTCCGGAAAACGCCCCTGATCATTTTTTTGTGGTAAACACCACCAGGAACCTGGCAGGTTTATCCCCTATGCTCCTTGAGTAATGAGGCTTGTTGGAATCAAAGATATAACAGTCGCCCTCTTCCATAATATAGCTTTTGCCGTCATAGACGAATTCCTGCTTGCCCTCCAGCATGAGGGTCAGCTCCTCTCCTTCATGTATCAACGGTTCCTTTGGGAATTCAAAAGCGGCGGTCAGCATAAAGGCATCCATCAGCCTGTTCACCTTTTTGTACGTCAGGGATTCATACCGGTACTCAGGTCTCCCGTTCGGCCTGACGACCGTTCGACGTTCCGCAGGCTTGATGATTGAAAGGTGTTCCTCGTTTTCCCTCGGGATCTCGCCTGTCAGCAGAAAAACGACATCGACATTGAGTACGTATGCTATTTTTGTCAGGGTGCTTATCGGCGGCTCCCTCTTCATATTTTCTATCTGAGAAAGATAGCTTTTGGCAAACCCTGTCTTTTTTGCCAACTCTTCTAAAGTAATACCCTTATTTCTTCTTAACATATTGATTCTATTAGCTATAGATTCCTGCATCTCTTTTGTTTTCTGTTCGGCAGCCCTCATCATAGTTTTATAATTACACTATTAGCAAACTTTGTCAAGAATAAATGCGATTATTTTTTGCTAAAAGAAGACATTAAGGATCTTGAGCTGTTAAATGTGGAATAACCGAGGCTGAACGAAAAGGGCGGCCTCTTGGCGCCTCAGGCCAGGCATGTTACCGACCGGCCATCCTGCTCGTCTTCCCGGTCCCTATGCCTCATTATAAAATCCAGGACAGTGCGGGCGTAGTCCTCGGGCCGCTGTTCATAGGTGTTGTGGCCGCATTTCGGGAAGACGGCCAGCTCCCCCCTTGGGAGGTGGCGGTAGAGGGTCACCCCCTGCTCCACGCGAAAGATCGAACTGCGGTCCGGATAAAGCACCAGGGCAGGACAGGAAACCAGAGGCAAAACCGGGCGGAGGTTGAAATACTCCACGCCGTACGCACCGCCGTATTTGACAAACTGGTTGTAGTTGGCCTCTGCCTTTTCTCCGTGCCACTCAACCATCCTCGCCTTAAGCGCCGGCTCCAGGTCGGTAAATCGTGGCGCAAATTTCATAGCGTTGAGCTCGATCATGGTCACCTCGCCGTAGCATTGGGTGCTGCCAACGGTCAGGGTCCTGACCTCTCCCGGGTACTTGGCGGCGTAGTCAACGCCGACAACGCCGCCTTCACATTGCCCCACCAGGTGGCACTCCTTTATGCCGAGGACCTCTTTCAATGTCCTTAGCTCCTCCACGCTCTCCGGCCTGTAGCGGTCGGTCTCATAAAAGTCCGGAAAATCATCCCCCCGTTCCGACCTGCCGTAGCCGCGGCGGTCGTAGGCAACTACCTTGTAGCCTTGTGCCGTAAGGCGGGGATAGACGTCCTTCCATATCTTTGTGCAGCCGAAACCGTGGTGCATAAGGATGATAGCCTCGCCTTCGCCGTGGACCTCATAGTAGACCTTAAGGTTATTGATCTTTTCAAAGGGCATGCAGTTCTCCTTTGTTCAATGTTCTATGTTCAACGTTCAACGTTCAACGTTAAGACAAAGCAGATAAACTATAACGGACAAACTCAAAAAACTCAATAAAGGGTTTGTTGCTGAAAGCTGACGGCTGAAAGCTGGTAGCTCTCTTAGATCTTCATCTCCAGGTTGATCATGTCCCCCCGCTGGAACTGCATCTTTTCAAAGAATTTCATCAGGTCCCATTTCTTCCACTCGACAAAGACATAGATAGTATCAACCCCCACCTTCTTGAACATGGAATACATCTCCTCAAAGAGCAGCTGGGATACCCCCTTCCCCTGCCATTCCCTTACAACGCCGAGGGTATCGATCCACCCTACGTTCTCGGGTATACCGTATTCCCAGCCGCTGGCCTTCCCCAGGATAAAGCCGATCATCTTCCCGTCAAGCTCTGCCGCCAGCGACGGCACGCTCGACGTCTCAGCGCTTTCGAGCTTATATTCCCAATACTCCCTCCTGTCCCTGCCGAGGAGCGAAACGTCGATCGCCGTGACCGCCTCGAGGTCTTTTATCGTTAGCGGCCGTAAGTTTATCTTTCCCGTTGGATCCACACCGCATACCCCCTTGTCGTGTTATGTGGCTGCCGGAACATATCTTTTTAGGTTAGATATTCAGCTGAAAGTTGATCATGTCGCCGCGCTTGAAACCCATCTTGTCGAAGAACTGGAGAAGGTCCCAGTCCTTCCAGTTAACGAATACGTAGATCGTTTCAACGCCGACCTTTTTGAACATCGAGTGAAGCTCTTTAAAAAGAAGCCGCGCAATGCCTTTCTTCTGGTACTCTTTCACAACGCCTATAGTGTCGATCCACCCTACGCTCTCCGGTATCCCGAATTCCCACCCGCTGGCGCTGCCGAGAATAAAGCCGATAACCTTTCCATCTACCTCTGCGGCCAGAGAGGGGACACCGGACGTCTCCGCGCGTTCGAGCCTTGTCTCCCAGTAACCCCTCCTTTTTTTACCCAGGAGAGAATAATCGATATCGACTACCGCGTCGAGGTCCTTGATCGTTAAAATCCTTAATTTGACAGGTTCCATCAAACCCATTAACCCTTTCCTCCGTTGTGTTTTGCGTGTATTTTACTTGCTTTATATACCATGAAGTATAGCAGTGGAAATGGACTTGTCAAGAAATTGGAAATGATTTTAGCCATATGAATGAAGGCAGTTCCGTATCAGGCAATGAAAAGGTTTTTGGTAGAAAAATTAGGATCGCTCGTCAGGTTCACCCCCAGGCGCCTTAAGCCTGCCTCATCCCCGGGCGTGGGGATGTGCGTCATATGCATCTCACAGTCGCGAAGCTCCTTTAACGCCTCAATGGCCAGTTGAGCTGCCGGATTGGTCATCGCGCTGATGCTCAGGGCTATGAGCGCCTCCTCCAGGTCGAGGCTCATCGTTTTCTCGTTCAGGATCTCCGTTTTGAGCTTGCGCACCGATTCGGTGATGTAGTCCGGCAAAAGCTGCAGCTTTTCCGGGATGCCTGCCAGATGCTTGATCGCGTGGATAACAAGGCTCGTCGCCGCATGCATGAGGGTCGAATTGTTCCCGGTAATGATAACGCTGTCCCTTAATTCTATCGCGGCCCCGCAATAGATCCCTTCATTCCCCCTCTGTTCGTTCTGCCCCGCCAGCGCCGCCTCGCGGGCGGAGCCGACGACCTTGCGGTACTCCGGCTCCAGGTTGCATTCCTTGATCAAAAGATCGACCCTCTGCACCGTCTCCCTGTCGGCAAACCCCATCGCGTACTCGCAGCGGTAGCGGAAATACCGCCTGATTATCTCCTGCATTGCAGCCTCTTTCGTTGCCTCGTCATCGGTTATGGCGAAACCGGCCCGGTTTACGCCCATATCTGTCGGCGATTTATAGAATGATTCGCCTCCCGTTATCTTTTCCAGTATCCTTTTCAAAACCGGGAACACCTCCACGTCCCGGTTATAATTGACCGCTATTTCGCCATGAGCCTCCAGGTGAAAGGGGTCGATCAGGTTAAAGTCCTTGATGTCCGCCGTTGCCGCTTCGTAAGCCACGTTAACGGGGTGCTTGAGCGGCAGGTTCCAGATGGGGAAGGTCTCGAACTTGGCATACCCCGATCGTATCCCTCTGCGGGAGTCGTGATAGAGCTGGGAAAGACAGGTTGCCAGCTTGCCGCTGCCCGGTCCCGGACCCGTAACGACGACCAAGGGTTTCCCTGTCTCGATATATTCGTTGGCTCCATATCCTTCGTCGCTGACGATCAGCTCCACATCGGTAGGATATCCCCTCGTATATTTGTGGGTATAGACCTTTATCCCGCGCCTCTCAAGCTTATTCTTGAAAAGCACGGCTGCCGGCTGATTCTCAAAACGGGTAATATTTACTCCCAGCACATCGATCCCCCAGTTGCGCAGGTCATCGATGAGCTTCAGTGCGTCGGAGTCGTAGGTAATGCCGAAATCGGCCCGTATCTTCTTTCTCTCAATGTCCCCCGCGTAGATGCAGAGGATAATGTCCGCCTTGTCTTTCAGCTCCGCCAGAAGCCTCATCTTGATATTCGGATCATAGCCGGGCAGAACCCGCGCGGCGTGGTAATCATACAGGAGCTTGCCGCCAAACTCGAGGTACAGCTTATTGTCAAACATCTTTGCCCTTTGGATTATCTCCAATGTCTGCTCATTCAGGTATTTTTCGTTGTCGAAACCGCTTTTTCTGATCATTTTATCTTCCTGGGTTCTTTCTATTTTTTTCTTTAAACAAACATATTAATATTAATTCATTCCAAAAAAATTACATAGCAAAAAACAAAATTTTGTCGTTTGACAACATGAATCGTTTTTTGCTAATGTGTTTCTACTCTTTTCGTTGCAGGAGAATGTACCGGTGAAAATAATCATCGTTGGCGCAGGCGAAGTAGGGTTCCATCTGGCGAAAAAGCTTTCTTTCGAAAAGCACGACCTGGTGATCATCGAAGAAAACCCTGAACAATGCAAAAAAATAGAAGAGACGCTCGACATCTCGGTCGTATACGGCAGCGGCTCCGACCAGAAGGTCCTGAAAGATGCCGGCATCGATGATGCGGACATGCTTATCGCGGCCTCCGGAGTAGATGAGGTCAACATCATCGCATCCATGATCGCCTGGAAATCAGGCGTAAGACTTAAGGTCGCACGGGTGCGCAATCGTGACTATTACAGCCCCGATTCGATCCTGAAGCAGAAAGACCTCGGCATTGACCTTTTTATCCACCCGGAGGATGAGGTAAAGGAAGAGATCGTCAGCCTCCTCATGCGGGCAACCGCTTCAGAGATCGTCTCCTTTGAGAACGGAAAAATACTCTTTGTAGGGCTGAAGCTGGACGAGCAGTGCCCTTTCCTCAACCTTCAGCTCAAGGATATGACATCAGAAGAGATGAGGAGAAAATTCCGTGTCGTAGCGATCCAGAAAGCAGACAGGACGATCATCCCCACAGGAGATGACTATATCAACAAAAACGACCAGATATTTGTCGTAACACGTGAAGAGAACCTCACCGATCTCCTCGCCATGACAGGCAAATCCAACGCGAAGCTCGAAAAGATCATGATCCTCGGAGGCGGCAAGATCGGCAGCGCGGTCGCTGCAAACCTTGAGGATAAAGGTCTTGACGTAACGGTTGTCGAGTCCGACAAGGAAAAATCCCAGAGGCTGGCGGAAGAGCTCAAAAGGGCCACGGTAGTTCAGGCAGACGGGGCAGAGATAGACATGCTCGTAAGGGAGGGCTTGCGCGATGCCGACGGGTTTGTCGCCGTTACCTCCGATGACGAGACAAACATCATCGCATGCCTTCTTGCCAAGCATCTTGGGATCAGAAAAGTGATAGCCCTTGTCAGCAGGTCCGACTATATACCTCTTATGAGCGTTATCGGGATAGATTCCACGGTAAATATTCGCCTTGCCACAGCAAAGGCGATCCTGCGGTTCATCAGGAGGGGCGACATCCTCTCCGTCGCTCTCTTTCACGGCATAGAGGCGGAAGCCATAGAGTTCGAGGTAAAAAAAGGGAACCGGCTTGCAGGAAAGCCCCTGAAAAAGCTCAGCCTGCCCGATGGAAGCCTGGTTGCGGCGATCGTTCGCGGCGAAGACGCCTTCGTCCCTCACGGCGAAAACATCATTGAACAGGGCGACAAGGTGATCTTTTTTGCCTTGCCTCAGGCGATCCGCCATCTCGAAGGCAAATTTTCCTGAGATGAAAAATATATCATGAGACTATCAAATATCTTCTACGTCATTGCCCGCCTTTGTCTTCTGCTGGGCTGTGCCTTGCTTGTCCCCCTTGCCTTCTCCATCTATTACAACGACGGTATGATCCTGGTCTTTTCCACGCTTGCCGCAGCTCTGATCCTGTTGAGCTTTACAACAAAATTCTACCGCGAGACGCCTTCCGAACTGACCACCCGGGAAGGGTTTCTGATCGTCACATTGTCCTGGCTTGCCCTTGCCTTCCTCGGTTCCATCCCCTTTATGGCATCAGGACATGTAAGCGGATTTATCGACGCCCTGTTCGAGACCATTTCAGGATTCACCACAACGGGCGCCACCATACTGGCCGATATAGAACGTCTGCCCAGAAGCCTGCTTGTCTGGAGGAATATGACCCAGTGGCTCGGGGGGATGGGCGTCATTGCCCTGGCCGTAGCGATCTTTCCTTTTCTCGGCGTCGGCGCCATCCAGCTCTTCAAGGCCGAGGTCCCGGGGCCGACAAAAGACAAGATCTCCCCCCGTATCAGCGAGACGGCAAAGATCCTCTGGTGGGTCTACATTGCGTTCACCGCGGCAGAAACATGTCTTCTGATGGCAGGAGGCCTTAATTTTTTTGAGTCCCTTTGTGTGACCTTCGGCACTATGGCCACCGGCGGTTTTGCCCCGCTCAATGCGAGCATAGCAGGGTATTCCCCCTATATCCAGTACACAGTGGCCTTCTTCATGCTCATGGCAGGCATCAATTTCAATCTCCACTACTGGGCATTCAAAGGAAAGCCCTCATACTACATCAAAAATTCGGAATTCCGGTTCTTCCTTTCCGTTATCGCCGTCTCTTTCGCGTTTGTGGTCGTTATGCGTCTTATATCAGGCTCGGGCCTCTCGGAAGGATTGCTCCGCAGCTCTATTTTCCAGGTCGTCTCCATCATTACGACAACCGGTTTCATTACCGATGATTATGAATTGTGGCCTTTTGTGACCCAGTTCGTCCTTTTGCTGCTGATGGTCGTCGGCGGTTCCTCAACCTCAACGGGCGGCGGCGTTAAAAACATCAGGGTCCTGATACTTTTTAAACAGATCGGCTCGGAATTCAAGAAAAGCATCCGTCCACGGGGGGTGTTCCCGATAAAAGTAGGCGATAAGCCCATCCCTGAAGGAGTGGTATCCAACACGGTGGTCTTTATCGTTCTCTACGGCATGATCTCCCTTGGCGGAGTCGTAATAATGACGATGCTGGGGCTCGATATTGACAGCGCGATCGGCTCTGTTGCCGCGACGATCGGGAATGTAGGGCCCGGCATAGGCTCTGTTGGTCCCATAAAAAATTATTCCCACATACCTGACGCAGGCAAATTGACATTAAGCTTTCTCATGCTTGTCGGCCGCCTCGAGATCTATACGGTACTCCTGATCTTCTTTCCACGCTTCTGGAAGTAAAGGGCTACCTGCTCCCCTTTTCGGCAAGGGCCTTTCCAAACAGCGCTGCGCCGATCGCGCCTGCGATCTGCGTATCAAAGGGGAACCCTTTATCTGCATAGTACCGATTGTGCCACTTGGCCTCACAGGCCTCGAAGCCGAGCTCTTGCGTGAGCCTTTTCACGACGCCCTGGTTCTTTGCGATCCCGCCGGTTATGGCAAATTCTCTTTCCACGTTTACCTTTTCGAGGAGCGATAGGACCCTGTGCGCCATTGCGGAACAGTATGCTGCGAGGACTTTCTCTTTAGGCCATCCTGCGCGGAGCAGTGTCCCTGCCTCCGATTTTGCGAAAATAACGCATGTCGAGTTCACTGGAGGAGGTTCTTCGGCAACGCTCAAGGACATGTCGCCAACATCTTCAATGGGAACGCCGAGGAGGTCCGCGAAAACCTCCATGCCCCGGCCTGTGCCTGCCGCGCACTTGTCATTCATCAGAAAGGCAACGACCTTGCCTTTATCGTCGATCTTGATGGCCTTGCAGTCCTGGCCGCCCATATCGAGGACGGTCCGCACCGCGGGGCCATACATCCAGTTCGCGCCCTTTGCATGGCACGCGATCTCTGTTATTGCCCTGTTGCCGAAAGGCACATTGACGCGGCCGTAGCCTGTGCCAACGGTAAAATGAATATCTCTCAACGCCAGGCCGGTTCCTTCTGTTGCCTTGTTGAAAGCGTTGATCGCGCTGTCCGGGCTGCTGGAGCCGGTCCTCATATTGCCGTAGCAGTAAAGCTCGCCGTCTACCATGATAACGCCTTGCGTGCTGACGGAACCGACGTCAACGCCTGCCGTGATAAGTTTGCCCTTCTTCCAATCGATCTCAGGGTTTGCCCATCGAGATTCCGGCCATCTCCAGAATTCCTTCTTTCCGTCTGCCATAGCGTTATACCTCCATCCTTTGCTCTGCTGCTGCGATGGCGGCGCCTATTGCGCCGACGTACTGGGGATCCGCGGGAACTCCTATTTTGATGTTCAGCTCTCCCTCTATGGCTTTGATAAATCCCCCGTTGAGGGCCATGCCGCCGATCGCGGCTACGTCTTTCTCAACGCCGACCCTTCTCATCATGGACACGATCCTGTCCCCGATCGCATTGAGCACTGCCCGTGCGATATCCGCCTTTGCGGTCTGCGAGTGGATAAGGGACACAAGCTCTGACTCGGCAAAGACCGCGCATTGGGCGTTCATGTCGATCTCTTTTGTGGACCTGTCGTAGAGATCACCCATTTTTTCGACCTCTGTCTCAAGGGCCCTCGCCATTGCTTCTACAAATGTTCCAGCCCCTGCCGCACATTTTTCATTTATTGCAAAATCAACGACGTCGCCGTGCTGGCTTATCCTGACCGCCCTTCCCTCCTCGGCTCCCACATCGATGACTGTGCGGACATCGGGCATAACGAACCTGATCCCCCTTGCGTCAGCGTCCGCCTCTGTTACCTCACCCTGTGCACAATCACAGCTCTTCCTTCCCACGCCGGTAGCAAGGACCTTGCGGACATCTTTTTTTTCGGCGCCGGCCGCCTTTAGCGCCTCATTATATACATTTTCAGCGGTTGTCTTCGTATCAAGGCCTGCAGGCGCCATTGCCTTTCCGACAACCCTGCCGTCCTTCATGATCACCGCCTTCACGTTCTTTGCACCGCTGTCTATACCTGCCGTTATCATCCCGTACCTCCTTGCGACGGTTTTTGCATTCCTGACGTTTCCACGGGGGCATCGTTCCGTGCCGCTATCATTCAATGCCAACCTTGTGCTTAAATTAACAAAATCAAACGATGTTATCAACACATAAAGGGGGGACATTTGTTCGGCGTGCGCCTAAACTCAATAAACGCTGTCAACGGGTTTCATTGCTGACCCCTTATGGCTGCAAAAATAGCTCATACCAGTGGCCGGCAAGCTGGCAAGAATAGTGGCTTTTGTGCTTGAATATTCAGGAAAAATTGCTATAATTACGGGATGCGAATACTCTGTCTCGACGTGGGGGACAAGAAGATCGGGGTTTCCCTGTCCGACCCTACTCACAGCATTGCCCAGGCGCTCAAGGTATACAGAAGGAATTCTCTCAAGGAAGATCTGAAAGAGTTCAAGGACCTTATATCGGAACATGACGTCGAAAGGATAGTCGTAGGCCTCCCGAAAGACTTGAGCGGGATGATCGGAAAAAAGGCAAAAGAGGTGCTGGAGTTCGCAGAGGTCCTGGAGAAATATGCAGGCGTGCCTATTGTGCTCTGGGACGAACGGTTCACCACCAACGAGGCCCACAGGGTCTTCGAAATGGCAAGCATCAGCCATAAAAAGCGGAGACCATACTTAGACATGATGGCATCGCAGCTAATATTACAAGGGTACCTGGATGCGAACAGGACGCGATAAAAAGATCATTGTAGCTGCCCTTATTATCCTCCTGGCCACCCAGACCATTATCTTTGCAAGCATACCGAGGGATGCGGACGATACGATCGTTAATATCGTTGTGAAAAACGGAACAAGTTTGTATAGTATTGCCAACAGGCTTAAAGGTAAGGACCTGATCTATTCGTCGAACCTTTTTGTCCTCTGCTCGCTGTTCTACAGGGGAAAATTGATGGCGGGCGAATACGCTCTGAAAAAGGACATGTCGACGATAGAGATCGTCAGGAAGATGGCGCGCGGCGAGCGGAATATCTACACCCTTAAAATAGTGGAAGGCTACAATATGTTCAATGTCGCCGATGCGGTCGACAGGTCTCACATTATGGAAAACGACGCGTTCTTGGCCCTGGCCAAAGGTCAGGGATACCTGAGGAAGATAGGCATCATGTCGGATTCCATTGAAGGCTACCTCGCGCCGGATACTTATTATTACAGTAAAGAGATCGAGGTTGAAGATTTTATAGAAAAGATCGTTCGACGAAGCTTTAAATTTTTCGCAAAAGAAGATATAAAAAAGCGGATGGAAGAAATGGGCTTCGACATACACAAGACGCTTACCCTGGCATCGATGATCGAAAAAGAGGCGAGATTAAAAGAGGAGAAGCCGTTGATCTCCGCCGTTTTTCATAACAGGTTAAACAAGGGGATGCCCCTCGACTGCGACCCAACGGTCATCTATGGAACAGGCATGTTTGACAGTCCCATAAGCCGTTCCAACCTTAATGCCTATACCCCTTACAATACGTATACGTTCAAGGGATTACCCAAGGGGCCTATCTGCAACCCCGATAAAAACTCCATCACGGCCGCCCTCTACCCTGCCCAGGTTGATTACCTCTACTTTGTCTCAAAAAATGACGGTACCCATGTCTTCTCGAAAGATATGAAAGAACATAACCGGTTCGTAACAATGTATCAAAGAGGAAAAAACACAAAAAAATGAGTGAAGGAGGAGTGTATGGCAAAAGATGTAGCAGTAATCGGTGTGGGCCAGAGTTCGTTCGTAAGAGGCTATGAAGGCTCCATCAGGGAACTCGCCTTTGAAGCATTCAGGGAGGCCATGCAGGATGCGGGCATCACGCAAAAGGATGTTGATGCTTCTATCTTCTGTTCAGCCCCTGAATATGACAAGCAGCGGTCGCCTGCCGGTGTCCTTGCTGAGTACATGGGGTTGATCCCCCAGCCGACCTTCTATATTGAGACCGTCTGCTCATCGAGCAGCTCCGGCGTGAAGGTAGCATATAGCATGATCAAGGCAGGCCTCCATGACGTCGTCGTGGTGCTCGGATTCCAGAAGATGTCGGAGATCACATCCGCCGAGTCCCAGGAGAGGATGGGGCGTGGCGCAGATATCCAGTGGGAGGCTCCTTTCGGCACAATGATGCCCGCCTACTATGCGCTGTACGCACAGGCCTACATGGCGAAGAACGGGCTGACGCACGACGACATGATGAATATAAGGATAAAGTCAGGCACATACGGTCAGACAAACGAGAGGGCGGTCTACCGGAAGGGCGTGAAGGCGTCAGATTTCGATACGAGCAACCCCGATGCGAGGATGGCCGGTGCAGTCGCATGGCCGATCAGGGTAGGCGATGCCTGTGCCAATGCAGACGGCAGTTCCTGCGTCATCCTGGCGAACGCGGAAAAGGCAAAGGCATTCTCGAAAAAACCTGTGTGGATACTCGGTATAGGCGCCGCCTCCGAAGCCGTTAACATGGCGGCAAGGCCTGATTTCGCGAAAGGATTAAGCGTCGGTTACGGGGCAGCGAATGAGGCATACAAGATGGCGGGCATAACGGCAAAGGACGTGAAGGTAGCCGAAGTACACGACTGCTTTACCATTGCCGAGATCATGGCCTATGAAGGCCTTGGGTTCGCGCCGATGGGCGAAGGCAAGCAGCTCATCCGCGAAAAGGCAACGTACAAGGAAGGAAGGATCCCGGTCAATGTCGACGGCGGCCTTCTCTCCAAAGGGCATCCGATCGGTGCGACCGGCGGCTCACAGATACGGACGATCGTCCTGCAGCTCCGCGACGAGGCAGGCCAGATGCAGGTGCCCGGCAGCCCGGACATCGGCCTCGTTCATAACGTCGGTGGCGTTGGCCTCTACGGCAACGTGACAATCTTTGGGAGGTGATATAATGGGATTCGAAAAATTTGGAAGAAAAAGCTTTACCGGCATAACAAAAACGTCGAAGTTCGTTGACTTGCTTGCAGAAGGAAAGATCGAAGGGACAGTATGCAAAAAATGCGGCGCCAAATTCTTCCCGCCAAGGGCGGATTGCGCAAGCTGTCTCTCAAAAGATATGGACTGGTTCGAGATGCCGAAAACAGGCAAGCTCGAGACCTTTACTGTTGCCTCTTATGCACCGTTCGGCTTTGAGAAGGATTGTCCCTATACTATGGGCGTAGTCGATTTCGGCGATCTCAAGCTCTTCGCAAGGCTTGCAAAAGATCTCAAGACCGAGGATGTAAAGGTCGGCATGGATGTTACCGTCAAGACCCTGCAGTATGAAGACGGCCAGATGTCCTTTGAGATAGCAAAGGCGTGATAAGTACCGTTAGGCGTAAGTCGTAAGGCGAAAAACAAAAAAAGGCTGCCAGCAAAGGCAGCCTTTTTTATTCCAGATACGTGATTAGGGCATGGTGGAAAATTCCGATTTATTTCATTTCAATAACAGTATCTGCGGTATATAATGGTTAAACGATTTATACGATGATCACGAAAGAATTTATCCTCAAGATATTTAGCGCCGCCGGCATGAGGCGGTGGAACGACAAGATCAGGCCGGTAGAGCTCATGGAGCTCGACAAGCAGGCGCACAAGATGACCATCGCCTATTTCCTCGGGAAATTCGAGGAGGACAGGAAAGACCTCAACTGGCAGGAGATCATCGAGGGCGCCTTGTTCGAATTCCTTGAGCGGCTTGTCATCACCGACCTGAAGCCACAGATATTCAACAGGATCAAAGAGGACCCGGGGCAATACAAGCGGTTGAGCGAATGGGTCTTTAAAAAACTTGCGCCGATCATCGCGCCGCTGGGCGATGCTTTTGCAAAACGGTTCAGGGGATACTTCGCCAACACAGACGACACCATCGGCAAGAGGATCTTAAGCGCTGCACATTTCTATGCGACCCGGTGGGAATTTGACATCATAGAGCGCGCAAACCCTCATGGCTATGAGATACCGGAGATCAAATCTTTCCTCCAGGAAAGACAGGAGAAGTACTACGACCTGAAAGGCATCCAGCAGCTCGCGCTTTACGCAAAATACAGGAACTTTCTCGATCTCTGCGGGCAGCTCAGGTTCCAGCTCCGCTGGAGCCACATCAACATGGTGCCCAGGACGTCGGTCCTGGGACATATGCTCATCGTTGCTATCCTGTCCTACCTCGTCTCCCTTGAGATGAACGGATGTTCCAGGCGTTGTTTCAATAATTACTTCACCGGCCTCTTCCACGACCTGCCCGAAGTCCTCACCCGCGATATCATCTCTCCGGTCAAAAGATCGATCGCAGGTCTCGACAAGCTTATAAAGAGCTACGAGAAGGAGCAGATGGAAAAAGAGGTCTTCAGCCTCATACCCGGCGGGTGGGAGGCTGAGGTGAGGATGTTCACGGAGGACGAATTCAGCAGCGTCATCGTCAGGGACGGAAAAACAGTAAAGACAACTTCTGAAGACATCTCGGCGTCCTTCAACATGGACGGATATAATCCCCGCGACGGCGAGATGATCAAGGTCGTAGACGACCTCGCTGCGCACGTAGAGGCATACTGCGCCCTTGAGAACGGCGTCAAATCAAATGATCTCCAGGATGCCCGGAGCTCCATAGGCGAAAAATACAAAGAGAAAGTGATCGACGGCATCAATTTCGGGGAGATCTTCAGGGAATTTTCACAATAAAGCTATCAGCAGTCAGCACACAGCTTTCAGCGGAAACAAAAAAAGGCTTTTGGCTGATGGCTGAAGGCTGACAGCTGAGGGCTGTCTGCTTGCCTTACGTGTCGCATTCGCCGCCGGGTTCGCAGATGACCTCGTTGGCCAGCTCGTCAACGTCCCCCGGCGTCACGGGATAATGCATTTTCAGTAATTCGCCTGCCTCCTTGATGGCTTCGCACAGGACATCACAGGCGCGCCCTTCGCGGATGCCTTTCGAGACCATATCGGCGAACCTGTTCAGCGCCTGCTGTCTGATCTTCTCGTGGATGCCTTTGTCGGCGAGCACCCACACCTTCCTCTCGAGCAAGGAGATGAAGAAGAGTACCCCCGTATTCTCCCTGGTCTTGTATAAGCCATTGTCATAAAAGGCCTTGACCGCCCGCTGTCTGACTGCTAACTCCTCCCTCTCTCTGCCCATAAAAACCTTTTTCAGTTGCGGTGCTCGCTGGAAGACAAAACGGGCAGGGAAAAATAACAGGAACGACATCGGGACATAGAACCAGAGCGAGGCATGAAAAAAGACCGCTGATGCAATAAGGGCGATAAGGCTTCCTGAAAATATGCCGCCAAGCACCTCAGCCTCTCTGTAGTGGCTGCTTTGATCCACAACCACAACGGCTATCTCGCCTATCGTTCTCAGCTCTACCTCTTTGGTAGCATTTTTGATCTTTTCCTGCTCATCTTTGGTAAAAAAATGTTCTGCCTTTCCGTGATATCTCATTACCAGTTCCCCGAGGCTCCGCCGCCGCCGAAGCCGCCTCCTCCACCGCTAAAACCGCCGCCGGAACTAATCCCTCCGCCGATTCCACCGGAACCCCACGAGCCGCCGGAATAAAAGGAGCCCCCACTGTGCCTGCCGGCAAAGATGGTCGGCAGCAAGATCCCCAGCAACAACCCGAGAATGCCCAACAGGATGACCGTTACTACGGGAAGACCCAATACGAAGTAAGCGATAAAGGGCAATCCCAAGGCACCCACAACGCCTCCCAGGGCCCGCGAGAACCTGCCAAGGACATTGAGGGCAATGGCACTGAAGATCAATATTGCCGGAAGGGGAGACCCCTGCTTCTTTCTCACCGGTGCGCGCCTTTCTTCAGCCTTGAATTCCCCCCGTGCAGCATCCACCAAGGCATGGACACCGGCGGTAAAGCCGCCATTGTAATCATTGCGCCTGAACCGCGGCTTGACGACAAGGTCGATGACCCTCCCGGCGGTGAGGTCTGTGAGCCTTCCCTCCAGCCCGCGGCCTACCTCGATGCGAATCTTCCTTTCCCGGCTTGCGACAAGAAAGATGATCCCGTTGTCCTTCCCCTTCTGCCCTATCTTCCAGGCCTCCGCCACTTTCATGGAGAACTCCTCGAGCACCTCACCCTGGAGCGAAGGGATGGTGAGGACGACGAGCTGCGTTGAATCAGACCCCTCAAAGGACTTCAGCTCTCCTTCAAGCTTCGCCCTTGTCTGACTTGACATCATGTTTGCATAATCATTCACATAGCCTCGCAGGGGAGGGACATCGAGGGCATAAGCGGAGCGGAGAGCGGAGAGCGAAGAGCCGAGAGTTAAAAACAAACAAATTAAAATGAATATTAAATCCGATCTATGAGAGATATTTAGTTTACAATATTTCATCTATTAACTCTAAGTAGTTTTCCAAGGGTCTTTCTCTGCTCTCTGCTCTCTGCTC
>JAGOOA010000005.1:55725-75307 GCA_017992765.1 Syntrophorhabdaceae bacterium
AGTTAAAAACAAACAAATTAAAATGAATATTAAATCCGATCTATGAGAGATATTTAGTTTACAATATTTCATCTATTAACTCTAAGTAGTTTTCCAAGGGTCTTTCTCTGCTCTCTGCTCTCTGCTCAGAATTTCACCTGCGGCGCCTTTGCCGCACCGGGGTCAGATTTGAAGTATTCCTTCTCTTTCAGGTGGAGTATCAGGCTGTTCGTTAAATTGTACGGGAACATCCTGATGGAGAAATTGAAGTTCTGCACCGCATTGTTGAACCTTGTCCTGGCAACGTTTATCCTGTTCTCCGTCCCCTCGAGCTGGTGCTGGAGGTCCCTGAAATTCTGATTTGCCTTCAGGTCGGGGTATCGCTCGACGACGAGCAGGAGCCGCGACAGGGCGCTGCTCATCGTCGCCTGGGCCTCCTGGAACTGCGCCATCGTTTTCGGGTCGCCTATCATATCCTTTGATACCTGGACGCTGCCGACCTTTGCGCGCGCATCGGTCACTGCCTGCAGCGTCTCGCGCTCATGTTTTGCATATGCCTTGACGGTCTCAACAAGGTTCGGGACAAGATCGTTCCTTCTCTGGTACGCGGCCTCTACATCGCCCCATGCGGCCTTCGCCTTTTCATCAAGCTCCTGTATCGTATTGTAGCCGCAACCCGTTACACCCATAACAACAAAACAAAGGACAGCGCAGATCATAAATTTCCTCATCATATACTCCTATCCTCCTTAATTTTCCTTTTCCCGGCATTTTATCATCTTTGACTTGGTAAATAAAGAGCTTCGGAGTAACATCCGTGAGGCGTGAGCGCGATAGGAGTGGCGTGTATCACCTATCTCCTATCACCTCTCACCTATCACCTATCATCCGTCACCTTTCGATTGACGCGCCGAAGAGGCACGTGGTAAAACCTTAAAAAAATAAAGGAGGATATCCGTCGTGGATGAAGACATAAAGAAAAGGACCCAGGAAACAGCAAAGAAGCTATGGACGGGCGGCATCAAGATCGACCCACCTTATCTCATGTGGAAGGAATTCGACAAGGACCTTGCGAACGACCTTTCGATGTTCATCACCGGCACCCTTTATTCAAGGACGGTCCTCACGCTGCCCGAGCGCCAGATGGCAGCCTGCGCCATGCTCGCCGCCCTCGGCGCCGCCGACGAATTAAAGCTCCACGTGAACGCCGCCTTGAATGTCGGCTGCGACCCGCACAAGCTGGCCGAGGTCTTCTTCCAGCTCGCCCCGTATGGCGGCATGCCCCTTGTCAACAAGGCGCTCGAGGTCTACCGCGACGTCCTGAAAGGCCGCGGAGAGTGGGAAGCATTTACGAATAGCAAAAAGTGAGATGGCTCATGGCAGAGCACCCGTGAGGCGTAAGGGGTTACTACCGCATAGAAAACCGTATATCGTAGTTCGTATATCGAAATTGGAAAGAAGGCCGTTCGGCGTTGGGCGTTCGGCGATAAAGGCGGCTCATAGTTCATAGTAAAAAAATCAGAGTTGAGATTGCCGCGCCCTACGGGCTCGCAATGACAAGATGCCGTGACCCATGACTTTTCACCTTCCACATTTTACATTTTATAGGGTTCATCCAATTACGAATTACGTTTCACGAATTACGGGTATTTCGTTCTTCAGTCTTTCCCTCAAAAGCGTATACCGTTCCTGCGGCTTATTGTTTCTCACCGCTATCGCGAGGGCCTTCTTTGTCCCGATGAGTATCGCGAGGCGCTTTCCCCTTGTCACTCCGGTATAGAGGAGATTTCTCTGGAGAAGCATGTAGTGCTGGGTAAGGACAGGCATGATGACGACGGGGTACTCGCTCCCCTGGGATTTATGAACCGATATGGCGTACGCGAGGACGATCTCGTCGAGGTCGGGGAAATCATATGAGACGAGCCTTCCGTCATAATTGATCTTCAGCACCTGCATTTCATTGTCAATGCCCACGACCCTTCCAATATCGCCGTTGTACACATCTCTGTCGTAATTGTTCCTTATCTGCATAACCTTGTCGCCGGCCTTGAACAGCCTGCCGCCACGCAAAAGCTCGTCCCTTGAGGGGTTCAGCGCTTTCTGCAGTTCCGTATTGAGGTTTGCCACCCCGACGGTGCCCCTGTGCATCGGGGCAAGAACCTGTATATCGTCGAGCGGATCATAGCCGAATCTCGAAGCCAGCCCCTCTTTACAGAGGCCTATCACCTTTTCCAGCACTTTTTCGGGTTCCTCTACGGCAAAAAAATAAAAATCCCCACGGGTCTCTCCGCCGTGTTCTATAAGCGGCATCTCGCCATTATTGATGCGGTGGGCATTCACTATTATCATGCTCCTGCGCGACTGCCGGAATATTTCGTTAAGCCTTATAACCTGGAAACAGCCCGAGTCGATAATATCTTTTAAGACATTTCCCGGGCCCACTGAAGGCAGCTGGTCGATATCCCCGACAAGGACCAGCGTGGCCCTGACGGGTAAGGCCTTGAGAAAATGGTGCATAAGGAGGGTGTCCACCATCGATACCTCGTCGATAACGACAAGGTCGGCCTCCAGGGGGTTTGTTTCGTTTCTTTTAAATCCGCCCTCACCCGCAGGGCCTCCCGGGCTGTATTCGAGCAACCGGTGAATGGTCTTTGCCTCCCTGCCGGTTGTCTCGGTGATCCTTTTTGCAGCCCTGCCGGTCGGCGCGGCGAGAAGGACCTTTCGTCCCATTTTGCCATATACCCTGATGATCGCGTTAATGATGGTGGTCTTCCCTGTTCCGGGCCCCCCTGTAATAACCATTATCTTGCTGTTGATGGACGCCTTCACCGCTTCCGACTGCCTCCCCGAAAGGGTAATGCCGAGGTCGGCCTGCGCCCATGCGGCGGACTCCTCAACGTCGATCAGCTTCAATTGCCTGGGACAGGAAATGGTCTCCTTCATCCTGGCCGCTATCCCCGTTTCAGAGACATAAAAGGCAGAGAGGTAGACGGGCGCATCGGGAAGAGAATAAAGATCGTCAATAACGATCTTGTTCTGTGCAGCAAGTTTTTGCAGCGACGCGGGGATATCCTTTTCTTCTATCTCCAGAATGCCGCTGCACTTCCTTGCAAGTCCGCCGTAAGGGTAATACACGTGGCCGTCGTCTGCGAGCCCCTGCAGGACATACAATATGCCTGCCTCGATCCTGGCAGGAGAATCCTTCGGTATCCCCAGTTTCTCCGCTATCCTGTCGGCAGTTACAAAGCCTATGCCAAAGACGTCCATGGCAAGCCTGTATGGGTTGTCACGAACGACCTGGATCGAATCCCTTCCGTACTGCCGGTAGATCTTGACCGCGTAGGCAGGGCTTATGCCGTGGCCCTGAAGGAATATCATCACATCCCGTATCTCTTTCTGGTCCTCCCAGGCCTTTCTGATCATATCGATTCTTTTCTCGCCGATGCCGGCGACCTCGCCCAGCCTTTCCGTCTCGTGATCAATGATGGATAGAGTCTCCGCGCCAAAGGCCGAGACCAGCCTTTTCGCCATGACCGGGCCGATGCCCTTTATCATGCCCGAGCCAAGATAGCGCTCGATGCCTTTTACGGTTGCCGGAAGCACTGATTCACAGGACGTCACCATGAACTGCTCGCCGTAGCGCGGATGATTGCCGAAGCGGCCCTTCAGCCTCAGGGTCTCTCCCGGCGCAACGGAAAAGATCGTGCCCACTATAGTTACCAGGCCGCCCCTTCCCTGCACGCGCACCTTCGCTACGGTATAGTTATTCTCCTCGTTGAAATAGGTGATCTTTTCGATCTGGCCCTGGACCTCGATAACGCCTTCATCGTTCGGCATGATTAATAGTATCCAAAATTTTAAAATATTGGAAGAGGAACATCATATCCGGTGATTTATTGCGGATGTTCTGGTAGACTGTCGGCAACCTGCAATGATACGCCACCTCTTAAAGCGGTCCATAAGAAAACACAAGGACATGATCCTCGAGGAATCAGCGCAGATCAACGGATTCATGAAGCTTCTCATGAAGCCGCGCAATACGGGAACGGGCTGGACAAAACAGGAGAAGGCTCAGATCAGGAAGCACCTGAAGCATTTGTCTTTTTACGTTCCTGCGCTGGTCATCTTCCTCGCCCCATTCGGCTCCCTCCTGATCCCTGTCCTGGCAGAGATCCTTGATCGAAGGAAAAACAAACGTACGTAAGGCAAATTCTGTGTTGTTATTTTTCCCTCCATAAGATAATATTAAAAACAGGGGGGACGCATGAAGATAGGCATACTCATCGTCGATGACGAAGACGGTATAAGACGGTCGTTGGCAAGGCTTCTGAAGGAAGACGGGTATTTGGTTCAGGTTGCACGTGACGGCGAAGAGGCGCTTGGGATATTCGAAAAGGACCCTCACAACTTTGATATCGTTATCTGCGATCTTATCATGCCCGGAATAGACGGGATCAAAACGATCGAAGAGATCAACAAGATCCACCAGGAAATAACAAAGATCATCCTCACGGGCTATGGGACGCTCGAATCATCGATCAAGGCCATAGAGGCAGGGATCGACGGGTTCATTACGAAGCCCTTTGAGAACAAAGAGCTCCGGTGGAAGGTCAGGGAATGCTACCTGAAAAGAAAGATGAAACAATTCATAGCGCCCGACATCTTCAACGAGCTCCTCAGGGAGCCTGCGCAGCTCGAGCCGAAAACGACATCCATTTCAATACTCTTTTCAGACATCCGTGGGTTCACAGATCTCTCTACAAGGACATCGCCCCGGGACCTTGCCACCCTGCTCAACAGGCACTATTTCCACCCCTTAAGCGAAGTCATCATTAAACATAAAGGTACCATCGATAAATATATAGGGGACGGCATTATGGCCCTTTTCGGCGCCCCGGTTCACCAGGACAACCACGAAGAAAATGCGGTGCAATGTGCGATCGAAATGGTTAAAAGAACAGAGGAGATCAACCAGGGCATTAAGATCGGGATCGGCATATGCACCGGCCCTGTTATAGCCGGCGTTTTCGGCTCCGTAAGCAAAAAAGAGTACACGGCGCTGGGCATGCCCGTTAACATTGCCGCGCGCCTTCAAAAGCTTGCCACTCCCGGCGAGGTGGTCATCTCCCAGGAAACCAGGAAAAGATTGGACGGTTCAATACCTTTTCAATATGTCGGCAAGCTGGCATTTGCCGAACCCTACGATTCTGTTCTATACTATAAGTGGATAAAAGATGGTTAGGATCAATGACATCGTCGATGAGATCTTAAAGTACAGCCCCCAGGCTGATGTAGAAATCCTGCAAAAGGCGTACGTCTTTTCCGCCCAGGCCCACAAGGGCCAGACAAGGCTGTCAGGCGAGCCCTACCTGATCCATCCCCTTGAGGTGGCCTACACGCTGACGAGAATGAACCTCGACGTCCCCAGCGTCGTTTCAGGGCTTTTGCACGATACCCTCGAAGACTCCTACGTCAGCAAGGAAGAGATAGAAAAATATTTCGGCAACGAGATAGCCGAGCTTGTTGATGGCGTGACCAAGATCAGCAAGATCCCTCTTAAAACTTCAGAAGAGTCCAGGGTTGAAAATTTCAGGAAAATGATCCTCGCGATGAGCAAAGATATCAGGGTCATCCTGGTGAAGCTCGCCGACAGGTACCATAACATGCAAACGCTCAACTTCCTGTCGCCGGAGAAACAGATAGAGATCGCCAAGGAGACGATCGAGATCTATGCGCCGCTCGCCCACAGGCTCGGGATCGAGTGGATGAAAGAAGAGCTGGAAGACACCTCGTTCAAATATCTGAAACCGGCGGATTACAGGGTCATCGCCGACAAGATCGCGCGGAAGAAAAAAGAAAGAGATGAATATATCAGCGAAGTAATAGGGATCCTGAAAAAGAGATTTGAGCAGTTTCATCTTAACGCCGAGATATCAGGGAGGGCAAAACGGCTCTACAGCATCTACCGCAAGATGACGCACGAGTCTCTTAATATTGATGATATTTACGATATCATTGCCTTCAGGGTTGTCGTCAACAACATAAAGGAATGCTACGAGGCGCTCGGCATCGTCCACGCCTTTTTCAAGCCCATACCGGGAAAGTTCAGCGATTATATCGCCCTTCCGAAGGCCAACATGTACCAGTCGCTTCATACAAAGATCATCGGCCCCTACGGTGAAAAGATTGAGATCCAGATCAGGACCCACGAGATGCACAAGATCGCCGAGGAAGGCATCGCTGCGCATTGGAAGTACAAAGAGGGCAAGATGTTCGATGCGAAAGAGGATAAGATATTCGCGTGGCTGAGAAGGATCATAGAGTGGCAGCAGGAATTAAAAGACAACAAAGAGTTCATGGAGGTATTCAAGATCGACCTCTTTTCAGATGAGGTCTACGTATTCACGCCTAAGGGAGATGTGAGAGACCTGCCCAAGGGGGCCACTCCGATAGACTTTGCCTACGCCATCCACTCGGAACTGGGGCACCGCTGTGTCGGCGCCAAGGTAAACGGGAAGCTTGTTCCTCTCCGTTATATTTTAAAGAGCGGGGATAGCGTTGAAATACTGACAAACCCTACCCACAAGCCAAGCAAGGACTGGCTCAATTCCGTTGTTACCTCCAAGGCAAAGACAAAGATCAGGCAGTGGATAAAGACCGAGCAGAGGGAGCAGAGCATTGAGCTTGGAAGAGCGCTGCTCGACAAAGAAATGGCCAAGCACGACAAAAGCATCGCGAAGCTGCTCAAGTCGGGAGAGCTGCAGGCCATCTCAAAGGATTTCAGTCTTGAGACGGTTGAGGACCTCTTTGCAAGCGTAGGCTACGGGCTTTACACGCCGCTGCAGGTCCTGGGCAAGATCATCCCGGAAAGCGAAAAACCGAGCAAGCTGAAGACGCTTATCAGCAGCTTTAAAAAAGGAAGGGACAGCGCCATCAAGGTGCAGGGCATCGACGGGCTGGTTGTAAGGTTCGCAAAATGCTGCAATCCTATTCCCGGGGACAAGATCTTTGGCTTCATAACAAGGGGCAGGGGCTTAACGATACACGTGGCAGATTGCCCCAACGTCCACACCTATGATGAGCAGAGACAGGTTGAGGTGTCCTGGCAAATGAACAAGGACTTTACCTACCCCGTAAGGTTAAAGATCGTCGGGAGCGACAGGAAGGGGCTTTTGTCCGACATAAGCTCGATCATGGCTTCCAACAAGGCGAATATTATCAGCGCCCAGGCCATGACCTATCCTGACAGGTCGGCCGCGGGCATGTACGAGATCGAGATCGGGAACATGTCGCAGCTGCAGAAGATCATCAAGTCAATACAAAAGATCAAAGGCGTAAGGTCGGTGGAGAGGATACGGGGAACAATATAGCAAATACGCTATCAGCATTCAGCTATCAGCAGAAACCGTAAGTCGTGAATCGTCAGGAGTGAGGGGACTACTACCGCACAGAAAACCGTATATCGTAGTTCGTATATCGTATATCGTGTACTGGGCTCTTTGCTCTCAGCTCTTTTGCTGCGGTTTCCCCTTACGCCTTACGACTTACGGGTGTTTTGCTGTGAGCTATCAGTTGTGAGCTGATCCTGAGATTTACCTGCGGGAATCTATTTAAGGGGAAGATGGGGATCTTTCTGTCAGAGCGCCTTCTGAAAATTACCTTTTTTTATACATCTCGTGCAGATCTTTGCCTTTTTCGCTGCCCCGTCTTTGATGATCCTGACAGTTTGCAAATTGGGCAACCACTCCCGTCTCGTTTTGTTATTTGCGTGGCTTACGTTGTGGCCAACCTGCTTGCCTTTGCCACATATCTCACAAACCCTTGCCATAAATGCCTCCGATAAAATATCCCTTCTGACATAAAAATCTTTATCAAGGATATGCATTTTACCCATTTCGTTGCTGCAATGTCAATATATTTCAACGATAACTGCAAACGGGCACGCCGCGAGTAAATTCAAAACAACTTCGCGTACCGTGGAGAAGCGTTCAGGAAGAACAGTAATGTTGCCGTATTAGGAAACACTTTTATCAGCATCCGGCGGATGTCTGAGAATGCTGGATGTATATGAGGAACAAACAGTCATGCATGAAAAGCATTAAAGAAGTAATTTTTTTTAATAACCATTGTATACATTAGGTTTTTTCTGCTGCATCCTCAATGGGCAAAATAAAATGAAAGACAAGGAAATCACCACGTTGGAAACTTAGTTCTACAACTTTTCAACAGGTATTGCACAATTTATGTGGAAAACATGGAATAGCTTATAGCTCTTTCCGGTATTATTTCATGTTTGGGTATTCGGTCATTGATTATTGGGTATTAATTGATGATTGATGTTTGGTTATTGGTTATTCATCAATTCTGCCATGGACTATCAACTATGGGCCATGAGTTGCATTTCTGACTATGAGCTATGAGCCGGCAACTATGAGCTGTATCATCTGGGAATGTTGTTAAACCGTGCCTGCGTTCCGGCCTTGATCCCGCACTGTCTCGCCTTCCCTGCGTTCACTTCGAGGACATACCTGGCAGGATAGATCGAGCTGATCGTTGTTGGGTCCCTGGGCCGGGCTGCGTGGAAGACACCGACAACCTTACGCTTTGCATTCAGGAAGATCATATCGAGGGAAATAAAGGTATTCTTCATCCAGAAGTACCGGATATCATCATCGTTGTAGAGAAAAAGCATACCGCCATTGTCGGGAAGCCTCTCCCTGAACATCAGGCCTCTTTCCTGTTCTTCCGGAGCGATGGCAAGCTCTACGTTGAAGACGCAGGTCTTTTGTCCGCCTGCGTTATAGAAGGCTACCCATCTCTCGCCCCCTTGCGCCGCGCAGAAATATCCCGACAGGGCAATAGAGATGATAAAGACGGCTGCCCCTATCCTATAACCCATTACCCGTAACCCCTTTTTATCTCCTGTGCTCGTTGCGTTGACGTATAAATTCTATGACGCCGGGCAGGATAGATATGATTATTATCACAGCGATCACGATGGTGAAGTTCTGTTTGACGATGGGTATGTTCCCGAAAAAGTATCCCGCAAAGACGCAGGCTGCGATCCAGGCAATGCCGCCGATAATATTATAGCTGATGAAGCGCAGGTAGGTCATGCTCCCGATCCCGGCGACAAAGGGGGCAAAGGTCCTGATGATAGGGACGAACCGCGCTATGATGATCGTTTTGCCTCCGTATTTTTCATAGAACTGGTGGGTGCGGTCCAGGTACTCCTTATTTAAGAAACGAACGTTTTCCTTATGGAATATCTTCGGCCCTATATAATCCCCTATCCAGTAATTCGCCGTGTCCCCCAGGATGGCGGCGATGGAGAGAAGGATGAAGAGCCACATCACGTTCAGGTCTCCTTTCGCGGCAAAGGTGCCCGCGGCAAAAAGCAGCGAATCGCCCGGCAGAAGCGGGGTCACGACAAGGCCTGTCTCACAGAAGATGATGAGAAAAAGTATCAGGTACGTCCAGATGCCGTAGGCCTGGATTATTGCACTCAAATGCACGTCAATGTGTATGACAAAATCGAAAACGGTCTTTAAGAATTCCACCTGCTCTCCTCGCGAAGGGTTTGATGTCAGGCTGTATACTACAATGATACGGGGGCTCACAGCAAGAAGAATCAGGTTAAGGTTGAGGTTGAGGAAAACCGGAGTTTGCTTAACCTTAGCCTTAACCTCAGCCTGCTCTTTGCTATTTGCTGATCTCCGAAGGCTGTTTGTTGAAGACTGACCGCTCGGGTTCCGTATAGACCCACCCCTTCATATTCATGCATTCCATGAAGGCGTCCTGGAACATAACAAAAATGATGAACGCCTCTGCAACGCCGCCGTGGGGTGTGCCGGCAGGGACACTGAAGGTCTTCCGCTGCTCGTTCGTCACATCGCGCGCATATGCCTTGCACTCTTTTGCGTCTTCACCGAGACGCTTCTTGTCATATCCGGACGGATGTTTCCATGCATCACCCGGTGTGCAGCCGGTCAAAAAGATGCCCAACAGAAATATGATCAGGGCGGTTCGCCACATCTTTTACCCCTATATTCATTATAGCCGGTTTCTCCTGGTGCGTTACAAAAAATGCCGATTGGAAAGATTGCTCATAAACTGGTATGATGTTGTTCTCACTATGGAACTGTCAGAAAATGAACTGATAAGAAAGCTGAGAAGGTTCGGCAGGGGGTCGGCCGCCATCGTCCGCGGCATCGGCGACGACGGGGCCGTTGTTGATCTCCAACGGGGGCAGTACGTGCTGGTCCAGGATGCGCTGGTGGAACATGTTCATTTTGAGTTTGCCTTCGCGAGCCCTTACGATGTGGGGAAAAAGGCCGTATACGTCAACGTATCCGATATCCTCTCCATGGGCGCGGAGCCGCTTTATTTCCTTGTCACCATAGGCGTGCCGGAAAAATTGTCGTACAAAGATGTACGGACCCTCTATGAAGGCATGGACAGGGCGGCACGGGAGTTCCGCCTGTTCCTCCTCGGCGGCGATACGGTAGCGACCAAAGGGGATTTCTTCATTGATGTTTCCATGGTCGGCAGGGTGCTTGCCGGGAGGTACTTTGGCAGGAACAAGGCAAAGAGAGGCGACCTCATCGGGGTAACGGGATATCTCGGCGAGAGCGCTTACGGTTTGCGCCTTCTGCAAAAAGGGCCGGCGGCACAATCCGTTAACCGCTATATCAAGAGATACCAAAGTCCGAAACCGCCCCTTGATGTATGGAAGGAATTGGTAAAAAATGATATAACTGACGCAATGATGGATATCAGCGATGGCCTGATCATCGACCTCGAAAGGATGATGGCGGAAAGCAAAACGGGCGCGCACCTCTATCTCGAGGATATTCCCATGCCGCCTGTCTTGAAAAAACAGGGGCTCCAGGCGCTCGCCCTTTCCGGCGGAGAAGATTACCAGTTCCTTTTCACGTTCCCCCGGAATAAAGCCTCCGCCGTAGAAAGGGTCCGCAAAAAAGGCCTTGCAATATCCGTGATCGGGGAGGTAGTAAAACAACGGGGCGTCAGGCTCTTCGACAAGAACGGGGAGCTCACGCTCGGCGCAAAAGGATACGAGCATTTCGGAACTCCGCAATGAACAAAGAAATATTTGTTAAAGATATTACCCTGGGCAGCGAGAGGATCAATGACTATTTCATTGTCGTCAAAAAGGGTATCTACTCCACCAGGAACAACAAGAAGTTTATCGGCCTGAGCTTACGGGACAGGACCGGCTCGATCGAGGGAAAGATCTGGGATGAAAGGGTTGACCGCTTAAGGGCCCGCTTCGAGGAAAACGACCTTGTTCATATTGAATCAAGGGTTGAGTCTTATCAGGGCAAGCTCCAGCTGATAGTGGAAAATGTAAAGAAAGAAGAGGAGTTGTTGCCCGAACATATGCGGGATTTTTTCCCCGTCAGCGAACACTCCGATGCTGATCTGCACAAAAATTATGAGGGCCTTATAAAAGAGATCCGCAATCCATATATACAATCCCTCTTTGGCGTTCTCAACAGCAGGGAGGATATAGTAAAAAGATTCTTTCTTTTTCCCGCTTCGATCGGCGTCCACCACACGTACATCGGGGGGCTTATCGAACATTCCCTGTCGGTAGCGGTAATGGGCAAAAAGGTTGCCGGCTGCGCGGGGGGAGATGTGGACCTGATCATAGCAGGGTGCCTTCTCCACGACATCGGCAAGATCGAAGAGATGACGATCAGGGGCGGCTTTAGATATTCGGACCGGGGGAGGCTCCTCGGGCATATTACCCTCGGCGTCATGATGCTCGAAGAGCTGGTCAAAGAAATTCCCGGTTTTCCCGATGCCATTGCCGACATACTCTCCCATATCATTATAAGTCATCACGGGGTCGAGGAGTGGGGTTCGCCGAGGAAGCCCATGTGCATCGAGGCCATTATCGTACATTATCTCGACAACCTTGACGCGAAGGTCATGGGCGTCAGGGAGCACATGAGGGAAAGCATGGAAGATGAAAGGTGGACCGAATACCACCGGCTTTACGAATCAAAGTTTTATAAAACGCCAGGAAATGGATAGACAATGGAGATCAGAAGAGTTTTTGTTGACAAGCTGAAGATGAAAAACGGCATGGCGCTCCTCGCGGGGCCAATGCACAAATATATCGTCAGCGTTCTGCGAAAGGCAAGCGGCGACCGGATCGACCTCATCGACGGAAAGGGATACCTCTACAGGTGTTTGATCAGCAGCATCAAAAGCAAAGAGCTCTACCTTCAGGTGCTGGATGTCGTTCATCACCCTGAGGACAAAAGGCCAAAGGTCACTCTCTGCGTCAGCCCCATTAAAGGGCCCAGGATGGACTGGCTTATCGAGAAGGCCACAGAGCTGGGCGTTGAGAGGATCATCCCCACCATCTTTACAAGGACGATCGTCAGGTTTAACGACAAGGATAAGGGCAAATGTGAGCGGTGGAAGAGGATTACCGTTGAGGCCTCACGCCAGTCAGGCAGGTTTACCATCCCCGAAGTGATCGAGCCGACACCGCTGCGGGGCATCGTGCCCTGGGTTCAGAACATCAAGGCCCGCTGGGCCCTCTACGAAAAAGAAAAGCGCACCATGATGAAAGACGTTCTCTCTTCCGGGGTGGGAGGGGAGATATGTGTGGTGATAGGCCCTGAAGGCGGTATTGATGAGCCCGAAGTAGCGTGGCTGAAAGAAAACGGCTTCACAACCTGCACGCTCGGCGAAAGCATCTTCAGGACCGAAACGACGCCGCTGATCGTACTCTCTGTCATCCTCTATGAATACAGCAGGAAATGACGGGGAGGAACAGGGGAGGGATTATGGGAAAGCACGGTAGAATAGGATGCGGCTGCCTCATTTTCATATTGATAGTATGCATCATAGTTGCCGGTCTCTTTATACATCCGCTTTCGTTAAAGATGATAGGGAAGCAGTTCAGGTATGAGGACAAGGTTGTCCAGGCGGATATTATATTCGTTCCCCGGTTCATTGAGGACAGGGGCGGCGAACTGTACACGGAATCTTTCAGGGAGTACTGGGCAGGGAACGGCAAGACGATCTTCGTGGAAGAGGACAAGATATTCGGCGTCAGCCTTACCGATCTTATACAGAAGATGGCAAAAACAAGGGGGATCAGGGAGAGCGTCGTGAAAGGCCTCGAAGCAGACGGAGAAGAAGTCATCAAAGCGGCAAAGATAAAGGAAAAGTTTTCCGGAATGGGATATAAAAAGGTCATAATTATCGTGCCCGAATATGCTTCACGGCGGTTCCATCTCCTCTATGGTTCGCCGCAAGGGGATGCGAAGGTTGTGTGTATGATAAAACCCGTGCCTGTTGCATTTTTCAAGATGGACAGATGGTGGAAAGAAGGCATCTCAAGGCTTATTATGATCAAGGAAGCCTGCAACATAGGATCCTATTATTGTGCACGCTTTAAATACGGAGAGTCGAAACAGTAGATCTCTGCGCCCCGTAAATTCCGCGGTGTATTATGGATGAACAAACTGCCTGCATAGCCCTTTCAAGGACCAAGGGCCTCAATAACTTCCAGAGGCGCGAGATAGCCGCAGCATCCGGGGAGATAGGCCCTCTCTTTGAAGGAAAGGCAAAACATTACAATAAAGACTTAATGGCGCCCATACTGTCTTTTCGGGACTGGAAAGGGATAGAGGGCGACCTGAAGGCGCTTGAAAAAATGGGGGCGAGCGTGCTCACCATCAAAGACGGGGAGTACCCGCAGTTGCTAAGAAACATCCCTGATGCCCCGGTAGTCCTCTACAGGAAAGGTGTGCTCCCCCCGGGAACGAATACGCTGGCGGTGGTAGGCTCAAGGAAAGCGAGCTTTGAAGGGATGAACCTTGCCGAAAAGATAGCGGAAACCCTGTCCGCCGCAGGCATTACCATCGTTAGCGGCCTCGCACGCGGCATTGATTCTGCGGCCCATAAAGGGGCCTTAAAGGGCGAAGGGAAAACGATCGGCGTTCTCGGCTGCGGCATTGACATATGTTATCCTGCGGAGAACAAAAGGCTCTTCGAAAGGATGGGCGATGAGGCTGCGGTCCTGACCGAGTACGTGCCCGGCGAGCGGCCCTTCAAATCCCATTTTCCGGAACGGAACAGGATCATTGCGGGTCTTTCAAGGGGCGTCCTTGTCGTCGAGGCCTCACAGAGAAGCGGCTCCTTGATCACGGCGCGGCTTGGCCTCGAATATGGCAGAGAGGTAATGGCAATCCCGGGAAATGTATTCAACGAGGAGTACCGCGGAGTGAACAGGCTCATCAAGGAAGGGGCGAGGCTCGTTGACGGCATAGGCGATATTATGGCGACATGTTTCCCCGGGGTCGCTCTTGCCCGAAAAGAAAATGTTGAACTTGACGGCAATGAGAAGTATATATATGCTCTTGTTGGTTTCCAAAAGGTCCACATCGACGAGGTTATTGAGAAAAGCACAATGGAAGCGAAACAGGTTATGGCCGTATTGACGCAGCTTGAGATGAAAGAGGCCATCAGGCAGCTGCCTGGAGGATATTACATAAAGACAGCTCATGGCTGATAACCAACTCGATTATCGATGATCGATTATCGATGATCGACGCTGTCGACTGCTTCGGCTATGAGATATCGGCTACGCTGGGAGAGGTTGAATGGATAAATCATTATTGGTTGTTGAGTCACCGACAAAGGTAAAAACGCTTTCGAAATTTCTTGGAAAGAACTACGTCATCAAGGCGACCGTCGGTCATATCAAAGATCTGCCGAAAAGTAAGCTCGGCGTCGATACAGAAAAGGATTTTGCGCCGCAATTCCTCGTCCTGAAAGGAAAATCGAAGATCGTCAACGAGATCAAAAAGCTGGGCAAAGAGGCCGACAGGATCTATATCGGCTCTGATCCCGACAGGGAAGGCGAGGCCATAGCATTCCACGTGGCCGAGGTCGTCGGCAAGGGCAAAGAGGTCGAGAGGGTCCTCTTTCACGAGATCACTAAAAAGGGCGTCCTCGACGCCATGCAAAACCCCACCAGGCTTGACCAGGCAAAATATAATGCCCAGAAGGCAAGGCGCATTCTTGACAGGCTCGTCGGGTATAAAATAAGCCCCCTCCTGTGGGAAAAGGTCAGCTACGGACTCTCTGCGGGAAGAGTGCAGTCTGTCGCGCTGCGGCTCGTCTGTGACAGGGAAGAAGAGATCGATGCCTTTGTCAAGGAGGAATACTGGGTCATCGATGTGGAGCTCGAGCTGCCGTCAGGCGAACGCTTTACCGCTGCCCTCGAAAAAAAGAACGGCGAAAAGATAAAGATACCGTCCGAAGAAGAGGCAAAAAAAATCAGCGAAGCGCTGCAGGGCAAAGACTTCGTTATAGACAACATCGAGGAAAAGGAAAAAAAGGTCTTTCCGCAGCCGGCCTTCATTACAAGCAGGATGCAGCAGGAGGCGTCGCGGAAGCTGCGCTTCTCACCAAAAAAGACCATGATGCTCGCACAAAAGCTTTACGAAGGGATCGATGTCGGCGAGGAGGGCCCGACGGGCCTTATCACATATATGAGGACAGATTCCGTACGGATCTCCAATGAAGCGATATTTGCGGCAAGGCACTACATAGAAGGCAGCTTTGGCAAGGCCTACCTGCCGGCAAAACCGCATTTCTTCAAGAATAAGAAGACCGCGCAGGACGCCCATGAAGCGATACGTCCGACGCTTGTCCACCTCACCCCCGAGAGGGTAAAACCGTACCTCGACAAGGACCTCTTTTCGCTCTACGACCTTATATGGAAGAGGTTCCTCGCCTCGCAAATGGAGCAGAAAAAGGTGAAGACAAAAGCCATCGATATCAAGGCGGCTGATTTCACCTTCGTCGCCCGCGGCTCCGAGACCCTCTTTGACGGGTTTACGAGGATCTACGAAGAGGAAGGCGACGATAACGGCGAAGACAAGACAAGGCTTCCGGAGATGACGGCAGGCCAGAGGCTCTCGCTTGTGGACATACTGCCGGAACAGCGCTTTACAGGCCCGCCGCCGCGGTATACCGAGGCATCCCTGATACGGACCCTCGAAATGAAAGGGATCGGGCGCCCCTCAACATACGCGACGATAGTCACGACCGTTCAGGACAGAAGCTATGTGAGGAAAGAGAAGATGAAGCTCTTTCCCACTTCTCTGGGCAAAACGATCAACAAGCTTCTAAAGGAGTTTTTTCCCCTCGTCCTTGATATCGGCTTTACCGCGATGATGGAGGAGATACTCGACCTCATAGAGGACGGGAAGAAGGATTGGGTGAAGCAGCTGCAAAGGTTCAATACCGCCTTTGAGAAAGAGCTCAATTCCGCCAAAGAGGGGATGGTAAGCCTTAAAAAGGAAGAACGTGAGACCGATATCATCTGCGACAAATGCGGAAAGAAGATGCTTCTCCGGTGGAGCAAGAACGGGGAATATCTCGTTTGCAGCGGGAGGCCTGAATGCAAGAACAAGAAGAATGTCCGGACAGAAGAGGATGGAACAATAGCGGTTGCCGAGGAAGAAGTGAAAGGAACCTGCTCGGAATGCGGCGGGAACCTTATCGAGAAAAGGGGGAAATTCGGAAGGTTCCTGGCATGCAGCAACTATCCGGCCTGTAAGCACACCGAGCCCTATTCCCTCGGTTTCGCTTGTCCCGAAGAAGGATGCAGCGGGAAGCTCGTCGAGAGGACCTCAAAGAAGAAGAGACGTTTTACAGCCTGTTCGCGCTATCCTGACTGCACCTTCGCGACCAACAGGGACCCGGCCGAGGGGCCATGTCCCTCCTGCGGAGCTCCCACGCTTTTTACATACAGGACCAAGCCGCTCTGCCTCCGTAAGGGCTGCGGATGGAAGTCAAAATAATCGGCGGCGGCTTAGCCGGCGCTGAGGCCGCCTACCAGATAGCGCGCAGGGGCGGGGACGTGGTCCTCTACGAGATGAGGCCGACTGCCTTTACGCCTGCCCATAAAACATCCTATCTCTCGGAGCTCGTCTGCAGCAATTCCCTGAAGTCGAAGGAGCTTACCAATGCCCACGGGCTTCTGAAAGAGGAGATGAGAAGGCTTGGCTCCATCGTGATGCGCGCTGCCGATGAGACATCGATACCGGGCGGCAAGGCCCTTGTCGTAGACAGGGAGGAGTTTGCCGGGAAGATAACCGGGGAGATCGAATCGAACCCCCGCATAACCGTCCTGAGAAAGGAGATGCGGGACATCCCCGAGGGAGTTGTGATCATTGCGACGGGGCCGCTCACGAGCAATGGCCTCACGGAGAGCATAAAGAGAAGGACCGGCGTTCATAACCTTTATTTTTTTGACGCTATTTCTCCTATTATCGACGGCGACTCCATCGACATGGACAAGGCGTTCTTTGGTTCGAGATACCTGAAAGGCGCCGGCGATTACCTGAACTGCCCTCTCACACAGGAAGAGTATGATCTATTCTATGAAGCGCTGATACATGCCGGCAGGGTCGACCTCAAAGACTTTGAAGACGTTCCTTACTTCGAGGGCTGTTTGCCCATCGAGGTCATGGCGGAGAGGGGGAAAAAGACCCTCCTTTACGGGCCGATGAAGCCTGTGGGGCTCAATGATCAACGGGGCGAAGGCAACCCCCCGTACGCAGTGATCCAGCTAAGGCGGGAGAACGAAGAAGGTTCGATGTATAATATGGTCGGCTTCCAGACAAAGCTCAAATATCAGGAACAGGAGAGGGTCTTTCGCCTCGTCCCGGCGCTTCGGAACGCAGCGTTCCTGCGATACGGGAGCATCCACAGGAACACTTACATCAACGCCCCGGAGCTGCTGAACGAGAAGCTTCAGCTCAAAGATAATGAACAGGTCTTTTTCGCAGGGCAGATCACGGGGGTGGAAGGCTATGTGGAATCTGCTGCCACCGGCCTGGTTGCCGGGCTGTCAGCGCACGCGGCACTAACTGGTCGTCCCTTTGCTCCTCCCCCTGAGGGCACCTGCACCGGCTCGCTTGTACGCTACCTGACGACAAAAACAGATAATTTTCAACCAATGAACATCAACTTTGGCCTTCTCAAGGGTTATAATAAGAAGCATAAGGACAAGGTTGCCGCGCTTGCGCTGGAATCGATAGAGGAATGGAAAGAAACAGTATATCGTATATAGTATATCGTAGATCGTATGTCGTGAGATTGTAAGCTCGAATTACGATATACTAACTACGATATACCGGTTTTGCGATATACGATATACGGTTTATCTGGAGGTTTTATGGACTCAACGATCAAAAGATTGACAAAGAAGGCAATGGACAGGAGGGGAATTAATGAGGCCGATGCAAAAAAACTCTATGAGATCGGCATTGCCAAGCCCTTCCTTCTTATAGCGCACGCGAACGAGGTCCGGGAACACTTTAAAGGGAAGGCGATCAACCTCTGCAGCATCGTCAACGCAAAGTCCGGCGTATGCCCGGAGAATTGCAGGTTCTGCGCGCAATCGGCACATTACCGCACCGATGCGCCGATATACCCCCTCATAACCACGGGGGAGATCGTCGAACAGGCCCGTATTGCCGGGGAAGCCGGCGCCCATCTCTTTAGCATCGTGACAAGCGGGACGCGCGTATCGGACGATAAGGAATGGCAGGTGATCTATGGAGCCGTCGAAGGCATCAATAGCCTGGGGATCCGCCCCTGTGCCTCGCTTGGAATGCTCGACGAAGCAATGGCGGACGGCCTTGCCAGGGCCGGCCTGTTCAGGTACCATCATAACCTTGAGACGGCCCGGAGCTATTTTGACAACATCTGCACGACACATAACTACGAGGAGGATATTGATACCTTGCGCATAGCAAAAAACGCGGGCCTCTCTGTCTGCTCGGGAGGCATTATAGGCCTCGGAGAGAATATGATGCACCGCATCGAGCTCGCAATGACGCTTAAGGAAGCCGGCGTGGATTCCGTACCCCTCAACATTCTCAACCCCATAGGAGGAACACCCCTTCAGAACGCCCCGGCCCTTACACCGATCGAGATACTCCTCACCGTTGCGATCTTCAGGTTTATCCTCCCCGACAAGGACATCAGGCTTTGCGGCGGCAAAGAGAAAAACCTTCGCCAGCTTCTTCCTCTCAGCATCATCGCGGGCTGCAATTCGCTGATGACCGGCAATTATCTCACGACCTTGGGCAGGGATACGGCACAGGACATAGAGATGATCCGGGATCTGGGATTGGAAACGGCAAGGCTGTAAAAAAACGTTGGGAGTTCGGAGTTCGGCGTTCGGCGAAGAAACCAAAAGAGAAAAGATAGAACCGACTATCCTGTCTTGTTGTTTTTTATACTATACGGTCTATTATGATCTGTGTTCTATATTACTTTTATTTCGCCGAACGCCCAACGCCGAACGCATTACGTTACCCAGATACGGAACGAGCGTGTTTGCAGGGATATCCCGATACAGGTGCTGATCCAAGCAGAAGATCCGGGTTAATTGGTGATTGTGTTTTCTATCCTACTGCCGTTCCGAGCTTGAAGATCGGAAGGTACATGGCGACGACGAGCCCGCCGAGGATAACCCCGAGAAAGGCCATGATCATCGGCTCCATGAGCGCCGTCATGTTTGTTACGAGGTTGT
>JAGOOA010000005.1:75407-80447 GCA_017992765.1 Syntrophorhabdaceae bacterium
TATCCTACTGCCGTTCCGAGCTTGAAGATCGGAAGGTACATGGCGACGACGAGCCCGCCGAGGATAACCCCGAGAAAGGCCATGATCATCGGCTCCATGAGCGCCGTCATGTTTGTTACGAGGTTGTCCACGTCATCCTCGTAGAAGTCGGCGATCTTGTTCAGCATATTGTCCAGGGCGCCTGTCGATTCACCGACCTGGACCATCTGAACGACCATCGGCGGGAATATGCCTGCCTGCTCCAACGGCTCCGACATGCTCCTTCCTTCGCTGATACGCTCCTTTGCGACCACCAGGGCTTCTTCCACGATCTTGTTTCCCGCTACCTTCGCGACGATATCGAGGCTTTCAAGGATTGCGACGCCGCTGGAGAGAAGCGTTGCCAGGGTTCGCGTGACCCTCGCGACGGATGCCTTGATCGTCAGGACGCCAAAGATGGGTAATTTCAGGACCAACCTGTCAATGGTCTTTCTGCCGCCCTTAGACTGGTAATACTTTTTGAAGGCGTAAAAGATGCCTACCACAGCGACGATAATGTAGACTATCCCGCCCTTTACCGCCCTGCTTAAGTTAACGACGATCTGCGTCGGCATAGGGAGGGTTGCGCCCATGTCTTTGAACATTGTCTCAAAGACAGGGATAACAAAGATCAAAAGGACGAAGACAACGCCGATAGCAACAACAACGATGCTTATCGGGTATATCATGGCAGATTTAACCTTGGATTTGAGCTTCTCTGATTTTTCCATGTATACGGAGAGCCTCTGGAGGACGCCGTCCAGCAGGCCGCCTTCTTCACCAGCCACAACAAGGTTGACGAAGAGCTGGTCAAAGCACTGGGGGTAATCCTTGAGGGCGTCGGCGAACCGCGAACCGCCCTCTATCTTCTCCTTGATCTCGCGGACGATCCCTCTCAGGTTGACGTCCTCGATCTGCGCCCCTAATATCTCCAGCGATTGCACGAGGGGCAGTCCGGACGTGATCATCGTGGAAAGCTGCCGCGTGAAGATCACGATCTGGAGCATAGGCACTTTTGCCTTGGGGTTATATTTTTCCTTCTTTTCCTCTTTTTTCTCGGCGAATTTAGTGACGATAACACCGTCTTTTCTGAGGGTTGAGCGGAGTGCATCTTCGGACGAGGCCTTTGTTGATCCTTTCCTCGTCGTGCCTGAGATCGTTTTACCTTCCCATTCGTATAGCGGCATAAGTCAATAATACATGAAAAATAAATTTATGCAAAGAAAATTTATTTTTTACTACTCCCTTATCACGGTATAGAACGTCGTGCTGTCCCTCCTGATGAGCATGACCACGCCTTCTTTTATATTGACCCGTTTCATGGCCTCTCTGAAATCGGCAAGATTCCGTATCGGCTTCCTCCCGATCTCCTTGATGATGTCGCCGGACCTGATGTCCCCGTCCTGTGCAGGGCTGCCCGGCAATACATCTGTTACAATAACGCCTCTCTTGTCTTTCAGGTTAAGGTGCTTTGCGATCTCCGGGGTAATATCCTGCACCACGAGGCCGAAGTCCTTCTCGACCTCAGGTTTTTTCGATGCCCTCAGGCCTTCTTCCTGGAGCTCTGCAATGACTATTTCGACCTCTACCTGCTTTCCTTCACGTATCAACCCAACCTTGATCTTTTTGCCTATCTCTGTCGCGCCTACAAGCCGGGGGAGCTGGTCGTTGTCTTTCACCTTTTTGCCGTTGTAAGAGACAATTACGTCCCCCCTCTTGATCCCTGCCTTTTCCGCCGGGCTTCCCTCCATAACGTCTGCAACCAGGGCGCCTTCCGATTCGGCGAGGCCAAAATTCTTTGCGATCTCAGGCGTCACCTTCTGGATAACGACGCCCATCCATCCCCTTGCCACCTTGCCCTTTGTTTTCAATTGCGGCAGCATATCTTTGGCAACATTTATCGGTATTGCAAACCCGATGCCCTGTCCACCGGAGACGATGGCCGTGTTGAGGCCTACAACCTCTCCTTTCAGGTTGAGGAGAGGCCCGCCGCTGTTGCCGGGATTGATCGAGGCGTCCGTCTGGATAAAATCGTCGTACGGCCCGGCGCCTATCACCCTTCCCTTTGCGCTGACTATGCCGGCAGTGACGGTATGCTCCAACCCGAAGGGGTTTCCTATGGCAACCACCCAGTCTCCCACCGCAAGCTTGTCGGAATCACCAAATGTTGCCGCCGGCAGCGGCTGTTTTGCGTTGATCTTGATGAGGGCGATATCGGTCTTCTGGTCTCTTCCAATAACGGTAGCATCGTATTCCTTCTCGTCCGATAGTTTTACCTTGATGGTCTGGGCTTTCTCTATGACGTGGTTATTGGTAAGGATATACCCTTCCCTGTCAATGATCAGGCCTGACCCAAGGCTTCTCTGCTTGTACTCCCGCCTCGGTGAATTTCCGAAAAATTTATCAAAGAACTCCTCGCCGAAGAAATCCTTGAAGGGATTTGTCTGTCCCGGCCCCATGAACCTGTCCTGCATGGTCGGGCCCTTGATAACGGTTGTCGTGCTTATATTGACTATCGACGGCTTCACGCGGTTTACAAGCTCGCTGAAGCTCGGCAGTCCTTTGTCGAACACTACCGTTTTGATGTTCGGCCTGCTGGCGTCAAAAACGGCCCTCTCGGGAACAACCTGCCCCTTGACGAATACAAATATGGGAACGGCTGCGATGAGAAGAAGGATGATCAGTAACCAGTTTTTCTTTTTCATCAATTTCCTCCGGTCTATATGGGCAATTTGATGGAAAACAGACTGCCGTTGAAAGGTTGGCTCTGTACCTCTATGCTCCCATTATGGGCCTCGGCGATCCACTTGCTGATGGAAAGCCCAAGGCCGCTTCCGCTCTCGCGCTTTCTCGACCTGTCTGCCCTGTAAAACCTGTCGAATATATATTTTATATCTTCCTGGGAGATGCCGGCCCCGTTGTCCTTCACGTGTATTGCGACATACCCGTTGTTCATATGAGAAGATACTGCCACCAGGCCGCCTTTCTGGGTATATTTTATCCCGTTTTCCAGGATGTTCCAGAGCATCCTCCGCAGCTTCAGCTCATCGCCCTTCACCTTCACATCCTCCAGTTCGTTCACGACGAGCTCGATCCCTTTGTTCTCCGCGAAGATCCTCATGTCCACACACACGTCCGCAACGAGGTCTCGCAGCGAGACGTCCTCAAGGTTCAGCTTTATATCGTGCGCCTCCGCCTTCGACAGGAGAAGGAGGTCGTCGATGATCTTCGACATCCTGTCGATCTCTTCGAGGTTGCTCTCGAGAAGATTCTTGTAGTCGTCAGTATCCCTTTCTTTCCGCAACGCGACCTCTGTTTCGCCTTTCAGTATCGTAAGGGGCGTCTTGAGCTCATGGGACACATCGATGCTGAACTGGTTGATCCTCTGAAAGGCATCCTTCAGCCTGCTGATCATCGCGTTGAACGTCTCTGCAAGCTTGCCCAGCTCATCCTTTCTTCCCTTGATATCGATCCGCTCATCGAGGTTGCTCGAAGATATCTTCACCGCCGCCTTTCTTATCTGATCGACAGGCTTGAGCGTCTTCTTTGCCATGAAATACCCTATGGCGATGGTCACGCCGATCGATGTGGGAATGCTGATTATCATGATGATAAAGAGCTTTCTCATCGTCTCGTCAAAATCTTCCAGCGACGTGCCGATCTGGACGATGCTCGACACCTTCTGTTTCTCCATAATAGGGATCGTTACCAGCCTTAAACGCGGGCGCGCCGTCTCGATCGTCTCATAGACGACCTCGCCCTTGAGGGCACGCTCCAGGGTGCTGAAGCTTGTGGGCACCGTCTCGGTCTCTATGTCGTTCATCTTGGCACCGATCCTGCCGGAGGAATCTATGATCTGGATGAACTTGCCTTTCGGCTTTCTGCCGAGCACGTTCTCAAGATACCGCTCGAAATTGCCGAAGACCGTCTGGTTGTGAGTTTCCGTCATGGAAGAGGACAGGACATCCCCGATGGACTTGATCTTGGCGTCGATGCTCCTCTCGAGGCTGTTCCTGAAATAGATATAGACCCCGCTTGAAAAGACAACGAGGATCAGGGCGAGGATGCCGCCGTACCATATCGTTAGTTTCCATTTGATGGGGAGATTAACTTTTTTCATTTTCTTCTTTGAAGGTGTAACCGATACCGCGGACGGTATGGATATATTTCTTTTGAGAGATGGATTCTATCTTCTTGCGTAGGAAGTTGACATAAACATCGACTATGTTCGATGAGTCGTCCTGATTCTGCCACACATATTCCGCTATCTCTTTTCGCGTTAACGGTTTTTCGCTGTTTTTCAAAAGATATTCCATGATCAGGAATTCCTTCTCTGTCAGCTCAGCCTCTTTGGATGCTATATTCAGCCTTCTCGTGTATGGGTTCAGGGTAATATCCTTATATTCAAGGAGGATCTGATCCGCCTTCCGGCTTCTCCGCAGCAAGGCCCTTATGCGCGCCAGGAGCTCATCGAATGAAAAAGGCTTCGTCAGGTAATCGTCGCTGCCGGTATCAAGCCCCTTCACGACATCCTCTTTCGAGCTTTTTGCCGTGATGATGAGGACCGGCGTGTCTATGCCCGACGCCCGCATCCTCTTCAGGAGCTCAAGCCCGTCTATCTCGGGGATCATGAGGTCGAGAAGGACGATATCGTAGGCGGAGGCGCCGACACAATCGAGGCCTTTTTTGCCATCCTGTGCAACATCAACACTGTAGCCCTCTTCCTCCAGCCCCTTGCTGATAAAGTGGGCGACCTTTGATTCGTCTTCAACGAGAAGAACTTTCATATCTGTCTAATATTATAAAACATTATCACAGAAAAATCCTTCTTTTTAAGAAAATCTGAAAATGTTTGACAAAGAGTACCGCTTACTATATGTATATTGCGTTATTTTTAAGTATATTGCGTCATTCCTTAAGGAGGTACCTTAAAAACATGAGTCTATTAGAGGCTTATATCATTATGTTCATCGCAAGCTTCTGCTCCCTCGTCATCGAGATGGTGGCAGGCAGGATACTTGC
>JAGOOA010000069.1 GCA_017992765.1 Syntrophorhabdaceae bacterium
ACGACCTGCTCATTACGAGTGAGCTGCTCTACCTCTGAGCTACGTCGGCGATGTGTTGTTTTTATAGCATAATCATATAGTTGCGGCAATAAAAATCTGATGATTACAAAAGGGAGGGGCAGCAGGATATCACGTAATTCAATACATTGCTGATTTCACTGATAGTATAGGGTTTTATGATAACGCCTTTGAAGCCGTAATCTACGTAATCTGACATTATGGGGTCATTCGAATATCCGCTCGATACGATCGCTTTAATGTCAGGGTCGATTTCGCGGAGGCGTTTTAATGCCTCCTTCCCTCCCATTCCTCCGGGAATGGTAAGGTCAAGGATAACCGCGTCGTAAGACCCGCCGGAATAAAGGCTCACCGCTTCTTCTCCGTCTTTTGCTAGGTCAACGTTGTACCCCAGGTATTGCAATATGTCGCCGACGACATTCCTGATCGTTTCTTCGTCGTCCATAACAAGTATCTTTCCCTTCCCATTTTTCACGCTTGTTTTTTCTAACGGTTCTTTTACCTTGTGCTGCGTTTGTGCGGCCGGCAGGTATATGACCACCGTTGTGCCTATCCCGAGGGTTGATTCCACGCTGATATGTCCCTTATGCCTTTGAACGATAGAATAGCAGATAGAAAGGCCGAGGCCGCTTCCTTTCTCTTTTGTCGTAAAATATGGGTCGAATATCATGTCGAGGTGTTCCTCCGGTATGCCGGTGCCCTGATCCCTGATAGATATCCTGACGTAATCACCTTTTTGAAGTGGCTCACTCACATTGTCAGAAGTTATATTCTCTGCCCTGATCGTTACGGTACCGCCGTGAGGCATTGCCTGCTGGGCATTCAGGGCAATGTTGCCGATGACCTGGCTTATCTGGTTCTCGTCGACCTCCGCAGCCAGCAGGTCAGGAGAGATGTCGAATTCAGGCCTCGCGTTTGTTCCAGCGAGCACAAATTCAGCGGCATTTTTCAGCAGATCCCGGATCGATATGATCTTTTTAACGGGTGCGCCCCCCTTGGAAAAGGTAAGGAGCTGTCTGGTCAGGTCTTTTGCCCTTTCAGCCGCGCGTTCTGCACTTTCAAGGAGACGGAGCAGCTTGTCTGTATTTACTCCTCCATAGATCTTGGCAAGGGCTATATTGCCGAGGACCATTGTCAGGATGTTGTTGAAGTCATGTGCTATACCTCCGGCGAGGACGCCAAGGGATTCGAGCTTGCTTACCCTCATCCTCTCCTTTTCGGAGGCCCTTATTTCGGTAATATCGTTAATAACGCCCACATATCCGATGGCGATCCCATTCAGGTCGGTCAGGGGGGCTTCCTCTATTATCACAATCCGCTCGGATCCGTCAGGACGCCTTAGGGATGTTTCATATTTGCCGCTGCTGGGATGCCCGAATATATCTAGGCTGATTGCGCAGTGCAATGGGTTTTCTTGAGGATTCTTTACGATATCAACCTCGCTCAGGCCCACGAGCTCTTCGCATTTGATCCCGAGGTACTCTTCAAAGGCCTTATTGCAGCCGAGATAGCATCCCCATATATCTTTATAAAATGTCGGGCTGGGAACCTTATCGATCAGCGTCTGAAAAAGATGCAGCTGCTCCTGAACGTGCCTGCTATTTGTTTTTGTTACGGTCATAATATTATAGTTTTTAGTTGCCAGAGGCCAACCTCATTTTAATATATATTTAAGATCAGTTTCAAAACATTATCAATGACCTGCATCACACCTCATAGGCCGAACCCGTAGGTCAGTTTTAGAAAATAGTTCCTCTCAGGAGAGGGGTAGAGGTTGATCCTCGAAGATGTTGTGCTCGCCACGCCGAATTCGCTATATTTCGTATTGGTTAAATTTTTGATTCCGAATAGCGCCTCGAGCGCTTTATATTTGTAGGATATGTTGAGGTCAAAGATCGTATATCCCGGCAGCTTCCTGTGGTCATTGAGCTGGTCGCTGATCGCGTACCTGTCTCCCGTATAGACAGCGATGAGATTCGCGACAAAACTGTTGAACGAATAGGATATGTTCGAAGAGAATTTGTTCTTCGGTACAAGGGGTATATCGTTCCCGTCCACATCAACGTTATTGATAAGTTGTCTTCCGTCAAATTTTGCTTCCGTGTATGAATAGCCTATACCGAGCTTGATGTCTTTCGTGACGAAAAAGTTCATCTGCGTCTCGATGCCCTGCCGTCTGGTCTTTTCATAGTTTGCATTGGCAAAGGTAAAGGGATTGTAAAATATCTCATCATCATTTTTCGACTGAAAAAGGTTCAAAGAACCTCCGAAGCGCTCAAATGGATTCCACCGGGCGCCCACGTTGATCTCCCACCCGGTCTGCGGCCTCAGGCCTGCCGTTATCACCCCGGTCTGCGTATTCACAAGTTCGTCGGTCGAGGGGAACCGGAAGCCTTTCGCATAGGTAATGAAGGCGTTTCCCGTCTTGCCGAAAAGGTAATTGACCGATGCGCGGAATGCCTCCTTGCGGTCATGGGTGCGGTATGCGGTAGATAAGACAGGGGTAACGTGATCCGTATAAGTAGAATCATAGACGGCTTTATGTGTCCTGTAGCCTATATCCAGGATCAGGTTATCGAAAGGATAGAACTTCTCGTTCGCATATATTCCATAGTCTGTTTTTGTGATATCGGCAAGGGTTTGCGAGGGGGTGGTGACGCCAAAAAAGGTAAATCCTCCTGATGTATCCAGAGTGGTAGGGGATTTGTAGTAATCGAATCCCATGGTGAACGAGTTCTTAAATCGGTAAAGCGGTTTATCGATCAAGATCCTTGGAGTAAAACCATATGTTTCGAGGTGCCCCATGCCGCTGCTGTCCATGCTCCAGGGAAAGCCGAAGAAGACGCCGGAAGAATAGAAGTATGAAGCGCTGTGCCTGTTTCTGTATGATCCCCCTATTGATAATTTTACATCTTCTTGAAGTTTTACCACAGCCTCCAGATCAACAAAGTTGTCCTCTGTGGAAGCATTATCATCCGGCGTGCTCGCATCCGTTCTTTTCGCAGCGCCGTTTATGAGGTTCTGCCAGAGTACGGCCCCCGGCATGCCGTACCGGTCCTTATGATGCCCCGCTTTAAGGTTTAAGGTAAGGTTTCTAAAGGAGCCAACGGATAAATTTCCGAAGATGTCTTTCATCTGTAAATTCTGGTTCTCCCTGTAGCCGTCCGAGTCATGTGAAGTTGTTAAAAGAAAATATGAGAACTTCCTGGAGCCGCCGGAGACGCTTAGGCTTTGAGTAAACGTGTTGTAGCTTCCGGCGAGCATTTTTGCAGTCACGTTCGGCCTGCCTTCACCCTTTTTCAGTATGATGTTTACCGCGCCGGCCGAGGCATTATCGCCGAACATCACGCTTGCGGACCCTCTGTATATCTCGATCCTTTCGATCATGGAAACCGGTATCTGGGCGAGATCCGCGCCGGATATATCAACATTGTTCACCCTCCTTCCGTCGATGAGAAAGAGCACGTTCTGGGGCGACGCCTCCCCGTAGCCGCGTATGTCGATGCTTGATTGCTTTACGGTCCCTGAATATGATTTGGTTGAGATTCCGGGCTCTTCTTTAAAAACGTCGACAAGTGTCATCGCGCCCTTCTGTTCCATCTCGTCGCTTGTAATAACAGTGATGTTTGCAGAGGTTTCCTGTAAAGATACTTCGGTGCGCGTCGCCGTTACCACAATATTGTCCAGCCTGTACGGAACTTCCTGTGAAAATCCTTTACCTGTTAAAATAAGGGAGAAAAAAATGATTGAAAAGATGATCTGAAGCATGAAAAACCTCCTTATACCTCGTAAGGCAGTGTCTTTTCGGATTCAACTCAAGGTTTCCTGGCTTAGGGAATACGGCTTAGCACACCTTCCCGTTCTGAACAAAACAGAACAGTGGCCGGGCATACGCCCACGTGCCGCCTTGAACCCATCACAGTTGCGGGACAGCGGAAGATTTTCACTTCGCTTCCCTTGCAAGCTGAACCGTATGAATTTAATGATAATTAACATAGGGGGTATTGAAAAACAATATTTTTTTGTTTCTTTTAGCGGGCTTGAATGTTTTAATTTTAACAACAGACGGGAGAGGTTCGCGGTATGCGTGAAGAATACATCCGGAAGATCTTCAATGAATGCAGCGTCGGCAGGCTGCTCGGCATTGAGATCTGCGAATTAAGGGAAGGCTTTGCAAAAGGTATGCTGACCCTGAAAAAAGAGCATATGAATGTTTTTGGCAGCGTCCATGGCGGGATTTTATTCTCTTTTGCCGATCAGGTCGGGGGCGCATGCGGCAACAGCCTCGGAAGAAAAGCGGTGCTTGTCGAATCGGCAATCCAGTATTTGAAGGGGGCGGTTCCGGGTGAGACTATTTTCGGCGAAGCAACATATACATACAAGGGTAAAAAGATAGGAAGAATTGATATTAAGATATATAATGACAGGGGAGAGCTGCTTGCCATAATGCATAATATCTCCT
>JAGOOA010000006.1:0-14177 GCA_017992765.1 Syntrophorhabdaceae bacterium
CGACCTTCGGGTTATGAGCCCGACGAGCTACCGGTCTGCTCCACCCCGCTGTTATATGTGCAATAAATTAATTGAAAACCGATGCAAAGTCAATAGTATTTGAATGCGAGGAACGAAGAACCGTTCAATGTTCTATGTTCAACGTTCAAGGTTCAGGCAGATACAAAAAAGCGGAAAGATCTTGTTTCTCGCCCGCTTCGCTCGAGCCCGCAGAGAACGCAGAGAAAGATAAAAATATAGCCTGTGTCCAAAATTATGAGAAAGCCCAATTTTGTCCACACTCCATGCCCTTGCCAGGGCAGAAGTACCATACATTCTCGCACCGTCAGGTGCTGAGAGTTTGCCATGATCGATCTTTCTCACAATCATGGCAAAAAAATATAAGGTTTTCTCTGCGGTCTCTGTGGACTCGAAGGAGCGTTAAGCGACTGGGCGAGAGGAAAAGGCTTTAAACAGAAAAGAATGAGGGTACGATATAGATCTACGAACTACGATATACGGATGTTGAAGTTACTTTTCCTTCATCGTCCAGACGCCGTCCCAAGTGTCGTCGGGAGGGTTCTGGAGGAAGTATTCGCAGCGTTCGAGGCACATGCGGCAGAGGCGGTCGAGGCCGTTCAAAGCGAGGGCCTCGTTGAACTTCCTGATGCTATCCTGCCACTTTGTCTGCCTGTAGAGGGTTATTCCTTCGTGATACAGACCGATGACCTCCTTCAGGTTCGCGAAAGACTTTTCGTCGTGGTAATCGAGGATCTCGTAGACGGTAACGGGCTCGTTCTTTCCCTTCACCCGCATACGGTCCACCTCCCTGTAAATGTAATCCCCTTTCAACTGCCTGAAGGTGAACTCGCTGATGAGGATGCTTGAACCGTAGTATTTGTTGGCGCCTTCCAACCGGGAGGCAAGGTTGACGCCGTCGCCGATGACCGTGTAGTCCATCCTTTTCATGCTCCCGATGTTGCCCGAAACGATCTTGTCGGTATTGATGCCGATCCCTATACGGATGGGGTCCTTCCCGTTCTTGATTCTCTCTTCGTTGAATACCCTGAGCTCCCGCAGCATCTCAATGGAGGCCATCAACGCGCGGTCCGCATCCTCGCCGCTCGAGAAAGGGGCGCCGAAGACGGCCATGATCGCGTCGCCGATATACTTATCGAGCACGCCGCCGTATTTGAAGATAATGTCGACCATGATGGTGAAGTATTCGTTCAGCATACTCACCGTCTCATGGGCGCCTATCCTCTCGGAGATGGAGGTAAAGCTCCGTATATCGGAGAAGAATACCGTTGCCTCCTGCAACTGTCCGCCAAGTATCGTATCGCCGGCCTCGAGGAGCCTCTCGGCGACCTCTTTCGTCATGTACCGCGCCATGGTGCTCTTGAGCCGCTTCTCCTTTGTCAGGTCTTCGAAGACGAGCATTGTTCCGATGGGCACGCCTTTCACGTCGATGAGGGGCACGATCATCATGTTGACGGACACCTTGGTGTCCTCATCGAGAAAAAGCTCCGTGTCCATGGCGACATAATGCTGGCCGGTCTTCGTCACATCGTCCACGTGCTCTATGATCCAGTTATTGTTGCTGGTGAAATAATCCGTCGCGGACAGCTTCATGATGCCTTGCAGCGTAACGCCGAGGATTCTCACCGCGGCCGAGTTGCATTTCACGATCCGCTTCCTGTCGTCGAGGGTGATGACGCCGTTGGTCATGCTTTCGAGCATACTCTCGTTGTAGTTCTTCATGTTCAGCACGTCGTCGAAGAGCTTGGCGTTCTCGATGGCGATGGAGGCCTGCGCGGAAAATGCCCTGAGGCGGCTTTCGTCGACCTTCGTGAACGGCCCTCCCCGCTTGTTGAGGACCTGGACGACGCCGACCGTTTTGCCCTCTTTGTTCTTCACGGGCATGGTGAGGATGTTCCGCGTCCTGTATCCCGTTCTCTTGTCAACATCGGGGTTGAACCGCTCATCCTTGTAGGCGTCGGGGATGTTGATCGTCCCGCCGGTCGTAAAGACCGTCCCGGCTATGCCGAGATGGCTGGGGAACCGGATCTCCTTTGTTTCCATGCCGAGGGCGACCTGCGACCACAGCTCATCGGTCTTTTCGTCGTAGATGAAAAGCGTGGCCCTGTCCGCGTCCAGCATGTCCGTCGTCGTCTCGATGATCTTCGCGAGGAGCGGCTGGAGCTGCAGCTCGGAAGAGATGGCGGAGGTGATCTCGAGAAGCTGCGATTCCTCCTCCTTCGCCTTCTGGACCTCATCGAAGAGCTGTGCGTTCTGGAGCGCAGCGGAGGCCTGGGAGGTGATCGCCTCGAGGAGCGTCAGGTCCTCCTCATGAAAATCCGCGTTCTTTTTGTTGAGGAGCTGAATGACGCCGATCGTTTCGTTGTTCCTGGTCTTGATCGGCGCGCAGAGGATATTGTTCGTCTTGTACCCGGTCTTTTTGTCGACCTCGGGGTTGAACCGCGAATCGGAATAGGCGTCGTTGATGATGATCGGCTCGCCGCTCGTGAATACCGCTCCTGCTATGCCCGCGCTGTTGGGGAACCTGATCTCGTTGACCTCTTCGCCCTGGAGGATCCTCGAAAAGAGCTCATTCGATTCCTTGTCGTTCAGAAAGAGCGTGCCCCTGTCGGCGTTGATCGCCTCGGTCGTGATCTCGATCATCCTGCCCAGAAGCTCGTTCAGTTGGATCGTGTCGGAGATCTTCTTCGAGACCTCGAGCAGGGCCGTGAGCTTCGCCAGCACGTCGGAGATTTTGAGGAGGAATTCCTCGCGGTCTGCATCGCTGAGCCCGTCGAGGATCGTTTTTATATCTTCCTGCTGGAGCCTTCGCTCCAGGATCCGGTTCACGATATCGAACTTCATATCCATATATTGCCTGTCCGGGAACTATTATATATTAGTTATAGCCGCATTTGAAAGAGGAAATTGACCCGCCCGCTCCGTATGCTATAATAAACTCAGGCATACGATGAGAGTACGGTACTGATCCTGGCGAAAGAACCGGGATAAATGACAGAAGATCCAGGGAGGGAATGGCTATGAGAACCTTGTTTGCATGCATGATAGGCATCGCGTTCCTTATTGTGTCGGCGGCCCCCGCAACCGGCCAGGAGAAGGTTGACCCCAAGGCCCTGTTCGAGGCCAAATGCGGCACCTGCCACAAGCTTGACAGGACAACCTCAAAGACGAAAACGCCCAAGGAATGGCAGGCCACCGTGACAAGGATGAAGGACGTCCGCAAGGCCCCGGTCAACGACGAGGAGGCGGCGATCATCACGAAGTATCTCAGCGAGAACTATGGAAAGGAAGCAAAGAGATAATACCGCTCAGCCGAGGAGCAGGCCGATCATCGACCAGATGATCCACCTGAAGAAGGCGATGATGGGGTTCAGGATGCCGAGGAAAAGCAGGCCCAGGATGATAAACATCCCGTAGGGCTCAAGCCTCATGAGCGAATACTGGAACCGCCGTGAAGTAAAGCCCATAAGGACCTTCGACCCGTCGAGGGGCGGGATCGGGATCAGGTTGAATGCGGCCAGCATGATGTTGATCTGCGCCGCATAGTAAAAAAGAAGGAATACAGGCGTGCCGGGCGCCGGCTGCACAACCCTGAGGAGCAGCAACGAAAGGAACGCGAGGATGATATTCGCAACGATGCCCGCAGAGGAGACGAAGATAAGCCCTTTTCTCTCGTCGCGAAGGTTGTCAAAATTGACGGGGACGGGCTTGGCCCATCCGAACCCGATGAGGAACAGCGCGATCGTCCCGATGGGATCAATATGTTTTCGCGGATCCAGGGTCAGCCTGCCAAGCCATTTGGCCGTCGGGTCACCCATCTTATAGGCAACCCACCCGTGGGCAAGCTCATGGATGATTATTGAATAGAGCAGCGGTATCGCGACAAGAAAGAAGGTTAAAGGATCCTGAAAGAGTAAACGTATAAGCCCCATAAGTAATGGACACAAGTATCACATAAGCGGGCCGCAAAAGCAACCCAAAACAACCTTGAAGCCCCCGGTATAACCCTGAAATAAACAACAATTTTAAATAATTGCATAACTGTGATTGACAAAAGCATATGTCCATGATAAAAATGAGAATCTTGGCAAACTTTACAAACGAAATGATCGCCGCTATGTCGGTACCTGTCAAGGGGGGCAGGATATAGTATGGGCGCATCTGACGACAAGATCCCTGAATTACCCGGGATAGACCTGGAAACAACTTTTGACGGAACATCGGTAACGCGTTTCCGGAACATCATTATCCGCCACCTCGAGCTCATCTTTGTCCTGCTCATAGCCTTTTTGGTGCTCATCCTCTTTTTCTTTATCCCCTATAAATTCGCCTTTCTGAACCTCTTCTATCTCCCGGTCCTCCTCGCCGCTTACTTTCTCGGAAGGAAGAAATCGCTCCTTGCGAGCCTCCACATCATACTCCTCGTCGCGCTCACTGCCCTCATGCGGCCCGAGTGGTTCACCAGCCATGGGGTCGTACTGAGCACGATGGTCATGATCACCATCTGGGGAGGATTTCTCGTCCTCACCAGCATTATTATCGGCTCCCTGCAGGAACGCATATCAAAGGGCTTCACCGAGACGCGCCGCCTCTACGAGGAGCTGAAGAGAAGCCGGGTCATCGAGGAGATGAAAGAAAAGGTCGAAAAGACCCTCTATACCACCATGGACCCCGTTGTCGCAAAGCTTGCCACCGAAGGCAAGCTCCGCATCGAAAAACGCGAGATTACGATCATGTTCTGCGACCTCACGGACTTCACCAACTATTCAGACCAGAACGCGCCCGATATCGTCCTCGATGAGCTGAACAGGTTCATAGGCCAGATAGAGCCGGTCATCGAAATGTATCGCGGCCATATCGACAAATACATGGGCGACGGCGTCATGGTAGAGTTCGGCGCTCCGATAGATTACGCCCAGCACGCGCTGATGTCCGTCCTGGCAGGCATCAAGATACAGGAGAGGCTTAAGGATACGGCCATCCCCTGGCGCCTCCGCATCGGCATAGCGACAGGCAATGCCATCGTCGGGATGATGGGCGTCAACAGGCAGGCCTACAGCGCCATCGGCGACAAGGTCAACGTGGCAAAGCGCCTCGAGGAGATCTGCGAGCCCGACAAGATCTACATCGATGAAACCGCTTACCGGATGGTCGAGCCCTTCGTCAACGTCGTCAAGGTCCGCAACATGAGCTACAGCCGCCAGTCGGATAAAGACCTGCTGGAGCAGCTGCGCATCCTTGAAGGGAGGATGGTCGCCGAAGGCGAGAGCGCCGACCTTCTTTACCAGATGGGGAAGATCCACTTCGGGCTGCACGACGTCAGCGCGGCGATCTCCTGCTTTGAGCATGCGCTGGCCATGGACCCCGACTCCACCGAGATACGCCTTGCCTACGCAGACGCAAACCTGAAAAAGGACGAATACGAGAAGATCCAGCTGAAAGGCAAACTCCATAAGATATCGGTCTTCGAGGTAAAGGGGCTCAAGAACAGGTGGCACGACCCGAACGTTGTCCCGCCTTCATTGGTGAAAAAATACCGCAATGTCGAGGTCGCCATCAAAGCGCCTTTCGACGCCATACTTGCCGTGGAATCCCTCGACGGCTCCATCGGAAGGGGGCTCCTTACGGGCATGCTTTCCTACGCCATAGCGGACCATCTGGGATTGAACGAAGACCTTAAGCAGACGATCCTCCAGGCAGGCTTGCTCCAGGATATGGGCAAAGAGGCGGTTCCCCACCACATCCTCAACAGGCCGGCAAGCCTTACGGAGCAGGAGATCAAGCTGATCGAAAAATATGTTATCGAGAGCGTCGCCATATTGAAACGCCTCGGCTACGTCGACGAAACACTCCTCGATATCGTCAAGCACCACCACGAGTTGTGGAACGGGAACGGCTACCCCGACGGGCTTGAAGGAGAGTCAATACCGATCGGAGCCCGCATCACGTCCATCGCAGAGGTCTACTGCGCAATGACCTCATGGCGGCCTTACCGCGGCTCCTGGGATTCCCGCCTTGCCATCAACGAAATAAAGAAAAACACCGAAAAGGGACATTTTGATCCAAAAGTAGCGGAAGCCCTTTTCGAGATCCTCAGAGAGGGCGTACCGGAATAAAACAACCCGTATATCGTCATTCGCAGATCGAAACATAAAGCAAAATCCAATTTTCTCGATTCGACACTTTTTTCGGTGAATTCGTCACAAAACCCTGTACCTCGTCTTTCTGTCAAATTACTATAGCCTCACGAACGATCGCCGTTGACGTTCTTGCGTCAATTTACGGGCGGCATTACGGCGGCGTACATGGCGGTAGCCCGCCCGCCGGCCGATATCGATTCGATGGACAACGAGACCCGGGAGGAAAAATGAGATCCAAATCCGCTCTTTCTTTGGCCGTCCTGATCGCCTCATGGTTTCTTATCTTCCCCTTCTGCGCAGCTCAAACCCATGCAGACACCTTTGAACGGGACCGGATAGCAGAAACGATAGCGCAAAAAAAGGCACGCTGGTCTCCCCGTGACAACCCCCTTTCGCGGCTGAGCGCATATCAGAGGGCAAAACGGTTTGGATCGGGCATCCCTGCGCCGACAGGCGCTGAAACGATCATCGCTGCCCCTGCGATAAGCGTGCCTTTGAAGCTCGACTGGAGGAATTACAACGGGAACAATTACGTGACGCCGGTCAGGGATCAGGGCGATTGCGGCGCCTGCTGGGCGTTCGCGACAACAGCCGCCCTCGAATCAAAGCTGCTCCTCTCCGGGAACGCGGCTGCCGAATCTCTTGGCCTGTCCGAACAGGCGCTTTTGTCGTGCAGCGGGGCCGGGGACTGCCATGGAGGGCGGATAGACTTCGCGTCTGACTTCATCCGGGACATCGGCCTTCCGACCGAGGGTTGCTACCCCTACACGTCCGCAGACGATTTCTGCTCGAATATCTGTCCGGAATGGCCCGGCTCGGCCTACAAGATAGATGAATGGTACCTCGTCGATCCCACCGTTCAGTCCATCAAATACGGCCTTTACAACTATGGCCCCCTTGCCGTCCTCATGGCGGTTCACAGCGACCTGCTTTATTACGGGTCGGGAGTCTACGCGCACGTATGGGGAGATCTCGAAGGGTACCACGCGGCCCTTGCCGTCGGATACGACGACGAGGAGCAGTGCTTTATCGTCAAGGACAGCTGGGGTACAGGCTGGGGCGAGAACGGCTACCTCAGGGTCGCCTACAGCGAGGTAAGCAGCGGAACAATGTTCGGATTCCGTACGATCGCATATAAGAATGATATCCCAGAGAGGTTCCCCCTGATAGACGGCATTCCGCGCAATACCGTTGTCGCGGACAGGCATTCCGCTGCGATCAAGGGAGCTGCCCCGTTGTCCTCCCTGTCAGGCACCATCAGGGATGCGTCGGGCGATCCTGTCGGCGATGCCATCGTGAAGATCGGACAGTACTCCGCCGCTACGGACAGCAGCGGCCGATACCGTCTGCCCGCGATCCCGCCGGGAGATCATGTCATCACCATCATAAAGAGAGGATACCCCGCGATCAGCACCAATGTTACGATCCTTCCGGGCTCGTCATTGAAGAAGGATCTTGTGCTCGAAAGGATCGAGGCGGACAGGGTAAAAGAAAAAGGGGCGGGCGGCGAGGAAAGAGAAAAAGGAGACACAACGAAGAGACGGCAGGGGCCGGGAAGGTCGGGCTGGATGCTCCTGCAGGGCATGCCGGTCACGCCCAGCCAGGCAGAGGCGCACTTTTCGGCAAAGAGGGCGGAACGCCTCACCGGGCAGCCCCTCATGGCTACCCTTGCGGCGATGGGGGCTGCTGCCGAGATCGGCACGGAGATCCGGGAGCTTGCCCGGGCGCTGCGCCATGATCCGAAGGCCATCTATAATTACGTCAAGCAGAATATCGATTACCTCCCGTACTTCGGCTCACTGAAAGGCGCAACGCTTACCTACCTTGACGGCAGCGGCAACGACTTCGACCAGGCGTCGCTGATGATCGCCCTGCTCAGGGCAAGCGGGTATAATGCACGCTACGTCTACGGCACGATGACGCTCGACATTCCGACCGTCAACTATTGGCTGAGAGATACCTACTATGCCTATACGCTTGCCAACGGCGGCATTCCTTTCACCACAGATCACCGGACGTACTGCACGATAAGCAGGGTCTGGGTGTCCGCGACCGTTGACGGCGCGGAGTACGCCTTCGACCCTGCCCTCAAGATGTATACGCAAAACTACGGGCAGCATATCGACCTTGCGTCCGATATGGGCTACGATCACAACGACCTTATCGCCTCGGCCACCCAGGGCGCTGCGCTGGGGGTCGACTACGCCCAGAACATAAGCGAAGGGAACATCAGGTCGCGGCTGACGTATTACGCGTCCAACTATATCGCAGCCCGCCGAGCCGAAGGCGCCGGGCAGGAGACCGCGCGTTACCTCGGCATCTCCTATCGGGTGATCGCGGCCGATATGACGACCTATTCCACGTCCCTGCCCTACTCCACCTCTGTCAGCGCAACATGGGATGAGGTCCCTCCGGAGTATACCGCCACCCTGCGCGTCCAGTACGGCGGCATCGATCACACCTTTACTATCCCCGATATCGGCGGGAGGAGGATCACGATCACGTACGCGGGCAGCGGCTACCGGCCTGAGCTGCGCCTCGACGGCACATTGGCCGCTTCGGGCAGCGCAACAACGCCCGGCAGCTACAGCACCGCGACGTTTACCATTAACCACGGCACCGCGACGAACAACGGCTACTATGCCTCCCAGGCCGCGACCTCTTCGCTGAAGAGCGGCGGCACATATACCTTAATAACAAACTTCGCAAGCACACCTGGAAGCGCCCTCATTCAAAGAAGGCAGGAACAGCTCGACCAATACCTCCTTCAGGGATCGACGGCCGGGAACGATCAGGAGAAGGTCCTCGGGGAGACCCTCAATATCATGGGCCTGTCCTATTTCAGAGAGTTATCGATGCAAGAGGAGCTGATGGGGTCCGGGATCATCTCGGGCGGCGCCCTTCCCGTCATGTTCCACGCCATTGGCATCATGGGCCAGAGAACGGGCCCATACATTGACGTTGCGGCATGGGCGTGCGCCCTGAATTACGCCTACGCGTCCTACGATCAGTATTATAACAATGCCAAGAACGTCTATGCCCTCTTCCAGACCATGATGTTCCACGGGAGCGGGTTCGAGCACTCCATACTTGAGCAGTTCATGGGCTCCGACAAGCCCGCCGCATCGACGGTAAAGGTCCTTCAGCTTGCCAATGCCAACGGCCATAAGATATTTCAGGCCGACAGCTCCAATTATCAGGCCGTGAGGCAGCAGCTCAAGGGCTATTCATCAAGCGTCCTGGCAGAGATCGACGCAAACAAGAGCGGGGGCTTCGATGTCTTTGTCCTCCCTGAATACGGGAACCTCACGCTGGGACAGTGGCAGGGGTATGGATACATGGCGCGGGACAGCGACTGGGTCTCCGCGATGTACGTAGGCAGCTACAACGGAGGGGTAGGGCAGAATGTCCCCATCGACCCCTTCAACACGGCGCAGTATATGGATAGTTTGCTGTCCGTCGATACGCCGGAGCGCTTGACGACCTCAACATTTTCAAACGTCCCGCCCAAATTGTCAGATGAACCGGTCGATATGGCAAGCGGCGCGTACCTGTACGATCACACCGACCTGAAGCTCGGCGGCCGTGAGCCGCTCGGCCTGAGCCTCATCCGCTCATACAACAGCAACCATTATGCGAGAAAGTCAGGATTCGGATACGGCTGGACGCACAACAACGACATCAGGCTCAAGACGGCAAGCCATGCCGGGCCCCTCATGGGGAGGCGGCAGATCGCCGAGGCCGCGCCCTTCGTCGTTGCCGCTTACGTCATCAACGATATCATGCGGAACGAGAGCCACGTGAAGGATACCGTAATATCCGCCCTGATCGCCAAGTGGGCGATGGACCAGATCAACGACAACAGCGTCGCCGTGCAGGCCGGCGGCAGACACATGGAGTTCATCAGGCTCCCCGACGGCTCCTACAGCCCGCCTCCGGGCATAACGACACAACTGGCAAAGAATGTCGACGGCACGTTCAGCCTCGTCGAGCGTTCCGGCACACGCACCACCTTCAATGCCAGTAGAAGGATAGGGGAGATCACGGACATCGACGGCAACAGGATGACCTTCGCATACAACGTTAATAACAACCTTGCCTCCGTGCGCGACGCGCGGGGCCGCACCCTCGCCTTCTCCTATTCCGGCGATGCCATCAGCTCCGTATCCGACTCTGCGGGCCGGTCGGTCTCCTACACATACGACGCGGGCGGCAACCTCACCGGCTTCATTGACCCCGAAGGAAAGCGGTGGAGCTACGGATACGACGAGGGGCACCGGATGACGCACCTCACCAACCCCATCGGCACCACCACTGCCGTCAATGTCTACGACGGCCTCGGAAGGGTCATGACGCAGACCGTTCCCCGCCAGGGCGGCAGGACGGCAACCTACGGCTTCTATTTCTCCGGTCCCAGGAATCAGGAGGAAGGCCCCGCCGGAGGCGTCATCACATACTATTTCGATGAAAAAGGAAGAGGCTATGCCGACGTGGACCCGCTCGGGAACAGGACCGCAAAGGTATTCGACGGCCAGGACCGCATCGTCGGCGTAATTGATCCACGGTCCTATAAGACCACATACACCTATGACAACAACCACAACCTGAGGACGATCGCCAATCCCCTTGGCGAACGCATCAACAAGTACTACGACAGCTATTTCCGGCTTACCCATGTGTACGATCCTCTGGGCTACGCCACCCGGTTCTTCTATGACGAGAAACATCATCTCGTAAGCGTCCAGGACCCTCTCGGCAATACAACGAGTTCGGCCTATTACGCCGACGGCCTCATCAATACCGCTGCCGATGCGAGGGGCACGACAACCGCCTTCGCCTACGATGCATACGGCAACCCCCGGACAGCGAAGGCCGGCGGCCATACCGCCATCACCTCGACCTACGACAGCATAGGCAGGTTGGCTGCTTTCACGGACCAGGCAGGCTCGACCACCACCTTTACCTATGACAGAAGGGGGCTGCTTATTGGCAGGACCGATCCCCTGGGAAGGGCTGTCAGCTTAGATCACGACGGCGCCGGAAGGCTGATCGCAAAAAGGGACCGCAACGGCCGCGTTGCCGCCTACACCTACACTCCCACAGACAAGGTCGAAACGATCACCTATCACGACGGCTCCCGCGTGCGCTTCACCTATGACCTGCTCGACAACCTCGTCTCCATGGAGGACGGAACCGGCACGACGTACTATTCATACGACGCCGCGGGAAGGCTCGCTGCCATTACGGGGCCGCGGGGATTTACGATCTCCTACGGGTACGATGCAACGGGCAACGTCACGGAGATCACCTACCCCGGGAACAGGAAGGCGCTCTATTCCTACGACCAGGCAAACCGGCTCACAGCGTTGCAGTGGCAGGATCGAACGGCGCAGTATGCCTATGATTTGGCGGGACGCCTGGTCGGCCTCGTCCATTTCAACGGGTCAGCGACAGAATACAGGTATGACAGGGCGGGCAGGTTGACCGCGCTCAACAACTTCAGGCCGGGTTCCGGCGATCCAAGCGGGAGCGCCATCTCGCGCTACGAATTCACCCTCGACGGCAACGGCAACCGTACCTGCGCCGTACAGGAGGAACCTCACCGGACGGCGCTCTCTCAGGAGGACATCTCCTACGCCTATGATGTCCGGAATAACCTCCTCCTGACCGCAGGGGGAGACGGCTTCGCCTACGACGACGAAGGGCGGTTGACAAACGGCTACGGCGCCACGTATGCTTTTGATGATGAGCACCGGCTCACGGAGATCGGCAATGATGTCAGGTTCATCTACGACGGCAGGGGGAACAGGGTCGAGGCGGTACGGAACGGCGTCGTCACCCGCTATATCTACGATGCGGGCGGCAACCTTCTGGCTGAAGCGGACGGAGAGAACAGGATCACGCGGTACTACATTTACGGCAGGGGGCTCACGGCGATGACGACCCCCGACGAGAGGACCTACTGCTACCACTACAATGCCACCGGCTCCACCATCGCCCTCACCGATGACGCTGGGAACATGGTGAACACTTATGCATACGACCCCTTCGGGAAGATAACGGACCGGCAAGAGCAGGTGGGGCAGCCCTTCACCTTCGTGGGGCAGTACGGCGTCATGACGGAACCGAACGGGTTCTACTACATGAGGGCACGCTACTACGATCCCCAGGTAGGCAGGTTCATAAGCGAAGACCCCATAGGCCTCGATGGCGGGGACGTGAACCTCTATGCGTATGCGGGGAATAACCCTATTATGGGAGTGGATCCGTGGGGGCTGTGTACTGAGAGAGACGGATTGATCTATGATAGCAGTGGACGTTTGGTCGGAGAACAAGGACTTGAAGACCCGGGACTATTTGATCCACTTAACTTCATATCAGTTGGCGGGATTGTAGTAACAGAATCCAAGACAGTTGGTGCCATAATAACAGGGTTTACAAAACACGGCTTGAACCAAGCTATCTCTCGCGATGGCGTGGGGGTATCATCTCAGGCAATCATAGACGCCGTAAAAAATCCTGTAGAAATGGTTAATCAGGCCAAAGGTGCTATCATGTATATAGGCAAAAACGCAATTGTAATTTTGAATCGTGTGGGTAAGGTAGTAACTACCTGGGCAAGAAATAGTTTAGGACGGCGAATCCAAAGATAGGAGCAGAAATGCATGTAAATATAAAGATATTAAAACCGGAAGAATCAGATTTCTTACAAAAAGTTTTACTGAAGCACCATTCCTCTCTTTTAAAAATAATGGATTCTATTGGAATGGTGCCACTCACCGATGAACAGCGGGAAAAACTTCGAGAAGTTCTAGCTAATGAACTACTCGAAACTGGCCTTGGTAAAGATGATGAACCAAATGAAAGGGGTCTGTTATTGGAAGGCTTGATTGATCGTCTCGGCCATCTATAACAGAGGATTGGGTGATAGGGGATAGTTGATAGGGGGCATAGTTGACTAATATGACTAACTCCTTCTCCGCCGTCACAGGTAAATAGGAGAAAATAACGTACCATGCCACCGGCTCCACCATCGCCCTCACCGATGACGCTGGGAACATGGTGAACACTTATGCATACGACCCCTTCGGGAAGATAACGGACCGGCAAGAGCAGGTGGGGCAGCCCTTCACCTTCGTGGGGCAGTACGGCGTCATGACGGAACCGAACGGGTTCTACTACATGAGGGCACGCTACTACGATCCCCAGGTAGGCAGGTTCATAAGCGAAGACCCCATAGGCCTCGATGGCGGGGACGTGAACCTCTATGCGTATGCGGGGAATAACCCCATTATGCTGATCGATCCGTGGGGAAGGTGCCAAACAAGGGATAACATTGCTGCTTGGATAGGGGTAACTGCTACGGCTACAAGTGCGCTGCAAGGACTGGTAACTTATGGGCCCGGCCTTCAGGCTGGTATACCATATGCGATCGTGGCAAATATGATGGCAAATATGGCCCTGGCAGGATTTTCGGTTTATCGAGCCATCTATTACCCGCAGGAGATGTCGACGGCGGCAATGTGGAGAGATGTTGCTCTCGCAGGCGTCAACGTTTCTTCAGCACTCCTACCTGGTAATATGGCAAGGGTACACTTGGCCGTTGACCCCCCTTTGTTGGCTGCTGGGTCAACTATTACTGCCCAGTCTTGGCCCGACAGACCACCAAATCAGTCAACCGTGAACAATGAGTTTCGGCTCCCATTCGGTACTTTTTGGTGATCTCCAAGGAGAATAATATGTTCAAGATAAAATCCGATCAAGATTTCATTACCATGTTGGTGGTAGGTGGTATTTTTGCGATTGCCGTTGGATGCGTAATATTATTCGCAGCAAAGAAGAAAGGGGTTAATATTCAAAACAGAGCTTTCGCTGTTAGCACGGCACTTAGCTGTGGTTTTGTATTTATGATCGCTCCTATCTGGTTTACGGATTTATCGCTGAAGTTCAAAATACTGGCGACTTTGGCAATGCTACTATTTCCTTTGGTAAATGTCTTAGCAATCGACAGAGTTGCCC
>JAGOOA010000006.1:14277-30594 GCA_017992765.1 Syntrophorhabdaceae bacterium
TGTGGTTTTGTATTTATGATCGCTCCTATCTGGTTTACGGATTTATCGCTGAAGTTCAAAATACTGGCGACTTTGGCAATGCTACTATTTCCTTTGGTAAATGTCTTAGCAATCGACAGAGTTGCCCGGGCATTACGTCGACATATAGACGGAGGGCATAGGGACGACCGTAAGTAAAATGGGCAAAGGGGGACGCCCTTCAATATTTCAATTAACGATCATTTTTCATCAAGGCAAAGGGGGACGCCCTTCAATATTTCAATTAACGATCATTTTTCATCAAGGCAAAGGGGGACGCCCTTCAATATTTCAATTAACGATCATTTTTCATCAAGGTGTTTTTAGTTAATATGCCGCGTACCGCCAGACTCGATACGGCAGGAGCGTTACATCATGTCATAATCCGGTAAGTAAAATGGGCAAAGGGGGACGCCCTTCAATATTTCAATTAACGATCATTTTTCATCAAGGTGTTTTTAGTTAATATGCCGCGTACCGCCAGACTCGATACGGCAGGAGCGTTACATCATGTCATAATCCGGGGGTTGGAGAGAAGGAACATCTTTCGCGATGATCATGACCGTGATAATTTCGTAGAACGCCTTGCCCATCTTTTACCGGAAACAAAAACAATCTGCTATGCCTGGGTATTCATACCCAACCATGCCCATTTTCTTTTCAGAAGCGGTCCTTTAGGTATAGCCGCACTTATGAAACGTCTTCTTACCGGATACGCCGTCTTCTTCAATCATCGTCATCACCGATCAGGCCGGCTCTTTCAAAACAGGTATAAATCCATCATCTGTCAGGAAGACACCTATTTCAAGGAGCTTGTCCGCTATATCCATCTGAACCCGATGCGGGCACGTATTATTCCCCCTTCCGATTTTAACTCGTACCCCTATAGCGGTCATAGCGCTATTATGGGCATACGACAAAGAACGTGGCAGGACACGTCTTCCGTCCTTCACGCCTTTGGCAATACCCCCGCAATGGGAAGAAATAAATATGCGGCCTTTGTAAAAGCCGGGCTCGATCAGGGCAAACGCCAAGACCTAGCGGGAGGAGGGCTCATACGAAGCTACAAGGGATGGATGGGGATACGGAATGAGAAACAGCTCCTCAAAGGTGATGAGCGAATACTGGGAGACAGTGATTTTGTCTCCACAATCCTCACTGAAGCAAATGAAGTTTTTGAACGACGATTTGCCATGAAACAAAAAGGATACACTCTTGATATACTGGCAGAAAGAATAGCCGCATTCTATAGCGTGAATCCGGAAGACATTCTCACAAAAGGACAGCAGAAGGTATACGTTGAGGCGAGGGATGTCCTGTGCCATATTGCCGTACATGATCTCGGTATTTCTGTCACCGATCTTGCCCGGCGCTTCCATATGGCTTCTTCTTCGATAAGCTATGCAGTGCTAAGAGGCAAGAAAATTGCCGAAGAAAAGAATATTACTTTGATGGAAAAAAAGAATATTGAATAATTGAAGGGCGTCCCTCTTAACCTCTCTTAACACACCATCAAATAAAAGGAGAAATGATGATAAAAAGACCGAAGAACCACAAGCTGACCCTGGGATCGTTCGTTGCATTTGTTCTTGTCGGCGCCGCCTGCAATGCCTTTCCCGCTTTCGCCGAAACGCTCTATTATACCTATGATGACCTGAACCGGCTGACGACCGTGGAAATCCCTGATGCAGGAGGCGTAAGGTACGAGTACGACGAGGTCGGCAACCGCCTGTCGAGGACGTTCACCCCGAACGCCTGCGTGCCCGTCTGCCCTGCCGCGTTTACCCTGGAAGGCGGCACATGCCAACAGCCCGCTGGCTGTACCGGCGGGGCCTTGAACGCACAATATGATCTGTGTATACATGACATTCAATTCGGCTGCCCTGCCGGGTATGCCTATGTTGCGGAGCGGTCCCGCTGCGAGGGCCCACCGGCCTGTTCCGGAGGATCATACGATACCGCCCATGATCACTGCCACAAGCCGGCCATAAAGGGTTGCCCGGACGATTACACCTATGTTGCCGCACGGGACCGCTGCGAACATACCCCGTCATGTCCTCCGGGCGGTTCATATTCCTTCGCGAACAACCGTTGCCAGACCGCCTGCACATATTCTTATACCTGCAGCTGGGCGGCGGGGGGAGGCGGCGGGTGGAGCTCAGGTACATACGGCGATCATGATACGTGCATAAGCAACTGTTCGCAGACGACCGCTTGCACACCAAAGATCGATCCAGCGTCAGGCAGCGAAGTATATGCCTGCCCGTACGGCGCGGATCACGCGTGCGACGGCAGCAATCAATGCACCCGCACCGGCACGTGCAGCCTCAATACCTCCTGCAGCTGCCCTGCCGGTTATACATTGCAGGGGACAACCTGTACTGCCCGCGCGGCATGCAGGATCGGAAGTCTCGACGGCGACAACGATGTCTGCTATTGGGCTTACACCAATATATGCGACCCGGAATGGTCATATGGTTTCGGAAAGGTATGTTACCAGGAAGCGTCGTGCCCCTCCGGCGGGCTGCTCGATCCCCTCTACAACGCCTGCTATACGATCAGCACAACAGGCTGCAACATCGGCTATGCCTGGGATCCCGCGATCTCCCTGTGCACCATGCCGCCCCAATGCCCTGCCGGCTCTTCCTATAACACAGCAAACGACCGCTGTGAGGCCGCCCCGCTGCCCTGTCCTTAATGTCCCCTATTCCACCGTTACGCTCTTGGCGAGGTTGCGCGGCTGGTCTACATCGGTGCCGAGAAAATTTGCGATGTGATAGGCGAGAAGCTGGAGCGGCACGACCGACAGGATCGGCTGCAGCGCATAGATGGTCCGGGGCAAGACAAAAAAGGTTTCCACGCGGTCCGCCATTTCGTGAGACGGGTCATCGGTCAGCATCAGCACCCTGCCCCTTCGCGAGATCACCTCTTCCACGTTGCCGCAGGTCTTTTTGTATGTATGGTCACGCGGAGAGACAACGACAACGGGCATGTTCTCGTCGATAAGGGCAATGGGGCCGTGCTTCATCTCGCCCGCGGCATACGCCTCCGCGTGGATGTAGGAGATCTCTTTCAGCTTTAAGGCGCCCTCGAGCACCGACGGGTAATTGACCCCCCTTCCCAGGTAAAGGAAGTTGCGGTAAGCCATATATTTCCTTGCCATCTCTTCGATAAGCCCCGATGCGTCGAGGATCGACTGTATCTTGTGCGGCACCTGCTTTATCTCGTTTATGTAACCGCTGACATCCGAGGCGCTGATCCTGCCAAGCGCTTTTCCCATATGGAGCGCAAAAAGAAAGAGAACCGATATCTGGGTCGTGAAGGCCTTTGTGGAGGCAACGCCTATCTCGGGGCCCGCATGGGTGAAGATAACCCCATCGGCGTCCCGCGCAAGGGTGCTGCCAAGGACGTTGCAGACGGAAAGCGTATAGACCCCTCTCTTCTTCCCCTCTTTCATCGCCGCGATCGTGTCGGCCGTTTCGCCCGACTGGGAGACGAGGACCAGCATATCGTCCTCTTTGAGGATCGGCTCTCGGTAGCGGAATTCAGAGGCGATATCAGTTTCAACGGGGATGCGAAGCATAGACTCAAAAAGGTGCTTCCCTATCATGCAGGCATGATATGATGTCCCGCAGGCAACCATCCATATCTTTTTGATCTTCGCGAGGTCGGGTAATTTCAGCTCTTCGAAATCCACCTGGCCTTTTTCTTCTTTCACCCTTCCGATCAGCGTCTCTGATATGGCCCGCGGCTGCTCAAAGATCTCTTTCAGCATAAAATGCTTGAAGCCTCCTTTTTCCGCCATGGCATCGGACCACTGGACCTGGCGTATCTCCCTTTTAACGGCCTTGCCTTCCAGGTCGATCAGCTTCACCGTGCCTTCGGCGAAGATCGCAATATCATCATCCTCGAGGAAGATAAACCTCTTTGTCCTGTTAATGATCGCCGGGGCATCGCTCGCGATATAATATTCTCCGTTGCCGACGCCCACGATGAGCGGGCTTTCCTTTCTTGCCGCGATGAGCATCTTGTCCGCTTCGCGGATGATGCCGAGGGCATAGGAGCCCCTGAGCTCCTTCAGGGACAACCGGACGGCCTCGACAAAATCCCTGCCTTTTTTGATGTAGCTCACGATAAGGTGGGGTATAACCTCCGTATCGGTATCGGAAAGGAACTTGTGGCCTTCTTTTCTCAGGCGGTCTTTCAGCTCGATGTAGTTCTCGATGATGCCATTGTGAACAACGACCACGTCCCCTGCCCTATGGGGATGCGCGTTCCGCTCTGACGGCGTCCCGTGCGTTGCCCATCTCGTATGCGCGATGCCCGCCTTCCCTGCAAAGCTGCCGTCAGCGACAATTTTTCTCAGTTCATCGACCTTCCCTTTCTGCCGGGCCACTTCGATCTTCCCTTTATTCCATACCGCAATGCCCGCCGAATCATAACCCCTGTATTCAAGCCTCTTCAGCGCGTCTATCAGTATCCCGCAGGCGTCGCTCTTCCCTTTATAGCCTACTATTCCGCACATTGTCTCTTCCTTTTGCCCATATTGCCCCCCTTTACGGCCTTGCGCTTTTCAGCTCTATCGTATTACAAGTAAGGGCCCGCGCCCCGGTGTTAACGTTTTTTCCTGCCTCCCCCATCGCCGGCAGCGCGGCCTGTCCTGGAAAAAGGCCCAACCTTCGCGTTCTTTTTGATCTCGCTTCCCTCGACAACGGCAAATCCTTCAACATTAACGTTATCGTGAACCACCGAATCCTTCACAACGACATTGGGCCCGATCACCACGCCGCTCCCTATCACGGTGTCCCCGAGAAGGTAGCAGTTGGGAAATATCGTTGTATCGATGCCGATCTTTACGCCGCTTTCGATATACACGTTCTTGTCCAGAAACGTTACCCCTCTTCGCATATGCTGTTCCACGATCCTCCAGCGCATGATCCTGTTCGCCTCCAGGAGCTCCATGCGGGAATTTATGCCGAGGACCTCCTGGGAGTTCCCGTGGTTGTATCCCTTGATGATCTGGCCCTTCCGCCGCCCCACCGTGCAGATATCGGTAAGGTAATACTCGCCCTTTTTATTATCCGCAGATATTGATCTCAACAGGGGGAAGGATCGCGCCGGGATGATGCAGATGCCCGTGTTGATACGCTTGATCTCCCGCTCTTTCCGTGTGGCATCGGCATCCTCTTTGATCTCGATTATCTCATCGCCGGACATGATGACCCTTCCGTATCCGCCGGGGTCGGGAACGTCGGTCGTCATGAAGGTGACGCTCTTTGCCTTTTCGTAAAAGGAAAGGAAGGCCTTCAATGTCTCCTTCTCTATCATGGGGACGTCTCCATAGAGGACAAGGACGTCGCCTTTGTCAATGAACCTGCCGGCAGAGAGCAGCGCGTGGGCCGTGCCTTTCTGCTCCCGCTGCAGGACGCATGCGACAGGATAGGCCTTCAGATATTCCTCGACCTCTTCCCTGCCGTGGCCGACGACGACAACGATCTTCGCAGGTGAAAGCTCCCGCGCCCTCTCGACCACGTAGCGGATCATGGGCCTCCCCATGATCTCGTGCATCACCTTCGGCCTTTTTGAGACCATTCTCTCGCCCTTTCCCGCGGCAAGGATCACAACGTTAAGCTTTTTCATCGACCTTCTCCTTCCTTCCAAAGACCCTCACAATGACAACGCTCAGCTCATAGAGTCCCCATAATGGGACGGCGACGAGGAGCTGGCTTGACACGTCCGGCGGCGTAATTATGGCGCTTGTAATGACGGCTGCGAGGATAGCATACCTCCTCTTATGTGCGAGCATCCTGTAGCGTATGATCCCTGCCCTTGCGAGGTAAAATGCGACAAGCGGCAGCTCAAAAAGCAGCCCGAACATTATGAGCATCTTCATGGTCAGGCTCATGTAGCTCTTGAGGTCCGGCATGGGGATGATCAGTTCGCCGGCGTAGCTGACAAAGAAACGATATATAAAAGGCATCACGACGTAATAGCAGAACAGGCCTCCGCATAAAAAACAGAGGCTGCCCAGCAGGATAAAGGGATAAACGTAACGTTTTTCCTTTTCATAAAGGCCCGGAGATACAAACATCCAGAACTCATAGAGGATCACGGGCGCAACAATGAACAGGGCGGCGACAATGGATATCTTGAAATAGGTGATGAACGCCTCGGTGACAGCGGTAAAGATAAAGGAGCTCTTTTCCGGCATGACCCGGATGAAAGGCTCCATAAGAAAGCCAAATATCTTTTCCTTAAAGGAATATGTCAGAATAAAGGCTAGCCCGACCGCTACGATGCAGACCAGGATGCGGTCGCGCAGTTCCTTGAGATGGGAAAGGAATGGCTGCTTTTCATCAACTGATGATTTCTTGGCCATGAGCTTTCGACTTTTTCTGTTGGTGTTCTTTTATCCGCGTAATGCCCCGCCTTCAGGGATATTTTTATCTTCTTTCCCTTCCGCGCCCTGAGCGTTGCGCTCAGCATCCACGGCGGGCTCCCCGGAATAAGCATCTTCTGCAGCGCCATCATGGGCTTTTTCTTCCGGCGAGGCCTCATCTCCTGAAACCTCATCCTCGATGGTCTCTTTCACCTCATCGGCCATCCTCCTGAACTCCGAAAAAGCCTTGCCGAGAGATTTGGCAAGCTCTGGCAGCTTCGAAGGCCCCACTACCAGCAACGCCACGACCATAATAACAATGATTTCCGGAAGACCGATGCCAAACATTTTTCATAAACTATCATAAAAACAAGGTCAGGTAAAACAAAATAACCCCGTGTAACAATCGATCCCGTATATTTACAAATCTTTTATTCTCTGCTAACATGTATATATCCCATGATAAAAAAATTCTGCCCTTTGATCCTGTTGGTCGCTTCACTTTTACTTATTGCCCCTTGCCTGTATGCGGAGAGCTTCGGGAGGCCGGGGTACAACGACGCCTCGCTGACGCATGACGGCCGGACAAGAACATATGTGGTATATATCCCGACGATATACGTTGTCCAGAAGCCTCAATCCGTCCCCCTTGTCATCGTGCTGCACGGGAACGGCGAAAACGCAAAGAATGCGGCGCACGTCACCGGCTTCAGCCAGAAGGCAAATACCGAAGGATTTATCGTCGTCTACCCGAACGGAACAGGATGGATCGGCAAGAACAAACTCCTTACCTGGAACTCCGGCAATTGCTGCGGTTTTGCCGTCGAACACGATATCGACGATACGGGTTTTATAAGGGCCCTTATAGAGAAGCTCACAAAGGAACTGCCCATTGACCCGAAGCGCATCTATGCAACCGGCATCTCGAACGGAGCCATGATGAGCTACCGCCTCGGCTGCGAGCTGTCCGACAGGATCGCCGCGATAGGCCCCGTAGCAGGGGCCCTGAACATTCAGGATTGCAGGCCTGCGCAGCCCCTTTCTGTCGTCATATTCCACGGCAAAGACGACCAACACGTTCTCTACAAAGGCGGCAAATCATTGAAGATGGCGGACGGCCGTGAGCGCGCCGACACCCCTGTTTCGTATGCAGCTACCTTCTGGGCAAAGCATGATCAATGCTCGGCAGTTCCTCAGACGGAAGAGAAGGGGCGCATCATCACGGATCTTTACACAGGCGGATCATCCGGCACCGAGGTCCTTGTCTATAGCATAAAAGGCGGAGGCCACGCCTGGCCCGGAGGTAAAAAAAGAGGCTATTTCAACGCCGATACGCCTGTCAGCGAAGTACCTGCAACAGACCTGATCTGGGAATTTTTCAAAAGCCACCCGAAGCAGTAAGCAAAAATACAGCTCACAGCAAACCGTATATCGTAATTCGTATATCGTATATCGAAATAACGAGCAAATTCTCATGAAGGTAGTCAGCTCAGAGCTAAAGAGATGCCGGATGTTCGACGCTGGATGCTTGATACTCGATGCTGGATACGGAATCTGCATAGCGCAAAGCGCATGGCGCATAGCAGAACACCCGTAAGGCGTCAGACGAGCAGGAGATGACAAGGTTTTTTTACCTTTTACCTTTTACCTTTTACCTTTTACGTTATATTCTGTTCGCTGAAGGCTGACTGCTGAAAGCTGTCTCTATTTTTACTTGACATTATTACAAAATTGTATTAAATATTATTTTATAATTATTATAACTATGGAAGACCTCATTAAAATACTCCAGTCCAAAAACATACACCCGTCACACCAGCGTATAAAAATACTTGAGATCCTTGAGAATAACGAAGATCATATGAATGTGAACATGATCTATGAAGAGCTTTTGAAGGAAATACCGACAATATCGAAAACAACGGTTTATAATACGCTGAACGCTTTTGCTGAAAAAGGGCTTGTCCACTGCCTCACGATCACTCCTGAAGAGATGAGGTACGACTACAGGGTAAAGCCACATCACCACCTGTTATGCACGCAATGCGGAAGGATAATTGACGTAGATGTGCAATGCCCCTATGCCGATGTTATGGAGATCGACGGCCATAGGATCGAAGAGATACAGGGCTATTTTAAAGGCACATGCAGGGAATGCCTGTCGCACGATAAGGCACAAATAATAAAATAAAGGAGGTATAATCATGGCTGAAAGACTAGAGGTTTACAAATGTTCGGTCTGCGGGAACGTCGTCGAGGTTCTGTTCGGAGGAAAAGGTGAGCTGGTTTGCTGTAATCTGCCCATGAAGCTCATGCAGGAAAACACGGTGGACGCTGCGAAGGAAAAGCACGTCCCCGTTATCGAAAAGACGGCGGACGGGATTACAATAAAGGTCGGCAGCGTCGCCCACCCCATGGAAGAAAAGCACTACATCGTCTTGATCGAGGTGATCGTCGACGGCAGGGTCTACCGGCAGTTCTTATCTCCCGGCGCAGCGCCAGAGGCCTTCTTCCCGGTAAAAGGCGATAACATTGCGGCCCGCGAATACTGCAACCTGCACGGATTGTGGAAAAGTTGAGAGGAGGATGTAATGAGATCGGTGAAAGGAACGAAAACAGAGAAGCACCTGCTCGAGAGCTTTGCCGGTGAATCGCAGGCAAGGAACCGGTACTCCTATTTCTCATCGCAGGCCAAGAAAGAGGGATATGAACAGATATCATGGATCTTTGCCGATACGGCGGACAACGAAAAAGAGCACGCCAAAAGGTTCTTCAAGTTCCTCGAAGGCGGCGATGTGGAAATAACGGCCTCCTATCCTGCCGGCGTCATCGGCAGCACCCTGGACAATCTGAAGGCGGCGGCGTCAGGCGAGAACCTCGAACATACGGTGCTCTATCCGGAAGCAGCACGGGTAGCGGAAGAGGAAGGATTTGGCGAGATCGCAACTGTCTTCAAAGAGATCTCCGAGGTTGAGGAAGAACACGAAAAAAGGTACCGCTCCCTTATCGGCAACATCGAGAACGGCAGGGTCTTCAAAAGAGACACGGTGGTGAAGTGGAGATGCAGGAACTGCGGCTACGTCCATGAAGGCAAAGAGGCGCCCGTTGAGTGCCCTGCCTGCGCCCATCCCCAGGCATATTACGAGCTGCTGGCGGAGAATTACTAAAAACGAAAGCTTACAGCTATCAGCGGTCAGCGGTCAGCTTTTTGGGCAGTTTATTTGTGCTGATTGCTGATAGCTGATCGCTGACAGCTGTAAGTTCAGGTTTTTTCCTTGACAGCCCTCTTTTCTATCTGTTAGTTTTCTTTGCGTATTATGAAAATTGCCGGGATACAATTCGCCTGCTCTCCCGACAGGGAGCGAAATACCGAGAAGGCGCTGCAGCTCCTTGCCGTGGCGCTCAGGGAGGATGCAAAGTTCATCTGCTTCCAGGAGCTCTTCAACCTCCCGTGGTTTCCAAAGGACAGGGATGAAGACGTCTGGAAGTACGCCGAAAAAACTGACGGGCCCACGGTACGGCTCTTCAAAAATGCCCTTAAAGGGACAGACAGCATCCTTATCCTTCCCATATTTGAAAGATCGGGCAAGAAGTATTTCAATACCTCTGTGGTTTTCAGCAGCGATAAAACGGTCGGCACATACAGGAAACTGCACGTCACGGACATACCTCTCTGGGAAGAGAGATCTTATTTTTCCCCCGGCAACCAGGGGCTTCCCGTTTTTCAAACACCGCACGGCGCTATCGGGGTCCAGGCCTCCTGGGACAACTTCTACCAGGAAGGGGCGAGGATCCTCAGGATGAAAGGCGCCGATATTATCTTTGCACCGACCGCCTGCGCCTTTAAATCGCAGCATATCTGGCAAACGGTCCTGACGGGCAACGCAATCGCCAATGGCGTCTACATCATGCGCGTCAACAGGGTCGGGAGCGAGGCGATGCAGGATTTTTACGGCATGAGCTTTTGCGTCAACCCGGAGGGCGAACTGGTCGGAGGGCCCACGGGGATAACCGACAGCGTGCTTCTCGCAGATATCGATCTTGAATACCTTCAGCACGTGCGGAGGGAATGGCCCATCTTGAAAGGGAGGCGCCCCTCCTGTTACAAGGAAATCATCATGGAGGTTCCATGGGAGAAGAACGATCGCTCTGTGTGATCTGTGCATGGAGAAAAGACTGTCAGAAAAAATTTTTAAAAAGCCAGGATATTTCATTCAGATGTCCCGAGTACGTAAAAGACATATCCATCAAGGATGATGAAAAACCAGATGATCAAAAGGAACATAGCGACGATCATAAGGGACGCGTGTGAAGGTTGTAAAAAAGACGGCACCCTCCCTGTCAACACAGAGATCAACCCTATCATAGAAATTCCCAGAGAAGAAGGGCATGGAGACTATTCTACAAATATCGCCTTCCTTCTTGCGCCTGCCCTGAAAAAAAATCCGAAAGCGATCGCAGAAAACCTCGTGCAGCGCATGGATTTCGATGCTTCCTGCGACAAGGTCGAGGTCGCGGGAAAAGGCTTTATCAACTTTTATGTAAAAGATGACGTCTGGCAGCAGCTCCTGCAGGATGCATATGCCAACGGCATCGACACCCTCTTCCCCTCAACCGGCAAGGGGAAAAAAGCGCTTATCGAGTTTGTCAGCGCAAACCCCACGGGCCCCCTTCATATCGGCCATGGCAGGGGAGCAGCTGTCGGCGACGTTCTCGCCAACATCCTTTCTAAGGCCGGCTATGCGGTAACAAAAGAATACTACATCAACGACGCGGGCAGGCAGATCAGGACCCTCGGCAGGTCAACGTTCCTCCGGTGGCAGGAGCTGAAAGGCCTTCAGGTATCATACGAAAAGGACCTCTATCAGGGCGAGTATATCAAGGACCTTGCCCGTGAGGTCATTGACAAAGACATCGATGTCCCCCCGGAGGAAGAAGATGCTGTAACCCTGATGTCTCGATTTTCCGGCGACGCCATCATGAACGGCATCATAAAGGACCTTGAAGACTTCGGGGTCTTTTTCGACAGCTATTACAGGGAGTCCGGGCTCTATGGAAGGGGCGTTATCGACAGCACGCTTTCCCTGCTCAGGGATAAGGGGTACGCATATGAGAATGACGGCGCCCTGTGGTTCAGGACAAGCGCCTTTGAAAAGGACGAGGACAGGGTCCTGATAAAATCTGACGGGGAAAAGACCTATTTCACATCAGACATAGCATACCATCTCGATAAATTCGAACGTTCCTACGATACGCTCGTCGATATATGGGGCTCGGACCATCACGGATATATACCGCGGCTGAAGGCCGCTATCCAGGCGCTCGGAAGAAACAAAGAAGACCTTAAGGTGATACTGATCCAGTTCGTTTCCCTCCTGAAGGATGGAAAACCCATCGGCATGTCAACCCGGGCCGGGGAGTTTACCACTCTGAGGGAAGTCCTGGACGAGGTCGGCAGGGACGCGGCGCGGTTCTTTTTTCTCATGAGAAAAAGCGACGCCCACCTCGAATTTGACCTTGACCTTGCCGTAAAGACCTCCAACGAGAACCCCGTATACTACGTGCAGTATGCCCACGCGAGGATCGTGAGCATCTTCAGGAACGCTGCCGCTGAAGGCATTGATGCCGGGCAATTGAAAAATGCCGACCTGCGCCTCCTGACGCAGGAGGACGAGATCAAGCTTATAAAGGGGATCATTCATTTCCATGACGTCATCGAGGGCTGCGCCAGGAGCTTCGAACCGCACAGGATCACCTTTTATCTTCTTGATCTTGTGGGAAATTTTCATAGCTATTACAATAAAACAAGGGTGCTCGTCGACGACAGGGAACTGGCCATCGCAAGGCTGCTGCTTCTCCATATGCTCAGAGAGGTGATCCGGTCAGGCCTCAACATCCTCGGCGTATCGGCACCGGAGAAGATGTGATGATGCAGCTCATAGCTCATGGCTCATGGCAAACGCTAAATCCGAATATCGAAGCACTAAACAAATTCGAATGTTCCAAATTCAAAACGTGTTTGGATGTTTTTGTTTGGAATATTTGATATTTGTATTTTGATATTGTTTAGAATTTAGATATTAGAATTTCATGCTTGGTTTTGCCATGAGCTATGAGCCATGAGCTAAGTTGGAGGTTTGATGGGCAAAAAACATAGAAAGGGCGAAGCGCCGGCGGCTGACAGCAAACCGGTGGCGCTTCAGAAGGAGAAGAGCAAGACCAGGGAGTATATCGAGTCCCTTATTATAGCGGCGATCATCGCCTTTTTTGTCCGCAGCTTCTTTATCCAGGCATTCAAGATACCGTCAAGCTCCATGGAGCCGACGCTTCTTATCGGCGATCACCTTCTCGTCAACAGGCTCAGCTACGTTGTGAAGGTGCCGTTCACCGATATTGTCATCTTCGAGCTCGACAAGCCCGACCGGGGCGACGTCGTCGTCTTCCGCTACCCCGTGGACAGGAGCAAAGACTTTATAAAGAGGGTTATCGCAAAGGAAGGCGATACCGTAGAGATCAGAGACAAGATCATCTACGTCAACGGCAAAAGGCTAAATGACCCGTGGGGCTTCCGTTCGCATGAACCTCCCATACCGGGCTTTCTCTCGCCCAAGGATAATCTGCAGCCCCTCGAGGTGCCGAAGGATTCTTATTTCGTCATGGGCGACAACAGGGACAGGAGCCTTGACAGCAGGTTCTGGGGCTTCGTGAAAAAAGAAGACCTCGTCGGGAAGGCATTCATCCTCTACTTTTCGTGGGACGGAAATTCCGACAACCCCCTCCATTACGTACGGTGGCTCCGCATCGGGAGGATGATACGATAGCTACCAGCCGTCAGCTTAAAGGATATCGTGGATCATAGAAGAACGTTCGGCGTTGGGCGTTCGGCGAGAAACACGGTTCATAGTTCCTGGCTGTGAGCTGTGAGCTGTAAGCTGTCGTTATGGATTTTCAGGACCGCCTGTGCTATTATTTCTCAGAATGAAAAGATTTTTCGTTGTTTTCCTGCTCACTTTGCTGCCGTTACCCCTTTTTGGGAGCAATTATTCATCATCGATCGAGTTCTTCCTAAAAGGCTACAGAAGCGAGCTGCGCGGCGAACACGAGACGGCCCTGGCATATTACATGGCGGCGTTGAAATTCAATCCTGCTTCTTCTGAGATCAGGGCCGAGCTTGCCTTTCTCTATATTAAGCAGGGAGACACATCCAAAGCGGAACAGCTGCTCAAAGAGGCGATCGAGATCAATCCTACGAACCGGGATGCCCTGTTCCTCCTCGGCGGTACATACTCGGCGCAGGGCAAGCTCGCGATCGCAAAAACCCTTTACGAGAAATGCATCGCCCTCAACCCCGAGGATACAGAAGCCTACCTCTATCTCGGATCCCTGTATGTCGCAGAAAAACGCTATAAGGACGCATTGGCCATCTACGAAAAGATACTTGTGTACGACAGCGACAACATTATAGCCCTTTATTATACCGCAAGGCTGTCCGCAGAGGCCAAAGACTATAAAAAGGCAAATGTTTACTATAACAAGGTCCTTGCATTGAAACCAAACTTCGAGCCGGCACTGCTCGACCTCGGCACCATCAATGAGATCGAAGGAAATTTTGAAAAGGCAATAGAATACTACCAGTTCGTAATCTCCATCGACCCCACGAACAAAAAAGCGCGCTCAAGGATCGCCGCGATATTTATCAAGCAGAAGGAGTACGACAAGGCGATTCTCGAATTCGAGGAGCTGTCGGGAATAGACAGAAAGGACCTCTCCATAAGGATACGCATAGGGCTTCTTCACCTCGAGCAAAGGAGGTTCGACGAGGCGATCAGGGAATTTAATTTTGTGCTTGCCTCTTCCCCCGGCAACAATATCGTTCGGCTGTACCTTGCCATGTCGTGGAAAGAAAAGGGCGACCCGAAGAATGCCATAGAGGAGTTTCTTAAAGTAGACCCCAAATCGGACGAGTTCTCCAACGCATCGAAAAATCTCGTATTTCTTTATATCAAGACAGGCGCCCTGGATGAAGGCATACGGACAATGGAGCGCTACCTGCGCGAAATACAGCCCACTGCCGAGCTCTATATGTTGCTGTCGATGCTTTACGAAGAAAAGATGGATTATGCGAAAGGCATCGGGTTATTAGAAGAGGCGCGGAAGATCGAACCGAACAACGCAGACGTTTTATACCAGATCGGCATGCTCCACGAAAAGAAAGGCAGCACCGATGAGGCGCTGACAATGATGGAAGAGGTGCTGAAGGTCGATCCGGATTATGCCAACGCGCTGAACTTCATCGGCTACACCTGGGCCGAGAAAGGGATAAGGCTCGATGAGGCCGAGGCAATGATCAAAAAGGCGATCGCAAAGAAGCCCGATGACGGATATATTCTCGATAGCCTGGGATGGGTCTACTACAAAAAAGGCGATTACGGCGGTGCGCTGACGGCAATATTGAAAGCGCATCAGTTGATGCCTGACGATCCAACCATTGCCGAACATCTCGGCGACGTCTATGCAAGCATGAAAGAACACTCCAAGGCCATCCATTACTACGGCAAATCCATCCAGGCGGAAAAGAAAGAAGAAAAAAGAAGAGCCCTTGAGGAAAAGATAAAACAGCTTAAAGAAGGTAAGAAGTGAAACATATAAGCCCTAAATACGAATATCTAAGCACTAAACAAATTCAAATATTCCAATATATAAACATGCCCTAGAGGTTTTTGTTTAGAACATTATATATTTGAATTTTGATATTATTTAGGATTTCGAAATTCGTGCTTAGAATTTAGATATTTCCAATGCCCTTCAAATGAAATTAAAAGCGCTCATAATATGTCTGGCGATCCTCTTGAATGCCTGCGCAATGCTTCCGAAAAAGGCCGCCCGCATCGCCTGGCCTGAACGCATACAATACGTTGCCGCCCTTTGTGAGCTTGACATGTCATGGAGGGAAATGACCTATTCCGGCACTATGTCCTTGCGGGTTGATTATCCCGACGTGCTTCTCGTTGAGGTCTACGGGCCTTTTGGCAATACCGCCATGTATATCAAAAAGGACAGGAACGGCTTCCTGCTAGAGAACCAGGAGGTCAAAGAAACGGATGAGGGTAAGTTCGAGAAAGAATTCGGCATACAATTGAGCGACTTTATCGACGACATTACGATGAATAACACAAGGGAACCCGTCGGGAAAGGCTCTTCGATCGTGCAGCGGAAGGGCTATACGGTGACCTACAGGCTTGATGACGAAAACAGGGTATGCTGGCATGGCGCCGACGGCCATATCTGTATAGAATTTATTGAGGCATCTTTCGAGAAAGGACCGGGCCTTGGAAAAGGTACTTCTGCAGGCATGTGACCGCTATGACCAGGAAAGGCTGAAAGATTTTTTTGTAAAAGGCCTTCAGGCCCTCGGGTTCCGCATCGATAAGCAGGCGGTCCTTCTGAAGCCCAATCTTCTAAGCGGCAAAGCGCCTGAAAAGGCAGTCACCACCCACCCTGAATTCATCAGGGCATTAACCGAAATACTTCTTGATCACGGGTGCCAGATCACGATCGGAGATAGTCCTGGCTATGAAAATACTAAAAAAGTCCTTGTAAATTGCAGAATTATGGATATTATTGAATACTATGGTTTAACTATATCTCATTTTGATAGAAAATTAATAAAGAAACACGATGGTGTATCACCATATAAGCGGTTTACTTTCGGCGAAGACCCAAAGGATTTTGATCTGATCATCAATCTTCCCAAGCTTAAGACACATGCGATGATGGGCTTAACGCTGGGGGTGAAGAACACCTTTGGCTTCATACATTCCTTTGAAAAAGCACGGTGGCATCTGAGGGCAGGACAGGACAGGATGCTTTTTGCTTCAGCGCTCATCGATATCCACACCATAGTCAGCCCCCACCTGACG
>JAGOOA010000006.1:30694-35593 GCA_017992765.1 Syntrophorhabdaceae bacterium
CCGGCAGCCGGCCTTTTATCGCTCTTTATGCTTTAATGGGGACCTTTTTTATTTCTTTCATCGCCTTTGCTGTCTTCGGCAGGGTCACCTTCAGCACCCCTTTTTTGAAGTGAGCCTGAGCCTTATCGGCATCGATCTCGACAGGAAGAGGTATTGTTCTGCTGAAAGAGCCGTATACCCGCTCCGTACGGTGGTAGTTCTTTCCCTTCTCTTCTTTTTCCTCCTTTTTTTCGCCCTTTATCGTAAGGCTATCTGCATCAAGAGACAGGTCAATATCTTTTTCGTCAATGCCGGGAAGCTCCAAGGTGACGTTGATCTCTTTGGCGTTGTCCACCACGTCAACGTTTGGATAAAATGTATCCGGCACCTTCTTAAAGGGCTCAATTTCCAGGCCATGAAAAAAGTTATCGAAGATCCTGTCCATCTCCTGCCGGAACGCATAAAAAGGGTTCAGCGCCTCGTATTGAGACGCAAGGCTTTTCTCGTCTTTTGTTTTTGGTATGAGATTTTTTGCTGCCATAGCACACCTCCTTGCAAATTGGTGTTTATCCTTGGGCCTCAGCCTTTACTTCTATCTTCCTGGTTTTTGCCGCTTCCGCCTTCGGCAACAGGACTTTCAGGACACCGTTCTTCACCGTCGCGCGTATCTTATCCCTGTCTATCTCGCCTGAAAGCGTGAAAACACGCTTATAGTCGCCAATGCCATACTCTGCGTGGAGCAACCGCAGTTTTTCCGGTGCATCGGCATCAACCTTTCCATACAGGCTCAGCACGTTCTTTTCAAGCGTTATGTCGACTGTATTTTCATCAACGCCGGGCATATCGGCAGTAACAACAATGCTATCCTGCCGCTCTATAATATCCACATCAGGCGTATACACCTGGGCCGCCCTTGTGTGTTCCACACGCTCTATGCTGTCAGATCCCTTTTTTTGGATCTCTTTTGTTTTATCTGCCATAATTGCACCTCCTTACGCTATGCTGGTTTAACGGTAATCTTTTTCGGTTTGTCAGCCTCTGCCCGCGGGAGCGTGATGGTAAGCACGCCTTTGGAAAACTTTGCCTCTACCTTCTCGGTACTTATCTGGAACGGCATTTCAACGCTCTTTGCAAATTGGCCGTACCAGCGCTCTCTGCGATGGTATGCCTCGCCCTCCCCGATAGCCTCAGGCTCCCTGCTTCCCCGAATAACCAGCGTCTTTCCTACAACGGATATGTCGATCCTTTCGGGGTCAATACCGGGGATCTCCGTGGTCACCATTGCAATGTCTCCATCTGCCCAGATATTCACAGCCGGGAATTCGCTCGTCGATGGCGATGCATATCTGGACAGGACACGATTCATCTCATTCTCGATCCTTTGCAGTTGCGTCCAGGGATCGATCCCCCTCGCGAACGTTCCTAAACCTTCTGTCCATAACATAGCACCTTACCTCCTTATAACGATATTTTTAAAGGGCCTTTTACAATCACCCTACACTAAAAAATATTTTCATCGGAAATAATTTTGTCAAGACCCCGCAAGAAACCGTGAGGCGTGAATCGTGAAGCTTAAGGAGAAATTTAGAACATTGAATATTTGGATTTTGATATTACACAGAAAACAGTCTATCCCCTGATCATTAATTGAGAGCATGGCGTCGGGATATCCCGGAGCAAACCGTCGTGAGGCGAGGAAGCTCGGTCTTTTGCGAAGCAAAAGTTCCGAAGCCGAACGCGAGCGAATGTAGCCGCAGGAGCTTAAATGAGCGTGTTTGCGGGGGATGTTCCGACGCCATGCTCATCCTTATAGAGAAAAGTCCCGGGTACATCAATTTCATTCTTCGAGGGTGCCATGCGAAGCGCGGCGTGGGCAATTATTTAGCTTTTTGAAGTAGCTATGGGCTTATATTCTTTCCCGTCATAGGAAACGCATTTGTCTATTTCGATACCGTGCATACACGGCATTATACCTTCCAGGTCCCCGTTCAATTTTATGCACATCCCGCAATCTGAGCTCAGGTTCCTCGGCACAGGGACAAGCTCTATGGCCACATCGCGCCCCTTCAACGCCTTCTCGGCCTTCAGGACATCGTGGATGGAATAGAAAATTAAGAAGTAAATCATATTGGTCTCTCCGGCCTATCAAACCATAGTATATAGTATATAGTATATCGTATATCGTAGGTCGTATACTGCAGAATAGTTGTCGGCAAGGGGTTTTTGCTTTTTGCGATATACTATATACTATATACTATATACTGCTCGTTTCACGGTTGTCCGGCTATTTCCCTTACCGCATTAATGAACACGGCAACCTCTTCCTCCGTTGTAAAGTACCCGGGAGCGGCTCTCACGGTGCCTTCCGGGAAGCTGCCGATCGTCCTGTGCGCTGCGGGCGCACAATGCAGCCCTACCCGCGTATATATTTCCCGCTTATTGAGCTCATAGCCCACTTCTGAGGGCAATTTTCCCTCAATGTTGAACGATATGACGGGCAGCTGGTTCCCATCGTCCTTATCCCCGTATATTACGACCTGCGGGATATCAGACAACCCGCCGAGGATGGATCGCCGCAAATCCTGTTTCCTTCTGATGATCGTATCGATGCCGGTCCTTTCGATGAAGCTTAAGCCCCCGAGGAGCGCTGCGATCCCCGGGGTGTTGGGCGTGCCGCTCTCGTACCGGTCAGGCAAAAACATAGGTTGCTCGATAGATTCCGACCTGCTCCCTGTGCCTCCGAATTTCAGCGGGGCGAGCTCTATCCCGTTCCGTATATAAATGGCGCCAAGGCCCTGGATGCCATAAAGCGATTTGTGGCAGGAAAAGCAGAGTATATCGATATCGTCTTCCTCGACGTTAACCGGAAAGGAGCCGGCCGTCTGGCAGGCATCGACGATGAGGGTGATACCCCCTATCATCTTTTTTATCTCGCCGACCGGCTGGACCCTGCCTATGATATTCGACCCGTGGTTGATGACCACCGCCTTTGTTTTCTTGCGTATGAACTTTTTTATATCTCCCACATCGAGCTTGCCATCGGGCGCACATTGCACGACAGAGATGTCGACCCCTTTTTCTTTACTGAGGAACATAAGGGGGCGCATCACCGAATTATGCTCGAGCGAAGTGGTGATCACATGGTCCTTTTCTTTTAAAAGCCCTAGGATGGCAAGGTTCAACGATTCGGTCCCGTTCTGGGTAAAAATGATCCGCTCTGAATCCATTACGCGGAACAGGGCTGCAAGTTTTTCCCGCGCCTCAAAGATGGACCGTGCGGCAGCCAGGGAAAGGGCATGCCCGCTCCTGCCGGGATTGCCGCCGACATTCAGTACAAAATCGTTCAGAAAATCGATCGTTTCTTTTGGCTTCGGGAACGAAGTCGCAGCATTGTCGAGATAGATCATATCGGGTTTTCTATTTTAGAAAATTATTTATTGCATAGCAAATAGATAATATGAATAAGTAGGCGCTTACTAATAGTCTTGAAAAAAAATCATTTTTTTACATAGCGGCCCCTCAAATGCGTAGAAAAAAGGCACCAAATATGTTCAAATATAAAACACTTTACGCACATGCGGTGAAATATGGAATTACAGCGCCCATTGCCGGACCATTATCACATACTGGCCGAAGAGCTAAGGCCTATTGACGTTATGCTTCGGGAAGTACTTATGTATTACCCTTCTCCAGAAGGCCGGCCACTGGAGGGCATCTCTGCGCTCATCGATGAGATGAACGGCATACTGAAAAAAAACTTCGAGGCCCTGACAAGCGCCACCGTTGATCTCACGACGGAAGTCCTGCTAAAAGGGCATGCCCCTAGGGAAACGGTGAAGGAGGCGGTGGCCCGCATAGAAGAACCGCTCCTCAATATGCTCGCTTCCTATCACGATTTCTGGAAACGGCCGTTCCCTCCCGGCCAGGAGGATGGACAGGCCCTTTTTACCAACATCCTCAGGAAACCTGTGGAAGAATATCTTAAGCAGCTCGAAAATGTCCTGTCCTTTATCGACAACCCCGGCGAAACGCCGGGAAAATATGATGCGGGCATAATCGATCTAAAGAGCGTCTTCGACATCGGGGGCGAGGTAAATGCTTTTCATGAATGGCTGACAAAAACAAGCAAACCTGAAAAAAAGATCGCCGCAAAAGGCCTCTGGGTATTGCTGTTTGCTTTATCCGCCGGGTTCGCCATGGCCTTCCTGGCCGTAACGAAGTCAGGCGAAAAGGGCAGATAACATTTACAGGGAGGGTGCCCATGGGGAAAATTCTCAATAAAAGATTCGAAGAGATCAAGGGGATCATCGACAAAGGGCTCAATGCAAAAAGTACGGTCGAGGTCCTGAAGGCTCTCGATGCGCCTCCCTACACGCGGGAGCTTATTGAAGAGCTTGAACTTTACAGCGAACTCCTTCCGCTGGGGCGCGAACACCCCTTTACACCGGAACAGCGGTACCTCCACTTCCTCTGGGATACATTTGATAAGCTTCCCCTGTGCCTCTTTGTAAACTTTGCGATCCTTTTCAGGAGGCTCATTGCAGAGCATCTCTTTAAAAGATGCGGCACAGGGTTCATCGCCGAGGAAAATTTCAGGTTCAACTTCGGCCAGAATATCGAGGTGGGCGACTTCGCCTTTTTCAATCGCAACGTCTACATCGACTCCAAGGGAGGGGTCACCATCGGCAATTATGTCGCGCTCACGGAAGACGTCAGGATCTTTACCCATTCACACTCAGAGGCGTCCCATATGACCCGTGAATACCGCCCTGTCGTGATCAAAGACTATGCGAAAGTATACACCGGCGCGGTGATACTGCCGGGAGTAACCATAGGCGAGCAGGCCATCGTCGCCTCTCATTCAATGGTCACGGCCGATGTGCCCCCGAACACCGTCGTCGCAGGAATGCCCGCAAAAGT